>NZ_WMBA01000002.1 GCF_009707865.1 Amycolatopsis pithecellobii
CGACCCCACCTCCCAACTCGGCCCCCTGATCGACAAAGCCGCCGTCAAACGAATCGACGGAATCGTCTCCGAAGCCGCCACCTACGGCAAAATCCTCGTCCGCGGAGGCACCCCCCAGGACCCGGAACTGGCCGCAGGAGCGTTCTTCCGCCCCGTCCTGATCGAGGTGGACGACGTCAACACGCCCATCGTGCAGAACGAAGTGTTCGGCCCGGTGCAAACCTTCGAGGTGTTCGACGACGAAGCCGACGCGATCCGCCGCGCCAACGCGACCGAATACGGCCTCGCCGCAGCCATCTTCTCCCGCGACGAGTTCCGAGCCCGGCGCGTCGGGCGGGAACTGCGCGTAGGCAACGTATGGCTCAACACCTGGGGCCTCGGCACCCAACTCATAGCCGGCGACCCAGTCAAACAAAGCGGCTACGGCACCACCTCCGGCCCCACAGCCGTCCACACCTACCAACACCTCAAGCGATACGGCACCGCCGAACCGCGCCACTGACCGAGGAGCCGTCATGAAGATCATCTCGCTGGAAGAGCACTGGTGGAGCAAGGAGCTCTACGCGACGCTCCAGGCAAACCCGGCCGATCAACCGATCGAGCTGTTCTCCCTGGCCCGCTACGCCGGCCTGAACATCGAGGAGCGTCTCGAAGATCTCGGTGAACTCCGCCTCGCCGCGATGGACGCGATGGGCGTGGACATGCAGGTCCTCTCGGTCGGCCCACCGGCCACGCAAAGCCTCCCAGCGCGCAAGGCCAAGCCGCTCGCACGTGACCTCAATGATCAGGCATTCGCCGCGGTGCAGGCCCACCCTGACCGGTTCACGGCGTTCGCGACCCTGCCCACCGCGGATCCCGATGCCGCCGCGGCCGAACTGGAGCGATCGGTCACCCAACTCGGCTTCGCCGGCGCACTGATCAACGGTCGCACCGGGGACAGGATGCTCGACGCGCCAGAGTTCGACGTCATCTTCGCCACGGCGGCACGGCTCGACGTCCCGATCTACCTGCATCCCCAGATACCGCCCCAGGCGGTGCGCGACGCCTACTACTCCGGATTCGACCCGTCCATCGACCTCGTCCTCGCCGCCGGCGCATGGGGCTGGCACATGGACGCCGGCATCGCCGAGCTCCGCATCATTCTGCGCGGGACATTCGACCGATACCCCGACCTCAAACTCATTCTCGGCCACTGGGGAGAAATGCTTCCCTACTGGATCGAACGAGTGGACACCATGTCACCCATGACCCACCTGCAACGACGAATCAGCGAATACCTGCGTGAAAACCTTTACGTCACCCCATCCGGCATGTTCCACCAGAACCTCCTCCAGCGCTCACTCGACCTGCTGGGCCCCGACCACATCCTGTTCTCGGTCGACTATCCCTTTCAAAACCCGATTGGCCTCGGCGCCCGCCAATTCCTTGAAGAAGCCGAGATAAGCAGCCAGGACAAACACCTCGTCGCCCACCAGAACGCGGAAAGGATCTTGCGCCTGGACAGGCTCAGAAGTTGATCACGGTTTTCCCGAGCGTCCGCCTGCTCTCGGCCAGTTCGTGGGCTGCTCTCATCGTGTCCACGCTCAAGCCCTCGAGCACCGTCGTAGCGATGGGACGCAACCGGTTCGCGACGACATCCGCTGCCAGCTCGGCGAGGATTCTGCCCTGGCTGGCGATGTCGCCACCGGCCATGATCTTGCTGAAGACGGTTTCGGTGTGCAGCGACACGGATTTGCCGACAAGCGGTCCGAGGTCGAGAGGGCCGTCCAGATCGATGACGGCAAGGTGACCGAATGGCCGCAGGATTTCGGCGATCCAGCCGACATTGCCCGCGGTTCCCGCAGTGGACAACACCAGGTCGATCCGGTCGATACCGGCGTCACGTAGTTGAGCGGGCACGTTTCCGGTGTGATCGACGACCACATCCGCTCCCATCCTCGTGCACCACTCCCGCGATTCGGGACGCGAAGCTGTGCTCGCCACCAGTGCGGAGGTCCGGCTTTTCAACAGTTGTGTCGCCAGCGTCCCCACCCCGCCGGCGCCGCCAACGATCAGCACCCGGTCGATTCCCGCCGCCAAGCTGTCGTGGTCGCGGAACAGGGCCTCCCAGGCCGTGAGGCCACCGATGGGCAAGGACGTGGCGTCGGAAAAGGACAGCTGGTCCGGAATACTTGCCACCACACGATGGTCGACCGTGAGCCGCTCCGCCCAGGCGCCGTCCCGGGTCATGTCTCCGGTGCCCATGACGCGATCGCCGACTGCGAAGCCCGTTGCTTCCGGTCCCACGGCTTCCACCACTCCGGCGAACTCCCATCCCAGAATGATTCGTCCGCCCGGTTCTGCGCTGCGTATCTGCCGGATCAGTGCTTCACCCGGATTGATTCCCACGGCGCGGATCCCGACGAGCAGATCCGTGTCGCGCAACCGTGGTTCTGCGGCGTCGATGAGCTCGATGGCGAACGCGTCGAGCGAGTGGGCCTTTTCATAAGCGAGGGCTTTCACGTAATGCTCCTGATGGGCTGGGCCACGATCTTCTTCGTTCAGTCCTGTTTGAGGGCGTGCAGGGCCGAGAGCGGGCCGCCGACCTGCATCAGCCGGCCGCCGTCCCGCAACGATCCGGCGTCGACCGGTGCGAAGCCGATTTCTTCGGCCACCGTACGGAAATCTGCTTTCGCGTCTGTGTTGTCCCCGGCGTAGAAGAGCAGCTGACGGCCTTCTGCGTGCCGCGGGTCGGGCACGATGTACCGGGCGTACAGCGTGTTGAACGCCTTGACCAGACGTGCGCCCGGAGCGTGGCGGGCGACGAATTCACTGCCCGTCTCCGAACCGAGGTCGACATAGTCTTCCATCGTCGAGCCGGCAATCTGATTGCTGGTGTCGACCAGGATCCGGCCGTCCCACGAGGGCACGTCGGCCAGCGCGGCCGGGATGTCCGGCCACCCGACCGCGAGGAACACCATCTCGGCCGAGGCTGCCTCGGCGACTGTTCCGGCTGTGGCCAGCGGCCCTAGTCGCGCTACCGTTTCACTCAGTGTGTCCGGGCCGCGCCTGTTACTCAGGACGACGCGATGACCTGCCGCCACGAGATGTCCGGCGATGCCCTGCCCGATCGTGCCCGCTCCGATAGTTCCGAAGTTCACGGCGCCCTCCACAAACTTTTTGATGTCTTTCATCATCAAAACTATGATGGTCATCAGCATTATTACTTGTCAAGGCGACGTGTGTGGACGCCTTTTTTGATGTCAGATACCATCGAAGTTGCGGTGCCGTCATGCCGAGGAGGTTTCCGGGGTGCCACGTATCACACAGGAGCAGAAGAAGTCCAACCGCGAAAAGATCCTGCGGGCAGCAGGCGAAGGCTTCAGGCTGCACGGCATCGACGGGTTCGGCATCGAGGAGCTGATGAAGACCGCCGGGATGACGCACGGCGGGTTCTACAACCACTTTCCTTCGAAGGAAGACCTCGCCCTCGAAGTCTATCGTCAGGGCTTCACCGACTCGCTCAACGCGCTCGCCGCCATCCGCAAGGCACATCCCCGCTCCGCCCGGGCAGCCCTGCGCGACATGGTCGACGGATACCTGACGGCGGCCCACCGTGATCACCCGGAAACGGGCTGCGCCTCAGCCGCCCTGGCGGTTGATGCCGGACGCCACGGCGCCGCATCTCAGGCCGAGTACCGACGTGGGCTTGAGGGATACTTCAGTGCCATCACCGAGATGGTGCTCGATCGCGCGCGCCAATCCGATACCGAAATGACTGTGGCAGAAGCCCGCGAAGAGGCAGTGTCGCTGTTCTGTCAGATGGTCGGCGCACTGGTGGTCTCCCGCGCTGTCGCCGAGGCCGACCCCGGACTGTCCGACGAAATCCTGACAGTCAACCGCAAACAGCTCAGGCAGCGGTAAAGCAGGTTTGATTTCGTCGCCGCGCGTTCCATATTTCCCTTTACGCACGACCATTTGGTCGCGCGGTGACCCGCGACTGCGCGACCTGCACAGCAACGCGGTGGCCGTCGTCGGTTCGCTGGCGGCAAAACCCTTACGGTGAGTACCTCGCCGCGGACTGCGGGCGAGGGGCCGATGATCGAGGCAGCCCGGAGCGTGCCGGTAGGGGCCGTGCGTCGTCGTACCGGCGCTCGGCGTTGAGATCGCTATCCCGCCGAGCACGGCCCGCTGCTGTACGAGATCACCGACTCAGGCGGGGGTGGCGGTCAGTGAGTACCCGATCGGCACGGAACGCCGCCGTGTCCGCCACTGCCTGCTGAGCCGAACAGAAACCCCAGGCCAGCCTGCAAGTTGACCTCGGGTTTGAGAGTGGCCATCAGGAATCGCGATTGCAAACGATCGCTGATGCTCAAGAACGAGGGTCGTTCGCCACTGTTCAGGTTGGGATTCGGTTGGCTCGCGACGGCTGATCCTTGTTGGCCGTTTCGACAGTCCATTGCGTGGGCATATGCGTACCGAGCTGGTCACCGACGCGCTTCAGGACAGTGCCGAGCCCAGCTGATTTGTCAGCCATCGTTCGTAGGCCGCCGGTGTCCAGCCGCAGCGCCGGACGAGCCGGTCGTACACGTCGGGCGAGGTCAGCGTCCAGACGGCGTCGACCGCTTCGTCGAATCGGTGAGACAGCGCGCGCCCGCGTTCGGCCAGGCCGCGCAGGCTGTTGGCGTTGCCGTGCCTGCGTTCGGCATCGATCGTTGCCACGAAGGTCTCCAGCACCGGGTCGCCGCCGGGACCATGCCCGAGCAGCACGCCGAGCAGAGGTCCGACCCGGTCGTAGATCACCCGTACCCAGGCCGCGTAAGCGGCCGCGTAGGACGTCACGTCAGTCGCGTCTGTTACCCGGCGGAATTCGGGACGGTCGCTCATGGGTGTGCTGTCCTCGTCGCCGGCCAGCACGACGTCGTATACCGCCTTGATGACCTCGGCTTTGCCGCCGATGGAGTTGTACACCGTTTGTGGGCTGACGCCGGCGGTATCGGCAAGCGCGGTGATCGTCATTCCTGCGTAGCCTCCCCCGCTGAGTAGCAGGTCGCGCGCCGTCCTCGCGATGTGTGCGCGCGTGGCCTGGGCTCGCTCGGCTCGCTGCGGGGCGCGGTACTGCCTTGCCACGGACCTCTCATTCCATTAGATTCCAATTCCACTGGATTTGGGTTCCAGTCAAGTTCTGAGAACGGAGCATAGCCGTGAACAACCGCGCACGCGCAGCCGCCCTGGCCGTATTCGACGCGATCAACACTGGAGAACTGTCTGGACTGGATGACCTGGTCACCGAGGACTTCGTCGACCACGGATCGCCGTTCCCGCTGCCGCCCGGCCCTGCGGGGTACCGTCAGGTCCTCACCTTCGTGCACCATGTGCTGGGCATCCGCTACACCATCGACGACATTTTCGACACCGACGACCGCGTCGTAGTCCGCGCGACCGCTACGGGAGTCGGCGTCGATACGATTCACGGCCCGGGCACCGAGGGTAAGTCGTACCAAATGACCACCGTGCACATCTACCGCACCGAAGGCTCCCTGCTCGCAGAGCACTGGGGAGTGCGCGACGAACTCGGTGCCCGAATTCAACTCGGCTCACTCCCCGCCCCCGACCCCGGCGCTTTCGCCAACGCTCCGCAAGGCGCTTGAGATCCGCCCGGCCAGCCGGGCGACCCACGCGGCCATCGATGGGCGGCTGGTCATACACGTCCAGGATGCGGGCCATCTTGGCGGTGAGGTCCGGGTCACGGCTGCGCTTGAGCGAAAGGCCAACCTCGCGTAGTGGCCTCGGTGATCGCACTCGATACCGACGTGGCATCGAGGATATACAAGCGCAATCTGCCATCCCCGCTTGCTGGGCGGCTTGTGGGCTATCGACCGGTCATCACGTTTGCAGATCGCGGACCAGCTAGGGCACGCTCGCTCACTCAGGACGTGTACCTGGGCCGTAAGGTCGCCAACCCGGCCGCTGCGGAGGCCCTCGACCGTGACTTGGGTACGCGGCCACCGGGGAAAGAGGAGGGTTTCGGTAGGCCGTGATCTTGAAAGAAAAAACCCCAGGTCCTACGACCTGGGGGAATGTGCGCCATCAGGGACTCGAACCCCGAACCCGCTGATTAAGAGTCAGCTGCTCTGCCAGTTGAGCTAATGGCGCCAACCACATCTGCCTCGGGGAAGCCCCTCGGCGACGAAAAAAAGATTAGCACGGTGCCACCCAGCCCCTCACAGAGGGTCCCCGGCACCCGAACCGCGGGGATCCGGGGGCTAAACCCGCATGAAACGACGAAACCCCACCGATGCGAAGCCGCGTGGGCGGCAAGCATGGTGGGGCTGTGGGGTGAGTGACGGGACTCGAACCCGCGACATCCTGGACCACAACCAGGTGCTCTACCATCTGAGCTACACCCACCACGTGAGGCGCCGGGAAGCCGGTCAACCTCAGCCGGGACATCGTATCGTGCCGCCCCCGCGGTCGTGCACGGGGTTATCGATCGTGGTGTAGTCGCACTTCGGCGGCCGCGGCGCGGGCCTGATCGCTGCTGGGGCCCGGCTGGGGCACGAACGCCGTCTTCCGGTAGTAGTCCAGTTCCCCGATGGACTCGCGGATGTCGGCGAGTGCGCGGTGCGCCAGGCCTTTTTCGGGCTTGGCGTAGTAGATCCGCGGGTACCAGCGCCGGACCAGTTCCTTGACGGACGACACGTCGACCATGCGGTAGTGCAGGTGCGCGTCGAGTTCGGGCATGTCACGGGCGATGAAACCACGGTCGGTCGCGATGGAGTTGCCCGCCAGCGGTGCGCTCTTCGCGTCGGGCACATGCCGGCGGATGTGAGCGAGGACTTGCCGCTCGGCGTCTTCGAGGGTGACCGTCGAGCGGCGGACCTCGTCGGTGAGGCCTGACTTGGCGTGCATCTCGCGGACCACGTCGGGCATGGTCGCCAGCACATCGTCCTCGGCATGGATGACAAGGTCCAGACCGTCGCCGAGAACGTTGAGCTCGGCATCGGTTACCAGGACGGCGATTTCGATCAATGCGTCTTTGGCGAGGTTGAGCCCCGTCATCTCGCAGTCGATCCAGACAAGACGGTCGGTCACCGAAAGACCTTAACGCGCGGCCTGCATGGCCAGCGCACGACACAGCGGGAACGGGCCGCCCCGACCACGGCCCGTTCCGCTGCTTTCCCCTCAGCTCAACCTTTTTCGAGCTGGCTCACGATGGTTTTCGCGTCGTTGATCGGGATGGCGAAGCCGATGCCGACCGATCCCGCGGACGACGAAGGGCTGTAGAGCGCGGAATTGATGCCGACGACCTGCCCGGCCATGTTGACGAGCGCACCACCGGAGTTGCCCTGGTTGATCGCGGCGTCGGTCTGGATGGCGGTGTAGCTGGGTGAATCACTGTTGGCTGTCTGGTTGTACGGCGAGGACTGCTGCCCACCGGTCCCGATGTCCGACAGTTGCCGGTTGAGCGCGCTGACGATGCCGGACGTCACGGTGTTCTGTAATCCGGCCGGCGAGCCGATCGCGACAACCTGCTGGCCGACGTGCAACTGGCTCGAATCACCGAGGGCGGCGGCGGTCAGACCGCTTGCGCCTTTCGCTTGCAGGACGGCGATGTCGGCGGTGGTGTCCGTGCCGAGCACGCTCGCCTGATACTTCGTGCCGTCCGAGAGGCTGACCGTGACGTTGCCGACCGCGCCCGACACCACATGCGCGTTGGTCAGGATCTTCCCGTCGGAACTGAGGATCACGCCCGAGCCGATCGCGTCACCCTGCCTGGTGGTGACGTTCACCTGTACGACGCTGGGCAGCACCTTCGCGGCGACGGAGCTGACGTCCGTGTTCGTCGACCCGGACACGGTGGTGGCTGTCGCTGTGGTGGCCGATCCCGGCGACGAACCGCCTTCCAGGCCAACGATCGCGGCGCCACCGGCGCCTCCGACCAGTGCGGCCGCGACGGCGGTCGCACTGACCAGCGCCGCGACCCGCTTGCCTTTCTTGCGAGGCTGCGCAGGCGGGAGGACTTGCGCGGCCGGCATGGGCTGCTGCCACCCGTAGTGCGGGTAGTTCGGTTGCTGCGGCTGGTGCCCGCCACCGGGGCCCGGCCGGAAGTCGTTCTCGCTCATGGCATCTAGCTTCGGTGTCCTTTGTGTGAAGAACCTGTGGAACGGCCTCCGGAATAGCTGAGAAGAATTTCCTGAGAACTCGCCCGGACTGTCCACAGTGGCCGGTCGGGTCGTCGTGTTCGCCCGACCGGTTTTCGCCGCATCCGAAATTGTCGGTGGGTGTCGCTATGGTCGGCGCATCCGAACCCGACCACGGGAGGTACCCGATGACCAGCATGTTGCACCGTCCGGCCGAACTGCGCCCGGACGGCCCCTTCGACCTCGCGGCGTCCGCTCGATTCCTCGAGGCGTTCACCCCCGCGGGCAGGATGGATGCCGCGGCCGCGCCGGGGACGCTCAGATTCGCGTTCCCGATCGAAGGGAGCTGGCAGCATGCCGGCGCTCTGATCCGGCAGCGTGCGCCAGGAGATATCGAGATTTCCGTTGCGGCAGAAGAAGAAAACGTTGAAGCGACGGTGCGCCAGGTGCGCCGGACACTGTCGCTCGATGTCGACGGCGGCGGCTTTCCCGCGATCGGGGCACGGGATCCGGTGGTGGGGCAATTGCAGGCGCGATACCCGGGATTGCGACCGGTGTTGTTTTATTCGCCGTACGAAGCCGCCTGCTGGACGATCGTCACGAACCGGATCCGGACGACCCAGGCCGCGCGGATAAAACAGCGCATAGCCGAACTCTACGGGGAAATCGTCGAGCTCGACGGCCATCGGCTCACGTCTTTCGCGGCGCCTGCGGCATTGCAGGAAATCGAGGGGCCGATCGGTCTGCCCGAGGTGAAGATCGAAAGGCTGCGTGCGGTCGCTCGCGCGGCGCAGGCAGGGTTACTCGACGCCCAACCCCTGCGCGCGCTCGAACCTGACGACGCACTGCGGTTGTTACAACGTCTGCCGGGCATCGGACCGTTCTCCGCGCAATTGATTCTCGTCCGTGGCGCCGGTGAGCCGGATGTCTTTCCCGACAAGGACGTTCGGCTGCACGAGGAGATGCGTGAGCTCTATGCCGTGCCGGAGGCCGGCGTGGATGACCTCGCCGTTATTGCCGAACGGTGGCGTCCGTACCGCAGCTGGGTGGGGTTGCTGTTCCGCATTCACCACGAGGCTCGCCTGGCATGAATGGCGACCTGTGCACGGGAAGGGGGTGATAACAGAGGCTGGACATCCAATGTGGTGAGCTGCGCGCGTGCAACTCGCCGAAACAGGTGACCTCGTCTCACCGAACGGGATCTTTGACGCGCAACCGAACCCTGAGGTCTGGGTGCCGTTGGTGACCGGTGGGCTGGCCTTGGTGCTGGTGCTGTCCGGATCGCCATGGCGGCTGGCTCGCAACATCATCACGATCGTGCATGAAGCTGGACATGCGCTGATCGCGGTGCTTGCGGGCAGACGCCTGGAAGGCATCAAGCTGCACTCGGACACCTCGGGTGTGACGGTGTCGCGTGGTCGGGCGGCCGGG
Source organism: Amycolatopsis pithecellobii (assembly GCF_009707865.1). GTDB lineage: Bacteria > Actinomycetota > Actinomycetes > Mycobacteriales > Pseudonocardiaceae > Amycolatopsis_E > Amycolatopsis_E pithecellobii. The sequence continues at coordinate 9,555 of NZ_WMBA01000002.1, forward strand.
CCGGGGATGGTGCTGACGTCGCTGGCCGGGTATCCGGCGCCGGCGCTGCTCGGGCTGGGGTTCGCCGCGCTGGTGGCGGCTGACCGCATCACGGTGCTGCTCGCCGTCGCGGCGGTTTTGCTGCTGGGTGTGCTGGTGATGGTGCGCAATGCCTATGGCGTGCTGTCCGTCGTGCTCACAGCCGCTGGGCTGGCCGCTGTGGCGTTGGTCGCCGGGCCGCAGGTGCAGGCGTGGTTCGTGTACCTCATCACGTGGTTCCTGTTGCTTGGCGGCCTCCGTCCGGTGTTCGAGCTGCAGAGCAAGCGGCGACGTGGCGCGGCGCGTGACTCCGACGCGGATCAGCTCGCGCGCCTGACCGGCGTGCCCGCGGGGTTGTGGGTACTGATGCTCGGCGTGATCGCCCTCGGCTGCCTGCTGGCCGGCGGCGCGTGGTTGCTGGAGCCTGCCCTGCAGCCCTGATTCCGGGAGCCCGCGCCGCGGCGGTGATCCATGGGATCCGCGCTGCAGCGGTGGTTGCTGGCGTCCGCGCGGTGGCCCGTGGTTCGTGGTCGTCGCGCCGCGGCTTGATGCGAGTGGCCTGGGTTGCGGCCGTGATTCCGGGAGCCTGCGCTGCGGCCGTGATCGGGGCCCCGCTGCGGCTGTGATCCGTGGGGCCACGTGGCGGCGTGATCCGTGGGGTCCTTGTTGCGGCCGTGGTTGCCGGGTCTGTGCTGCGGTCGTTATTGGCGGAGCCTGCGCTGCGTGGTGGTTGCTGTGCGCGCGCATGCGGCCGCGATGGAGGGGGCCAGCGTGCGGCGGCGACCCGTGGGGCCCGCGCTGCAGCGATGACCCGCCGGGTCTGCGCTGCGGGGTGGTTCCTGGAGCCCGCGCTGCGGTCCTGAGCTGGCGGTACGGCACACTGGAAACCGCGGAAGCGGCGAAGGGAAGGTGTGCGCGGTGTCGGACGAGGTGGCCAAAGCGGTCGAGGAATGTGCGCGGGCGGCCAAGGCGGCGGCGCCGTCACTGGCCGTGGCGGCGGGCGAGGCGATCGACGCTGCACTGACGGCGATGGCGCGCCTGTTGCTTGAGAACCGCGAGGCGGTGCTCGATGCCAACAACGCCGATGTCGCGAAGGCCCGCGAGGAAGGCATGAGCGCGGGGTTGCTCGACCGGCTGGCCATCACCGGTGAGCGGCTGACCGGGATGGCCGAGCAGTTGCGGCTGCTGGCAGGTGCACCGCACCAGGAACGGTCGATCCCGGTGTCGACTTTGGACGGTGGGCTTCGGCTGGTGGAGCGGCGGCGGCCGGTCGGTGTGATCGGCGCGAACTACGAGGCCCGGCCCAACGTGACCGTCGATGTGGCCTCACAGCTCGTGAAATCGCGCAACGCAGGGGTGCTGCGTACCGGTTCCGCCGCGCTCGGTTCGGCGCAACGGTTGCTGGACGTGGTCATCGCGCCCGCGCTCGCCGAGGCCGGGATCGCGTCCGACGTCATCCAGCTTGTGCCGCGTGTCGAGCGCGAGGCGGCGGCAGCTCTCGTGCAGTTGCCGAACCTGGTGCCGCTGGTGATCCTGCGCGGTAGCGGAGAAAGCACCCGCGCGCTGGCGACCGAGGCCGCGACGCACGGCGTCCGCACGCTCGCGCACGCCGACGGCGGCGGTGTGCTGTATGTCGACGTCGCGGCGGAGGCGGACAAGGTCCGGTCGCTCGTATCGGCAAGCCTGGACCGGCTGGGCGTGTGTAACCGGCTGAACCTGCTGCTGGTCCACTCGGCTGCATACGAGCAGCTGTGGCCGGTGATCTCCGAAGCGCTGGCGGAACGGAACGTCACACCGTCGCTGGCCCCGCATGAACACGCCATCGGCTACGAATGGGCGCTGGACTCCGAGCACGAAGCCACGGTCACCGTCGCGCGGGTCGACAGCCTGACCGAAGCGGTGACGATCGCGAACGAGCAGACGTCGGGCCTGGCGGCCGGCATCGCGACCGAGGACAGCGTGGCCGCGGACGCGTTCTTCGACGGCTACACGGGCACCGGCGTGTTCTGGAACGCCCCGACGCGCCTGCTCGACGGCTTCAAGCTGCTCGGCGTCCCGGAAACCGGCATCAACCTGGACAAGGTGCCCGGCCCCCGCGGCCCCGTCACCTACACCGACCTGTACGTGCGCCAGTACGCGGTTCTGCCCGAGTAACGGCCGGCCGGCTCACCCCCGCCGGAGGGCGTAGGGGCGCAGCCGGTTGTAGCCGCGGACCGAGACCGACCGCCGTGGCCGCACTGAATAACCCCGCGCCGTCGCCAGCTCGCGGGCAAGTTCACGGTCGACGAGGATCGTGCCCGGGTGGGCGACCGACGTCAGCCGGGCGGCCAGGTTCACCACCGACCCATACACATCGCCGAACCGGCTGAGGATGCGGCCCGCCGCCATTCCCGCCCGCACGTCCGGCGCCGCGGGATCGGCCGAGGCCTGTTCGGTCAGTGCCAACGCGATCTCCGCGGCGTCACTCGGGCTATCGGCCACGAACAGCACCTCGTCCCCGATCATCTTCACGATCCGCCCGTGGTGGTCGGCCACGACCTCGGTCGCCAGCGCTTCGAAACGGTCCAGGATCGCGCTGAGCTGCGCTTCGCCGATCCGCCTGGTCAGCCGCGTGTACCCGACCATGTCCACGAAGCCCGCGACCTCCGTGCGCGCATCCGGATTTTCCTCCGTCGACGTCAGCGCCCTCCCGGCGAACGCCGTCAGATGCCGCCGCCACACGAAGTTCTGCACCCGCTGCAGCTCCGGCACCAGCCCCTTGACCAGGAGTTCCACCTGCTTGTCATCGCGACGGAGCTCGTCGTTCTCCCTGATCAGCGTCCACAGCATGTGCACCTGCCACTCCGCCAGGCGCGACAGATGCTGGCCGAGTGCCCTGGTCACCGCGGGCTCCAGCCGGGCGTCCAGCAGACCCGACGAAATCAGCTGGTCGGCCGTGCGCACGGCATCGACATCGGCGTCGGTGAACACGACCTCGTCGTCGCCGACGGTGGCGAAACCCAGCGCTCGCCACAACCTGGTCGCGCGCTCCAGCGGCACGCCCGTCTTCTCCACGACCTCCAGCCGTGTGTACCGGCGTTCACCGCCGAGCAGGATGCGTTCAAACCTCTCGGGATCCACGCGTGATCCGTCAGGTCGTGTGCACGATCAGCACGTCGACCCCGGACTTGCGCGCCGCCTCCGACGGGACCGAACCCAGCAGGCGCCCGGCGAGCGTGTTCAGCCCACGGTTACCGACGACAAGCAGGTCCGCGGATCGTTCCGACACCACTTTTCGCAGTGACTCGACCGGCTCGCCGACGACCGCGACCGTGTCGATGTCCCTCGCGCCCTGCTTCGCCGCGCGGTCGCGGGCGGACTGCAGCGTGTCCTCGGCCGGCGCCGAGCCGACCACCTGGTAGGCCTCCTCGCGCAGCACGTCCTGTGCCCTGTCGACATCGCCGCGGCTCGCCGGGTAGTAGGCGCAGACGATCACCAGCCGTGCGCCCGCGTCAGCCGCGACGACCGCCGCGCGATCGACCGCGCGGAACGACGAATCCGAACCGTCCGTCCCTACGACAACCGTCTGGTAAGCCGCCATCCGAGTCCCTCCAGCCAGTGCGCGCAACCCGCGTGGCTGTGAAGGCTACTCGTCAGTCGGTTGGCTCGCAGCCCCGTTCGGGGCGGGTTTTTCCGGGCTCGACGACGCGCGCGGCGTGGCCGGTTTCGTGGGCTGCTCCTCCGGCAATGGTTCGACCACCGGGCCCGCTGAGCTGAGCACCGAGGTGGCCTCCGCGAGCACGGACCTCGCCGCCTTGACCTGCTCCGCGATGCCCTCGCGCAGTGACCTCAGCGCTTCGACGCGGTCCGCCGCGGCGTTGATCCGCCGGCTGGATTCCTCGGTCGCCTCACGGACCCGGCGCTGCGCCTCGTCGGTCGCTTCGGCGAGCCGGGCGTTGGCCTCCGTGATCGACGCCTGCTTGCGGCGGTTCGCGTCCTCGAGCGACTCGCGCCGGCGGCGTTGGAGCTCCTCGGTGGTCGCCTTCTCCTCAGCGGCGACCTTCGCGCGGATCGAGGCGGCTTCGTCGGTCGCCTCGCGGACCCGGCGTTCCGCCTCCGCCTTGCTCGCGGCCTCCTGCTCGGCGAGCACCCGCATGGCCTCGGTGCGCCGGGCCGCCATCGCGATCTCGAAGTCCTCTTCGACCTTGGTGCGATGCTGCTCGGCCTCGGTGTTGAGCCGGTCGCGCTCGTCCTTGGCCTTCTGCGTGATCGACTCGGCCTCGGCGCGTGCGGTCTCGAGCACCTTGCGGTGCTCGGCCTCCATCTCCTTGCGCCGCGCGTCGAGCTCGGACAGCAGCTGCTCGTAGCGCGCACGCATGGCGCTCGCGTCCGCTTCGGCCTTCGCCCGGATGTGCCCGGCTTCGGCCTCCGCCCGCGCCCGCGTGTCGGCCGCTTCGTCTTGCGCGAGGCGAAGCATGCGCTGCAGGCGTTCGGACAGCCCTTCGACGGTGGTCGGCGGCTGGCCGAGCCGCTCGACCTGGCCGCGGAGGTTGTCGATCTCGCCGCGCGCCGCTTCCAGCTGCCGCGCCAGATCGCCCGCCTGCGTGATCGCGGCGTCGCGGTCGGCGGCGAGCATTTTCAGGTCGCCGTCGAGTCGCTCCAGGTGTTCGTCGACCTGGTGCCGGTCATAACCGCGTTTCGCCAGGTCAAAGCCGGCGCCCAGCGGTACAAGCTCCCGTTCCTCGCCAAGGCTCATGACGTAGAGCCTAGCTATCGATCGCGGCGCGTGGTGATTCGGCCGATTCATATTTGACCGGCCGGCCAATCAAGGCGCATTATCAGGGCGAAGGCAATGGCGCTTTCCAGGAGGTGATCACGATGGCGGAAACCTCGACTCGTGCATGGACTCGTCCGCACGACTGGGCCGAGGTAGTGCTCGGGGTGGTAGCGGTGCTGTCGTTCCTATGGGTCGACACCAACAACACCGCGATGTGGACAATGATCGTGCTGGGCGCGGTAATCGCGCTTGATGGCCTGATGTCGCTGGCGATGCCGGGGCTGGTCTACGGCGAGGGAATCCAGATCGTGCTCGGCGCGCTGCTGTTCATTTCGCCATGGGTGATGAGCTACACCGACCTGACCGCCGCATCGTGGTCCGCCTGGATCATCGGCGGCTTGACCGTGCTCGCCGGCGCCGCGGCACTGCCGGTCGCGAACGCCGAACACGGCCGGATGGCGGGGCAGCACTGAAACGAGAAGAAGTCCCGGCGAAGGAGCGCATTCTCGTCGCGGCGGAGGAGTTGTTCGCCGAATCGGGTTTCGACGCAACCCCGACGTCACGGATCGCGGAACACGCGAATGTGCCGAAAGGACTGGTGCATTACTACTTCCGGCGCAAGGCCGACCTGTTGGGCGCGTTGATCAAACGGCTGCCCGACGAGCAGATCGACCCGGCGCTGGTGGTGGTGCCGGGAGATATCGCGGAGAGCCTGCGGCGTCTGGTTTCCGAACTGGACGCCCGGCTCGCCCGCTCGCGCATGCTGTCACACCTGTTGTGGCGCGAGGCCGACACGCATCGCGCGATACGCCGCGCCCTCGACGACCGATTCCAGCGGCTGGTGCGGCAGGTGCGGGCGGTGATCCTCACAGCGGGGGAGGGTGGTGTCGCGGTCGACGACGTCGACAGTGCGGCGGGCCTGCTCGCGCTTGCCCTGAGCTACCGCCATTCCGTTGCCCGGCACAAGGATGACCCGGCCGGGCTGATGGAGCCGGAGTTGAATTTCATCGCCGGTGCGCTGATGCCGCGCCCAGCTACTTAGCCGGTTCGACGAGTTCCACCAGTACGCCGCCGGCGTCCTTCGGGTGCACGAAGTTGACCTTGCTGTCCGCGGTACCGCGCTTCGCCTTGTCATACAGCAGGCGCAAACCCTTGGCGCGCAACGTTTCCGCGGCCGCTTCCACGTCATCGACGCGGTAGGCGACCTGCTGCAGGCCAGCACCCTTGGTGTCGAGGAACTTCGCGATCGTGGAGTCCGGGCGCAGTGGCGCGAGCAGCTGGACGGCCGGGCCGGACTCGTCGCCGGGCGCGTGCAGCATCGCCTCGCGAACACCCTGCTCCTCGTTGACTTCCGTGTGGGTGGCGCGCAGGCCGAATGTGTCGGCGTAGAAGGCGATCGCGGCATCGAGATCGGGCACGGCGATGCCGACATGATCGACGGTGGTCACGACCTTTTTCAGCGCCTCATCCATGATTCGCAGCATAGAGCCCGGTTCGCGGGCACACCCGTGCCGCGGCTCACACCTGTACTCGACCGTCTCGCCCGGTATCGTCGAATCGACCGTCGTAGTTCGTGTTTGGAGGCTGCCGTGTCCGGTTCGGTGATCCTGGGTGCTGCTCGCACCCCGATCGGTCGATTGCTGGGTTCGCTCAAGGACTTTTCCGGAGCTCAGCTGGGCGGGGTGGCCATCAAGGCCGCGCTCGAGCGCGCGGGTGTCGCACCCGAGGCCGTCGAGTACACGATCATGGGGCAGGTGCTGACCGCCGGCGCGGGGCAGATCCCGGCGCGGCAGGCCGCGGTCGCCGCGGGCATCCCGATGGATGTGCCCGCGCTGACGATCAACAAGGTGTGCCTGTCCGGTCTCGACGCGATCGCGCTGGCTGACCAGCTGATTCGCGCCGGCGAGTTCGACCTGGTCGTCGCGGGTGGTCAGGAGTCCATGACGCAGGCGCCCCACCTGCTACCGAAGTCGCGCTCGGGCTTCAAGTACGGCGACACGACCCTGGTCGACCACATGGCGTACGACGGGTTGTTCTGCGCGTTCGATCAGGTGGCGATGGGCTCTTCCACGGAGAAGTACAACTCCCGCTACGGCATCACGCGCGCGCAGCAGGACGAGTTCTCCGCGCGCTCGCATCAGCGCGCGGCCGCGGCGATCGCGGGCGGGGTGTTCAAGGAGGAAATCGCCCCCGTCACGATCCCGCAACGCAAGGGCGAACCGGTCGTGTTCGACACCGACGAAGGCGTGCGTGGTGACACGACGGTCGAGGGGCTGGGGAAGCTGCGCCCCGCGTTCGCGTCGGACGGCACGATCACCGCGGGCTCGTCGTCGCAGATTTCCGATGGTGCGGCGGCGGTTGTGGTGGCCAGCCGGGCGAAGGCGGAGGAACTGGGCATCACGCCGCTGGCCGAGATCGGTGCGCACGGCGTGGTCGCCGGCCCTGACGCGAGCTTGCACGAGCAGCCGTCGAACGCGATCAAGAAGGCGCTGGCGAAGGCGAAGCTCGACGTGAGCGCGCTCGATCTGGTCGAGATCAACGAGGCTTTCGCCGCAGTCGGTGTCGTCTCCACCGACAAGCTGGGGCTGGACCCGGAGAAGGTCAACGTCAACGGCGGTGCCATCGCGCTCGGCCACCCGATCGGCGCGTCGGGCGCGCGGCTGGCCGTGCACCTGATCCACGAGCTGCGCCGTCGTGGTGGCGGGCTCGGTGCGGCGGCGTTGTGCGGCGGCGGTGGTCAGGGCGACGCGCTGCTGCTGCGGGTTCCTGGCGCGTAGCCGGCGCTGCCCGACTTGTTCGGAGCCGGACAATAGGGAGCATGGTGCCAGTCGAGCGGGTCGGGCTTGTCGTCCACGGCGGCAAGGAAACGGCACACGCGGCGGCTCGTGTCGTACGCCGCTGGGCCGCCGTGCACGAGGTCCCGTGCATCGATATCGACGTGTGGGACGAACTCGACGGGCACCGGCTCAACGCGCGTGAAGAGGCGGCCCGCGCGGGAAATCCCGATCTCATCGTGACGGTCGGTGGGGACGGGACTTTCCTGCGCGGCGTGCGCGTGGCCGGGCCGATCGGCGCGCTGGTGCTCGGGGTGAACGTCGGGCGAGTCGGATTCCTGACCGAAGTCGGCACGCATGACCTGACCACGGCGCTGGATGCGGTGCACCGCGGCGAGATGACGGTCGACCCGCGCATGATGTTGACGATGCGTTCGTCGAGGCCGCTGGAAATCCCGAAGGGCATGGAAGCGGTGCTGCGCTACGGGCGTGGGCCGATGCTGCCGCCGCCGCATGTCCGGCCAGGGCTGAAAAGTGAGGCCGGCTGGGGTGTGCCGCTGGATGTGCTGGCGCTCAACGACGTTGTGGTGGAAAAACTCGCGCGCGACCGCCAAGCGAGCCTCGCGGTGTATGTCGGCGGGAAGCTTTTCGCCTCGTATTCGGCCGATGCGCTGATCGTCGCTTCGTCAACGGGGTCGACCGCCTACAGTTTCTCGGCGGGCGGACCGATCGTGTCACCGCACCTGGACGCGCTGGTGTTCACGCCGGTGGCCGCGCACATGGTGTTCAACCGCAGTGTCGTGCTCGACAGTTCACAGCAGGTGGGCATCCTGGTGCTCGAGCATTCCGGCCAGGTCGCGATCAGCGTGGACGGGCAACTGCGTGGTGTGCTGGGGCCGGGCGACTGGATCAGCGTGTACGGCGCGCCGAAACGCTCGAAGCTCGTGCGGCTGTCGGCCCCGGATTTCCTCGGCAAGGTGCGGGACCGGTTCGGTTTGGTCGATTCGGCGGCCGCGCTCGCGGACGGGCACCCGCCCGCGTACGCGCCGAACAAACCAATGCCGCCCGATCTGGCTCATCCTGGGCCGGTGGAGGAATAGCTCATCGTCCGTAGTAGTACCGGCAGGTCGCGATGCGGATCTCGCCCTCGACGATCTTGTAGGCGAGGCGGTGCTCGTCAGTGATCCGGCGAGACCAGTATCCCTGGAAGCTCGTAATCGTCGAGCGAGACGATGACGACAGGTTCGTGACCGGTACGTGTGATCACGATTTCTTCTCGGTCGTTGACTACGGAGTCAAGGGTTTCGGCGTATTTGGCTGGTGACTCCGAGAAGGTCATCGTCTTCATGAGGTGGCTCCCATCCGTGTACAAGATATTGCCACTCAGCACTGTTGCTTGTAGAAGTACTGCGCGTTGGCGTCCATAGTGGACTTCGTGATCGAGTGCAGGCCCGCGGTGAGGGTTTTCGTCACCGGTTTGCCTTCCAGCGCCGCGGCGGCCTGGTCCACGCCCTGTTGCCCGATCGCGGCCGGGTCCTGTGCGATGAGCGCCTGGTACTCGCCGGTGCGCAAACCGTCCACTTCGGACGGACTCGCGTCGAAGCCGATGAGGTTGACCTGACCGATCTTTCCCGCGTTACGCAGACCGGTCGCGGCGCCTTCGCCGGTGTTGAGGTTGGTCGCGAAGATGCCAACCAGGTCCGGTGTGGACGCGAGCGCCGCGGTGACCTTCGCCGCCGCCTGTTCCGGTTCGTTCTGGGTGAACTGGATGCCGATCGACTTGAGGTTCGGATGGTTTTTCAGCTCAGCACTGAAACCCTGGGCACGCGCCGCGGTGGTCGAGGTGCCGGCGATGGTGTCGAGCACCAGCACCGAACCGGATTTGCCGCCCACGAGTTGCGCGAGCGTCTGCGCGGCGAGCTTTCCGCCCTCGGTGTTGTCCGAAGAGAACGACGAAACCGCGACACTCGAATCCTTCAACGCCGTGTCCACCTGGACGATTTTCGTGCCGCGGTTGGCGACCTGCTGGATCGGCGCGAGCATCGCGGTGTCGTCGGTGGGCGCGATCAGCAGCGCCGCCGGTGGGTTCGAGCCAAGCGCGTTGACCTTTTCGGTCTGCAACGCCGCATCGAACTTCTGCGGTGCGGACGTGTTGATCGTGTAGCCGAGCTTCTTCGCCTCGGCTTCGGCACCGCACTGCATCGAGATATAGAACGGCTCCGCCTGCACCCCCGGGATCAGCGCGAGCTGTTTGCTGTTCTGGACACCGCCGCCGCCGGACCCGCCGACCTGACCCGAGCCACAGGCGGCGAGCAGGACCGCCGCCGCGAACGTCGAACCGGCGGCGAGGACTTTCTTCATGCCACGAACTCCTTCGTTGTAGTCACCGGGAATTGCGTTGCCTGCGACGGCGCTGGTCGAACCACACCGCGGCGATCAGCACCGCGCCGACCGCGATCATCTGCCAGAAGTCCGGCACCTGCGTGATGTTGAAACCCTTCTTCAGCACGGCGGGAATGAAAACCCCGATGACCGTGCCGAGCACCGAGCCCACGCCGCCGAACAGGCTCGTCCCACCCATCACGGTCGCCGCGATCGCGTTGAGATTGTCGGTGGTGTGCGCGGTGATCGTCGTCGAGGCGTAGTAGGCCAGCGACATGAACCCCGCGACACCGGCGAGGAAACCGGTCAGCAGATACACCTTGAGCAGATGCGCGGTGACCCCGATACCGGACCGGCGGGCGGCCTCGGCGCTGGAGCCGACGGCGTAGCTGTAGCGGCCGAACTTGGTGGTGTGCAACAGCCAGGCGCCGACCAGCGTGATGACCACCGCCACCAGCACCAGATTCGGGACCCCGCCGAACGACGTGCCGTAGCCGAGGGTCTTGTTCAGCACCGTCGGCACGCTGCGCACGTCCGAGCCGTTGTTGAGCAGGTATGCCGCGCCGAGCGCCGCACCCATCGTGCCGAGTGTGACGATGAGCGGTGGGATCTTGGCCACCGCGATGAGGAAACCGTTGAGCAGGCCCCAGATCGTGCCCGACGCGATGGCCGCCAGCAGGCCGATGCCGATCACACCCCAACCGGCCGTGCTCGCGTTGCCGCCGGGAGAAAGCGCTTCCATCGTCTTGCCGCACACCATGCCGGCGAAGATCAGCACCGAGCCGACAGACAGGTCGATGCCGGACGTGATGATCACGAACGTCATCCCGACCGAGAGCACCAGCAGCACCGACGTCTCGATCAGCAATGTCTGGAAGGTGAACAAGGTCGCGAACTGGCCCGGTTTGAGCACGGTGAACACGGCGATGAGCGCGATCAGCACGAGCGCGATCCAGAACGTGTTCGCGCCCACCAGCCGCTGACCAACCGAACGCTTCCCGAACCCTTCGTCCACAGTGGACTGGATTTCGCCGGTGACCGTCATGCAGGCTCCTCGTGCGTCAACGCGCCGGTCATCGCCGCGACCAGGTCCTCCAGTTTCGTGTCCGCGGCCTGGAACCGGGCCACTCGCGAACCCAGTCGTAGCACCTCGATCCGGTCGGACACCGACAACACCTCGGGCATGTTGTGACTGATCAGCACGACCGCGATGCCCTGGTCGCGGACCCGGCGGATCACATCGAGCACGCGTTCTCGTTGCACCACACCGAGAGCGGCGGTTGGCTCGTCCATGAACACGACCTTGCTCGCCCACACCACAGACCGCGCCACCGCGACACTCTGCCGCTGCCCGCCGGACAGTGAACCGATGGGCACGTCGGTGCTCTGTAGCGTCACGCCGAGTCGTCTGAACTCCTCGACCGCCTGCCTGCGCATCTCCGCCTTGTCGAGCATCCCGAGCTTGCCGAGGATGCCGCGGCGATGGATCTCCCGGCCGAGGAACAGGTTCGCGGCCGGATCCAGCTCGGGTGCGACCGCGAGGTCCTGGTAGACGGTCTCGATACCGAGCCGCCGTGCGGTGGTCGGCGCGTCGAGCCGCACTTCCTTGCCGTCCACCAGGATTTCACCCGACGTGGGTTGCTCGGCCCCGGACAGGCATTTGACCAGCGTCGACTTCCCGGCGCCGTTGTCCCCGATCAGTGCGGTGACCTCGCCCGCTCTCGCCTGGAACGAGGCGCCGCGCAGCGCCTCGACCGAACCGTAGTGCTTCACGATGTTCCGGGCGTCCAGCAGGACGGCGTCGCTCATCTCAGGCTCCCGCCGCCGGCGGACGGCAGCGGATCAGGGTCAGCTCACCGGAGATCTCGGTCTGTCCCACGCCATACGGCAGCACCACGGTGTCCCCTTTGGACAGTGCGAGCTCGCCACCGCGCTCGGTTTTCAGCAAGCCATGGCCGTCGAGGGCCACGAGCACGGTGAACGACGGGTCCAGCGCCAGTGTCGGTTGTGGACGGAGCCTGTCAGCGCGGAAGAACTGTGCGGTGCCGGGTACCAGAAGATCCACAATGGACTCGTCTGCGTCGCCGGTGTGCTTGATGAGCGATTCCGGATCGTGCGCCGAGGTGTCCAATGCCTGCAATGCCGCGTCGAACCCGATGCCGAGATGCCCCTTTTCCGGGCTGCCAAGGAAATCCCGCCACTCCATGGTCAGCGAGAAGTCCGTCGGCTGCTGCAGTTCGACGACGAACACGCCCTCGCCGATCGCATGGGGCAGACCGGCTGGGATGTACACGTTGTCCCCGGGCACGACGGGCACGCTGTTGAGGGCACCCAGCATCGCCCCGATGTCCTGCTCGCGCACCCATTCGGCGACCGTCGCCGGGTTCACGCTCTCGCGAAAGCCGGGGTAGACACGCGGATCATCGCCGCTCGTGCCCACCACGATCCACGCCTCGGTCTTGCCGAAATGCGAGTCGAAATGCTTCTGTGCAAAGGAGTTCGACGGGTGGAAGTGCACCGGCAGCCGCTGTCCCGCGTCCAGCAGCTTGACCAGCAACGCGGTCGAGTCCGCGAAAGCCGACACGTGCGGGGCGCCCAGCCAGGCTTCGGGGTCGGCACGCACGGCGTCGCGTAGCCACGGGCCGTCGGGCAGCCTGCTCAGCCCGGTCTCCTCCTTGCCGAACATCGGCGTGGTCGAGGCAACCCAGTCTTCGGGGCCGAAGTCCTTGCCGGAGCCGGCGCCGCGGAGGGCAGCGATGGCCGCGCCGCCGCGGTAGAACTGCGGTGGCTGGTTCGCGGGCAGCTTGCTGGGGGAGGCGGTCACGCGGTGACCTCACCGGAGCCGCGTGGTACGAGATGCACAGGCAGAACTACCTTTCTCGGCGGGGAAACCTCGCCGTGGATGCGGGCGAACAGCAGTTCGGCCGCCGCCTTGCCGAGGCGGCCGACGTCATGGGCGACCACGGTGACCGGCGGATCGAGCAGATCGGCCAGTTCGAAGTCGTCGAAGCTCACCACCGCGGGGCGGGGCGTGACATGGGTCAGCGCACGCAACAGGTGCACGGCGACCCGGTTGTTGCCGGCGATGACGGCGGTGGCGCGGCCGGGCCCGGTCAGCAGCCGGTTCACCGCGTCGATCACGTTCTCGCGGGTCGGGGCGCGCAGCTCGGCCAGCCGCTCGTCGTAGCGCAGGCCGGCGCGCACACACCCTTCCCGGAAACCCCGTAGCCGCTCCGTCGCCGTGAAGATGTCGGGACGGTCGCCGAGGAACGCGATGCGGCGATGGCCGTGGCGGGCCAGATGCGCGACCGCCTCGATGGTCCCGCCGAGGTTGTCCACCAGCACCGTGTCGGCGACCAGGTCACCGGCCGGACGGTCGAGGAACACCATCGGCGTGCCCGCGCGCATCTCCGGCACCAGGTAATGGTGCTGCGCGCCGGCGGGCACGATCAGCAGCCCGTCCACCCGGCGCGCGCAGAATTCCAGTGCCAGCTCGCGCTCCCGGTCCGAGTCCTCGTCCGAGGAACCGGTCAGCACCTGCCTTCCGTAGGTGACCGCGATCTTCTCCACGGCGCGATTGAGTTCGGAGTAGAAGGGGTTGCCGACGTCCTCCACGACCAGACCGATCGTGCCGGTCGTGGAGCCACGGCGCAGGTTGCGCGCGCCGAGGTTGCGCCGGAACCCGAGCTGCTCGATGGCGGCCACGACCCGGCGCGCGGTCTCGGGGTGCACCGCGGGCTCGTCGTTGACGACGCGCGACACGGTCTTGATGCTGACGCCCGCCAACCGGGCGACATCGTTCATCGTGGCGCGTTTTGCCGCGCCCGGTCTGCGCGTGTCATTAGACAACGTTGTCATAATGCTGCGGATTGCACACCCGAGGGCGCCCGGTTGTCAATGGTCTGAACGTTAGGTGAGCGGTATCCCTTGGGACGTATGGAGTAGCGCTTGTCCGGAACGAGACAGAATTCGCCCTGATTCTTGACCTGCTTGTCAGCCGGTAACAACAGTGAGGCGCCACGACAAGGTTGTCAGGAGGGGCTGATGGGGCTTTCGCAGGTTACCAAGCCGACCGGAAGCAGGCGGATACGCATCCGCAGCCGACCTGCTCGTAGGAACTATTTCCGCCGTGGCTGTAGTCGGATTGGTCACGAACGGCGCAGCAGACGGGGGCTGGCGCTGGTCGCCGGCCTCATGGTTACCTCTGGTGTCGTGCCGACCGTGCAGGCGGCTGCGGCGCCGGCGCCGCAGGATCTGGCGAAGTGGGTCAACCCCTTCGTCGGGACCCGTCCTGGCGGCGCGGACCACGGCACTGGCGGCGGCGCCGGCAACACGTTCCCCGGCGCGGTGGTGCCGTTCGGGATGATGCAGTGGAGTCCCGACACCGTCACCGAGCAGCAGGGCGGCTACTTCTACGACAGCACCGCGCTCAAGGGCTTCAGCCTGACGCACCTTTCCGGCGCCGGCTGCGACACCTATGAGGACATCCCATTCATTCCGTACGCGGGCGAGGTCACCACTTCGCCCGCGACCGATCCCGGCCGGTACACGATGCCGTTCTCGCACGCGAATGAGCAGGCGACGGCCGGCAAGTACGCCGTCAAACTGGACAGCGGCGTGAACGTCGAGCTGACCGCGACCCAGCGCACCGGCTCCGGCCGGTTCTCCTATCCACAGAACAGCCCCGCGACTCTGCTGATCAACAGCTCGGGCTCGATCACGGGCACCGACGACGCGCAGATCACGATCGGGCGCGACAGCGTCAGCGGCTGGGCCGCCAGCGGCCGCTTCTGTGGCACCGACTCCCATTACCGCGTGTACTTCTACGCGAAGTTCGACCAGCCCTTCGCATCGATCGGAACTTGGCGCAACGGCACCGTCACCCCGGGCAAGACCACCGAAAACGGTGGCGCACAGGCGAAAATCGCCCCGCAGACGATGATGGCGCGCTCGCAGTCGAGGCCGCCGACGAACACGACGGTGAGCGGACCCGGCAGTGGCGGTTACGTCACGTTCGCGCCGGGCGCCTCCGTGAACGTCCAAGTAGGACTGTCCTTTGTGTCCACCGATGGGGCGCAGGCGAACGTGCGCGCGGAGAACAACCACCGCTCGTTCGACGACGTCGCCGCCGCGGCCCGCAAGGCGTGGAACGACCGGCTCAACCAGGTTCAGGTGACGGGCGGCTCGCGCGCCGACAAGACGACGTTCTACACCGCGCTCTATCACTCGCTGATCCAGCCGAACGTCTTCTCCGACGCCGACGGCAGGTACACCGGATTCGACGGCCGGGTGCACACGGCCGACCGCGGCCACGCGATGTACACCAACTTCTCCGGCTGGGATATCTATCGCTCGGAAATCCAGCTGCTGGCTTTGCTGGCGCCCAAGGAGACTTCCGATATCGCGCGGTCGATGATCGCCTACGCGGCGCAGGGCGGGTCGTGGGACCGCTGGACGGTGGCGAACGACTACACCGGCGTGATGAACGGCGACCCGTACCACATCATCGTCTCCAGTGCGTATGCCTTCGGCGCCAAGGACTTCGACGCGAACACCGCCTTGCTGTCGATGGTCCGTGGCGCCACCCAGCCCACCACGCAGGGCTATACCGAGCGCCCGGGACTGGCGGACTATCAGACGCTCGGGTACGTGCCGGGTGCCGGTGCGGACACTCTGGAGTACACGAGCGCGGACTTCTCCATCGCCCAGCTCGCGCAGCGGCTGGGAGACAGCTCGACGTATCAGAGCTTCATGAAACGGGCTCAGTACTGGCAAAACCTGTACAACCCTGCGACCGGCTACCTCCAGCCGCGTCAGGCCGATGGCACGTTCAGTACGCCGTACAACCCGGCCGGCTCGTCCGGCTGGGTTGAAGGAAATGGCGCGCAGTACAGCTGGATGGTGCCGTACAATGCGGCCGGACTGGTCACCGCCTATGGCGGGAACCAGCCGACTCAGTCGCGTTTGGACGAATTCTTCACCGAACTCAACGCCGGGACCCAGGATCCGCATGCCTTTCTTGGCAACGAACCCAACGCGAACGCCCCGTGGCTGTACGACTTCGCCGGAGCGCCGTACAAGACGCAGGCGCTCGTGCGGCGGGCGATGACCCAGCTGTACAACCCGAACCCGGAAGGCATCGTCGGAAACGACGACCTCGGGCAGATGTCCTCGTGGTACGTCTGGTCGGCCCTCGGTATGTACCCGGAGATCCCTGGCCGCGCCGAACTCGTGCTCGGCTCGCCGTCGTTCTCGAACGTCGTGCTGACCACCGGGCTCGGCAAGAAGATCACGATCAACGCCACGGGCAGCGGTCAGTATGTGACAGGGTTGAAGGTCAACGGCGTCACCACGACGAAACCGTGGCTGCCCGAGGCATTCGTCGCCAACGGCGGCACGCTCGACTTCGCACTGTCCGGCACGCCAGACACGTCGTGGGGTGCCGCCGCGGCCGACGCGCCACCGTCCTTCCGGGATGGTGAGACACCTGCTGTGTCCTTTGTGGACCCATCAGGTCTGGTGGTGCCGAGCGGCACCAGCGGCACCGCGTCGATCGGCGCGCAGGACCTGTCCGGTACCACCCGGACCTGGCACTGGACCGCCGCGCCACCGGCGGGGATCACGGTCACCCCGTCTTCCGGTGATCTCGTCCTTCCTGCCGGCGGCAAGGCTCAGGCGACCGTGACGGTGAGCGTCGCGGGCGGAACGGCCGACGGGCGCTATCAGGTGCCGATCACGTTGAGCGGTGCCGGTCAGCTGTCGGCCACGCTCGGTGTGCTTGTCGCGCAACCGGGGAGCTGGCTCGCCACGGTGAACAACGCCGGAATTTCGCCGGACGCCAAGCCGGCCGCAGGGAACTTCGATGGTGGCGGTTGGAGCTACTCCGCCGACGCGCTGGCCGCCGCCGGTGCGAAGGCGGGCAGCACGGTCAACGTGGGTGGGCTGTCCTACAGCTGGCCCGGTTTTCCGGCCGGTTCGCCGGACAACGCGATCGCACAGGGGCAGCGGGTGACCGTGTCCGGCAGTGGGCGGCTCGCGTTCCTCGGCGCCGGTGCCAACGGCAACGCCTCGGGCACGGTGACGATCACCTACACCGACGGCAGCACCACCACGGCGAACCTGGGCTTCTCCGACTGGACGCTCGGCGGTGGCGGCGCGCAACCGGCGTTCGGCAACCAGATCGCTTTCACCACGCCGTATCGCAACAGCGGTGGCGGAAACCCGCAGCAGATCAACACCTACGTGTTCGCCAGCGCGCCGATCGCACTGGCCGCCGGCAAGACCGTCCAAAGTGTCACGTTGCCGCAGAACGTCTCAGGTGGACAGTTGCATGTCTTCGCGATCGGAGTTGGCTGAGGTATGAAGAGAGTTCTCGCGATCGTGGCGCTGCTTCCGGTGGCCACCATCGCCCCGGTGGCCACGGCCGCGCCGGGTGACGTGCTCGATTCGGTCAACACGTTCATCGGGACGCAGGACGAAGGCAACACTTTCCCCGGTGCCTCCGCGCCGTTCGGGATGACGCAGGTGAGTCCCATCGGTTCGCACTACGCCGGCTACCAGTACACCGACACCGCGATCCGCGGCTTCGGGCACTTCTTCCTGTCCGGCGCGGGGTGCTGGGAGCAGGGCGGGCTGGTCTCGACCCTGCCCACCACCGGCACCTTCGACCCGGCGAAACCGTCCACTTTCGACCAGAAGGTGTATGCCTCGCCGTACACGCACGACGGTGAGGTGGGCAAACCCGGTTACTACAAGGTGCATCTGACTGGATCCGGCGGGATCGACGTCGAAACCACGGCGACGACGCACACCGGCGTCGAGCGCTACACCTTCGACAAGTCCGGTCCTGCCAACGTGTTCGTCAACACCGGGCAGGCCGATGACAAGGAACCCGTGAGCGGCAGCAGCGTCCGGATCGTCGACGACCGCACCGTCGAGGGCACGGTCGAGTCGCAGGCGTTCTGCGGTGGCAAGCCGTACACGACCTACTTCCGCACGACCTTCGACAAGCCGTTCACGAGCTATGGCACGTGGTCGCCGACCGGCGGCACCCCGGGCAGCAAGGAATCGGCGGGCGGTGCCGGGTTGCGCGGTGCCTGGCTCACCTTCGCCGACCCCAAGTCTGTCACGGCCACCACGGCGATCTCCTATGTGGACGCCGATGGTGCCCGGCGCAATCTCGAAGCCGAAGGAAATCGTGACTTCGACCGGGTCAAGGCAGCCACGCAGCGAACCTGGCGGCAGGAACTGTCCAGTGTGGACATCAGGAGTGGTAGCGCGGACAACCGGACGGTGTTCTACACCTCGCTGTACCACACGCTCCTGCAACCGTTGACCGGTAACGATGCCGACGGCCGTTATCGCGGTTTCGACAACCAGGTCCACCGCGCCGTCGGCTGGACGTACTACCAGTACTTCTCGTTGTGGGACACCTATCGTTCGCAGAACCAGTTGCTGGCCCTGCTGCGCCCGAGCCGGGCCCGCGACATCGCGCGAAGCGTGCTGGCGATCCACGACCAGGGTGGCTGGCTGCCGCGGTGGGCGTACGCGAACCAGGAAACGAACACGATGAGCGGTGACCCGGTCACTCCATTCCTGGTGGACCTGTGGCGGTTCGGCGCGTTGAGCGGGCAGGAAATGCAGGCCTACCAAGCACTTCTGCAGAACTCGACGCAAATCCCGCCGGCGAGCTCGCCGTTCCAGGGCCGCGCGGGCAACGGGAACTACCAGGCCAACGGGTTCGTCCAGTACGACCCGAACTTCCCGAAGAAGGGGCAGGACACCGACCCGGCGCATGGTGCCTCGGCGACCCTGGAGTACGCGCTGGCCGACTGTTCGCTGTCGATCATGGCGAAGAGTCTCGGCAGGACGGACGACGCGGCGGCGCTCGCGCAGAAGGGCCGCAGCTACCAGAACCTTTGGGACGCCGGCGTTTCCGATCGCGGGTTCACCGGGTTCCCGCGTCCCAAGGTCACCGGTGGCGACTGGTTCACCCCGGCGTCCGGCCCGTTCACCCCGCAGGGACAGGACGGGTTCCACGAGGGCACGGCGTGGCAGTACCAGTGGCTGGTCCAGCAGGACATCCCCGGCCTGGTGCAGCGGATGGGTGGTGCGGGCCAGGCGGCCGCGCGGCTCGACGATTTCTTCGCCTATAACGATCTCCTTGCCGACCCGGCGGGCACGGTGCGCGACGAATGGGTCACCGGGCCGTACAACTACTACAACCAGTTCCGGTACAACCCGAACAACGAACCGGATCTGCACGCGCCCTGGATGTACACGCTCGTGGGGCAGCCGTGGAAGACTTCCGCGGTGCTCCGGGCGGCGCACACGTTGTTCACCAACGCGCCCAACGGGGTCACTGGCAACGACGATCTCGGCGAGATGTCCGCTTGGTACGTGTTCAGCTCGCTCGGGCTCTACCCGGCGGTGCCCGGCACGGGACAGTTCGTGCTGAGCGCGCCGTCGTTCGGCAAAGCCGTGGTGCACTTGGAGAACGGCCGGGACATCGTGCTCAAATCGGACGGTGCGGACGCGTCACGGATCCAGTACGTCCAAGGGCTGCGCGTCAACGGCGTCTTGAGTGACCATGCTTACGTCGGGCTCGAGCAGCTGACCCGAGGGTCCACCTTGGACTTCCGGCTCACCACCGACGCCGCGAATGCCACGTGGGCCAGCGGTTCCGGCGGTGCGCCGCCTTCGCCCTGCGCGAGCTGACAGGCCGCACACCGGGGGGTCGTGACGATGATCACGACCCCCCGGTGTGCTGGTGAGCGGCGTCACGGAGCACACTTGGTACTTGAAACGTCCGACATCGTGGTTGACATGTTGTCGGGCTTTTTTGTGTTTATCCATTGAGGAGGAAGAAGTGTCCAGCAAGGCCGCTCTCGTGTTCCGCGTGGCCGCCGTCGCCGAGGCGTTCTCCTGGGCCGGCTTGGTGATCGGGATGATCCTGAAGTACGGCTTCTCCGCGTCCCATGAGGGAGGCGTGCCGGTGCTGGGCATGGTCCACGGGGTGATCTTCATCTGCTACGTGCTGGTGACGCTCGCCGTGTTCCGCCCCCTCGGCTGGAAGCCGAAGACCCTCGTGCTCGCGTTGCTCGCCAGCATCCCGCCGCTGTTCACGTGGTGGTTCGAGAAGTGGGCGCTGCGCACCGGCAGGCTCGACGGCCCGGAGCGCCTCACCTCTGGCGGCACCGGATTGTTCGTCCGCGAAGCGGAAACCGCCGCCGCCTGATCTTCGAAGAAGCCCCCGCCCATCCCGGCGGGGGCTTCTTCGTTCAGTCCACGAAGTCGCCGGTGGCCTTGCGGATCTTGGTGAGCAGGTCGGTGAGCTGAACGGTCTGGTTGGGGGTCAGGCCGACCAGACCGAAATCGATTTCGGTGACCGCCTTGGTCGCTTCCGCGTGCCGGGCCCGTCCGTCGTCGGTGATCTCCACGAGCGTGGTGCGCCGGTCGGTCGGGTGTGGGACCCGCTTGACGAGACCGTCGCGCTCGAGACGGTCCACAATGTTCGTCACGCTCGTCGGGTGCAGTTGCAGGCGTTCGCCCATCACCCGCATCGGCAGGCTGGAGCGGCGGGCGAAGGTGAGCAACACGAGCGCCTCGTAGCGGGCGAACGTGAGCCCGTGGGGTTTCAGTGCGCCGTCCACAGCGGACTGGATGATCTGCTGGACGCGCATCAACCCCGTGACCGCGGCCATCGTGCCGGACGGGCCGATCCGCTCTTCCCACAACTCGGCGGCGCGGGCGATCGGGTCAAACGGCAATGCGCGGTTCATGACCAGGGAAGCTACCAGCGGGTACCGGGTCGATGGGGCAGGGTGGGGGCTGAGAAGGCAAGAGAGAGGAATGCCGATGCTGGTCGCTTTCAGTGTGAGTCCGTCGGGTGGCGACCCCGAGGGAGGAGTCAGCGAGGCCGTCGCGCGGGCGGTGAAGGTGGTCCGCGATTCGGGCTTGCCGAATTCCACGAACGCGATGTTCACCAACGTCGAGGGTGAGTGGGACGAAGTCATGGAGGTCGTGAAACGGGCGGTCGAAGCCGCCGGCGAGGGCTCCGCGCGGGTGTCGCTGGTGCTGAAGGCCGACATCCGGCCCGGCTACACCGGTCAGCTCGAAGCGAAGGTCGAACGGGTGGAACAGCACCTGCGGTGATTCTTGTGAGTTGGCGTGCCAGGATGGAAGTGTGACGAATCCACGCGGATCAGCGAACTCAGCAGCCATGTCGGCTGCGCTGTCGGGCGCGGTTGATCTGTCCGCGCTCAAGGCACGTGCGGACGCCTCGCGCCAGCAGCCGGCAGCACCGTCGCCGGGCGGCCCCCAGCCACAGGCGCCGACCGGCGCCGTCTTCGAGGTCACCGAGGCTTCCTTCCAGGCCGATGTCGTCGAACGGTCCCTGCAGCAGCTGGTGATCGTGGACCTGTGGGCGGACTGGTGCGGGCCGTGCAAGCAGCTCAGCCCGGTGCTGGAGCGCCTGGCCGGCCAGGCCGGTGGTGCCTGGGTACTGGCGAAGGTCGATGTCGACGCGAACCCGCGGATCGCGCAGCTGTTCGGTGCGCAGTCGATCCCCACGGTCGTGGCGATCGCCGGTGGCCAGCCGGTCGACGCCTTCGCGGGCGCCCTGCCGGAGCCGGAGGTCAAGAAGTGGCTCAACGCGTTGCTGGATGCGCTCAAGGACAAGCTGCCCAGCATCCGGGACGCGCAGCCCGCCGCCGAGGCCGAGGTGCCGGAGGACCCGCGTTTCACCGAGGCCGAGGACGCTTTCGAGCGCGGTGACTACAGCGCGGCGGAGGCGGCGTACCAGCGCATTCTCGACACGGAACCGGCGAACGAGCTGGCGAAGGCGGCGCTGACCCAGGTCCGGTTCGCCGCCAGGGCCGAGCAGGCGGACCCGTCAGCCGTGGCCCGCGCCGACGCCGACCCGGCCGACCTGCACGCCCAACTCGCGGCGGCGGACTTCGAGGTGGCGCAGAACAAGATCGAGGACGCCTTCGCCCGCCTGATCAGCACGATCCGCCGAACCTTCGGCGACGACCGCAACCGGGTGCGCGAACACCTGGTGGGTCTGTTCGAGCTGTTCGACCCAGCAGACGAGCGAGTGGCCAAAGCAAGGCGAGACCTGGCTTCGGCGTTGTTCTAAGGGGTCGGGTCGAGTGCGCTGTGACCGCCTGGGCCGGGCGGTCACAGCGAGCAAGCCGGGACGCTAGCGCCGGCTGACGGCTGCCTCCAGGACCGAACGAAGCGGTGTGGCTGGGCGCTGGAGGAGGTTCTCGAGTTCTCCTCCGGTGGTGGCGAACTCCCCGCGGCGTGCTGCCTGGAACATGTCGAGCAGGATGGCCGCCTGGTCTGCGGGCATACCGTGTCCGATCAAACTGGCCGTCCACTCGGAGTCGTCGGCAACGATGCGGCGGATCGTGCGTCCGGTGAGTTCGGTGAGGATATCGGCGATGTCGCTGAAGTCGAGCGCGTCTGGTGCGGTCAGCGGCGGTGTCGGCCCATCGAACCGGCCCTCGTCGGCGAGGGTGATCGCCGTCGCTTCGGCGAGGTCGGCATGCGTGGTCCACGAGACGGGTCCGTCGGCCGGCACGACGAGCTCACCGGTCTCCAGCGCCTGACCGAGCAGGAGTGGGACGGTGCTGGCGTAGAACCCGTTGCGCAGTGCGGTGAACGGTGTGCTCGTCTGCACCAGGTAGCGCTCGGTGGCGGCATGGTTGGGCATCGGAGGGAAGACCGACTTGTCGGCAGCGCCCTGGTGGCTCGTGTAGAGGATTCGTCTGACGCCGGCATCGCGCGCGGCGTCGATCGCCGCCATATGCTGGGTGATCGCTGCCTCGCCGATCTGGTTCGTCGAGACGATGAG
Source organism: Amycolatopsis pithecellobii (assembly GCF_009707865.1). Lineage (GTDB taxonomy): Bacteria > Actinomycetota > Actinomycetes > Mycobacteriales > Pseudonocardiaceae > Amycolatopsis_E > Amycolatopsis_E pithecellobii. The sequence goes on from NZ_WMBA01000002.1 coordinate 32,344, forward strand.
TACCTGCGTTGCGCCCTCGAACGCCTCGGCGAGGGAGTACGTGTCCGTGAAATCGCCCCGCCGGACGCGTACCCCGCGTGCGGCCAGGTCGCCGGCACGACTGGTGTCGCGAACACTCACGCCGACCCGATCGGCCGGAACTCGCTTGAGCAGCCGATCGACGATCTGGGCGCCGAGCGTGCCGGTGCCGCCGGTAATGATGATCATTTTACATCCCATCCCTGGTGTGAACACTGATGCTATCGATGTTAGCAACAAGGATATTAACAGCGGTTATGATGAGGGCATGGCGGAGACGAAACCGGTGAACACGAGCAGACAGCAGACGCGAGAACGCATCGTGGAGGTTGCGGCGCGGCTGCTGCGTGAAAAGGGCCCGCATGCGGTCACCACCCGCGCGGTCGCGCAGGCGGCCGACATGCAGGCGCCGACCATCTACCGGTTCTTCGACGACAAAGACGCATTGCTCGACGCCGTCGCAGAGCACGTCTTGGCCACCTACGTCGCCGGGAAGACGCTCGCCGAAGACAACGGCGACCCGGTGGCGGATCTTCGGGCCGGGTGGGACACGCACATCGGCTTCGGGCTGGCCAACCCGGCGGTGTTCGGCCTGCTCACCGACCCCGGCCGCGGGGGTTCCTCACCGGCAACGGCCGCCGGCCTGGAGGTGCTGCGCGCCCGGGTGCGCCGTGTTGCAGCAGCCGGCAGGCTTCGTGTCGCCGAACGTCGCGCCGTCGAAATCATCCATGCCGCCGGCGTCGGCGTCGTGCTTACCCTGTTGTCCGCCCCATCGGAAGACCGGCACCTCGACCTTGCCGACGCGATGTACGACGCGGTGACGCGATCGATCCTGACCGATCAGCCGCCGCTCCCCGAAGACGGCACGACCGCGGCAGCGCTCGCCTTCCGGGCCCTGGCGCCGAAGCTGCCGATGCTCTCCGACGCCGAACGTGCCCTCCTGTCCGAGTGGCTCGATCGAGCCGGCGGCAACGTCAGCCCGGCGGCGAGGACATCCTCTGATCTTGAGACCGCAAAACCGAATTGACCCGAGCCGCCTGCCGGGTCAAATGATCGCGCTCAGCCAGATTGAGCGCCTTCCGCGCCGCCTCCCCATACAGCCGAGCCGCCACCGAGAGATCCCCGTCGCGCTCGTGCAGATAGGCAGCCACCGCCGAATACCGCGGCAGTGACTCGTCAAGACCCGCGAGCTCCGCCAACCCCGCCCGTGCGCCGTCGGCTTCCCCGACGGCCACGGCGCGGTTGAGGCGGACGACGGGGCTGTCAGTCAGGCGGACCAGCTCGTCGTACCACTCGACGATCTGCACCCAGTCGGTCTCCTCGGCAGTGGGCGCGTCCGCGTGCAGCGCCGCGATCGCGGCCTGCGCCTGGAACTCGCCCAGCTGGTCGCGGGCGAGTGCGGCCTGCAGGATTTCGACCCCCTCGGCGATCGACGCGGTGTCCCAGCGGGACCGGTCTTGCGACGCGAGCGGGACGAGACTGCCGTCGGGTGCGGTCCGGCTGGCGCGCCGGGCGTGGTGCAGCAGCATGAGCGCGAGCAGCCCGGCCACTTCGGGGTGGTCGATCGCGGCCGCGAGCTGCCGGGTGAGCCGGATAGCCTCGGCGGCGAGGTCGACATCGCCGGAGTAGCCCTCGTTGAACACCAGATACAAGACGCGAAGCACGGTCGCGACGTCGCCGGGCTGGTCGAACCGCACGCCGGAGACGGTGCGCTTGGCCCGGCTGATGCGTTGCGCCATGGTCGCCTCGGGCACCAGGTAGGCCTGGGCGATCTGGCGGGTGGTCAGCCCGCCCACGGCACGCAGTGTGAGCGCGACCGCGGACGCCGGCGTCAGCGACGGGTGGGCGCACAGGAAGTACAACTGGAGGGTGTCATCCACCGCGGGCACCGGCGCCGGTTCGGCGTCGTAGTCGACGCGGTCCTCACGCCGGCGGCGGGCGGTGTCCGCTCTCGTCGCGTCGATGAACCGGTGCCAGGCCGCGGTGACCAGCCACCCCTTCGGGTCCCGCGGCGGGTCGGCCTGCCAGGTTTCCAGCGCCCGGATCAGAGCTTCCTGCACGGCGTCCTCGGCCGACGCGAAATCCGCTCCGCGCCGGACGAGGACACCGATCACCGCAGGCACCAGTTCCCGGAGCAGTGCCTCGTTCACTCGGTCACCATGTGCTCGGCGCCGAGGAACGGGCGCACCTCGAGCCATTCGTGGATCGGCTTGCCGCCCGCCCCGGGTGCGGCCGAGAGCTCGCCGGCCAGCTCGACGGCGCGCTCGTAGCTGTCGACGTCGATCACCATCCAGCCGGCGATGAGGTCCTTCGTCTCCGCGAACGGGCCGTCGGTGACCGGCGGGCGACCCTCACCGTCGTACCGCACCCACGCGCCCTCGGGGGCCAGCGCCTGACCGTCGACGAACTCGCCGGTCCCTTCGAGCCGGGCCGCGAAGTCGTTCATGTACTTCACGTGGTCCGAGATCTCCTCGGGCGTCCACTGGTCCATCGGGATGTTGTTGACCGCTGCCGGGGCGCCGCGGTAGTGCTTGAGCAGCAGGTACTTGGCCATGATGTCTCTCCTCGGTTCCGTGCGACCCATTGTGGTCACATTCAACCCGGGGACGGGGCCGCTCACCGGATCTCGACATCACGGCCAAAACTTTTTTCCGGCTGCTATCCGTATTCCTTCGAGCACGGGCTCGAACCCTGCAGGAAGCCCATCCGCATGGCCTCGACGCGGTTGAAACCGGCGTCCACTCGCTTGCCGTTGACGTCGGCGGCCACGAGGCTGTCCGGGCGCAGCAGGTCCGAGATCGCCTCGTCGAGGTCGCCGGCGGACAGGCGCAGTTTCGTGTCGGTCAGGTTGTTCGCCGCGGCGGCCCAGGCGCCGACAAGGCACGCTGTCCGCAGGCCTGCGTTGGCGTTGTCCAGGGACGCGCCGACACCCTTCTGGATCGCCAGCGCGTACCGCGAGGCGATCTCCGACAGCGCCGCGAAGTCGCCGCGCCCGCCGTCCGTCCGGCCCCGGAATTCCGCGCCCTGGTCCACCGGCCGGCCCAGCTTCGCCAGCGCCCGCAGATCGATGTTGACGGTGTTGTTCGCCGGGCAGTACGACGCCGGCGGGGTGGCGGGCCCGCCCTTGCAGGCGCCCGTGCCGTCGACGATCTTCGGTGCGGGGGCCTTGGCCCCGGCGAACGCCGCGTCGAGACTTTCCTTCAACAAGCCGACAGTCTGGTCGTCGATGTCGATGGTGCCCCCGTTGACGTCCTCGGGGTCGAAGGGGCGTTCCGTCAGGCGCGGCTGGAGGTTCTGCATGTTGATCCCCGCGCATTCCTTCGGCCCCTTCTCGAAACCGAGCTGGAAAGCGAAGATCCGGTCGAACGCCGTGCCGTGCGCCTGCCTGTCCTGCGCCGAGGTGCCCGCACTGTCGCGCACCAGGAACAGCGAAGACAGCGCCGCGTTCAGACCCTCAGCGGTGGAAACGGTGAAGTACCTGCTGTTCCCTTCGACGACCCACCGGTAGTAGCTGCCCGCGAAACAGTCCGCCTGCTGCTCCTTGACGATCGTCGGTGTCGTGCGGGTGATGCCGGCCTTGGCCTGCAACCGGAACTGCACCGCGTGCCCGAATTCGTGCGCCAGCACCGTCACCACCGACAACGGGCCGAACTGCTTGATCATCGTCGGCAGCAGCACACCCCGGTCCCAAGCGACCGAATCGTCCGCGCCGCAGTAGAACGCGTTGACGTTCTTTTGCGTGTTCCCACAGCCGTTCTGCTGGTTGGCGCCGTTCGAATCGTACGAAAGGAGCGAACTCACCGGCTGGAAGCCGACACCGAAGTCATCGGGCAGCTGTTTGGACCAGTAATCCTCGACATCGGCGATCGTCGCGGTCGCGATCCGGTCTGCCTCATTGTCGCTCACATTTTGCACGTCAAGGCTCGGCGTCGGGGCATCGGAGCGCAGCCCGCTCTGGAAATGGGTGACCGGTAAACCCGCGACCGAGCCGGCCGCGCCCCCGTCAGTGGTCCCACTACAGGCCATCAGCCCAGCTAACAACACCGAGGTCACGCAGGCGACCAACGTCCGTGCGCGCATCCTCACCCGCTTCCTGATCAGCTTCGGACACCGGACAGTAACCGATATTCTCAATTTCCATGAGAGCAATCCGCCGCTTCACCGTGCGCGCGAGCCTGCCGGAATCACTGGCCGGTCTGCGGGCGCTGGCGACCAATCTGCGCTGGACGTGGCACCCGCCGACCCGCGATCTGTTCGCGTCGATGGACGACGAACTCTTCCGCCGTGTCCGGGACCCGCTGCGGATGCTGCTCGCCGTTTCCCCCAGTCGTCTCGCGCAACTGGCGGGTGACGAGGATTTCCTGGCCAGGGCCAACGCGGTGACGGAGGATCTCGAGCGCTACCTCACCGAGGACCGCTGGTATCAGCAGCAACAGGCCGACGGGCCGGCGGCGATCGCGTACTTCTGCATGGAGTTCGGGGTGCACGAGGCGCTGCCGAACTACTCCGGTGGCCTCGGCGTGCTCGCGGGTGATCATCTCAAGGCCGCGTCCGATCTGGGTGTGCCGATGATCGGAGTCGGCCCGCTGTACCGCTCCGGCTACTTCCGGCAGGGGCTCTCACTCGACGGCTGGCAGCTCGAGCACTACCCGGTGATCGACCCCAACGGGCTGCCGCTGGAACTGCTCACCGACGAGGCCGGCTCGCCGGTGCTGGTCGACGTCGCGATGCCGGGCGGGCGTGATCTGTACGCGCAGGTGTGGCAGGCGCACGTCGGCCGGGTGCCGTTGCTGCTGCTGGACACCGACGTGGACGCCAACGACGAGGACCTTCGCCGCGTCACCGACCGGCTTTACGGCGGTGATGCCGATCACCGCATCCGGCAGGAGATCCTGGCCGGGATCGGCGGGATGCGCGCGGTGCGGCGGTACTGCGAGCTGATGGGGCATCCGCAGCCGGAGGTGTTCCACACCAACGAAGGCCACGCCGGTTTCCTCGGTCTGGAACGAACTCGCGAGATCATCACCGAGCACGGTCTCGGGTTCGACGAGGTGCTCTCCGCGGTGCGCGCCGGCACGGTGTTCACCACGCACACCCCGGTGCCCGCCGGGATCGACCGGTTCCCGGTGGACCTCGTTCAGCACTACTTCGGCGACGGCCGCCTGCTGCCGGGGATCGAGACGCGGCGCGTGCTGGCGCTGGGTGCCGAGGACAACCCGGGCATGTTCAACATGGCGCATATGGGACTGCGCCTCGCCCAGCGCGCGAACGGGGTGTCGCAGCTGCACGGCAGGGTGTCCCGGCGGATGTTCGCGCGGCTGTGGTCGGGTTTCGACGAGGACGAGGTGCCGATCACCTCGGTCACCAACGGCGTCCACGGCCCGACCTGGGTCGCCCGCGAGCTCACGGCGCTGCTCGGCGGCAAGCACAAGGCGTGGGGACACAACGGCCAACTTCCCAGCCAGCAGGGCGTTTCCGACGAAGAACTGTGGGCGCTGCGGCGGGATCTGCGGCAGAAACTGGTGGCCGAGGTCAGGCGCCGGGTTCGTGATTCGTGGTTGCAGCGCGGCGCGTCCGCGCTCGAACTGGGCTGGATCACCACGGTGTTCGACCCGGATGTGCTCACCGTCGGCTTCGCGCGCCGCGTTCCCACGTACAAGCGGCTGACGTTGATGCTGCGTGACCCGGAACGGTTGCGTGCGCTGCTGCTCGACGAGGACCGGCCGATCCAGATTGTGGTGGCGGGAAAATCGCATCCGGCCGACGAGGGTGGCAAGCAGCTTATCCAGCAGATCGTGCGGTTCGCCGATGACGCTGCGATCCGTCGACACTTGGTCTTCCTGCCCGACTACGACATGTCGATGGCCCGCTATCTCTACCGCGGTTGCGATGTGTGGCTGAACAATCCGACGCGGCCCTTGGAGGCCTGCGGGACGTCGGGGATGAAGTCGGCGCTCAACGGTGGGCTCAATCTGTCCATTCGGGACGGTTGGTGGGACGAGTGTTACGACGGCAGCAACGGCTGGGCGATTCCCACCGCCGACGGCATCCGGGACCCGTTGCGCCGCGACGAACTGGAGTCGGCCGCGTTGTACGACCTGCTGGGGCAGCAGGTGGCACCGCTGTTCTACGACCGTGACGAGCGCGGGGTGGCGGCGGGCTGGATGTCGATGGTGTGGCACACGCTCGATACGCTGGGCCCGCGCGTGCAGGCGTCGCGGATGGTGCGTGAGTACGTGGAAACCTGCTACCACCCGGCCGCGACGGCGGTCGAGGCCGCGGTGCGGAATTCCTTCGCGGGCGCGCGATCGCTGTCGGACTACCGGAAGCGGATCGACACGGTGTGGCCGCAGGTGAAAATCTTCGACAGCGAGCTGACCGCGGACGGACTCGTCGTCGGCAGTGAGGTGCGTGTCGAAGCCCGGGTGGAACTCGCCGGCCTCGATGCGTCCGAAGTGGACGTTCAGGCGGTGGTCGGCCGGGTGGGTGACACCGACGAGCTGTCCGAACCGGTGACGGTACCGATGCACCCCGCCGGCGGTGGCCTGTTCACGGCGACGCTGCGCCTTCCGCACGCCGGCTCGATCGGGTACACGGTGCGTGTCCTGCCGAGGCACCCCCTGCTGGCTACGCCCGCGGAGCTGGGGAAGGTGGTGCTGGCTTCGTGAGACTCAGCTCGCCAGCACCGCGTCGCTTCCGGTGCGGGCGTCGGAGCGGTAGCGGCCGGGGGCCTGGCCGCGTGCCCGCCGGAAGGCGCGGCTGAACGCGTAGACGGACGTGTAGCCGACGGCCCGTGCGACGGATTCGAGTGTGTCGTCGGTGTCGCGGAGCCGGACCGCGGCGAGGTCCATGCGCCACTTCGTCAGGTAGCTCCCGGGCGTTTCCCCTGCCACCGCAAGGAATCGGCGCGACAGTGTGGCCCGGGAGACGGCCAGTTCCGCGGCGAGACTCTCCGTGGTCCAGGCCCGCGCCGGGGCCTCGTGCAGCTTCGCCATCGCGACACCGACCAGCGGATCGTTGAGGACACCGAGCCACGTCCCGTTCGCCTCGGCCGGAACCTTCGCCAGCCACACCCGCAGCAGCTGGATGAGCAGGATGTCGACGAGCCGGTCCAGCACGACCGTCGTCGCCAGCTGCGGATGCGACAGCTCCCGCGCCAGCAGCCGGACCGCATCGTCGAGCGAAGTGGCGCCGCTGTCCGCGCGGATGTGCACGATGTCCGGCAGCAACGTGATGACCTGCGTCGAAACCGCCGGGTCGTAGTCATACGTGGCGCCGAGGATGTGCGTCTTGCTTTCACCCGAACCGAACCGCAGCACGCCGTCGGGGTCGGGCAGCGTCTCGTGGCACGACCTCGTCGCGACACCCGGCCCGCTGCTGAGCGTGTGCGCGGTCCCGGTGGGCAGCAGCACCACATCACCCGGCATCAGCCGCACCGGCTCGTGGCCGGGCACACCGAGCCACGCCGTGCCGGAAGTGACGGCGTAGAACACCGCGCCCGGGATCTCGCTCCAGGAGAAACCCCAGGTGTCCCCGAGTTCGAGCCGGGCGGCGACGGTGCCGCGGACGCCGCCCACGGCCAGCACATCGGCAAGAAGATCCATGCCCTCACGGTACCGACTGAACGCACAGACCGACCGCGTTGCGACAGACGGATATCTTCCTGCTCATTTCGATCATCGACCGGCTGCACGGGTGCTCCATACGGTTGTGGTATCCCGCTCAGATGGAGGAGAGAACATGAAGATCGCCGACTCGGTCGCACTCGTCACCGGCTCGAACCGCGGCATGGGCAAGCAGTTCGCCCAGCAGCTGCTGGCGCGCGGCGCCGCGAAGGTCTATGCCACCGCCAGGAACCCGGAAAGCATCGACATCCCCGGCGTCGAGGCGCTGCGGCTCGACATCACCGACCCGGCCTCGGTCGCGGAGGTCGCGGCCGTCGCACAGGACGTGACGCTGCTGATCAACAACGCCGGCATCAACACCACGAGCAACCTCGTCACCGGTGAGCTGGACAAGATCCGCCTGGACATGGAGACACACTTCTTCGGCACGCTCAACGTCGTCCGCGCCTTCGCGCCGATCCTGGGTGCGAACGGCGGCGGCGCGATCCTCAACAACGTTTCCGCGTTGTCCTGGTTCGCCTTCAACGGTGTCAACGCCTACGGTGCCGCGAAATCGGCCGAGTGGGCGCTGACCAACGGCATCCGGCTGGAGCTCGCCGAGCAGGGCACCCTCGTCACGGCTGTGCACGCGGGGTCCGTGGACACCGACATGATGGCCGGCTACGACGTGCCGAAAACCGACCCGGCCGAGGTCGTGCGCCTCGCGCTCGACGGTATCGAGAACGGCAAACTCGAGGTGCTGGCCGACGAATGGAGCGCCTACGTCAAGGCTTCGCTGGCGAACGACCCCGCGGAGTTCTACCAGCAGCAGGTGTAGTCAGGGCACCGCCGGTGTGGGGCCTTCCCGCACCGGTAGCCCGGCCGCGCGCCACGCCCGGAAGCCGCCGTCGAGATCCGTCGCCCGCACACCGAGGCGCTGCAGATCCGCCGCGGCGAGGCTGGACGCGTAACCCTCGTTGCACACCACCACAACCGGCCGATCGGCACGCACCTCGGGCAGCCGGTGCGCGCTCGCCGGATCGAGGCGCCATTCCAGGTGGATGCGTTCGATCGGCACCGAGCCGGGAATCTCGCCTTCCGCGGCCCGGTTCGAAAACGGCCGGATGTCCACGATCAGCGCGCCCTGGTCCTGCAGAGCCCGCGCGCCCGCCGGGTCGACCCGGTCCAGCCGGGACCGGGCCTCGGCGAGCATCTCATCGATCGTCATCGGGGCAATATTGGCGCAAGCGGCGGGATTTCGCTCGGCACGTCGGCCAGCGACGCGTAGGCGCGAGTCGGCACGAGCGGCGGCGAGTACGCGTGCACGCTGGCCGACGGCGCGGTTCCGGCGCCGGTCACCTGGTGCGCGCGCCCCGCGCCGAAGCCGAGGCCGTCACCGGCCTTGTGCGTGCGCGTGCGGATCGGGCCGCCGGGATAGCGGTATTCCTCGGTGAGTTCTCCCTGCAGCACGGTGAACGAACCAGACGCGCCACCGTGGTCATGCGGCTGGGTGTGCTGGCCCGGCAGCCACGCCAGCAGCCACAGCTCGAGCCCGTCGGTCAGCGCGAGACGGGCCCACCAGCGCCGCTCGGCGTCGAAGTGCAGGATCTCACGAAGTGGACCGGCCAGCTCGCGCGTGACCTTGCCGGTCAGGTCGGCCAGCTGCGCGGGTGTCCACAGTAGACGCGACGGGGCGAGGGCATCGGGGGCGAGCGCGCCGGTCAGGTGCGGGTGGATCTCGATGTCAAGAAGGGACTGGGTCAACAGAGACTCCTGTGTGGTCTGGGTACTGCGCTGTTCGTTCTAGTCCGACCACAGTCACGGCCATCCGGCTTGCGCAGGAACGGTTACCTGCTGCTGGGGGTCCTGCCTGCTTTTGGTCGGACTAGTAACCGGACACGGTGAACGAACCGGTACAGCCACACGAGGCCACGAGGAGCAGATCGACGGTGCGGTCACGCCAGAGGCGCCCGGCAGGCGGGAAGGTCAGGGACGTGTGCACAGAGCGATGGTGCCACGGTTTCGGCTACCCCAGGTGACGTCTCACGTTCTGGTACGGGGCCGCTGCCGGGAGACCGCCCGGCGACCACCACAATGGGCGCGTGAGCGACAACCTTGACGACCTCGTGGTGCGGATGTCGGCCGTAGGGGTCCGCCGCCACCGCAACGACCTGCTCGCCGACCTCGACTGGGCGGTTGAGCTGGACGAACGATGGGTCGTACTCGGCCCGAACGGTGCGGGCAAGACGACGTTGCTGCGCCTTGCCGCCGCCGAGTTGCACCCCACGACCGGCACCATCGATCTCCTCGGCGAGCGGATCGGCAAGGTCAACATCTTCGAACTGCGGCCCCGGATCGGCTTCACCTCCGCGGCGCTCGCGGCCAGGGTCCCCGGCGACGAAATGGTCAAGGATGTCGTGGTCAGCGCCGGTTATGCGGTCATCGGCCGGTGGCGCGAGGAGTACGAGAGCCTCGATCTGAACCGGGCGATGGAGCTGCTCGCCGCATTGGGTGTGACACATCTCGCGGAGCGCACTTTCGGCACCCTGTCCGAGGGCGAGCGCAAGCGCGTCCTGATCGCCCGCGCGCTGATGACCGACCCCGAGATGCTGCTGCTCGACGAGCCGGCCGCGGGCCTCGACCTCGGTGGCCGCGAGGATCTGGTGGCGCGGTTGTCCACGCTTGCGCTGGACCCGGACGCGCCTGCGACGGTGTTGGTGACCCACCATGTCGAGGAGATCCCGCCCGGGTTCACGCACGCGTTGCTGCTGCGTGAGGGCCGCGCCGTGGTCTCTGGGTTGATCGACGAGGTGCTGACGGCGGAGAACCTGTCCAAGACGTTCGACCAGGACCTGCTGCTGGAGCGTTCGGGCGACCGGTTTTTCGCACGGCGGCGGTAGGGTACCGGTCAGTAACCGGTTGGGAGAGAGGGTGCCAGCGTGGGCGAGTTCGTACGGCTCGAGGTTGACGGCGGGATCGGCACGATCCGGTTGGAACGGCCACCGGTCAACGCCATCAACAACCAGGTCCAGCAGGAGCTGGGGCAGGTGGCTCGTGAGGCGACGGAGCGGGACGACGTCCGCGCGGTGATCCTCTACGGCGGCGAGAAGACGTTCTGCGGTGGCGCCGACGTCAAGGAGATGGCCGCCCGGTCGTATGCGCAGATGCAGTCCTTCGGTGCCGCGCTGCAGAACACGGTCGCCTCGGTCGCCGCGATCCCGAAGCCGGTCGTCGCCGCGATCACCGGGTACGCCCTCGGCGGCGGGCTGGAGCTGGCGCTGGCCGCGGACCGGCGGATCGCCGGGGACAACGTGCGGGTCGGCCAGCCCGAGATCCTGCTCGGCGTCATCCCCGGTGCCGGTGGCACGCAACGGCTCGCCCGGCTGGTCGGCGCGAGCAAGGCCAAGGACCTCGTGTTCACCGGACGGTTCGCCGGTGCCGAAGAAGCGCTGAGCCTGGGCATCGTGGATGAACTGGTCGCGCCCGACGACGTCTACAAAACCGCGCACCAGTGGGCGGCGCGGTTCGCCGAGGGGCCCGCGATCGCGCTGGCGCACGCGAAGGCGGCGATCGACGGCGGCCTCGAAGTCGATCTCGCCAGCGCGCTCAAACTCGAGACGCACCTGTTCACTTCGTTGTGGGCCACCGAAGATCAGCAGAACGGCATGCGCTCGTTCATCGAGAACGGTCCGGGCAAGGCCACCTTCGAAGGGAGGTAGACGTGTCCGATGCTGTAGTTGATCCGCCGCCGAACCCGCATGCGACCGCCGAGCAGGTCAAGGCGGCCTACGCGGACCCGAAGCTGGCCAACGTCCTCTACCACGACTGGGAGGCCGGCACCTACGACGAGAAGTGGTCGATCTCCTACGACGAGCGCTGCATCTCCTACGCCACCGACGTGTTCGACGCCGTCGCCGGTGAGGACGGCCAGCCCTATCCCACGGCGATGGAGCTGGGCAGCGGCACCGGATTCTTCCTGCTGAACCTGATGCAGGGCGGGGTGATCAAGAAGGGCTCGGTCACCGATCTGTCGCCGGGCATGGTGCGGGTCGCGCTGCGCAACGCGGAGAAGCTGGGCCTCGACGTCGACGGCCGGGTCGCCGACGCCGAGCGGATCCCGTACCCGGACAACACGTTCGACCTGGTCGTCGGGCACGCGGTGCTGCACCACATCCCGGACGTGCCGGCCGCGCTGCGCGAGGTGCTGCGGGTGCTCAAGCCGGGCGGGCGGTTCGTGTTCGCGGGCGAGCCGACGAAGATCGGCGACTTCTACGCCCGCAAGCTCGGCCAGCTCACGTGGTGGCTCACCACGAACGTGACGAAGTTCGGCCCACTGTCGGCCTGGCGGCGCCCGCAGGAGGAACTGGACGAGTCCTCGCGCGCCGCCGCGCTGGAAGCTGTCGTCGACATCCACACGTTCGACCCCGGTGACCTGGAGCGGATGGCGCGCGGCGCGGGCGCAACGGAGGTCCGCGCGGTGACCGAGGAGTTCGCGGCGGCACTGGCGGGCTGGCCGATCCGTACGTTCGAAGCGGCCGTGCCCGCCGAGAAACTGACCGTGCGCTGGCGGTTGTTCGCCTACCACCTGTGGCTGCGGCTTTCCGCACTGGACAAGAAGATCCTGGCCAGGGTGCTGCCGCGGCAACTGTTCTACAACGTGATGATCACCGGCGTGAAGCGGCCGTAGTTGGCGTACGCGTTCTCACTCGACGACGTCGCGTTCCTGCGCTCGGCCGAGCGTGTCCTCAGCGAGTGCGCCGAGTTGGACCCCACGCGGATTCCCGACGTCGAGGCCGCGCGGCGGATCGCAGGGGAGCGCGCGGCGGCGGTGCTGGAAACCGTGGCGCTGCGGCGGAAGGCACGCGCGAAACTCGACGTCAGGGGCTGGCTGTTCACCGGCGACGCGCTCCAGCAGGCGAGCGCGTCCGCCGTGGCCCGGCATCGCGCGGCCCGGCTCCAAGGCCGTGACGTGCACGACGTGACCTGCTCGATCGGCGCCGACCTCGTCGAGCTGGCGAAGGTCGCAGACCGGGTCGTGGGGTCCGATGTGGACAGTGTTCGGCTGGCGATGGCCCGGCACAACTGCCCCGACGTGCCTCTCGTGCGGGCCGACGCGCTGCACCCGGTGAGCCGGGGCACGGTCATCGTCGCCGACCCGGCGCGCCGGGACGCGCGGGGCCGGCGCTGGCGGCCGGAGGATTTCGCTCCGCCGTTGGACCGGCTGGCCGAGGTGTATGCCGGGCGGGAGCTGGCGGTCAAGGTGTCTCCCGGGCTCGATTTCACCGCGCTGACCTGGGCGGACGAGGTCGAGTTGGTGTCGCTGGACGGGCAGGTGCGGGAGGCGTGCCTGTGGACGGGCGGGCTCGCCTCGACCGGCCGACGGGCAACGGTACTGCGCAGCGATGGTCCACAGTGGACGATCACGTCGGACGAGGCGGACGACATCGGTGCCGGTGCGCCCGGCGAGTGGATCATCGATCCGGACGGCGCCGTGGTCCGGGCGGGCCTGGTCAAGCACTACGGCGCGCGGCACGGCCTGTGGCAGCTCGACGAGCGCATCGCCTACCTGACCGGGGACGAGCCCCCGCCGGGGGTGCGTGCGTTCCGGATTTTCGAGCACGGCCCGTACCAGGAAAAGGCGCTGCGTGTCGCGCTGAAACGGCATGACATCGGCAGGCTGGAGATCCTCGTCCGCGGCCTCGACATCGACCCGGACGCACTGCGCAAACGGCTCAAACTCCGGGGAACCGGTGCGGCGACCGCGGTGCTGACCAGGATCGGCCGGTCCCCGGTCGCCTTCCTCTGCACGGCCGCGGCTTAACCCGCGAGTTGCGCGTTGCGCACCCGCGAGTTGAGCGTTGGGGACCCGCGAGTTGAGCGTTGGGGAGGTGCGAGTTGAGCGTTGGGGAGGTGCGAGTTGAGCGTTGGGGACCCGCGAGTTGAGCGTTGCGGACGGGCGAGTTGAGCGTTGCGGAGGTGCGAGTTGAGCGTTGGGGAGGCCGTGAACGTTCAACTCGCGTGCCGTGAACGTTCGACTCGCGCACCGTGAACGCGCAACTCGCGTGCCACGAACGTTCGACTCGCGCGCCGTGAACGCTCAACTCGCGCGGGTTCTAGACGGAGTCGGAGTCGATCAGGAGCTGGCCGTTGACCGTGATCAGGCTGAGCCGGTGCAGCTCGTGGAAGTGCCTGCCGTTCTGCACGAATTCGAGCTCAGACTCGACGGTGTTCGGCCCGGTCTGGTGTGGCGCCGTGGTGACCTCGAACTTCGACATGCCGCCCCAATAGCGCAGGTAGTAGTCGTGCCCGACGCGCTCCTGCATGGCCGGGCTCAACTTGGTCCAGCCCACCGCGGTCCCGCCGGGCATCATCGCGTAGTAGTCCCGGACGAACTGCGCGGGATCGGTCGTCGCGGGCGGTGGTGGCGCGGGTGGTGGGACCGCTGAGGACGAGGGCGCCTGGCTCGACGTCGAGCTGGGCGCGGGCTGGGGCGCGGAGGTCGGCGGCTGCTGGGACACCGATGCCGGTGGCGCGGCATTCTGCCCGTCCGAACCCTTGTTGACCAGCAGCAGCGCGGTGACGGCCGCCGCCACGAGCACCGCCGCGCCGGCCCCGGACCAGATCAGTGCCCCGCCGCGCCGCCGTTTCTCCTCGGCCGGTGTGGCGAGCTGCTCCAGCTCAGCGGCGACCTCGGCCATGCTGGGGCGTTCCTCGGGCGCGAACCGCATCATCCGCTCCAGCGGTGCGGTCAGCGGTCCTGCCTGCTTCGGCGGAGCGAATCGCCCGGCGGCCGCGGCGTACAGCAGCGCCATCTGGTTTTCGTTTTCCCCGTAAGGAAAACGACCTTCGACGATGGCGTACAGGGTGGCACCGAGGGAGAAGACGTCCGAAGCCGCCGTCGGCTTCTCCCCGCGTGCGGCCTCGGGGGACAGGAACGCGGGCGTACCGGCGAAGCGGCCGCTGCCGGTGAGGGTGCCGTCGTCGGCCGCGCGGGAGATGCCGAAGTCGGTGATCTTCGCCGTGCCGTCCTCGCTGAGCAGGATGTTTCCCGGCTTCACGTCACGGTGCACGATCCCGGCGGCATGGGCGGCGGCGAGTGCGGAGGCGGCGTGCGCGCCGATCCGCGCGACCTCGGACGGCGGCAGCGGGCCCCGCGCGGCGAGCACCTCGGCGAGGCTTTGCGACGGCAGGTATTCCAGGACCAGCACAGGCATCCCGTCTTCGTCGTCCGCGACGTCGAAGACCGTGATGGCATGCCGGTGTTGCAGCCGGGCGGCCAGCCGCGCCTCACGTGACGAGCGTTTGCGCGCCTCCTCGGCATCCTTCTTGCTCAACCCGACGGTGAGCAGAAGTTGTTTCAGTGCAACGGTTCGGTCGAGCAGCTCGTCTTTCGCCAACCACACGACGCCCATCGCACCGCCGCCGAGGCGGCGCTCCAGCCGGTAGCGGCCGGCGATCAGGCGCCCCTCGTCCATGGTCTCCGTCCCGGTCACCCGGTCAGGCTACGGCGTCGGCCGAAGGCCCGACACGGCGAGCTACCCTGTGTGTCGTCCGAGTCTGTCCCGCGGTTACCCCGAACGCGGAAATCCATGTAGGACAGCGGAAATCTGTGCCCAGTGGCACGATCGCGGATGTCATACCGGGAAATTACGCCGGAACGGGCAAGCTGGTAGACGAAACGCCCCGGAAAGAGGATGCTCGGCAGTACGGGGTTTCGGCTCACAGTCCATTAAGGACTGTCGCTTCGGGAGGTGCTGATGGCCGGCGTTGACTCTCGACAGGATCAGGCTCCATCACGCCCGGAATTCCGTCGATCTTGGGGTGTGTACAGCGCCCGCCAGGTCCGGGAGTACGTGCGGCGGATCGAAGCGGAACTGGAAATGGTGATCGCGGACCGGGACGCGGCGGTCGCGAGCGCGGAGAATTTGGCGCGGCGGCTGGAAGAACTCCGCAGCGAGAACGACCGGCTGCACGCGAAGATCGACCGGATCAGCCGGTCTCCGATCGAGGCCGACGGGCTGAGCGACCGGTTGTTCCGGATGATCGAGCTGGCGCAGGAGGAGTCGACGGAGATCACCGAGCGGGCGCGCGCCGCGGCCGAACGCAGCTGGGCGGCGACTGAGCGTGCGGCGCAACGGTTGCGGGAGCGGCACCTGGCCGTGGTCGCGGAGGCGGACGCGCAGCGGCGTGCCGTGGCGGAGGATCACCAGCGGCAACTGGAGCGGACGCGGACGGAGATCGCCGCGCTTTCCGAGCAGGCCGCAAAGGAGCGCCAGAAGCTGGACGAAGAGGCGGCGCAGCGGCGGCAAGAGGTGGAGAAGGACTTCGACGAGGCGATGCGTGCCCGCCGGGCGGCGGCCGTCGCCGAGATCGAAGCGCAGGTCCAGGAGGCGGCGCAAGAACGCGCCCGGCTGCTCGCCGAGACCCAGGAACGGGCGCGGAAGCTGCTCGATCACGCGCAGGGGCAGGCCGGCACCGTCGAGGCACAGCGAAATCGCACGATTGCCGAGCTGCACGCGATCCAGAAACTGCTCGCCGAGGCAACCCCGATGCTCCAGGTAGAACCCCCGGACGGGGCGGTGCCCGCACCCCGGAAGGAACCAGCCAACGCGCAGAGCTGAGGGGGCCGGCCGTCGATCGGTGAGCCGGTGCTCTGAGTGGCGGCGGTCAACGCTGGCCAAGTGATCCACCGCCAGTCAAGCTGATCACATGGAGACAGCACTGTGGCACCCGTTCTCGGACATGGCGGTGGTGCGCGACAGCGAGTTCGTGCTCGAGCGCGGTGAGGATGTCTGGGTGTATGACACCGACGGCAACCGGTACCTCGACGCCGCCGCCAGCCTCTGGTATGTCAACGTCGGCCACGGCCGCACGGAGATCGCCGACGCCGCGGCCGAACAGATGCGCAAGCTCGCCGGCTACTCGATCTTCGCCGATTTCACCAACGAACCCGCCCGCGCGCTCGCCGCACGGCTCGCGGAGCTGGCGCCGCTGCCTGACGCGAAGGTCTTCTTCACCGGAGGCGGCGGCGAGGCAGTCGACTCCGCGGTGAAAATCGCCCGCCGCTACCACGCCGCGCAGGGCGAACCCAGCCGCGTGCACGTGATCAGCCGCGAGAATTCCTACCACGGCACCAACGGGATCGGCACCGGCGTCGCGGGGATCGAGGCCAACCGCACCGGGTTCGGCGAGATCCTGCCTTCGTCGTCGCGCGTCCCGTTCGACTCGGTGGACGCGTTGCGGGCGGAGATTCTGCGCGTAGGCCCGGAGAACGTCGCGGCGTTCCTGTTCGAGCCGGTGATCGGGGCCGGCGGGCTGCTACCGCCACCCGAGGGTTACGTGCGCGGCGTGATCGACGTCTGCCACGAGTACGGCGTGCTCGCCATCGCCGACGCGGTGATCTGCGGGTTCGGCAGGCTCGGCACCTGGTTCGCCGTCGAGCGCTGGGACGCGGAACCCGATTTGATCACCTTCGCCAAGGGCGTGACGAGCGGGTACCTGCCGCTCGGCGGGGTCGTCGCGCACGGCCGGGTCGCCGAGCCGTTCTGGTCGCGGCCCGGCAACACGCTGCGCCACGGTTCGACGTATGCCGGTCATCCGGCCGCCTGCGCGGCGGGACTGGTCAACATCGACCTGCTGGAACGCGAGAGGCTGATTGAGCGCGGGCAGGCCTTGGAAGGGACACTGGCCGGCGCGCTGAACCCGCTCGCGTCGCACGAACTGGTCGCGGACGTCCGTGCCGGCCTCGGCCTGCTGGGCGCGGTGGAGCTGACCCCGGATGTGCTGGAGTGTCTGCCTTCCGCGGTGACCGACCTGCATCTGCTGGTGCGGCAGCACGGCGTGGTGACGCGGACGCTCGGCAAGGCCGTCGCCGTGTCCCCGCCGCTGACCATCGAACCCGAGCAGATCCACCAGATCGGCGCCGCGCTCGCCGCCGGCCTCGACGAACTGGCGCTCAAGCTGTGACCGTCCACAGTGGACGATCGGCCGAGCCCTAGGCGTGCGCGGCTTCGGGATCCGGGCTCAGCGCGGCGAAAACCGTTGTCCACTCCGCTTTCTCGGACTCAGGGTCGTCGTAGAGCTCGAAGGTCTTGCCTGACGCCGACGGGTCGAACAGTGCGGCGACGGCGGCGGCCGCCACCGTGTCGCGGCTGACCCGGCCTTCGCCGGTGTCGCCCTGCTCGACGCGGACGCCTGTGGTCGGCAGGTCGTGCAGCCAGCTCGGCCGGACGATGGTGTATTGCGCGCCGCTGTCCCGCAACGACTGCTCGCCACGCGCCCGCGCCTCGATCCTGGCGGCCATCTCCGGATGCTCCGCCGCGCGCGTGACGTAGATCTGCGACACCAGCACCACCGGGATGTCCTCCCGCGCGGCGATGGCCGCTGCCCCGGCGACCCCTTCGTGCATCACCGCCTCGGCGCCCGGCGCGTCCTTGGGTGGCTCGACACACAGCACGATGCCGTCAGCGCCCGCGAAGACGGCCGGGTCCGGCGCGGCGAGATCCAGTTTCCGCGCGCCGCCCCTGCTGGCCACCACGACATCGTGTCCGCCGTCGGTGAGCAGGCCGACGATCCGGCGCCCGGTCCGCCCAGTACCGCCGACCACCACGAAGCTGCTCATCGCAACCTCCCCGATTTGCTTTGTGCACAACAGGATGGCCGTACCGGAGCCCCCGGTCAATGCCTGGCGCAGCGTCCACTTAGGACGTCAGCGGACGCGCTTGCGGATTTCCGCCGTGGCAGGGCGGAGTACGGCGGCCACCCGGCTGAGCTTGGGGCCGTGCGGTTCGGCCGCCGCCAGCCGGAAGCACGCCAGCAGGCGCAGCCCCGTCCATTCCTCGGGTGTCCACCCGGACACGTCGGCAGGCGGGGCCCAGCCCTTCTTCTCGGCCGCCGTCCACACGTCATGCGCATGGGACGCGATCAGCACGAGGTTGGTCACCGGTTCCTGGCGCTGCACCTGCTCCTCTTCGACCCGGACGGCATCGACGACCGAGGAGAGGTGACGCTCGTAGGCGGGCCAGAGCGCGGGATACGCCGACAGTGCCGACCAACCGGGCTCGAGCGGCCCGGCGATCTCGCGAAACCATCGCCGGGCAGATCGATCCGCCAGATTGTCGGCCCAGCCCATGCCCACGATGATGAGCCGATGTACGCCTCGACGCCACCTGGATGTCTATTCTTCCGCCGAATTGGCGCGTAACACCCGAATTTTCGCTGACGGACAGTAGGCAACAACCCGGGTGATCAGCGTCCGTAACCGGCTCGGCGTAGTGCGTCGGCGAGCGCGCCACCTGCCGCATTACCCGAATCGCGCCGGTTGCGTGCCTGCCCGCCGCCGCCCTTGCGCTGTCCCTGCCGCTCGTTCTTCTCCCGCGGCTGCTTCGGGCCGCCGACCTCGTCGTCGAGACGCAACGTGAGAGAGATCCGCTTCCGGGGGATGTCGACGTCGAGCACCTTCACCTTGACGATGTCGCCGGGCTTGACCACGTCCCGCGGGTCCTTCACGAAGTTCTTCGACAGCGCCGAGACGTGCGCCAGCCCGTCCTGGTGCACGCCGATGTCGATGAACGCGCCGAACGCCGCGACGTTCGTCACCACACCCTCCAGGCGCATGCCCGGCTTGAGGTCCGCGATCTTCTCCACGCCCTCGGCGAAGGTCGCGGTCTTGAACGCCGGTCGCGGGTCACGACCCGGTTTTTCCAGCTCCGACAGGATGTCCGTGACGGTGGGCAGGCCGACCGTGTCGTCGACGAACTGGTCGGGCCGCACCGTTTTCAGCACCCGCTCGTTGCCGATCAGCTCGCGCAGCTCCTTGCCGGTGGTGGACAGGATCCGCCGCACCACGGGGTATGACTCGGGGTGCACGCTGGAGAAGTCCAGCGGGTCGTCCCCGCCGCGGATCCGCAGGAAGCCCGCGCACTGCTCGAACGCCTTCGGGCCCAGTCGCGGCACCTGCTTGAGCACCTCACGTGAGCTGAACGGGCCGTTGCTGTCGCGGTGGCTGACGATGTTCTCGGCGAGTGAGGCGGTGATCCCGGAAACGCGGGTCAGCAGCGGTGCGGACGCGGTGTTGACATCCACCCCGACCGCGTTCACACAGTCCTCGACCACCGCGTCGAGTGAGCGCGAAAGCGACACCTCGGACACATCGTGCTGGTACTGGCCGACCCCGATCGACTTCGGGTCGATCTTGACCAGCTCCGCCAGCGGATCCTGCAGGCGGCGGGCGATGGAAACCGCACCACGCAAGGAAACGTCCATGCCGGGCAGCTCCTGCGCGGCGAACGCGGACGCCGAGTACACCGACGCACCGGCCTCCGACACGACCGCCTTGGTGAGCTTGAGCTCTGGGTGTTTCTTGATCAGTTCGAGCGCCAGCTTGTCGGTTTCCCGCGACGCGGTGCCGTTGCCGATCGCGATCAGCTCGACCTTGTGCTCGGCAGCGAGCTTGGCCAGCTGCGCGATCGACTCGTCCCAGCGGTTCGCCGGCTGGTGCGGGTAGATCGTCGAGGTCGCGACGACCTTGCCGGTCGCGTCCACCACGGCGACCTTGACCCCGGTGCGGAACCCCGGGTCGAGGCCCATCGTCGCGCGGGTG
This sequence comes from Amycolatopsis pithecellobii, assembly GCF_009707865.1. Classification (GTDB taxonomy): domain Bacteria; phylum Actinomycetota; class Actinomycetes; order Mycobacteriales; family Pseudonocardiaceae; genus Amycolatopsis_E; species Amycolatopsis_E pithecellobii. The sequence continues at coordinate 52,567 of NZ_WMBA01000002.1, forward strand.
CCGGCGGGCGCGGCCAGCAGCAGGTCACGCAGGTTCGCCGCGAACACCCGCACGGCGTCGTCCTCGGCGGCCTGCCGCAGGCGCAACCGCAGGTCGATGCCGAGGTGCAGCAGGATCTTCGTGCGCCAGGCCCAGCGGACCGTGTCCATCAGCCACTTGTCGCCGGGACGGCCCTTGTTCGCGACGCCGAACCGCTGCGCGATCCGCTGCTCGTACTCGCTCGGCCCGGTGCGCGGTTCTTCGCTCGGTTCCTCGGGCTCGATCGTGAGGTCGAGGACTTCTTCCTTCTCACCACGGAACATCGCCAGCACGCGGTGCGACGGCATCTTCGTGAACGGCTCGGAGAAGTCGAAGTAGTCCGAGAACTTCGCGCCGTCGGTTTCCTTGCCCGAACGGACCTTCGAGGACAGCCGCCCCTGCGTCCACATCTTTTCGCGCAGCTCGCCGAGCAGATCGGCGTCCTCACCGAAGCGCTCGACCAGGATGGCCCGCGCACCGTCCAGCGCCGCCTGCGCGTCGGCCACGCCCTTCTCGGCGTCCACGAAGACCGCGGCCGCGGCCTGCGGGTCGGTCGACGGGTCGTTCAGCAGGCCGTCGGCGAGCGGTTCGAGACCGGCCTCGCGCGCGATCTGCGCCTTGGTGCGCCGCTTCGGCTTGTACGGCAGGTAGATGTCCTCGAGGCGGGCCTTCGTCTCGGCGCCTTTGATCTGCTCTTCCAGCTCCGGCGTCAGCTTGCCCTGGGTGCGGATCGAGTCGAGCACGGCCTCGCGCCGCTCGTCCAGCTCCCGCAGATACCGCAGCCGCTCCTCCAGCGTGCGCAGCTGGGTGTCGTCGAGCATGCCGGTGACTTCCTTGCGGTACCGCGCGATGAACGGCACCGTCGACCCGCCGTCGAGGAGGTCGACGGCCGCCTTGACCTGTCCCTCGCGGACGCCGAGCTCCTCGGCGATCCGGTGCTCGATCGACTGCACCACGCTGGGCAAGCTGCCTGTCACGTTCCTGATCCACTCCCTGGTCGACATCCGGCTGTGTCCGGCGGGACACCCACGCCCGAGGCATTGTGCCCGGACGTGGTTGCCGGGAGCGAGGGGGCCGCCCAGTAACAAAGGCCCGTGCCACGCGACTGTCGGGTATCGATCGCCCGCAAGTTCCCCGGTAGGTGCCTATGTCCGAACGGGCGGTACACGTCGCGGTGCAGCTGCGGCAGGTCACCGTCGACGCCGGGGACAGAGAGGTTTCCCTGTCGTATCCCGGGATCCTGCTGACCGGGTACGAGGACGGGGAGCAGGTCTGGGAGCGCTGGGTGCCCTTCGGTGAGGACCCGTCCGAGGAGGACGACGAGCGGCTGATCGAGGAGCTGCACCGGGCGTTGCTGTGGCGCCAGGGCCAGGCACCGCCGCCCTAGCACTCGTTGAGCGTCTCGGCGTAGTTCGGTGCGCAGCCGACCGCCTGCTGGAGCAGGACGTAGAGCTGCTCACGTTGGTCTTTGCCGAGGTTCGTGAGCACCTCGTCCTCGACCGCCGCCAGTTCCGACTCGGCCTTCTCGAGCGTCAAGCGGCCGATTTCGGTGAGTTCCACGACGTGCCGACGCCGGTCCTGCGCGGCCCGCCGGCGCTCGATCAGGCCCCTTCCCTCCAGCTCGTTGAGCAGGCCGACGACATTCGTTCCGTCCATCTCCAGCGTGGTCGCAAGCGCTTGCTGGGTGGTGCCACCGGACTCGCGCAGCACGGAGAGCGCGATGAGATGCCGTGGACGCAGGCCGATCGGGCCGAGCAGGGTCTCCGAACGCACCCTGATGGCGCGCGAGACCCGGGACAGCAGCGACCCCACACGGGGCGGCGGCTGGTTGAGGGCCGGCGACGAGGTCATGGCCACAGTCTACCCATCGGCCATGGCATACGTGCTATTAATGGTTTGTCCTACACAAATCATATTCGAAGGGGAAGTTAGATGGCACACCTGCTGCACATCGACTCGAGCATCCAGAGCAAGGACACGTCCGTGACCCGCCAGCTCACCGCCAGGGCGGCGGAGGCGTGGCATGCGGCTCATCCCGGCGGCACGGTGACCTACCGCGACCTGGCGGCCGAGGCGCTGCCGCATCTCGACGCGGCCGGCTTCCTCGCGCGCGCCGTCCCGCCGGCCGAGCACACACCGGAGCAGGCGGCCGCTTGGGCGCTCAGCACGGAGCTGGTCAACGAGGTCAAGCAGGCGGACACCGTCCTACTCGGGCTGCCGGTGTACAACTACGCCTCGCCGAGCAGCGTGAAGGCCTGGGTGGACCATCTGGTGATCCCGGGGGTGACCTTCGACATCGCGACCCAGGCCGGGCTGCTGGGCGGGCGCCAGTTCGTGGTGCTCGCCGCGCGCGGTGGCGGATACGGTGAGGGCACCCCACGGCACGGCTGGGACCACTCCGAGGCGTGGCTGCCGCACGGGGTGTCGATGATCGGGCTGGAGCCACGGTTCATCACCGCCGAGCTCACCATGACCGCGACGAACCCCGCGATGGCCGAACTGCGGCCGCTGGCGGAGCAGAGCCGCGCGGCGGCCGAGCGCGAGATCGACGACCTGTGGGCGCCGGCGCTCGCTTGAGTGTGGGCGGTCCTTACAAACCCCGAACAAAGCGGCCACTTTCCTCGAATGCTCGTCCTCCATAGTCAACGCGCAGTACCGACGAAGGAGGAGAAATGCACACCAGCGTTCGGACGGTGATCGTGGGGGGCAGCGTGCTGGCCGCGCTCGCCATCGGCGTCCCCGCCGCGTCAGCCCAGACCACGGCTCCGCCGCCGCCCAGCTACGGCCAGGTGACGTTGAGTCCCGAGGAATCCCAGCAGTTGTGCGCGGATCGGTTGCCGCGGTTGATCGACCGGAAGAACAAGCTGATCGCGCGGATCAACGGTGACGCCAACACGAAGGGTTCCGTCGCGTGGCTGCGGGCCCGCGCGGACAAGCAGCGAGCCGCCGGGCACGCGAAAATCGCGGATCAGCTCACGCAGCGCGCGGACCGGCGCGCCGGACGGGTTGATGACTTGAAGTCCATCGAGGACAGGCTCACGAAGTTCAAGGATTCCCATTGCGTAGCCAAATGAGAGGCGTCGCGATCGGGTTGGTGCTGGTCGCGCTGACACTCGGCTGCGCGGGCTGCCGTGATAATGCGACGCCGAGTTCACCGCGGCCGCAGGACGAACTGAGCCAGATCCAGACTACGCTGGACGCGATCGATTCGGAGGTGGCGGGCGACGGCTCGCCGTGAGCCCGGGAGAGCCCATGACCGCACCCGGCCGTGGTCTCGTGCTGGTCGTCGAGGACGAGGCGGCGATCGCCGAACTCATCGCGCTCTACCTGCGACGCGACGGATTCGGTGTGCACGTGGAGTCCAATGGGGACGCCGCGCTGGCCGCCGTGCGGCGGCTGCGGCCGGTCGCCATGGTGCTCGACATTGGACTGTCCGGTATGGACGGTGTGGAGGTCTGCCGGACCATGCGTGCGGCCGGTGACTGGACACCCGTGTTGTTCGTGACGGCGCGTGACGACGAGGTCGACCGGTTACTCGGGCTGGAACTCGGCGCGGACGACTACGTGACGAAACCGTTCAGCCCGCGGGAACTCGCCGCGCGGGTCCGGACGGTGCTGCGCCGCGGCGCAGCCCCACCGGCGGAAGTGCTGACGGCGGGGGAGGTTCGGCTGGACGTCACGCGGCGGCGGGCCTGGGCCGGGGACCGGGAGGTCACGCTGACTTCGACCGAGTTCGACCTGCTCGCGCAGTTGTTGCGGCAACCGGGCCGGGTGTTCGAACGCGGCCAGTTGCTCAGTTCCGTCTGGGGCTACTCGGCGTCGGCCGGCACGCGAACCGTGGACGTGCATATCGCGCAGCTGCGGGCGAAACTCGGCGAGGACAGTCCGATTAGGACAGTTCGGGGCGTCGGGTACGCGGCGGACGGTGTGTGATGCGCCGTTCTCTGGCCTTCCGGATCACCGTGGTGTGTCTCGCGGTCGCGGGGATCGCGGTGCTGGTGGCCGGTCTGGTCGCGGCGGGTCTGGTGCGGCGGACCGGGACGGACGTGTTGCGCAGTTCCCTTGCGGCACAGGCGGATGTGGTCGCGAGCCAGGTGGACGAGGCCGTTCTCGGCTCACGGCTCGGGCTCGGAAAGGCCGTCGATGTCCTTCGGGGGCAAGGGATTCTGGTGGTGACGGCACGGCCGCGTGCGGTGACGGGTGATCCGCTCGCGGTCCGGGCCGCCACCGAGGCCGGTCTGCAGGGAATCGCCGCGGACCGGTCGATCTCGGCAACGCGGACGGTGGCGGGACAGGAGTACCTCGTCGAGGCGCGCGGAGTCGCTGCGGGGGCGGGGTTCGCGCTCGTGGAACCGGTCCGGATGGCCGTGTCCACGCAGCGCGCGGTGGTGCGCAACATCTTGTTCGCGCTCGGCGCGGGATTGCTCGTCGCGGCCGTCGCGGGACTTGGCCTCGGCCGCTTGCTGGCGCGGCCATTGCGCCGGACCGCGGATGTCGCGACGACGATGCGGCAGGGGCGGCGTGATCTTCGGGCACCCGTGCAGGGACCGGCCGAAGTCGCGGAGGTGGCGACGGCGGTCAATGAGCTTTCCTCGGCGCTGCAACAAAGTGAGTCGCGGCAACGGGAATTCCTGCTGTCGGTTTCCCATGAGCTGCGGACGCCGTTGACCGCGGTGCACGGTTTCGCGGAGTCGGTGGCGGACGGCGTTGTGACGGGGGAGGATGCGCGGCGGGCGGGCCAGACGATCCAGCGGGAGTCGCAGCGTTTGGAGCGTTTGGTGAGCGACTTGCTTGACCTGGCCCGGCTTGGCGCGGATGAGTTCCAGCTGGATCTCGCGGAGGTCGACCTGACCGACACGGTGGCCCGGTGCGCGGACGTGTGGCGCGTGCGGTGCGAGCGGGCGGGGGTGGTGTTCCGGCTGGAGACCCCGCCGCATCCGGTGTTCGCGATCGTCGACGCCCGGCGCTTGCGGCAGGTACTGGACGGCCTGGCGGAAAACGCGCTGCGGGTGGCGCCGACGCTGACGTTGTCGTTGACGGACACCGGGATACTGCAGGTGCGCGACGGCGGGCCGGGTCTGGCACCGGAGGACTACGCGATGGCCTTCGAACGCGGCGCCCTCAACGCCAAATACCGCGGCCGCCGCCCAGTCGGTTCGGGCATCGGGCTGGCACTGGCCCACGGGCTGGTGAACCGCATGGGTGGCACGATCTCAGCGGGCCCAGCCCCGGAAGGCGGCGCGGCGTTCACGATCACGCTGCCACTGTCGCGGTCATCCGCCTACGCTTGACCGCGTGAGCGCACGGTTCAGCGGCCGGGGCGTTCTGCCTCTGGGGCCGCGGTTGACTCATTCCCCTTCGAGGTCGCCTTCCGTCTGGAGGTAGACCTCGCGTAGCCGGTCCAGCAGGTCCGGGTCCGGCTCGGCCCACAGGCCGCGGTCCGCGGCTTCCGTGAGGCGTTCGATGATGCCGCGGAGCGCCCAGGGGTTCGACTTCGTCAGAAAGTCCTGGTTCTGCTTGTCCAGAACGTACGACTCGGACAGTTTCTCGTACATCCAGTCGTCCACCACACCGGCCGTCGCGTCGAAACCGAACAGGTAGTCGACTGTCGCGGCGAGTTCGAAGGCGCCTTTGTAGCCGTGCTTGCGCATCGCGGCCAGCCAGCGTGGATTCACCACCCTGGCACGGAAAACCCGCGCTGTCTCCTCATGCAGCGAACGCGTGCGCACCAGGTCCGGGCTCGTCGAGTCGCCGATGTAGGAAGCCGGTGCCTCGCCGGTCAACGCGCGGGTGAACGCGATCATGCCGCCGTGGTACTGGAAATAGTCGTCGGAATCGGCGATGTCGTGCTCGCGGGTGTCGGTGTTCTTGGCGGCGACAACGATCCGGCGGTACGAGCTTTCCATGTCCTCGCGGGCCGGTTTCCCATCCAGCTCCCGGCCGTACGCGTAACCACCCCACGTCGCGTACACCTCGGCCAGGTCGGCGTCGTCACGCCAGTTGCCGGAGTCCATCAGCGGCAGCAGGCCCGCGCCGTAGGCGCCCGGCTTCGAACCGAAAATCCTCGTGGTGGCGCGACGTTCGTCACCATGACTGTCCAGATCGGACAGATAGTGGGCGCGGACGTAGTTCTCCTCGGGAGACTCGTCCAAGGCCGCGACGAGCCGCACGGCATCGTCGAGAAGGTCGGTCACGTGCGGAAACGCGTCGCGGAAGAAGCCCGAAATCCGCACCGTCACGTCGATCCGCGGGCGGCCGAGCTCGGCGAGCGGGACCGCCTCCAAGCCGGTGACCCGCCGGGACGCCTCGTCCCAGCTGGGCTGAACCCCAAGCAGTGCAAGCACTTCCGCGGCGTCATCGCCGGACGTGCGCATCGCCGAGGTGCCCCACACCGAAAGCCCGACCGACCGTGGCCAGTCCCCGGTGTCCTCCCGGTACCGTTTCACCAGCGAATCCGCCAGTGCCTGGCCGGTTTCCCACGCCAGCCGGCTCGGGATGGCCTTCGGGTCCACGGTGTAGAAGTTGCGGCCCGTCGGCAGGACGTTCACCAAGCCCCGCAAGGGAGAACCGCTCGGCCCGGCCGGAATGTACCCGCCGTCCAAGGCATGCAGCACCGCGTCGAGCTCGCCCGCCGTGCCCGCGAGCCGCGGCACGATCTCCGTCGCGGCGAACCGCAACACCGAGGCCACCGGCTCCTCGGCGGTGATCGCGTCCACCGACCAGTTCGCGGCCTCCAGCTCTTCCACGAGGGCGCGTGCGGTCTGCTCGACAGAGTCCACATCGGACAGTGGGGCGTCGTCCTTGAGACCCAGCGCGGATCGCAGACCCGGGACCGCACCTGCCTTGCCACCCCACATCTGCTGCGCGCGCAGCATCGCCAGTACCAGGTTCACCCTGGCTTCCCCGGTCGGCGCTTCGCCCAGGATGTGCAGGCCGTCGCGGATCTGCGCGTCCTTCACCTCACACAGCCAGCCGTCGATGTGCAGCAGGAAGTCGTCGAACTCCACGTCATGCGGCCGTTCCGACACACCGAGATCGTGATCGAGCTTCGCCGCCTGGATCAGCGTCCAGATCTGTGCGCGGATCGCGGGCAGTTTCGCCGGGTCCATCGCCGCGATGTTCGCGTGCTCGTCGAGCAACTGTTCCAGCCGCGCGAGGTCACCGTAACTCTCGGCGCGCGCCATCGGCGGGATGAGGTGGTCCACGATCGTCGCGTGTGCACGGCGCTTGGCCTGTGCGCCCTCACCGGGATCGTTGATCAGGAACGGGTAGATCAACGGCAGATTACCGAGCACGGCGTCCGGCGCGCACGACGCCGACAGGCCTGCCGTCTTACCCGGCAGCCATTCCAGTGAGCCGTGCTTTCCCAAGTGGACGATCGCGTGTGCGCCGAATTCTTCTTCCAGCCAGCGGTACGCCGCAAGATAATGGTGGCTCGGCGGCAGATCCGGGTTGTGGTAGATCGCCACCGGGTTCTCGCCGAACCCGCGCGGCGGCTGAATCATCAGCACGACGTTGCCGGCCTGCAGTGACGCCAGCACGATGTCCCCGTTGTCCACATAAAGCTCACCGGGCGGCGGGCCCCAGTGCTGTTCCATCTCCGCACGCAAGTCCTCGGGCAGTGCGGCGAACCACTCGCGATACCGCTCGGCCGGGACGCGGATCGGGTTACCGGCCAGCTGTTCCTCGGTCAGCCACTCGGGATCCTGGCCACCGGCGGCGATGAGCGCGTGGATCAGCTCGTCCCCGTTGCCGGACTCGACACCGGGGAACGGCTCGGCGCCGAGGTCGTAACCCCCGGAAATCATGCGGCGCAACAACTTCACCGCCGACGCCGGCGTGTCGAGGCCGACCGCGTTGCCCACCCGCGAATGTTTGGTGGGATAGGCGGACAGCATCAGCGCGACGCGGCGCTGGGGCGGTGGCGTATGCCGCAACCGCGCGTGTGCCAGCGCTATCCGGGCCACCCGGGACGCACGCTCGGCGTCGGGCGTATAACGCGGCAGGCCGTCCTCGTCGAGTTCCTTGAAGGAGAAGGGAACCGTGATGATCCGGCCGTCGAACTCCGGCACCGCCATCTGGTTCCCGGCGTCCAAAGGCGACAGTCCCTCATCGCTCGCCGCCCAGGTTTCACGGTCACTGGTGAGGCAGAGCGCCTGCAGGATCGGGATGTCGAGCGCGGCCAGCTCTGCGACGTCCCACGCTTCGTCGTCACCACCGGCACCGACCGCGGAGGGCCTGGTGCCACCCGCGGCGAGCACGGTGACCAGCAACGCGTCGGCCTTGCCCAGCTCCGCCATCATTTCCGGCTCGCGCGTACGCAGGGACGCGCAGTGGATCGGCAAGGCCTGGCCACCGGCGTCCTCGACCGCGCTCGCCAGTGCCTCGACGAACGCGGTGTTGCCTGACAAGTGATGGGCGCGGTAATAGAGGATCGCGACGACCGGCCCCTCGGTGCGGCGCGGCTTCCGGTCCAGCACACCCCACATCGGCTGCGGTGCGGGCGGTTCGAACCCGTCACCGGTCAGCAGCAGCGTGTCGGACAGGAACCGGTGGAGCTGGGTGAGGTTCTCCGGGCCGCCCTGCGCCAGATACCTGTGCGCCTCGGTCGCGATACCGGCGGGCACCGTGGACAGCTCCATCAGCTCCGCGTCCGGCGCCTGCTCGCCGCCCAGCACCACGACATGCGCACCGCTGGCGCGTACCGCGTCCAAGCCCTCCTGCCACGTACGCGCCGACCCGAGAATGCGCACCACGACGATCCGCACGCCATCCAGCAACGCGGGCAATTCGCCGAGGTCGAGCCGGGCGGGGTTTGCCAGCCGGTAGCCAGCCGCGCACGCACGCGCACTCAGCAGGTCTGTGTCCGAAGTGGACAGCAACAGGATCACGCGGGGCCTCCCTGGTTCTCGCCTTCTCACTCTCCGGGGGCGGACGGCTCCGCGTCAAGCGGATCGCTCGCCGGGCCGAGGGAACCGCTGAGTGGAGTACTGTGCCGTTCGTTACCAATCCGACCACAGTCACGGCTATCCGGCTTGTGTGGCAAGGGTTACCTGCTGCTCGGGGTCTGCCTACTTTTGATCGGATTAGTAAATCACCTCCAGGCCCGCCGCTCGACCTGGTGTGCCCCGTTCACGACTGTCAGCTGGTCCAGGAGTTACCGTTGGACCATGTCCGTCCGAGTCCGGCCCGATGCGTGCCCCGGTGTGTTCGCGACGCACGACGCTGCGGACGGGGCGCTGGCCAGGGTCCGGCTGCCCGGCGGCCGGGTGTCCGCGGCCCAGCTGGAGGTGCTCGCGGGCTGCGCGGACGAGCTCGGTGACGGTTCGGTGCACTTGACCTCGCGCGGGAATGTCCAGTTGCGCGGGCTTGCCCCGGACACGGGGGAGCTGGTGGGCCGGCTGGCCGACGCCGGCCTGCTGCCCGCGCCTTCGCACGAGCGGGTGCGCAACTTCCTCGCGTCGCCGCTGAGCGGGCTCGCGGGAGGTGCGGTGGACGTGCGGCCGCTGGTCGCCGAGCTGGACGCGGCCGTGTGCGCGGAGCCGGCGCTGGCCGGGCTGCCGGGGCGGTTCCTGTTCGCGCTCGACGACGGTCGTGGTGATGTCGCTGCCGAGGACGCCGACCTGTGCTGGCAGGCGCTCGACGCGCGGACCGGGGTGGTCTTGCGTGCGGGGCAGCCCGGTCCGGCGGTTCCGCTCGGTGAAGCCGTCGCGGTGCTGGTGCGGGAAGCGTTGCGGTTCCTCGATATCCGGGGCAGTGCGTGGCGGATGCGGGAACTGCCAGGCTTTTCCGGCTCGCCCGGCCGCCCGCGGCCGGTGTCGCCCGGTGCCTTCGCACGGGATGACGGCGGACAGGGGATATGCGTGGCACCGTTGTTCGGTGAATTGACCGCCTCGCAGGTGAGGTCGTTCGGTGGTGACGTGGTGGTGACGCCGTGGCGCAGCGTTGTGGTGCCGCAGTTCCGGGCGGACCTGCTGGAGCTGTCGAGCGACACCATGGTGAGCGCCTGCATCGGCCGGCCGGGCTGCGCCAAGTCACGCGCGGACGTGCGGGCCGACGCGCGGCGGGTGTCGGCGCGGGCGCACTTCTCCGGCTGTGAACGGCGGTGCGGTAAGCCGCGTGACGCGGTGGACGTGGTGGCCGCCGACGGGGGTTACCTGGTCGACGGCGCGGTGGTGCCGGTCGACGCGCTGGTGGATGTGTTGGCACAGAAGGGAAACCGGTGATCGACTACTTGAAGGACGGGCCGGAGATCTACCGTCGCTCGTTCGCCACGATCCGCGACGAGGCCGATGTCGCGATCCTGCCGGAGGACCTCGAACCCGTTGCGGTGCGCATGATCCACTCGTGTGGCATGGTCGATCTGGTCGACGATCTGGCCTACTCGCTGGAGGTGGTCGAGTCGGCGCGCGACGCGTTGCGGGCGGGCGCGCCCGTGTTGTGCGATGCGCACATGATCGCCAGCGGTATCACGCGTCGCCGGTTGCCTGCGGACAATGAGATCGTGTGCACCCTTTCCGAACCGCAGGTGCCCGCGCTCGCCGAACGCATGGGCACGACCCGTTCGGCGGCGGCGCTCGAACTGTGGCGGGACCGGCTGGCAGGTTCCGTTGTCGCGATCGGCAATGCGCCCACCGCGTTGTTCCGGTTGCTGGAAATGCTCGACGAGGGCGCCGGGGTACCGGCCGCGATCATCGGGGTGCCGGTCGGGTTCGTCGGTGCCGCTGAGTCCAAAGTGGAATTGGCGAAGCGGGCTCCGGCGCCGTACCTTGTGGTGCACGGGCGGCGAGGCGGCAGCGCGATGGCCGTCGCCGCGGTGAACGCGCTCGCGAGCGAGGCCGAATGACCGGCAAACTCTGGGGCGTCGGCCTCGGTCCCGGTGACCCGGAACTGCTGACGGTCAAGGCGGCGCGGCTGATCAGCGATGCGCAGGTGATCGCCTACCACAGTGCACGGCACGGCCGGAGCATCGCGCGTTCGGTCGCCGAGCCCTACCTTCGTGAGGGGCAGATCGAGGAGCGACTGGTCTATCCGGTGACCACTGAGACCACCGATCATCCCGGCGGTTACGAAGGTGCGATCGCGGAATTCTATGAGCTGAGCGCGAAACGGCTGGCCGAGCATCTCGATGCCGGGCGTGACGTGGTGGTCCTGTGCGAGGGTGACCCGTTCTTCTACGGCTCGTACATGTATATGCATGAACGGCTTTGTGACCGTTACGATGCGGAAGCGGTGCCCGGCGTGACTTCGGTCAGCGCGGCTGCGGCCGTGCTGGGGCGTCCGCTCGTGCAACGGGACGAGGTGCTCACGGTGTTGCCGGGCACACTGCCGGCGCCGGAACTGGCGCGGCGCCTCGCCGACACGGAGGCGGCGGCGGTGCTGAAATTGGGGCGCACGTTCGGTTCCGTGCGCGAGGCGCTCGCGGAGTCCGGCCGGCTCGATGACGCATACTATGTCGAGCGCGCAACCTGGCAGGCGCAGCGGGTCGAGCCGTTCGCGGAAGTCGATCCGGAGTCCGTGCCGTACTTCTCGCTCGCACTCGTGCCCAGTCCTGCTTACGCGGCAAGGAAAACCGGCATCGTCGAGGCGGGCGAACCGGTCGCCGCAGGTGAGGTCGTGGTTGTCGGGCTGGGCCCGGCGGGTCCACAATGGCTGACGCCCGAAGCCGCGGAAGCGTTGGAGGCGGCGGATCATCTGGTGGGCTACGGTCCTTATCTGGCGAAGGTGCCCCAACGGGCCGGGCAGCAGCGGCACGCTTCAGGCAACCGCGTCGAAGCCGATCGAGCCCAGGAAGCGCTTTCTCTAGCCAGGTCCGGTGCGCGGGTGGCCGTTGTTTCCTCGGGCGATCCCGGGGTTTTCGCGATGGCGTCGGCAGTGCTGGAACAGGCCGCACTGCAGGAGGGCGACGTCAAGGTGCGCGTGCTGCCCGGCGTCACGGCCGCACAGGCGGCGGCGTCCAAGGTCGGCGCCCCGTTGGGGCACGATTATTGTGTACTGTCGCTTTCGGACCGCTTGAAACCCTGGGAAATCATCGAAAAACGCCTCGACGCGGCGGGCATGGCAGACTTGGTGATCGCGATCTACAACCCGGCTTCCCGCACCCGCACGACACAATTGGCGCAGGCACAGGAAATCCTGTTGCGCCACCGCGCACCGGCCACCCCCGTCGCCGTGGCGCGCGACGTCGGCGGCCCGGAGGAGTCGGTGCGGATCACCACCCTAGGTGAACTGGATCCGTCCACAGTAGACATGCGCTGCCTGCTGATCATCGGCTCCAGCCGCACCAGGGTCACCAACGGTCAGATGTGGACGCCAAGAACATACTGAGCCAGCACAACGGCAGCCCCCGCGCCACCCACAAAACCACCGCCTGGCAACAAAAGCCGCCGAGGGACCCACCGCCCACTTACGAGGGCGCCCCGCGCCCGGTCATCCAGGCGCTGAAAAAGACCAGAGCATCGCGCGGAGCGCGACCCAAAAAGACTGCCTCGCCGGCGGGCTGGCTCCGGGATGACTGGCCCAACGGGACGTCACCTTGGCTGGGTGGGGGCTTTTTTAGCGGGTTTGGGTTGATCCGTTTGGTTGTTGTGGGCCTGGGCCTGGTGACCACCAGCCCCACACGGTTTTCTCGCCGTGCTCGACATGGGGGGAGGTGCCCTCGGTGTACGGCTCGATCTGCATCAGCTGGCCCCATGACTGCCCGGGGTCGCCCTGCAAGTAGCTCGGCACCTCGGGTTCGCTCGCGACCTCTTCGAGCCAGCCGTTCGGCCCGCCGCCGACATTGTTCGCCCAGTCTGCCTCCGACGCGAGTGAACCCGCGGTGAGCCGGTATTGCGGCAGTTCCGAGATCCCATCGTGCGACACAACCGGGTTCATGCACGGATATACGAACGCCGAAGGCCAGTCCATGTAAACCGGCGCGTTGCCGACCCGTTGGGTGAGTGTGGTGAACGTCGGGACACGCGGTGCGCTGACGGCGACCCAACCTTCCGAGGTGACGTCGTCGTCCTTCGCGACCACGCGCACCAGTGTGATGTCCGGTGGCAGGTCACCGATCTCGACCCGCTTGTCGGCCCATTTGCCGGTGACCGTCGGGTCGCTGCCCGAGGTCGTACCCGCGCCGGGGGCGAGCACCTGGTCGGACTTGACGATTTTGACGCCTTGCGGGGTCTGCGTCCCGAACTCGAGCCAGACTCCCTCAGCCTTGCCGGACTTCGCCGCAATCGCCACCGCGACCTGCGAGTTCACTCGGTTGTCCGGCAGCTGGTACCAGTCGGTGCGCAGGCGCCCGGTCCGCTCGTCCGAGCCGTAGCTGCTCCACATCGGCACGGTGCTTGTGGTGAAGCCGTGGGGCGGGCCGCCGAGTGGGTCGTCGCCCGTTTCGGCCGTGGAATGGAAACCGGCCTGAGTCGTGCCGTTGTCCTCATCGGCAGGCGGGAGTTGCGGCGCGGTCTGCGGCTTCTCCGCGGGCACGGTCGGCACCTGCACCGGCTTGAGCACACTGGAAACCGGGTCCCGCTCGACCATCACATGGTCCGACAGATTGCAGCTCGTAGTGAAGACATGCGCGACATTCGCCGCGCCGAGGCTGTAGCTGTGCCACTGTTTCTGAATCGCCTTGCCCATGCTGGCGAACTCGAACGCCACGACCACGCCACAGACCACGACGAGCGAGATCGACCCGAGTTTCAGCGCGCGCAGCCGCCGTTCCGGCGTCGGTGGTGGCAGCAGGCCCGGCCGTTGCGCCTTGACGTTCTCCACGAACGCGATCACCGCCGCGACGGCCGCGGCGAGCAGTAGCACGGTCGACAGGTGGTAACCGTGGATGGACGGCGCCTTGTCGAACCACGGCACCCCGATGCCCGACACGAACCAGTACGCGTTCGGCCCCGTCGCCGCGAGTGCGGCCACCACCAGCAGGCCGGCGGTGAACGCGGCCCGGTTGCGTTTCGACCGCAGCACCGTCGAACTCGTCGCAAGTGCGGTCAGCGCGGCCATCGCCGAGCCGACCGCGGCGAACGCACCGAAGTGGTGGGTCCACTTGGTCGGGGTCAGCGCCAGCAACAGGAAGAACAACGCCGTGGTGCCGATGAGCCGACGGGCAGGGCCGAGCGCGGCACCCTGGATGCGGCCACGGCGCAGCAGCACGACCAGGCAGGCGCCGGTGCACAACATCAGCAGCAGCACCGGGAACCGGCGCGTCATCGAGCCGTCGGCGCTGTCGGCGAACAGCAGCTCGTACCGGGAAAGTTCGTTGTACCAAGGCTCGTTCGGACCGACGATGCCGCGCAACCGGGTCGCTTCCATGACCGTCGCGAACGTCTGGTCGGCGAACACCACGACGAGCACGATGAACCCGGCGGCGGCGATCGGCGCGAGCACCGGCGCCCAGCCCGCTTCCCGCGCCCGGGAGCGCAGCATCTGGAACAACGGGCGCGAGGCCACCAGGAACGGCGCCACCGCGATCAGCGCGGTCGGGGTGGCGGCGAGCGCGAACGCGGCGGCCAGCAGACCGAGACACAACGGCAGCAGGCGCCGCGTGACGAGGGTGCGTTCGACAGCGCACAGCGCGAGCAGCGAACCCAGCGCGGCCCACGGTTCCGGGCGCACCCCGTTGTTGAACGGCAGCCACCACACGAGGAACACCATCGCCGCGGCCCAGCTCGCCGCCGGGCTCTGCCGGACCTGATTTCCCAGGCGTGGCATGACTTCCCGGGTGATCAGCAGCCAGCAGATGACGCCGATGAGGAACGACGGCAAGCGGATCCACGGCGGCACCGTGGACACCGTGGACATCAGCTCGTAGATGTGGTCGTTCCAGCCGAATGGTGCCTCGGCGACGCCGAACCAGCGGTGGTAGTTGGTCAGGTAGCCGACCTGCGAGGCGACCCTGGCCATCGTCAGGATGTAGCCGTCGTCCGACGTCACCGGCCCGATGAACACCCACGCGCCGAGCACGCCGAAGACCGTGAAGTCACGTTTCGTAAGTTTCCACCAGCCGAGCGGCGCCCACCGGGGCGCACGACGGGCACCGCCGCGGTCGATCCGGTTGACCGCGAACAGACAACCGATCAGCGACAGCACGCCGAACACACCGAGCCCGACCTTCAGCCCGGTCGGCGAGGACTGGTATCGGTTGTCCGGCGTGATCGTCACGCGCAGCCCCGTGACCGGGTCGGACGCGGAGGTCAGGTCGGTGTAGATCCCGACGACCCGGGGCCGCACATCACCGCTCGCGTCAAAGACCGCGGTGCCGCCGACCGTGAGCGTGGTGCGCGTGGCGGTGGAGGAGTAGTGGACATCGCAGCCGGTCGCGGGCAGCGGCTGGTTGGCGACCTGCTGGCCGCGGTTGAACGCCGTCAGCACCCCGTTCTCGACCCGCAGGAACACGCCGGCGCCGTTCCCGGTGCGCGCGCCCGGCACGGTGGAGAACAGCAACGCGCCGCCGGGTAGCCGCGAGTTGACGGCCTGGATCGTCGCGCACGGCAGGTCGACCTGCATGTCCTGCGCCCAGTAGCCGGTGAGCGGGGCGTTCACCGGGCGCGTGTCGCTGCCGACCGGCCAGGTGATCTGCGCGGTGTCCTGTACCACTGGCATCAGCGGGTAGGCGATGGCGCAGGCCGCGGAGAACACACCGAGCACGACGGCCAGCCATCGCCACAGCAAGGTGCCGGGCACGCTGGAGGTTGTGGTGTCCGGGCGTGGCTGCTCCGGATCGGTCACCTCGTCGGAGGTGACGGTCGGCGTCCTACTGGCCATCCACATTGAACGAACGTATCGCCCTACTGAGTCGAGGTTTCGTCGGGTTCTGTCGCGCACGAATTATGCACGCCGGGCTGATCGCCGAAGCGTTCGAGATGGGTTGCGGCCGCCAGCGGGCGGCGCCGGCGCCAGCCGTGGCGTTCCAGATCGGGCGTTTCGTGCAGCCTGCTGACCGGCCCGACGCACAGCCACGCAATGGGCCGGATGCCGTCGGGAATGCCGATGAGCTGGGAAAGGAATTCCTCACGGTAGAAGCTCACCCAGCCCACCCCGATGTTTTCGGCGGTCGCGGCGAGCCACAGGTTCTCGATGGCCAGACACACCGAGTACAGCCCGGCGTCACCGATCGCATGCCTGCCCAGTACGTGCGGTGCGCCGCGCGCCGGGTCGTAGGTGACGACGATGCCGAGACTGGATTCGAGGATGCCTTCGATCTTGATCCGGTCGAACGTGGCATTCCGTTCGGGGGAGAGCGTTCCGGCGAAAACGGACCGCTCGGCGAGCACATGCTCGCGGAACGCTTTGCGCGTTTCGGTGCTGGACACAAGCACGAAATCCCATGGCTGGGTGAGTCCGACACTGGGCGCCGCGTGCGCCGCGGTCAGGATCCGGTCGAGTACGTCTCCGGGAATCGGTTCGCCGGTGAATTCCGCGCGAACATCCCGGCGCCGCGTGACGAGTTCGTAAAAGGCCTGTGTCATCTCGCCAGCCTCGCTGAAACCCAGTCCGCGGCGGCCGTGACGTCTTCGACAATTTCGGTGACCGGCCGGGCCGGGCGCCGCACGACCACGACCGGGATGCCGCGCATCCGTGCGGCGACCAGTTTCGCGGCGGTCATGGTACCCCCGCTGTCCTTCGTGACAAGCACGTCGATGCAGTGTTCGTCCAGCAACCGGAGTTCGCCGGGCACGTCGTACGGGCCGCGGTCGAGCAGGATTTCGATTTTCGGCGGCAGGGGCGGTTCCGGCGGGTCCACACAGCGGGCGAGGAACCACTGGCCGGTACACCCCGCGAACGCGCTCAGCCCCTGGCGACCGCTCGTCAGGAAGATCCGCTCACCCAGCTGCGTGGCTTTGGTCGCGGCCTCTTCGAGACTGCCGACCCAGTGCCAGTCGTCGCCTTCGCCGGCCGTCCAGCCCCGGCGTGCCAAGCGCAGCAACGGAATTCGGGCCACGGCGGCCCCGTGCACGGCGGAGTTACCGATTCGTTGTGCGAACGGATGTGTGGCATCGACGACAACGCCGACCCGGTTTTCCGTGAGATAACGGGCAAATCCGTCCGGTCCGCCGAAGCCGCCGACGCGGACTTCGCCGACCGGCAGCCGGGGGTTCGCGACACGGCCTGCCAGCGACGAGACCACGTGGACGCCGCGTTCAGTGAGTTCGGCCGCGAGCGCGCGGGCCTCCGCGGTGCCGCCGAGGACGAGAACGGTCTGCACAGGAGCCATACTCCCTGTTCATGCGGTACGGGTGGACGACGGGGGCGTGTGCGACCGCGGCGACGACGGCCGCGTACACCGCGCTGCTCACCGGCGAGTTCCCCGATCCCGTCGAGGTATGGCTGCCGAAGGACCGCCGGCCGGCGTTCGCACTGGCGACCGAGCGGCTCTCGGCGGGGTCGGCGACCGCCGGGGTGATCAAGGACGCGGGCGACGACCCCGACGTCACCCATGGCGCGCTGATCCTCGCCACGGTTTCGCCTGGCGAGCCGGGCAGCGGCGTGACTTTCCGGGC
This sequence comes from Amycolatopsis pithecellobii, assembly GCF_009707865.1. GTDB lineage: Bacteria > Actinomycetota > Actinomycetes > Mycobacteriales > Pseudonocardiaceae > Amycolatopsis_E > Amycolatopsis_E pithecellobii. The sequence goes on from NZ_WMBA01000002.1 coordinate 70,080, forward strand.
GGGCGAAGGGGTCGGCACGGTCACGCGGCCCGGATTGCCGCTGGCCGTGGGCGAACCTGCGATCAACCCGATGCCGCGCCGGTTCATCGCCGAGGCGGTCGCGCGCGTCGCGGCCTCGCATGGCGGGACCGGTGACGTCGTGGTGGAGATCGCGATCCCCGACGGCGAGGAGATCGCGCGGCAAACCTGGAACCCGCGGCTCGGCATCGTCGGCGGCCTGTCGATCCTGGGCACGACGGGGGTGGTGGTGCCGTACTCATGTTCGGCGTGGATCGACAGCATCCGGCGAGGCGTGGACGTGGCGAGGGCGATGGGCTACACCCACGTCGCGGGCGCGACCGGCAGCACGTCGGAGCGGGTGGCCGCGGAGCTGCACGGGCTTCCCGAGGGCGCGTTGCTGGACATGGGGGATTTCGCGGGTGCGGTGCTCAAGTACCTGCGGCGGCATCCGGTGCCCCGGCTGACGCTGGCCGGCGGGTTCGCGAAGTTCTCCAAGCTCGCCGCCGGGCACCTCGATCTGCATTCCAAGCGTTCCCAGGTGGATCTGCGGCTGCTGGCGTCGCTCGCACCGCCGATCGGCGAGCAGATCCTGGCCGCGAACACGGCCTTGCACGCGCTGGAACTGGCGCAGGCGGCCGAGCTACCGCTGGGGGACCTGGTGGCGGCGAAGGCGCTGGCCACAGCGGCCGACGTGCTCGGCCCGGCGCCGGTGGAAGTGGACGTCTTGGTCATCGACCGCGCAGGCACGATTGTCGGACGGGCGCCGGGGTAACCCTTGGTGATGATGTCGTCACGGATGCCGAGTGGGTGCGTCTCACCACCGGCCATTCCACGAGGTCGGGGAGTACACGATGAACATCGAACCCGGATCCGATCCGCTGGCGGTGCTGCGCCGCCTGCACACCCAGCTGCGTCTGCTCACCCCGGCAGTCACTCTCGCGCCGGACACACCCGAGGTCACCACGATGCTCGCCGGACTGGCCGAAACCGCGGCCGCGGCCACCACTCTGCTGTCCGCCGTCGAGCCCGGCACGCTGACGGTGCTGCGTCGCGCGTTCGCCTGCGCCAGGGCGCACCAGCACAACGAGACCGCCTCGGAACTGGTCACCGCCCACGGCCGCATCTCGGCCCTCCTACGCGGCGAGCCGCACTAAACCGGGACGATCGTGACCGCGCTTTCCAGGCCTTTGAAGTCGTCGGCGTTGCGGGTGTAGAGCGGCAGGTCCAGTGAGGACGCGATCGCCGCGATCTGGAGGTCCAGCCGCCGGGGGCGGGGGCGGGGACTGCGTCCGGCTTCGACGGTGAGGGCGACGAGGCTTCCGTACCGGGAGGCCGCCAGATCGTCGAACGGCAGCGCGGTGAACTCGGTCAGCGCCGCACCCAGTTGCTCCATGCGCGCCGCCCGGACGGCGTTATCCCTGGCGAGCGTGACGCCTTGATGCAGCTCGGCGAACGTGATCGCGGTGAGCTCGGGTTCCCGCGGCAAGTCCGCCGGGTCCAGCTCGTGGAGATCGAGATACGTGCACGTGTCGAGCACGCCGGATCGCGGCCGCTCAGCCACGGCGACTCCACGGATCATCGTCACCGATCCGGTCTTCGGAACCGAAGAACGCGTCCGCGTCCGCACGCATCGCCATCCCATCCACATGCGGCAGCCGACGATGGCGTTCCACCAGCTCTTCCGCGGTCAGCCGGCGCTTGCGCGTGATCGGCCGCAACTCGGCCACCTCCACTCCGTTGCGCGTGATGTAGTAGATCTCCCCCCTGATCACACCGTCCATCACAGCCGCCGAGTTGTTCCGGAATTCCCGCTGGCTGATCACCTGGGTCATGAAATCAGTGTAGTCCAGCGTAGCACGCGGGACTACGTTGCGCGCGGGGTTTTCGCCGACCGGTCCCGTGCGGCCGAATAGAGAAAACTGTCCGGAAAACTGCCCGCGGACAGCACCCGGCCGACGAAGATGACCGCCGCGCTGGTGATTCCCGCCGCGCGGACCTGCGGTGCGATATCGCCGAGTGCGCCGCGCAGGATCCGTTCCTCCGGCTGGCTCGCGCGGGCGACGACCGCGACCGGGCAGTCCGGCCCGTAGTGCGGCACCAGTTGCTCGACCACCTGCTCGATCCGGTTGATCGCCAGGTGCACGGCCAGCGTCGTGCCCGTCGCGGCGAAAGCGGCAAGGGTTTCGCCGGGCGGCATTGCGGTCGAGCGTGCCTGGACACGGGTGACGACCAGGCTCTGCCCCACGGTCGGCACGGTCAGTTCCCGGCCCAGTACCGCGGCCGCCGCGGCGAACGCGGGCACGCCCGGCACCACCGAATACGGCACGCCCGCCGCGTCGAGCCGCCGCATCTGCTCGGCCACCGCGCTGTAGATCGACGGGTCGCCCGAGCAAAGCCGCGCCACGTCGTGACCGGCCTCGTGCGCCGCCACGAGTTCGCCGGTGATCTCCTCCAGTGACAGCTCGGCCGTGTCGACGCGCCGAGCGCCCGGCGGGCAGTGTGCCAGCAGGTCAGGTGGAGTGAGACTGCCCGGATACAGGCATACCGGGCAACGCATGAGCAGGTCACGGCCCCGCACGGTGATGAGATCGGCGGCGCCAGGGCCGGCGCCGATGAAGTACACGGTCATTTCCGGATGCTCCATTGGGTCACGGTGCGGGCGGGGGTCCAGCCGGTGAAGCCGCCGAGCGGTGCGGCGTGTTCGACGGCGATCCGGGTCAGTTCGCCGCCGCGGTCGCGGTAGGCGGCGGCGAGTACTTGTTCCGATTCGAGGGTCACGGCATGCGCGACAAGCCACCCGCCGGGAGTGAGCGCGTCGAAACACCGGCGCCACACGGACAACGCGCCGCCGAGGAACACCGCGTCGGGCGCTGGCAGCCCGTCGAGCGCGTCCGGGGCGGCGCCGGTGACGACCCGAAGATCAGGCACCCCAAGGCTTTCCGCGTTGCGACCGATCCGCGCCGCGCGTCCGGCGTCACGCTCGATCGCGATCGCGCGGTTCGCCGGATGCGCCCGCGACCATTCGATCGCGACGCTCCCCGCGCCGGCCCCGACGTCCCACAGCAGCCGGCCGGGTAACGGCGCGAGCCGGGCGAGGGCGAGCGCACGCAGGTCTCGCTTGGTCAGCTGGCCGTCGTGCTCGAAGGCGTCATCGGGCAGGCCGGTCAACGGCAGCCCGGGACCACCGGCGCATTCGATCGCGACCAGGTTCAGCGGCCCGATCTCCGCCGACCAGGTCCCCGCTACCCCGTCGACGCGGCGTTCGTCCGGCGAGCCGAGCTCCTCGAAGACGCTCAGCGTGCTGTCGCCGAAGCCTTGTGCGGTAAGCAGTTCCGCGACCGCGGCCGGGCTCGACGCGTCGGAGCTGAGCACCAGCAGCCGCGCGCCCGGTGTCAGCACCCTGGCGACACGATGGACGTTCCGCCCGACGACGCTCACCACTTCGGTCTCCTCGAAGGACCAGCCGAGCCGCGCGCGGGCGAGCGTCACCGACGAGACCGTCGGCACGATCCGGACGTCGTCGAACTTTTTCACCAGTGTCGTGCCGATCCCGGACAACAGCGGGTCGCCGCTGGCGAGGACGCCGAACCGCTTCCCGGCGTGGTCGGCCAGCAGCTCGCCCAGCGCGGGCAGCAGTGGGCTCGGCCACGCCCGCTTCGGTTTGCCCAACGGCACCAGCGCCAGCTGCCGCGTGCTGCCGAACAGCACGTCACAGCTGGTCAGCTCCGCCCTGGCGGCTTCGGTCAACCCGGCCCAGCCGTCGGCGCCCACGCCCACAACGACAATCGTCACAATCGGCAACCGTATGCGATGATGCCGGGGACGGTCGTCGTGGAACCCGGTGCGAATCCGGGGCGGTCCCGCCACTGTGACCGGTCGTCCGCGGCCGGCAGCCAGAGCTTCGGCGCCCGTTACGCGTGTTTCCGTGCGCGTGCCCTGTTTTCCAGCGGGCGAGGACACCCGCGCGTGGCGAAGGAGTCTTCTTGAGGCCGTACCCGTTCACCGCTGTCGTCGGCATGCCGGACTTACGGTTGGCGCTGGTCCTTTCCGCGATTTCGCCCGCGATCGGCGGGGTGCTCGTGCGTGGGGAGAAGGGCACGGCGAAGTCCACGATGGTCCGTGCGCTCGCCGGCCTGCTGCCCGAGGTGGAGGTCATCGAGGGCTGCCGTTTTTCCTGTGATCCCAACGCCGTCGACCCGGCCTGTCCCGACGGGCCGCACACCGGGCCCGCCGCCCGCAGGCCCGCGCGGCTGGTCGAACTGCCGGTGGGTGCGGCCGAGGACAGGGTGGTCGGCTCGCTGAACCTCGAACGCGCGCTCGCCGAGGGGGTCACCGACTACCAGCCCGGCCTCCTCGCGGCGGCGCATCGCGGCCTGCTGTATGTCGACGAAGTCAACCTCCTGCATGACCATCTGGTCGACACGCTTCTCGACGCCGCGGCGATGGGTCGGGCGACCGTCGAGCGCGAGGGTGTCTCGGTTTCGCACGCGGCACGGTTCGTGTTGATCGGCACGATGAATCCGGAGGAAGGGGAGCTGCGGCCGCAGCTGCTCGACCGGTTCGGGCTCACCGTCGAGGTCGCCTCCAGTCGTGACCCGCAGCAACGCGCCGAAGTCATCCGCCGCAGGCTGGCGTATGAAGCCGATCCAGAGGCCTTCGCGTCCAAATACGACTCCGAGGACGCGGCGCTGGCGGCGGAAATCGAAGCAGCGCAACGGCTTCTGCCTTCCGTGGTGTTGACCGACGAGGCGTTGCGGCAGATCGCCGAGGTGTGTGCGTCCTTCGATGTAGACGGTATGCGCGCGGATATCGTCACCGCCCGCACGGCCGTCGCGCACGCCGCGTGGGCCGGGCGTGCCGAAGTGTCCACTGAGGACATTCGGGTCGCCGCGCGGCTGGCCTTGCCGCATCGCCGTCGCCGCAATCCGTTCGACGCGCCGGGAATCGACGAGGACCAGCTGGAGCAGGCCTTACAGGACGCCGAACCGCCGGAGCCGGACGACGACGGTCCTGGCTCGGGTGCGCCGGAACCGTCCGAAGAGGACTCGACCGCCGGCGATGGCGAACCGCAGGCTGCCGGGAGCGGTGCCGAACAGCGGACGGGTGCGGGGAAACCGTTCCAGGCGCGCGTTTTCCGGGTCGCCGGGGTCGGCGAGGGCGAGCGTGGCCGCCGGTCGCGGGCGGTGACCGACTCGGGCCGGACGGTCGGTGTGCAGCCACCGAGTGTGGGCGAGGGCAAGCCGCATCTCGTCGCGACGATCCGTGCCGCGGCGCCGCATCAAGGCAAGCGTGGGCGGTCTGGGCCGGGCTTGGTGCTGCGCAAGGGAGATCTGCGGTACGCGCGGCGCGAAGGCAACGAGGGTAACCTCGTGCTGTTCTGTGTGGACGCATCCGGCTCGATGGGCGCGAAGGCGCGGATGCGTGAGGTCAAAGCGGCGGTGCTGTCGTTGTTGCTGGACGCTTACCAGCGGCGGGACAAGGTCGGGCTGGTCACGTTCCGGGCCGCCGCGGCGGAGCTGGCGTTGCCGCCGACGATCAGCGTGGAGGCCGCGGCCGCCCGCCTGGAAGCGCTTCCTACCGGCGGTCGCACCCCGCTCGCCGAAGGACTTCTGGAAGCGGCACGGGTGCTGCGGGTCGAACGGCTACGGGACCCGCGCCGACGCCCGTTGCTGGTGGTGGTGACCGACGGGCGGGCGACGAGCGGGCCGGATGCCGTGCGGCGCTCGCAGGCGGCGGCGGAACTGCTGACCGGGGTGACGTCCGTGGTGATGGATTGCGAGAGCGGGCGGATGCGGCTCGGCCTCGCCGCCGAACTGGCCGGCCACCTCGGCGGCGAACACGTCCCGCTGGGTGAGGTCGCCGCGGATTCCCTCGCCCGCGCGGTGAAATCCCGCCTCCGGCGGCCCCCGCGAGTCGAACGTTGGGAGCGCGCGAGTTGAGCGTTGGGTGTGCGCGAGTTGAGCGTTGGGTGTGTGCGAGTTGAGCGGTGCGTGCGGTGGGAAGGTACAACTCGCGCCTCGGGAACGCGCAACTCGCGCGGCGGGAAGGCTCAACTCGCGGGGCGGGAACGCTCAACTCGCGGGGATATAGGGAGGGCAGATTGATGCCGCAGGGAAAACCCGAGGTCGTCCCTGAGGACGGGCTCACTACGCGCCAGCGGCGTAACCGGCCGATCTTCGCTGTCCACACCGGACCGATGAAGGGCAAATCCACCGCGGCCTTCGGGATGGCGTTGCGGGCGTGGAACCAGGGCTGGTCCATCGGGGTGTTCCAGTTTGTCAAGTCCGCGAAATGGCGGGTCGGGGAGGAAAGCGCCTTCCGCGCGCTGGGCGAACTGCACGAGCGAACCGGGCAGGGCGGACCCGTCGAGTGGCACAAGATGGGCGAGGGCTGGAGCTGGTCACGCAAGGCCGGTACCGAAGAGGATCACGCCGCGAACGCGCGTGAGGGCTGGGCGGAGATCAAGCGCCGCCTCGCCGCGGAAACGCACGACTTCTACGTCCTCGACGAGTTCACTTACCCGCTGAAATGGGGCTGGATCGACGTTTCCGACGTGGTGTCTGCTATCCGTGACCGGCCGGGGCGTCAGCACGTGGTCATCACCGGCCGGGACGCGCCGCCCGCGCTCGTCGAGGCCGCTGATCTGGTCGTCGAGATGACCAAAATCAAGCACCCCATGGACGCCGGGCAAAAAGGCCAGCGGGGGATCGAATGGTAGCCCGTGTCGTCATCGCGGCCCCGGGGTCGGGGCACGGCAAGACGACGATCGCGGCCGGGCTGATGGCCGCACTTCGGGCACGCGGGCTCGACGTGTCCGGGCACAAGGTCGGGCCGGATTTCATCGATCCGAGCTATCACGCGCTGGCCACCGGCCGCCCGCCCCGGAACCTGGACCCCTTTCTGCAGAGCGAAGAACTGCTCGTGCCGCTGCTGCTGCACGGCGCCGCGGAGCTCGCGGTCATCGAGGGGGTCATGGGACTGTTCGACGGTGCGCTGGGCACGGAAGGTTTCGCCTCCACAGCGCATGTGGCCCGGCTGCTCGACGCGCCGGTGGTGCTCGTCGTCGACGCGAGCGCGGCCAGTCGCAGCGTCGCCGCGACCGTGCTGGGTTTCGCGCGCTACGACCCGCGTCTCGAACTGGCCGGGGTGATCCTCAACAAGCTCGGTTCACAGCGTCACGAGGACGAGATCCGCGCCGCGGTGGCACCAACCGGGATTCCCGTGCTGGGCGCGTTGCGGCGCAGCGAGGACATCCACGCGCCGAGCCGCCATCTCGGCCTGGTGCCCGCCGGTGAGCGGGCCGCGGAATCGCAGCGGCTGCTGCCGGAGCTGGCCTCCTGGGTCGCGGGCGGGGTGGACCTGGACGCCGTGGTGCGGGTCGCGCGGGACGCTTCCCGGTTGAGCGGAAAGCCTTGGGAGCCAACGGGTTCCTGGGATGGTCGGCGCAAGGTCATCGCCGCGGCGGCCGGGCAGGCCTTCACGTTCCGCTATACCGAGACCGCCGAGTTGCTGTCCGCGCACGGGATCGACGTGGTGGATGTGGACCCGTTGCGGGACAAGGAACTTCCCGACGGATGTGCCGGGTTGTACTTCGGCGGCGGGTTCCCGGAAGCGCATGCCGAAGGACTCTCGGCGAATGCGCCGTTGCGCGAGGAGATCGCCACCGCTGTCCACAAAGGAATGCCCGTGGTCGCCGAATGCGCCGGGCTGTTGTACTTGTGCCGCGAACTGGACGGGCAGCCGATGGTGGGCGTGCTGGACGCTCAAGCCCGGATGACGAAACGGGGCGCGCTCGGCTACCGGAAGGCATCCGTGCCGTCGACGCATCTGCTGGGCGGGGCCGGCATGAGCGTCACCGGGCATGAGTTCCACCGCACGGAAGTCCTTCCCCGGCAAGGAAAGACGCCCGCCTGGGAGTGGGACGGGCGCGCCGAGGGGTTCGCGACCCGGACCCTGCACGCGTCCTATCTGCATGTCCACTGGGCCGGGCATCCGGGGCTGGCCAAGAGTTTCGCGGACGCGGTGCACGCGTATGAGTGACTACGACCTCCACCATCACGGCGATCGCGAGGTCGGCGAAGGGCTCATCGATCTTGCGGTCAACGTCCGGTTGCCCGAACCGCCGGAGTGGTTACGCCGCGAACTCGCGGGGGCGCTCACGGAGCTGGCTGCCTATCCGGACCCCACGGCCGCGGTGGAGGCTCTTGCCGCCCGTCACCGGCGCAGCACCGCCGAGGTGCTCGTCACCGCCGGCGCCGCCGAAGCGTTCACGTTGCTGGCAACGGCTTTCCGTGACCGCGACGCCGTTGTCGTGCATCCGCAGTTCACCGAACCGGAAGCCGCGCTGCGAGCGGCCGGGAACCAGCCACGGCGGGTGATCCTCGAGCCGGACTACGCCCTCGACCCGGGCCTGATACCGGAGGACGCCGAGCTCGTTTTCGTCGGTAACCCCACGAATCCCACCTCCGTGCTCAATCCGGCCTCGACGCTCGAAGCGTTGCGGAAACCGGGCCGCATCGTGGTCGTCGACGAGGCGTTTCTCGACGCGGTGCCCGGCGAACCGGAATCTCTGGCCGGGAAAGCGCTTTCCGGCGTTGTCGTGATCCGCAGCCTCACCAAGACTTGGGGAATCGCCGGCCTGCGCGCCGGTTACCTACTCGCGGAGGCGGAGATCGTACGCCGGCTGCACGCGATCCAACCGCCGTGGTCTGTGTCCACATTGGCCGCTCGCGCCGTCGTCGCGTGTTGTCGCCCTGCCGCACTCGACGAGGCCGACAAGATCGCGGTCTCGGCCGAGCGCGATCGTGAGCGGCTCGTCGCTGGCCTGCGTGACCTCGGTTTGGCAGTGGCAGGCAGCCCGCGGGCGCCGTTCGTGCTGGTGAAAACCCCGCGGGGAACCAGAGAAAAACTGCGCGAGGCAGGATATGCCGTCCGCCGGGGTGATACCTTTCCGGGCTTGACCGATCAGCACGTCCGCATCGCCGTCCGCGACGAGGCCACGACAACGGGTTTTCTCCGTACGCTGGCACGGGTTCTCGGTCGGTCAGACTGAGGCGAGCAGCGCGGCGGCGGTCGCGACTTCGACGCACGCGCCGAGCACGTCACCGGTGATCCCGCCGAGCCGGCGCGTGCAGCGCCACAGCAGGAACGCGGCGGCCGCGTAGCCGGCGGTGACCGCGATGGGCCCGCGCCACCACGGCAGCCCCGGCGCCGCGGCGGAGGCTGCGGCGGCGAGCAGGAAGACCAATGCCGCCAACGAAATCGGCACGGATCCCGCGACGGTGGCACCGAGGCCTTCCGGTCGCGCCGAGGGCACACCCCGCGCGCAGCACAGCGAAAGCACGCACCGGCCGGTAAGCACGCCGATGACCGCGGTGACGGCGTCGCCGGCGGAGAGCGCTCCACATTGGACGATCAGGATCAGGACGAGCGTGGCCACCCCGGTCGGCCCGGAATCACCACGCCGCATGATTTCCAGCGCGCGGTCGCGGTCGTACGACGCGCCGAGCCCGTCGGCGGTGTCGGCGAGCCCGTCGAGGTGCAGGCCGCGGCTGGCGAGCGCGACCGCGCCGATGGCGAGCCCGGCCACGGCGAGTGCGGGCAGGCCAAGCGCATGCCCGCCGTACACGATCACCCCGGCGAGCGCGGCCAGCGGCACGGCCGCGATGGGCGCGAGCACCATCGCCCCGCGGGCCACCCGGCTGTCGATCTTCCGTGGCGGCGGCACCGGCAGCGCGGTCAACGTCCCGACCGCCATCCGCAAGGCGTCAAGCAAGGTCGGCCAGCAACCCCATGTCGGAAATGACCGCTTGCGCCGCGCGCAGCGTCGGAACCGCCTGTACCGCACCACTGCCTTCGCCGAGGCGCAGGCCGAGGTCGAGGATCGGGGTCAACCCGAGTGCCTTGAGCGCAAACGCTTGCGAAGGCTCCGTCGAGCGGTGCCCGGCCAGCCACCACCGCACCGCGTCGGGGGCGATTTCCCGCGCCACCAAAGCAGCCGCGCCCGAGAACACGCCGTCGAGCAGCACCGGCACCCCCCGCACGGCGCCTTCCACGAGGAAACCCGCCGTCGCGGCGGCGCACGCGCTGCCCAGCGCCGTCACCAGCTCGAATGGTCCCGAGCCACGCGGCCGTGCCAGCGCCCGCGCGACCACCTCGACCTTCCGCGCCCGCCCGGCTTCGTCCACCCCGGTGCCCGTCCCGACGACATCTTCCGCCGGCAGGCCCAGCACGGCACCGACCAGTGCGGCCGCGACCGCGGTGTTGCCGATGCCCATATCGCCGGGAATCAGCAGATCCGCGCCCGAAGAAATCTCCTCATCGGCAAGCGAACGCCCGACTTCGAAGGCACGCGACGCCTCGCCCGGCGCTAGCGCGTCCTCGACATCGATCGCACCCGAACCGCGGCGGATCTTGTGCGCCCGGACCGGAGCCGGCACGTCCGCCAGGTCGTCGTCCACCGCGATGTCGACCACGCGCACCTGCGCCCCGACCTGCCGCGCCAGCACGTTCACCCCGCTGCGGCCGGACAGGAACACGCGCACCATCGCGGCGGTGACCTCGCGCGGATACGCCGACGTCGCCGACACCCCGTGGTCACCGGCGAACACGACCACGCGCACGTCGTCGAGCGGCCGCGGCGGGACCGTGCCGTGCGCGGCGCTGAGCCACGCGGCGAGTTCCTCCAGCCGCCCCAGCGCACCCAGCGGCTTCACCAGCGCGTCGAGCCGGGCGAGCGCCTCTTCGCGCGCGCGGGAGTCGGGAAGCGGAACCTCGATCACAGCAGTGCCCATTCGTTGAGGCGCACGATGCGCCCGGCCACCACGAGCTGGACGCTGTCCGACTCCGCGGCGACGCGGCTGTTCAGTGCGCCCAGCACATCACGAAAAACCCGGCCGGACATCGTCGCGGGCACCACACCCATGCCGACCTCGTTGCTGACCGCCACGATCGGTACATGCGCGTTCACCCAGGCGGCAAGGAAATCCTCGAGCCGCTCGTCGAGGCGCAGCTCCCAGCCCGCGGTCTGGTCCCACGCGCCGACCTCACCGAGGACCCGGCTCACCCACGTGCCGAGGCAGTCGATCAGCAGCGGGCGCGAAGCCTTGCGCACGGTCGCGGCGAGATCGGTGCACTCCACCGTGCGCCAGTTCGCCGGGCGCCGGGCCTGGTGCAACGCGATCCTGGCCGCCCACTCGGGATCGTCCTCGGTCGCCGGATAGCCGGGCGCCACGTACACGACCTCGGCATGTCTGCTCATCAGCTGTTCCGCGTGCCGAGACTTGCCGGAGCGCACACCGCCCAGGACGAGCACCTTGCCGTCACCGGCGTGCCGGCGCAGCAGCCGGGCGGTGACCTCCAATGCGGCTGCCAGCCGCCGGGTCAGCTTGGTCATACCCGGCATTCTCGTGCAAGCGCTACCGTCCCTGCGTGGTGGATACGAGATCGTTGACCCGGTTCGGCCTCATCGCCGGGTACGCGCTGGATTTCGCCGCCGGCGACCCGCGGCGCGGGCACCCGGTGGCGCTGTTCGGGCGCGCGGCCGGCGCGCTGGAGCGCCGGGTGTGGGCGGATTCGCGCGCCCGGGGCGCCGCGTTCACCGCGATCTGTGCTGGTACGGCGGCCGGGCTGGGGCTGGTCGCCCAGATCGCGACGCGGCGGCGGCCGGTGGCGCGCTTCGTGACGACCGCACTCGCCACGTGGACCGTGCTCGGCGGTCGCGGGCTCGCCGGCGAGGGGGCGGCCATGGCGGGGTTGCTGGAGTCGGCTGATCTTCCCGGTGCGCGGGCGCGGTTGTCGCACCTGTGCGGCCGCGACGCGACTGGCCTGGATGCCGGGGAACTGGCCCGCGCCACGACCGAGTCCATTGCCGAGAACACGTCGGATGCCGTTGTGGCGCCGTTGTTCTGGGGCGCGGTGGCGGGGCTCCCCGGGCTGCTCGGGTACCGGGCGCTCAACACGCTCGACGCGATGGTCGGGCACCGCTCGCCCCGCTACGAACGGTTCGGCTGGGCCTCGGCGCGCGCCGACGACGTGGCCAATCTGGTGCCCGCCCGGCTCGGCGCGCTGGCCGCCGTGCTGTGCGCACCGCTTGCCGGAGGACGTCCTGCCTCGGCGTGGCGGGTGTGGCGACGCGACGGTTCGCGGCATCCGAGTCCCAACGCCGGCCAGGTCGAGGCGGCGTTCGCGGGAGCGCTGGACGTGCGGCTCGGCGGCGTCAACACCTATGGCGGGCTGACCGAGGACCGGGGGACACTCGGTGACGGCCCCGCACCGAAGACGGCGGACGTACGACGGTCGATCACGCTGTCGCGCGCGGTGGGGCTCGCCGCGCTGGCCGTGGCGGTAATGCGATGACGGGGCTGCTGGTCGCCGGGACGACGTCCGATGCGGGCAAAAGCCTTGTCACCGCTGGGATCTGCCGGTGGCTGGCGCGGCAGGGGCTGCGGGTCGCGCCGTTCAAGGCGCAGAACATGTCCAACAACTCGATGGTGTGTGCCGACGGGGCGGAAATCGGGCGGGCGCAATGGCTCCAGGCGCTGGCGGCCGGTGCGGAGCCGGAAGCCGCGATGAATCCCGTGCTGCTCAAACCGGGCAGCGATCACCGCAGTCACGTGATCGCGCTCGGGAAACCGTTCGGCACACTCGAAGCCGGTGAGTACGCGACCGGGCGGGCGGGGCTGGCCGAGATCGCGTTCGGCACACTCGCCGAGCTGCGGACGCGGTTCGACGTCGTCGTGTGCGAGGGCGCGGGAAGCCCCGCGGAGATCAACCTGCGGGCAGGCGACTACGTGAACATGGGGCTGGCGCGCCGGTTCGGGTTGCCGGTGGTCGTCGTCGGGGACATCGACCGCGGCGGGGTGCTGGCGGCGATGTACGGCACGCAGGGGCTGCTGTCGGGCGAGGATCAGGCGTTGCTGTCCGGGTGGATCGTCAACAAGTTCCGGGGCGATGTCGGTCTGCTGCGGCCGGGCCTCGACCGGATCGAGGAGCTGACCGGACGGCCGGTGCTGGGTGTGCTGCCGTGGCTCGACGGAGTATGGATCGACTCGGAGGACGCGCTGGCTGCCGCCGGGTGGGCAAGCGAGCACGGTGGTGGCACGTTGACCGTCGCCGTGGTCCGTTTCCCGCGCGCGTCGAACGCGACCGATGTGGACGCACTGGCGGCCGAGCCAGGCGTGAGCGTGCGGCTCACCGCGGAGCCGGATGTGGTGCGTACCAGCGATATCGTGGTGCTCCCCGGCACCCGGTCCACCGTGGACGATCTTCGCTGGCTTCGGTCGCGCGGTCTGGAGAAAGCGCTTTCCGAACGGGTCGTCGCGGGACGTCCGGTGCTCGGGATCTGCGGCGGCTACCAGATGCTGGCGCGGGAAATCCACGACGAGGTCGAGTCCGGTGCCGGGGTGGTGCCCGGGCTCGGATTGTTGCCGACGAAGGTGGTCTTCTCCGCGGAGAAGGTACTGGGCCGGCCGGCCGGGAAGTGGCGGGGGCATCCGGTCGCGGCATACGAGATCCATCATGGAAGCGCTTTCTCGGACGGCGAAGCGGAACCATTCCTCGACGGCTGGCGACTGGGCTCGGTGTGGGGCACGACGTGGCACGGCACGCTCGACAATGACGGGTTCCGCCGCGCATGGCTCGCCGAAGCGGCGGCTCAGGCCGGGGTGACGTGGACCCCGAGTCCGGGCGCGCCAGGGTTCGCGGCGTTGCGTGAATCGATGCTCGACCGGCTTGCGGACGCCGTCGAGGAATGCCTCGACACGGAAGTCCTCTTGCGACTCATCAGGTCTGGACCTCCTACGGGGCAGCGGATCTTGTGAGCTCAGGCCACGATCACCTGCACGCCCGCGTCCTCGAACGCGGTGACGTGCTGGGGATCCGCGCTGCTGTCGGTGATCAGGATGTCGATATCGGACGGTGCGCAGATGCGGGCGAAGGCGGACGCGCCGAGTTTGGAGCTGTCCGCGACCGCCACAACCTCTTTGGCCTGTGAGGCGAACAACCGGTTCAGGTTCGCCTCGGCTTCATGATGGGTGTACAGGCCGCGTACGGGATCGATCGCGTCCAGTCCGATGAACGCGAGGTCGAGGCTGACCTCGTGCAGGACCAGCGCCGCCAGTGGTCCGGTGAGTTCGAACGAGCGGACGCGAGGAACGCCACCGGTGATCACGATCTTGATGCTCTGCCGCAACGCGAGTTCGTGTGCGATGTTGAGCGCGTTCGTGACCACCGTCAGCGTGGCGTCCGTGTCGTTGAACTCCGGGCGGGTGGCCAGCGCGCGGCTCACTTCGGTCGCTGTGGTGCCACCATTGATGCCGACGATCATTCCCCGTTGCACCAGCCGCGCCGCCGCCGCGCCGATCCGCGTCTTTTCCGGCGCGTTGCGCACGGTTTTGTGCCGCAGTGGCAAATCGTAGGCGAGATTGCTCGTCACGGCGCCACCCCGGGTGCGGGTCAGCAATTGCCGGCCCGCCAGGTGGTCGAGATCACGCCGAATCGTCGCAGGGGACACCTTGAGTTCCCGTGCGCTTTCTTCGACGTCGATCCTGGTGCGCTGCCCGACCATTTCCAGCAACGCGTTCAGGCGTTCGTGACGATCCACGCCTAACTACTACCTGTTCTTCCGAGCAAAAGGAAATCGGCTATCCGGGGTATTCTTTTTGTTGGAGGTTCACTTACAAGCTTCGCAAGAAGGCGAGCGAGGGCATGAAGAAGTATTCGCCGCCCTTGAGTGTCACCGCCTGCGGAATCGCGTCGACCGGCTGCGTGCCGCTGTGCCCCCAGTCGCGGGAATAGTTCGAACCGGGCCGTTCGCCCTGTCCGATCACGGGGTCCAGTCCAGGCTGCGAACCGTCCGGCGTGATCGGGAAACCGGGATTGTTCGCCCATAGTCGCTGGGTGAATTCGAACTGGTTGCCCAGATTGCTGTTGAAAGCCATGAACAACAGCCCGACGTCCTTTGTGGGCCGGCCGGCGGGTGGCAGGTCGGCGGCGGGGTCGTCGTAGCGCCGGCCGTAGGTCTGGCCACGGCGCGCCATCAAATGCAGGCGCTCGGCCTCCGGCGGTTCGGCACCGCCCGAGCCACGCGGGTTGGTCTTGCGGATATGTGCCTGGAACGGACATTTCTGTCCGAGTTTGTCGCTGTCGTAACTGAAATCGTTTTCCACCGGGTTGTGTGAGCCGGCCGCGCTTTGCACGGTGAGCGGGGTTCCATCTTCGAAACGTTTTTGGTGTGTCTGTGCTGGTAGTGGGCTTGTTGGACGCGGTGTTGGTGGCGTCGGCGCGGTCACGGCCAGGTAGGTGTGAGCGAGCATGGCCAGGGTGGTGTGCCGGTACCAGGCGTCGTAGCGGCGAACCTGATATTGGACCAGACCGACTTCCGTCTTCGCGGTCTGGAAACAGTCTTCGATCTCGTACTCACCTTTGCTGTTGCGGGTCATCGAACGACGCGCCAGCAGTCACCGTTCCCACCCCGGCGGGGTGGTGTCGGAGTAGTTCGGCGACTCGGCGACGGCCCAGTCGAATATCCGTGGTCTTGGGCGCCGGCACCGCAACTGAGACGCTTCCACGCTGGTGTCGGGGCGTGGGCCACCAGGCGTCGGCGCGGGAGGTGCCAGCCACCGCGGGGATGGTCTGGTTACTGGGCACGGAAACCAGGCAGCCGATACGCCGCTGTTCCAGCCAGCGGCGGAATTTCGAGTCTCCGCCGTAGGCTTCGCCGGTGATGACCCACGTGGTGGGCACGCCGGCATCCAGGGCCCGCGCGAGCATCCGCTGGGCCAGAACCGGCTTTGTCGCGAACTCCGCCCCTCAGGAACACCGGCCTCGCCACAGCGCCTCTGGTCGCTGATCGGCCTTTCGTTGTGGCATAAGCACAAAACACGCCGAGCTGACCAATTCTCGATACGGCCGGCGGTGCCGGAGTACGGCGCTGGACGCCGGCGGATTTGGTGCCTCGCTCGCCCTTGGATCCCTTGGCCTTGCGGTGCGCGTCCTGGTCGGCCTTGCTGGAAATCACCGCCTTGATCCCACGACCAGGAAGGTGTCAAGAACGCCATTCACCGCACAGACCTGATGCGCAAAGCGGATCAAAGCGTGCGTGCGTTGGATACTTCAAAGCTGCCGCGGCCCGATAACGTGCGTAGGTCGCCCAATGAAGGATGACTTCTGACGCCCGCGGGATTGCAGCCCGGGCTGTCATCTCTATCCAGTTCCGTGACCGGACGCGATCTTCCGGCCAAAAAGGAGATCTTGGTTGATGCATGCTGATGCGCTCGTTTGGTTCGATCGCAAGACGTGGCAGCACCCTTCGTGGACCGTGGACGACTTGTTGGCACTCAAGGGAAGCCGCACGATCAGCGTCGTCCTTCCCGCACTGAACGAGGAAAAGACTGTTGGCGATGTGGTTCGTTCCATCGCGCCGTTGCACGGCACGCTGGTCGACGAACTCATCGTGATGGACTCGGGATCGACTGACGCCACTACACGCGAGGCCACACGCGCCGGCGCCCAGGTTGTTGGCCGCGGCGATGTCGTGACGCACCTGGCACCGTTGCCTGGTAAGGGGGAAGTGCTCTGGCGCTCGCTCGCGGCCGCGACTGGTGATCTCGTTGTTTTCATTGACTCCGACTTGGTGGAGCCTAGCCCGGAGCTGGTGCCTGGCCTGCTCGGGCCTTTGCTGGAACACCGGGAGGTTCAGCTGGTAAAAGCCTTTTATCGGCGCCCCTTGCGTATTTCGGATTCCGATACGGGACACGGTGGTGGGCGGGTCACCGAGCTGCTCGCACGCCCAGCCCTTGGCGCGTTGTGGCCGGAGTTGGCCGGAGTTGTACAGCCCCTGGGCGGGGAATATGCCGCCACTCGTTCTTTTCTGGAGAAGGCTGCCTTTCCGGTGGGTTATGGGGTGGAAATAGGCCTGCTCATCGATGCTTTCCGGTCTTACGGGCTAGACGGTATAGCCCAGGTGAATCTCGGCGTTCGCAAACATCGGAATCGGGATCTTTCCGAATTGGGTCGCATGTCCCGGCAGATTCTGGAGACCATACTCGAGAAGGCCGGGACCAGAAGCCAATCCGGCTCCTTCACCCAGTTCGTTCAGGTCGCCGAGGAGTGGGTGCCCAACACCGTCGATGTCGAGCTCGCCGTTCGCCCGCCGATCCGGGAGGTCATCGGTGCCTGACGTACTGGAAGAGCACATCGCCAACGTTCGTTCGTGGCTCTATGTTCCGGGTTCCCGCCCGGATCGATTTGCGAAAGCCGCCGCAAGCGCGGCCGACGACGTCGTCCTCGACTTGGAAGACTCGGTCGCTCCTGGTGGCAAGCGGGAAGCTCGGGAGCACGTGCTCGATTGGTTGGCCGACGGGCACACGGGCATCGTCCGGATCAACGGCAGCGGTACCGAATGGCATGACGAGGATCTGGAGATGGTGGTCAGCCACCGGTGTCCGGTCATCCTTCCCAAGGCGACCAATGCGGCTCAAGTGTCGGCGGTCATCGAACGGCTCGGGCAGAAGGCCTGCGTCATTCCGCTGATCGAGACAGCGGTGGGTGTCGCGGCGGCCCAGGAGATCTGCGGAGTGCCAGGAGTTCGTCGGGTCATCTTCGGCAGCGCGGACTTCGCTCGCGATATCGGTATCGATCACCTGAACAGGACTGCGCTGGTCCATGCACGCTGCGCGGTGGTGCTCGCGTCGGCGGTCGCCGGTATCGCCCCGCCCATGGATGGTGCTTGTACTGCGATCTATGACGACGACAAGTTGAGGGAGGATGCGGAACACGCCGCCTCCTTGGGGTTTGGTGGCAAGTCATGCATTCACCCGCGTCAAATCCCCATCGTCCAGACGGCATTCTCGCCCTCCACCGAAGAGGTCGAGTGGGCGCGCGGCATTGTTGCCGCCAGCGGAGACGGCTCTATCAGTCGGCTGGGCGGGGAACTCGTCGGTAGACCCGTCGTCGAACGTGCCCGCCGCCTTCTGGCGAGGTGCGCGGGATGACCGAGTGCCGCTACCTCGATGACATCGAATCCCACATGCTCGGCGCCGCTCCTGGTCACCTCGTTGAGTACATCGGCAAAGTGGATGACGATGCGCTGGGCCGGGCGCTGGAGCTCCTTTCGCGGCAGTACTCGATTCTCCGGTCGACTGTCCGGCACGATGGGCACGGGTACCTGTTGCAGGTGCAACCCGGCGCTCGGCTGCCCCTTGTTTCGGTCGCCGGCGGTGAGGACGAAGCCTCGGCAGTGATCGCGCGTCCATGGGAGCCGGAGTCGGGTCTCGCGCGTGTGGTGCACTGCCGTCACGATCATGGCGGGTTCCTGGGCCTGCAGATCGATCACGCCGTGGTCGATGGAACCAGCCTGCGCGCGATTTTCGACGACCTCCTGGCGATTTACTCGGCGGTGGCCGCGGGAGGCGACCCTGACGTCGACAAGCCGGTCCTCCTCCCGGCCTCACCCCGAAGCGTGTTCGCCGTCGGGCAAGGAAGCCCGGATCCGACCGGGGATGAGCGCCCGCCGCGGACGACAGGGAGAATGGTGCCCCCCGTGTTGCGGCGGATCGAGTTCGACGAGCAGGCAACGGCCGACCTCGTTGCCGCGTCTCGGCGTCATGGCACGTCGGTCCATGCACTGCTCTGCGGGGCCGTGCTGCTCGCCCAGCGTGCACAAGCCCCGGCGACGGCCGGCCCCGCGCGCATGGCCTGCCTCTCCCCAGTCGGGCTGCGGAACAGGGTGATCCCCCCGGTCGGCGCGACCGCCACGACGAATTTCCTTGGCCTGCACCGGTACGAGCTTGAACTTGAGCAGGATGATGACGCGGTCGCGGTCGGCGTGGCTGTCAAGAGCGATCTCGACGAGGCCCTGGCCGCGGGAGAGATTCCACCGATCGATCTCCCCCGGAACCGGCGCACCGCGTTCCGTTCGTCGCTCCTCCCGCAACTCGCCATGGCGCAGATCAGCAACAACGGTGTCCTCAAACGTAAAACACGCCACGGCGAGCTCACCCTCACCCGCGTGTTGACCGTGCCGCACGTGGTCCGTGCGACCTATCCGGTGTACTCGGCCTACACGTTCGATCGGCGCCTGACCCTCGCCTGCGTATTTCCCAGTGACCTGTTTTCGCAATCGGAAGCGGCCACCGTGGCAACTTCTGTCCGGACCGTCCTGACCGGTATGACGCGTCGTGTCGCCGAACTCGTCGAATGAGGTGACAGAATGCTGCGGGTCGGAGTGCCGGAGGATATCGGGCCGGACCGGGCACGGATGTTCGTTTCGTTGAAGGTGCGGAACTTCGGGCTGTTTCTCGGCGGGCAGATAGTTTCAAATGTCGGCACGTGGATGCAGCGGATCGCGCAGGACTGGTTGGTGTATCAGCTGTCCGGGCACGACGCTGTGGCACTCGGGGTGGCTGTGGCCCTGCAGTTCACACCGACTTTGGTGCTGTCGCTGTGGGCCGGCTTGCTTGCTGATCGGCTGCCCAAGCGTCGGCTGTGTTCGGTGATCCAGTGCGGGATCGCCGTACAGGCATTGGCCTTGGGGCTGTTGGACGTCGCCGGTGTCGTGGCGTTGTGGCAGATCTATGTGCTGTGCGTCGTCCTGGGCTGTCTCAGCGCGGTGGACGTCCCTGCCCGGCAGGCGTTTGTCGCCGAGCTGGTGCCGCCACCGCTGATCGCGAACGCCGTGGCGCTGAACGCAACCGTGTTCAACCTCGCGCGGGCCGCCGGTCCGGCGCTCGCCGGATTCGCGATCACCATGTTCGGGACCGGGTGGATGTTCATCGTGAACGCCGGGACGACGGTTGTCGCGATAGTTAGCTTGCTGGCGGTGGACGCTAGGAAGCTGGTGTGCCCGGTCCGTGTTCCCCGGGGGCGTGGCCAGCTCCGCGCCGGACTGGCGTACGTGCGCGAACGCCCACAGCTGGTGCGGGTCATGGTAATCGCTTTCCTCGTGAGCACCTTCAGTCTGACGTTCAGTACTTCGCTGACGGTGATGGCGGGCGCGGTGTTCCGGATGGGAGCCGGTGGCTACGGCATCCTTTCCACGGTGCTCGCTGTCGGGACCCTGCTGGGCGCGTTGGGTACCGCTCGGTGGCTGCCCCGGACGGAACCGGCGCAGACGCGTGTCCTTCTACTGGCCGCACTGGCGGTCGGGGCTGTCGAGGTCGGCGCAGCGCTGTTGCCGACACCGGCGGTGTTCGGGGCTGCCCTCGTGCCACTCGGCGTCGCGACGATCACGTTCCTCAACACCGCCAACTCCATTGTCCAGACCACTGTGGAACCTGGAATGCGTGGGCGAGTCATGAGTCTCTACGTGCTCGTGCTGATCGGGGGAAGTCCGGTTGGCGGGCCGTTGGCGGGCTGGCTGGCCGATGCCTGGGGTGGACGCGCACCCCTGGTCGCCGGAGGTCTCGTCGCCGCTCTCGCCGCCGTCGGCTGCCGTTGGCTACTCCACCGGCGGAACACACGCGAATTCCGGTACCTGGCGTAGAACCCGCCGTTTCGTTGAATCGCGCGCGGCATTCACCGGCGGCCGTTGCGCCTGTTTCCCACCGCCCGGCGGAGCGGCTAGACGGGTGTAGTGGTGGCCGGGCTACAGACGCGGTGGCGTTCCCGCTCGCCGATCGCCGACTCGATGTGCTCGGCCATCAGTCGCTGGGCGGCGGGCGCGTCACCGCGTTCCAGTGCGACCAGGATCTGCGCGTGGTACCGGAGCGTGTTGTCCGCGACGTCGTCGAACTGCCACACCGACTCGGTGTGCGGCACGGGGTAGTTCTCCCAAATCCAGCGCAGATGGCCGGCCAGGAACGCCGGCCCGCCGATGCGTGCGATCCGTGCATGGAACAGCCGGCTTCCATTCGCCAGCCGCACGGTGTCGGATTCCCGGTGGGCCACCTCCATGGACTCGTGCATGCCGCGTAGTTCCGCGAGTTCCTCAGGGGTGATGCGCCCGGCCGCCAGCCGTGCGGCGACGCCTTCGACCGCCGCTCGCACCTGGTACAGCTCCGCGGCCGCTTCTGCGCTGAGCTGACTCACGGTCGCACCGTAATGGGTTTGATACGACACCAGCCCAGCGCTTTCCAAGCGCCGCAGTGCCTCACGCACGGGAGTGATCGACACGCCGAGGCGTGAGCCGATCTCGTCCTGCAGGATCGGCGCGCCCGGCAGCAGCACACCAGTGAGAATCTCCCGGCGCAATACGGAGTGGACATAGTCGGCACGGCTGCCCGGGGGCTTGACCGCCGAGTAGTGCTGGGGCCCTTCGGGCTGCGTACTTCTGCCCACGGGCGAGCCCTTGCGTCGAGCCACCGCGCTCCCTCCCTGTTCCTGGTCTCCATAACGATAGCGTTCTCGACAATGAAATAGGGTCTTGCATGGATGAAACAAGTAACTTATAAGTTAAGGCATGACCTCCCTACTAGGACTGCGAGTGATCGACGCGGCGACGTTGTTCGCGGGCCCGACAGCGGCAACGATGCTGGCGGACTTCGGCGCCGACGTCATCAAGATCGAGCACCCACGGAATGGTGACCCGGCGCGCGGGCACGGTCCGGCCAAGTGGGGAGTCGGCCTCCTGTGGAAACAGCTCGCTCGGAACAAGCGCGCGATGGCGGTCGACCTGTCGACCAACCCAGGTCAGGAGGTCGTCCGGCGTCTGGTCGCGGACGCCGACGTCCTCGTCGAAAACTTCCGGCCAGGCACACTCGAACGCTGGAACCTCGACCCGGCGGCACTCGTCGAGGAGAATCCGCGGCTCGTGGTGGCGCGGGTGACCGGTTTCGGACAGGTCGGGCCACGCCGGCACGACCCTGGATTCGGCACCCTCGCCGAAGCCATGAGCGGATTCGCCGCTATGACGGGCGAGCCCGGCGGTCCGCCGACGCTTCCCCCACTTGCACTGGCGGACGGCGTCGCCGGCCTCGCGACCGCTTACGCGATCATGGTCGCTCTCGCCGCGCGGGAGCGCACCGGCCGCGGGCAAATCATTGATGTCGCGATCATCGAGCCGATTCTCGCCGTCCTTGGCGCTCAAATCACCACCTACCGTGCGCTCGGAGTCGTGCCGGCTCGCACAGGTAACAGGTCAGACAAGAATGCCCCACGCAACACTTATCGCAGCCGTGACGGACGATGGCTGGCCGTGTCCACCAGCGCGCAGGCGATCGCGGAACGGGTCATGCGCCTTGTCGGCCGTCCCGATCTCGCCGAACAGGATTGGTTCGCGTCCGGATGGCAGCGCGCCGAACACGCGGACGAATTGGACGCCGCGGTCGGCGGCTGGATTGCCGAACGCGACGCCGACGATGTCATCGCCGCGTTCACCGAAGCACAAGCCGCGATTGCGCCGGTATACGACGTGCGCGACATCGTGGCGGACCCGCAGTACCGCGCACTGAACACCGTCGTCGAGCTGCCCGATCCCGAACTCGGCCAGGTCTCGCTGCAGAACGTCCTCTTCCGCCTCAGTGACACCCCGGGCTCGATCCGCTGGGCAGGACCCCAGCTCGGGGCACATACCGATGAGGTTCTCGCAGAACTCGGTTACAAGCCCGAGGAGATAGCCAGGCTGCGCAGCGAGGGCGCGGTGAAATGAACGCTCCAGCCGAGAGCACCGCGGCGGTGCTGACCCGTACGCTGTCGTCGGGTACGGTTGTCGATCTTTCGCAGCCCTGGGAAAACGGGATGCCGTGCTCCCCGAGCCATCCCGGGTTCCGGTTCGCACTGCTCCGGAGGCATGGTGACGGCACCAATGCCCACGGAATGTCCGGCGCTACCGAACTCATCGTGACCGGCGGGCACGTGGGTACCCACGTGGACGCGCTGTGTCACGTCGGGCAGGATGGCAAACTCTTCGGTGGCGTCGACGCTCTGGAGGCGAGTCGCGGCGGCCGGTTCAGTGTCCACGGCGTGGACACCCTGGCTCCCTTCTTGTGCCGGAGTGTGCTGGCGGATATCCCACGCGCCCAAGGGAAAACGCGGCTTGATGCCGGATACGCCATATCCGCGGACGACATCGCAACCGCCCTCTGCGGCACTCCCGTCCATCCCGGTGACGCCGTGCTGGTCCGTACAGGTTGGCCACAGCTCTACACCGATCCGGTGGCCTATGTTGGTCATGCCACCGGCGTGCCGGGACTCGGCCCGGACGCTGCGGAGTACCTGGCCTCCCTCGAGGTTCGCGCCGTCGGCTGCGACACCATCGCCGCCGATCGGATCGCGCCGGGACAGGGGCACTCCTACCTTCCCGCCCACGAGGTGCTTCTCGTCCGCCACGGAATCCCGTTGCTGGAAGTGCTCGACCTCGAACACCTCGCGCAGCTCGGCCCCCACGACTTCATTTTCGTCGCGGTACCGCTGAAGATCACTGGCGGTACCGGATCCCCCATCCGTCCCCTCGCCGTGCTGTTCGACGGCTGACCGCAGATCGCGAGTTCATCATGACCGCTGTCCACGACGTCGTGAACATCCGTCGCAATGTTCGGGTCCCGACAAAGGATCCCGATGTCACCCTGTCCGCCGAGCTATTCCTTCCACCGGCCCCGGCACCGGTCCTGCTCATGGCAACCGGATTCCGCAACGACCTCGCGGTGGGCTGGGAGAGCACACTCCGTTGGTTCGCTCTCCGCGGCTACGCGTGTGTGCTGGCCAACCTGCGCGGCACCGGCGCCTCGGACGGCACCGAGCGACCGCGGCTCGACCCTGGAGAGGGGGAGGACCTTCTGGCGCTTATCGACTGGGCCGCACACGAGCCGTGGAGCACCGGTGACGTCGGCATGTGGGGGGTTTCCTATGGCGGAGCGATGGCGCTACGCGCTGCGAGCCTGGAACCAGCCGCCCTCAAGGCGATCATGCCCATAGTCTGCTCCCCCGATCCCGAGCGGTACAACGGCGCTCGCAGCGACTTCGGCATGCTCGTGCACCGCGGTGGTCTCGGCCTGCTCGACCAGCTCGTGCCGCCGCTCACCGAGAACACGAGCGAACAGGCACAACGCCGCTGGCGCGCACGGCTCGACGACGAGCCGTTCCTGATGGACCTGGCACGCTCCGCGGCAGGGTCGCCTACCTGGCGCGAACGGGCCTTCGATCCGGCGGCAATCTCCGTCCCCGCCTTTTGTGTGGGCGGGTGGCACGATCTTTTCTCGGGCGTCATGACGCGGGTCTACGACCAGTTGCAGGGACCAAAGAAACTGCTCGTCGGTCCGTGGATGCACAGTATGCCGAACGACGCCCGCAGCAATCCGATCGATTTCCTGCTGATCGCACTGCGGTGGTGGGATCACTGGCTACGTGGCAAGGACACCGGGGTGCTCGACGAGCCGCCTGTTGCCCTGTATGTGGAAGGACACGCGCCGGGGTGGCGGTCCTACGAGTCGTGGCCGCCGACCAAGGAAGAGATCGTGCTGACCGGAATGCACGACGCGAGCCTGCAGGAGGGCAGCCAGGACACAACACAGCCCGGACATGTTCTGGGTGAATACCAGCCCGATCCCACCATCGGCGCGCTGAGCGGGCTGTGGGGATACGGCAACGTGTTCGACGCGGTCCTGGATCAGCACGACGACGAGGCCCGTTCACTGTCGTTCACTACAAAACCTTTCGAGGCACCGGTTCTCGTATGCGGAGACCCGTCGGTGTCGGTGCGACTGTCCTCGACCGATTGGACGCCACGGCTGGTCGTCAAACTGTCCGTTGTGGACCATCAGGGACGCTCGACCTTACTGACCACCGGTATCGCCTGCCCGCACGGCGAAGCCGACTCCGTGTCCGTACTGTTGCGGTCCATCGCCTACCGAGTACCGGCCGGACACCGGCTGCGACTGTCGCTGAGTGACTCCGACTTCCCCCTTTTGACCCCGCTTCCGGACCCCACACCATTCACCCTTGCCGAACTCTGCCTCGAGCTACCGATCGCCGAAGAGGACCATGGCGCTGACGTGGCCGTGTCGGCGCTGCCCGACAAACGGTCCACAACCGACTGTGAGAGCTGGACGATTTCTCGCGACGCGTTGCACGACGGTATCGAGGTCGTCCTGGCTTGGGGCAAGCCGCTCATCCGCACCGCGGAGGGACACCGATACACCCGCCATTCCGACACGCGCGCGGCTGTCCGGCGCGCCTACCCGGCCGCGGCGACGGCGTCAGGAATACACACCGCGACGGTCCATCTGGCTACCGGGGAGGTGATCGAAGCGAGAGCCACAGTCCGTGCGTCCCAGACCGCCCTGTGGGCACGGGGAGAGCTCACCATCGACGGACACTCGATCTTTGCCCGGACCTGGGAAACCACCCTGTCCCCATCTGTTTGATCCAGACCCTTCGACAATGAGGTCGACCGATGCACACTTCAGCTTTGGGTTCTCGCCGACTCGTTTCGTTATTGAGCACCTTCGCCGTCCTTCTCGCGCTCGCGGCCTGCGGCAGTCCGACCAGCTCCAGTCGAGCCCGGGGTTCGACATTGACACTCACGCAGCCGGGTGCCCCCAACAGTCTCGATCCCGGTACCTTCAACCAAGCTTTCGAATGGTTCTTCGACCTTGCCTACGAACCTCTGATCTACTGGGACGCGTCCGGTAAGGCTGCCCCTGGGCTGGCTCAGTCGTGGGGTTATGTCGGTGAAGGCAACCGTACGTTCGAGATCGTTCTTCGTCCCGGCGCGAAGTTCAGCGATGGCACAGATGTGACGGCCGAGTCGGTCAAGGCGAGTATCGAGTACACGCGGACGGCGGGTGGTGGGGCCGCGACCCGGTGGTCGGACAAAACCATTACCGTGACCGGGCCGCTGACGCTGCGCATTGAGGCGAAAAACCCTGACCCGATGCTCGACCGAGAGCTCAGCCAGAACTTCGCCGGCAGCCACATCATCAGCGCGGCCGGCCTGAAAGATCCGAAGCAACTGGGCACGACCACCGCTGGCGCAGGCCCCTACGTTCTGGTGCCAGGGGACACGGTCGCCAGCGACCACTACACCTACGCGCCCAACCCGCACTATTGGAACAAGGCTGCCATTCACTACGACAAGGTGGTCATCAAGGTCATTCCGAACACCAACTCTGTGCTGAACGCCCTCAAGACCGGGCAGGTCGACGTCGGCCCTGCCGACTACACGGTCGTCGACGCGGCACAGAGCGCCCGGCTGCAGGTCAAGCAAACGCCGCTGCTGTTCCTCGGACTCAACTTGATCGACCGCAACGGCAGCATGCTTCCGGCACTGCGCGACGTGCGGGTGAGGCAGGCGCTCAACTTCGCCGTCGACCGGGCGACGATCACCAAGGCCTTGTTCGGACAGTGGGGCGTCCCGACCGAGCAAACCGTGCTGCCGAAAGACAGTGGTTCCTTCGCCGACACCGTTTACCCCTACGACCCGGAGAAGGCGAAGCAACTGTTGGCACAGGCCGGCTATGGCGGCGGGCTGGAAATTCCCGTGCTCACCACCAGCTACAACGGCCAGAGCCAGGTCACGCAGGCGATCGCTGGTGACCTCGAAAAGGTCGGAGTCAGCCTCAAGCTCACCAACCTCGGCAACTACGACCAATACCGAGACCAGCTCACTGCCAAGAAGTTCCCCGTCGCGAGCGTCGGTTTCGGCTGCTTACCCACCTATCTCGAGGGCCCGTCGCTGTTCCTGCCCAACGCCGCGACCTTCAACCCCTTCAAGACCTCCGACCCCGAGCTCACGGCGTTGTTCGGCCAGGCCGCCGCGGCGAACGAGACGGACCGCGCCCGGCTCGAAACGCAGGTCCAGCGTCGCCTCGTGGAACAGGCATGGTTCGTGCCGGTGACATTGGCCCCGAAGTTCTACTTCGCACGGTCCACTGTGGCCGGTGTCGAGCCCAGCACCGGGCAGCCGTTGCCGAACCCCGTGTGGTTCACCCCGGCGGCGTGACGGCGCCGAAGCATCAACCTGAAATCGTGAAAGGAGGCAACGGTGGGCCGACTGATCCGGCGCCGGCTGCTGCTATCCGTGCCACTCGTGCTCGTGGTGTCGATACTGACGTTCGTCCTGCAGTCCCTGACGCCGGGCGATGCGGCACGCACGATTCTCGGCACGGACTTCGACCCGGCGCAGTACGCCATGCTCCGGCAGAAGCTCGGGCTCGACGAGCCGCTCTGGGAACGCTACTGGAACTGGCTACAACAACTGTTCCACGGTTCGCTCGGTGACTCTCTGTTCAGCGGTCAAGCGGTGACCGAGGCGCTCAACGAACGGCTAGGCGTGACGCTGTCATTGATAGTGGCGACAGTCCTGCTCGCCGGGATGACGGGAATCGGGCTTGGCGTGCTGAGCGCGACCCGGCGGAACGGTTTGCTGGCCCGCACCGTCGACGTGCTTTCCCTGGTCGGTGAGGCGCTACCCAGCTTCTGGGTCGGACTCCTGCTGATCGCCGGGTTCGCCGTGCTGTGGCAGATCTTCCCGGCCACCGGCTACATCGCTCCGGCGGATTCGATCGGGGGGTGGGCGTGGAGTCTGGTGTTACCCGTGGTGACGCTGTCCCTCGGTGCGGTCGCGGTGATCGCCAAACAGACCCGCGACTCGATGATGGACATACTGGACCGAGAGTTCGTCTCGGCCTTGCGAGCGAGGGGAATCGCCGAATCGTCGATCGTATTCCGGCACGCCCTGCGGGCTGCTGCGATCCCCGTCGTCACGGTGCTCGGACTGCTGTTCGTCCATCTGCTCAGCGGCACCGTGCTCGTGGAGACCGTTTTCGGGTTGCCCGGACTCGGCGGTCTCGCCGTGCAGGCGACCACGCAGCATGACATGCCCATGATCCAGGGCGCCGCCGTTTACTTCACGCTCATCGTGGTCGTGGTCAACCTCCTGATCGACATCACCTACGGCTGGCTCAACCCGAAAGCGAGGACGTCATGACCGTGGCGCTGCTCCCAGTCGCCACCGCGCCTACGGCGCGGCGGGACAACACCTGGCTTCGGGTGCTCCGCCGCCCACTGGGCGCTGTTTCATTGGTGTTTCTGGCCTTGCTCGTGCTCGCTGTGGCGGCGGCTCCGCTGATCGCCCCGTACGGCCCGCTCACCCAGGACTTGCAGGCGACGTTCGCGGGCCCGTCCGCACAGCATCTGCTCGGCACCGACAACTTGGGCCGTGACATTCTGAGCAGGCTGCTGCACGGCGGTCAGGTGTCGCTGCTGGGCGTCGCCTATGCGGTCGCCGTTCTGCTGATCGGCGGTGTCCCGACCGGGCTCGTCGCCGGCTACCACCGAGGTCGCATCGACGCCGTCGTCGTTCGCGTGACCGACGTGGTGCTGGCGATCCCGGTGATCATCACGCTGCTCGTCGTGCTCGCGACCTTCGGACAGAACGAAGTCGCGGCAATGATCACCTTTGGGTTGCTGGGAACCCCCGGAATGATCCGAGTGGTACGGGCCGCCACGATCGCCATCCGCGCCGACCTGTACTTGACGGCAGCCCGCGTCGCGGGACTGTCGACGACACAGATCATCCGCCGGCACGTCCTTCCGCGGGTGGCCGGCCCGATCATCGTTCGCGCGTTTCTCTTCGCAGGCGCGGCGCTGCTCACCGAATCGGGGCTGGCGTTTCTCGGTCTTGGTGTGCAGGAACCGGAACCCAGCTGGGGTGGCATGGTCGCCTCCGCATCGATCTACATCAACCAGCACCCCAGCCTCCTGATCCCGGCGGGCGTCACGATTGCGTTGACAGTGCTCGCTTTTGGACTCGTGGGTGACGCCGTCCGAGACGCCATAGGCGGACGGCACCTCAGGTATGCCGGCTCGGCACGTCCGGCGCCGCATCCGGTGGACAGCGGCACAGACGAGGAAACGCCATCGGCCCTCCTGTCGGTGCGAGGGCTGTCCGTCGGATTTCCCGGTGAAACCGGCTTCACAACGGTGGTCAACGACGTGAGCTTCGAGGTACGCGCCGGAGAGACCGTGGGACTGGTTGGCGAGTCAGGGTGTGGCAAGAGCGTGACCGCACGGGCGGTGTTGGGTCTGCTCGCGTCCGGCGGTGCTGTGACGACGGGCCGGTGCTGGTTCGACGGCGAGGACTTGAGGATCACCGGGCGGAACCGGTGCGCCGACATTCGTGGCTCCCAGGTCGGCCTCATCTCTCAGGAGCCCTCCGCCAGCCTGGACCCGAACCTCACCGTCGGACGGCAACTGGCCGAGATCGTGCGCCGCCATCGCACAGTCAGTCGCAGCCAGGCCCGGGTCGAGGCGCTCGACCTGCTGCAGAAGGTGCAGATGCCCGAGCCCGTCGCCGTCGCGGGCCGGTACCCGCATGAATTGTCGGGCGGCATGGCGCAGCGTGTGTGCATCGCGGCTGCGCTCGCGGGACGCCCACGGCTTCTGATCGCGGACGAGCCCACGACCGCGCTGGATGTCACTGTGCAGGCCGAGATCCTCGATCTCCTTCGGCACTTGCAGGAGACCACCGGCATGGCGATCCTGCTCGTCACACACGACTGGGGTGTGGTGGCCGACCTGTGTCACCGCGCCGTCGTGATGTATGCGGGGCAGGTCGTCGAGTCCACCGAGGTGGAGCCGATGTTCCGGAGACCGCTGCACCCGTACACCGACGGACTGCTGAAATCCAACCCGCATCGCGTGGTGGTCGGCGAACGACTCCCGGCGATCGCGGGCACCGTTCCACCACCGCACGAATGGCCTCGAGGCTGCCACTTCCACCCGCGGTGTCCGCTCGCCGGGCCGGACTGCATGGAGACCGCCGTGCCGATCTTCGAGCCGACCCCGGGACGGCTGACCCGGTGCCTGCACCATGACCGCCTCGCCGTGGGAGCCCGACATGCCTGAACCACTGCTGGAAATCGACCAAGTGTCAGTTGAGTACCACCGGGGACGCCGTACCCCACCGTTGCGAGCTGTGGACAACGTGACCCTCAGTGTCGCACCGGGGGAGACGCTGGCGATCGTCGGCGAGTCCGGATCGGGCAAATCCACGCTGGGCAACGCCGTGCTCGGACTCGCCCCGGTGCTCGGGGGCGCAATCCGCTTCCGCGGCAGAGACATCACGCACGCCGACCACCGGGAACGGCGGGCATTGAGCCGGCACATCCAAGTTGTGTTCCAAGACCCCTACGGTTCACTGAACCCCGTGCGGACCATCGGGCAGACCTTGGCTGAGCCATTTCTCGTCCATCGGAACCTCGATTCCGCCGCCGCCCGTGCGGAAGTGACCGCGATGTTGCGGCGGGTTGGCCTGCCCGCCGACGCCGCCGACCGTTACCCGGCGAAGTTTTCCGGAGGACAGCGCCAGCGGATCGCGATCGCCCGAGCACTCATGCTGTCTCCGCAACTCATCATCTGTGACGAAGCGGTCAGCGCGTTGGATCTGTCCGTCCAGGCACAGATCCTCAATTTGCTTTCCGACCTGCAACGGGAGTTTGGACTGAGCTATCTGTTCATTTCCCACGATCTCGATGTCGTCCGGCACATCTCCCACCGGGTCGCGGTCTTGCTACACGGGCGTCTCGTCGAGCAGGGCCCCACGGCGGTCGTGACCACCGATCCGACGCACCCCTACACCCAGGCGCTGTTGGCGGCCGTCCCCGTGCCCGATCCACAGGAACAGCTCCGCCGCCGAACGCGACGGAACTTGGAAAAGCGGCCGCGGCCAGGGGAGTCGAGCGGGCGGTCAGGTGGGTGCCCTTTTTCCGGTCGATGCATGCACACGATGGAGATCTGCATCACCGAGACGCCACCGCCATCGAATGTTTCGTCGGGCGGCATGGTGGCCTGTCACCTGCATGCCGGGCACGTCTTACTCGAAACTCCCACCCAGCAGGCGGTCTGATGGGCGGCACAGCGATGCTCTTCGTGCCCGCTGCGGAAGAGCGGAAAATCAGGAAGATCCCCCACTTGCCCGGCGATTCGGTGATCCTGGACCTCGAGGATTCCGTCGCCAGGTCGGCCAAGGAATCCGCCCGTCACGCCGCCGCGAGCGTGCTGGAACGGCCCACCGACGGGAAGTCGATCTGGGTCCGGGTGAACCCCGTGGGCAGCGAGGAACTCGACGAGGACCTGTCGGCGGTTGTTCGGCCAGGGTTGGCTGGACTGACCCTACCCAAGGTGGAGTCGGCGAGGGACCTGCACATCGTCGATTACCTGGTGGGCAGGAAGGAGCGAAAACTGAACCTGCAGCCGGGTTCGGTGCCGCTGATGGCCACGATCGAAACGGTGGCCGGGCTGCGAAACCTGGAAATGATCGTGACAGCGACGCCACGCTTGCGGCTGCTGTGCTTCGGTGCGGGCGACTTCAGCCTTGATGCGGGCGTCGAGTGGGCCGGTGACGATCCCGAAGCGCCGCCGTCGGAGACTCTGACCTACGCTCGGGCACAGATAGTTCTGTGGTCTCGTTCGGCCCACCTCTATGCGCCACACGACGGCGCCTATCCGCGTCACGGTGACCACGAGGGCCTGCGCACCGAAGCTGAACATGCCCGTCGCATGGGATTCGGTGGCAAGCACGCGATACACCCGGACCAGGTCGCCCAGATCGGACGCATCTTCGGGCGGCCATCGAAGTCCGAACTGGACAAGGCGCAACGGACGGTCGAAGCCTTCGACCGGGCTGAGGCGGCTGGCCAGGCGGCCATCACAGTGGATGGAAAGCTGGTCGACTACCCGATCGCGGCGCGCGCCCGTCAACTGCTTGCGGCACACGACGTGGCGACTTGACAGTACACACCCCGCAAGGCGGGAGGTCCAGACCGTCGTCGCCGCTCAGTGGTGAGCTATTCGGACAACGTTTAGAGGCGGGCGGCCAATTTTAGACCCTGGGCGGTTTTGCAGCGGCTGATGAGTTCGTGCCAGCCGCCGCTCGTCGGCCATGCGCCGCATCACGACGAGATGTCCGAGTTTCAGGTTCACCCGAATGTCGTATTCGCGTGCAGCGCGAGCCGCCGGGCGGGATTTTGCCCCGCCCGGCGGCTACTCCGTCCAGCGTGACCCGTTAACCGAGCGGGCGGTCCGTCGGCGCGATGGGCGCAGGCAGCAAATCGCGGTCCGGTACCAGGAAACGGTCCACCGCGGCCGCCGCGGAGCGGCCTTCCGCAATGGCCCACACGATCAGCGACTGCCCGCGGCCCATGTCGCCCGCGACGAACACGTTGTCCAGGCTCGTGCGGAAAGCCTTGTCCCGCGCGACATTTCCCCGTGCGTCCAGCTCGACGCCGAGCGATTCGAGCAGACCTTCCCGCTGTGGCCCCACAAAACCCATTGCCAGCAATACCAGCTGCGCGGGCAATTCCCGGTCGGTGCCTTCGACGGGAACGAACTTGCCGCTCTCGTTGCGCACCTCCACCAGCCGCAGCGCCCGTAGGTTGCCGGAATCACCCGCCAGGAATTCCTGCGTGTTCACCGAATACAGCCGCTCGCCGCCCTCTTCGTGCGCCGACGAGACGCGGTAGATCATCGGGTACGTCGGCCACGGGTGTGCGTCCGAACGCGCCCGCGGTGGCTGCGGCATGATTTCCAGCTGGGTCACCGAAGCGGCGCCCTGCCGGTGCGCGGTGCCGACGCAGTCGGCGCCGGTGTCCCCGCCTCCGATCACGACGACATCCTTGCCCTCGGCGGAAATCGGCGAGGACTCCAGGGCGCCGGCCGCCACGCGGTTGGCCGGGGGCAGGTACTCCATCGCCTGGTACACCCCGGGAATCTCGCGGCCGGGGATCGGCAGGTCACGCCACGCCGTCGCGCCACCGGCGAGAACCACGGCGTCGTAGGAGGAACGCAGCTCCTCCGCCGTGACGTCCACCCCGACATCGACCCCCGTGCGGAATTCCGTGCCCTCCGCGCGCATCTGCTCGATGCGCTGGTCCAGCCGCCACTTCTCCATCTTGAACTCGGGGATCCCGTAGCGCAGCAGCCCGCCGATCGCGTCGGCCCGCTCGAACACGACCACGTCGTGCCCGGCGCGAGTCAGTTGCTGGGCGGCGGCGAGCCCGGACGGTCCCGAACCGACGACGGCCACCTTCTTGCCGGTGCGCGTCCGCGGCGGCTGCGGCGTGACCCAGCCCTCTTCCCACGCACGGTCCACAATGGATATCTCGACCCGTTTGATGGTCACCGGATCGTCGTTGATCCCGAGCACGCACGCGGTCTCACACGGCGCCGGGCACAGCGTGCCGGTGAACTCCGGGAAGTTGTTCGTCGCGTGCAGCCGCTCGATCGCCTCCTGCCAGTCTTCCCGCCATACCAAGGTGTTCCACTCCGGGATCAGGTTCCCCAGTGGACAACCCTGGTGACAGAAGGGAATACCGCAGTCCATACAACGACCGGCCTGCTTCTCCAGGCGGGAGGTCGCGAAGTCCTCGTACACCTCGCGCCAGTCCATGATGCGGAGGTCGACCGGCCGGCTCTTCGGAGTCTCCCGCGCTGTCGTGAGAAACCCTTTGGGGTCAGCCATGTGCGGCCTCCATGATCGCCTCGTTCACGTCGCGGCCGTCCCGTTCAGCGGCGGCCTGCGCGTGCAGTACTCGTTTGTAATCCCTCGGCATGACCTTGCCGAACCGTTCCACCGCGACATCCCAGTCGGCCAGCAGCGCATGTGCCACGGCCGATTCGGTTTCCGAGTAGTGCCGCTCGACCGCGTCACGCAGGAACTCGGTGTCCTCGTCGTCCAGCGGATCCAGGTCGACCATCTCGCGGTTCACTCGCAGTGCGGGCAGATCCAGCACGTACGCGACGCCACCGGACATCCCGGCCGCGAAGTTCCGCCCGATCTGGCCGAGGACGACCACCCGGCCGCCGGTCATGTACTCGCAGCCATGATCGCCGACGCCCTCAACCACCGCGAGCGCGCCCGAGTTCCGCACGCAGAACCGCTCGCCGACCTTGCCACGCAAGAAGATCTCACCACCGGTGGCGCCGTAGCCGATCACGTTGCCCGCGATGACGTGCTCCTCCGCGACGAAATGTGCCTCGCGTGGCGGCCGGATGATCACCCGTCCGCCGGACAGACCCTTTGCCACGTAGTCGTTTCCGTCACCGATGAGCCGCAAGGTGATGCCCCGGGGCAGGAACGCGCCGAACGACTGACCCGCCGTACCGGTGAAGGTCACGTCGATCGTGTTGTCGGGCAACCCTTCGCCGCCCCAGCGTTTCGTCAGCTCCGAACCGAGCATCGTGCCGACGGTCCGGTTCACGTTGCGTACCGGCAGGTCCAGCTTCACCCGGTCACCGGCCGAAAGCGCGCCTTCGGCCAGCTGGATCAACGTGTTGTCGAGCGCCTTGTCCAGCCCGTGGTCCTGCGCGACCACCTGGTGCCGGGCGGCGCGCGGCGGCAGCTCGGGCACGTGGAAGATCGGCGTCAGGTCCAGACCGGCCGCCTTCCAGTGCTCGACCGCCCGCCGCTTGTCCAGCAGCTCGGCGTGCCCGACGGCCTCCTCGATCGACCGGAAACCCAGCTGCGCCAGGTACTCCCGGACCTCCTGTGCGATGAACTCGAAGAAGTTCACCACGTATTCGGCCTTGCCACTGAACTTTTCGCGCAGCTTCGGGTTTTGCGTCGCGACGCCGACCGGGCACGTGTCGAGGTGGCACACCCGCATCATGATGCAACCGGACACCACCAGCGGCGCGGTCGCGAAGCCGAACTCCTCGGCACCGAGCAGAGCCGCGATCACGACGTCCCGGCCGGTCTTGAGCTGACCGTCGGTCTGGACCACGATGCGATCGCGCAACCTGTTGGCGAGCAACGTCTGCTGCGTCTCGGCAAGGCCGAGCTCCCACGGCCCGCCGGCGTGCTTGATCGACGACAGCGGCGAAGCGCCGGTTCCGCCGTCGTGCCCGGAGATGAGCACGACATCGGCGTGTGCCTTCGAGACTCCAGCAGCCACCGTCCCCACACCGACCTCGGAAACCAGCTTCACGTGGATCCGGGCCGCCGGGTTGGCGTTCTTGAGATCGTGGATCAGCTGGGCAAGGTCCTCAATGGAATAGATGTCGTGGTGCGGTGGCGGGGAAATGAGCCCGACGCCCGGTGTGGAGTGCCGGGTCTTCGCGATCCACGGGTACACCTTCGCACCCGGCAGCTGCCCGCCTTCACCCGGCTTCGCGCCCTGCGCCATCTTGATCTGGATGTCGTCGGCGTTGACGAGGTATTCGCTCGTCACCCCGAACCGTCCACTTGCGACCTGCTTGACCGCCGACCGCCGCCCGAGGTCGTACAGCCGTTCCGGGTCTTCGCCGCCCTCGCCGGTGTTCGACTTGCCGCCCAGCTGGTTCATCGCGATCGCCAGGGTTTGGTGCATCTCCTGGGAAATCGAGCCGTAGGAGATCGCGCCGGTGGCGAACCGCTTGACGATTTCGGAGACCGGTTCGACCTCGTCAACAGGCACAGCTTGGCGCTCGTCTGTTTTGAAGTCGAACAGGCCGCGCAGTGTCATCAGCTTCTCGGCCTGGTCGTTGACCGCCTGCGTGTATTCCTTGAAGATCTCGTACTTCCCGCTGCGGGTGGAGTGCTGCAACTTGAACACGGTGTGCGGGTTGAACAGGTGCGGCTCACCTTCGCGACGCCACTGGTAGTCGGCGCCGGTCTCCAATTCGCGGTGTGACGCGTGCATGCCGTCCCGCGGGAAAGCGCGCTTGTGCCGCTGCGAAACCTCCTCCGCGAGCGTGTCGAACCCGACCCCGCCCAGCCGTGAGGTGGTGCCCGCGAAACAGGTGTCGATGACTTCGGCGCCGAGCCCGATCGCCTCGAAGATCTGCGCGCCGGTATAGGAGGCCACTGTGGACACTCCCATCTTCGACATCGTCTTGCGTACGCCCTTGCCGAGCGCCTTGATGAGGTTCCGGGTGGCCTGCTGCGGCGTGACACCGGGGATCTTGCCCTGGTGCGCTAGTTCCTCGACGGTGGCCATCGCGAGGTAGGGGTTGACCGCCGCCACGCCGTAGCCGACGAGCAGCGCGATGTGGTGCACCTCGCGGGCGTCCCCGGCTTCGACGACGAGACCGACCTGGGTGCGGGTCTTCTGCCGCACCAGATGGTGGTGCACGGCACCGGTGAGCAGCAGCGACGGGATCGCCGCGTGCCGTTCGTCGACACCGCGGTCGGACAGCACGATCAGCCGGGCACCGTCCTCGATGGCCTCGGACACCTCGGCGCAGATCTCGTTGAGCCGCGCGACAAGCGCCTCGCCGCCACCGTCCACTTCGTACCGTCCGAGCACGGTGACGGCCTGGAACTCCGGCAGATCGCCGTCATCGTTGATGTGCACGAGCTTGGCCAGCTCGTCGTTGTCCAGCACGGGAAACGGCAGCACGATCTTGCGGCAGTGCTCCGGGCCCGCGTCCAGCAGGTTGGGTTCGGCGCCCAGCTGCGTGCCGAGCGAGGTCACCAGCTCCTCGCGGATCGCGTCCAGCGGTGGGTTCGTCACCTGCGCGAACAGCTGCGTGAAGTAGTCGAAGATCTGCCGTGGCCGGCTCGACAACGGCGCGAGCGGGGAGTCGTTGCCCATCGAGCCGGTCGGCTCGGCCCCGGTGCGGGCCATCGGTTCGAGCAGGGTTTCCAGTTCCTCTTCGGTGTAGCCGAAGGACTGCTGACGCCGGACCAGCGAGGCGTGGGTGGGTACCTCGCGTTCGCGCTCGGGAAGTTCCTCCAGGCGCACCAGTCCGCTGTCGATCCACTCGGCGTACGGGTGCTGC
Source organism: Amycolatopsis pithecellobii (assembly GCF_009707865.1). Lineage (GTDB taxonomy): Bacteria > Actinomycetota > Actinomycetes > Mycobacteriales > Pseudonocardiaceae > Amycolatopsis_E > Amycolatopsis_E pithecellobii. The sequence goes on from NZ_WMBA01000002.1 coordinate 106,713, forward strand.
GCGGCCAGCTCGCCCTTGATCTCCTCGTCGTCGATGATCCGGCCTTCCGCGGTGTCCACCAGGAACATCCGGCCGGGCTCGAGCCGCCCCTTGCGCACGATGGTCGCCGGATCCAGTTCGAGCACCCCGACCTCGCTGGCGAGCACCACGAGACCGTCCTCGGTGACCCAGTACCGGGCGGGCCGCAAGCCGTTGCGGTCGAGCACGGCGCCGATCTGCGTGCCGTCGGTGAACGACACCAGCGCGGGCCCGTCCCACGGTTCCATCAGCGTGGAGTGGAACTCGTAGAACGCCCGGCGCGCCGCGTCCATCTCGTCATGGTTTTCCCACGCTTCCGGGATCATCATCAGCACCGCGTGCGGCAGGCTCCGGCCGCCGAGGTGCAGCATCTCCAGCACCTCGTCGAACGTCGCGGAGTCGCTCGCGTCGCGGGTGATGACGGGGAAGATCCGCTTGAGGTCACCGGGAATCAGGTCGGTGGCGAGCATGGACTCGCGCGCGTCCATCCAGTTCCGGTTGCCCCGCAAGGTGTTGATCTCACCGTTGTGCGCCACGTACCGGTACGGGTGGGCCAGCGGCCACGACGGGAAGGTGTTGGTGGAGAAGCGGGAGTGCACCAGCCCGATCGCACTCACCACGCGCTCGTCGGTCAGGTCGGGGTAGAACAGTTCGACCTGACCCTCCGTGAGCATTCCTTTGTAGACGATCGTCCGTGACGACAGGCTGGGGAAGTACACACCCTCCGGTGCCAGCACGTGCTCGGCGCGTTTGCGCACGCAGAACGCCATCCGCTCCAGCGCGAGCCCGGTCACACCCTCCTCGCGGGCGGCCAGGAAGAGCTGAGCGAAATGGGGCATGACGCTTTTCGCGGTCGGCCCGACGTGTTCGGGATCGATGGGCAGCTCACGCCAGCCCAGCACGGACATGCCCTCTTCCGCGGCGATGCCTTCGATCGCGCTCATCGCGCGCCCGCGCTGCAGGCTGTCTGCCGGTAGAAATGCCGTCCCCACGGCGTATCCGCCGGGTTCGGGCAGCGCGAAATCGACGACCTCGCGGAAGAACGCGTCCGGAACCTGGATGAGAAGGCCCGCCCCGTCTCCGGTGTCCGGTTCGGCTCCTCTTGCGCCACGATGTTCGAGATTGCGCAGTGCGACAAGGGCTTGCCGCACGATCCCGTGATCTCGCCGTCCGGCGAGATCGGCGACGAAGGCGACGCCGCAGGCGTCGTGTTCATAGTGCGCGTCGTACAGACCTTCCGGCCTGGTCGAACTGTGGCGGGTCACGGCTGGCCGCCTCCTTGGGCGTCGGCGGCACGAGTTCACCCGAATGATCCAGGTCTGGCAGACCTGTTAACGGTGTTGTCCCGGGCCGCGATGGTCAGTCGAGAGAGGAAAACGGGCGTGATGGCTCCTGGGCAGGAACCATCACGCCCGGCCACACATCAGCGGGTGGCCGCTTCGGTCGTAGGGCAGCACGTCGTTGGGCATCGGTTACGGGTGCGCGAGGAAGAAGCCGGGTGTTCGGGCTTGTTCCGCGGCGCGCTGTTAGTCCCGGGGTCACCCGGGTCTTATGACAGTAGTGTGAATTGGCGGTTATCGACATACGTTGATCGCACCGCGTGGGAAATGCCACGCGCCCGTTGACTACCGGGTTTCTTCCGCTATGCACCCTCCGCAAGTGGTCTGAGCAGCCATAATGCCGATTTTCACCGGCTATGTCAGCGCTTCACCCGGCTGGTCTAGCTGAGGACCTTGGTAACCGTAGTGTTACTAAAGCCACTCCCTTCGTGGTCTGCGAGCGTCCCGGGGGACATCCGCGGCTGAGGGATAATGACCAAGTGGACGGACTCGTGATGCGCTTTCTGGGCCACTCGACAGTCCGTCTGGAGACGGCGGGGCGGGTGGTACTGACCGACCCGGTACTCACCGCGAATGTGGGTGCCCTCAACCGAGTTGCGCCCCCACTGGCGCCGGAAGCCTGGCGTGACACCGATCTCGTCCTCATTTCGCATCTGCATGGTGACCATCTGCACCTGCCTTCGCTGCGGCTCCTCGGCCCGGATGTCCGGATCGTCGTGCCGCGCGGGGCCGGGGATTGGTTACGGCGCCGGGGTTTCTCGCGGGTGGACGAGCTCGGCGCCGGTGAACGGCTCGAAACCGGTGGACTGACGGTCACCGCGTTGCGCGCGGATCATGCCGGCCATCGCTGGGGTCCGCGGTTCACTCATGGCCCGCACGCGCCCGCGGTCGGGCATCTCGTCGAGACCGGTGATCACCGTGTGTATGTCGCCGGTGACACGGATCTGTACCAGGACATGGCAAAGCTGGCGCCGGTCGACGTCGCGCTGCTGCCGGTTTGGGGCTGGGGCCCGAATCTCGGGCCGGGGCACCTCGATCCCGTGCGTGCGGCCGACGCCGCCAGGCTGGTCTGCGCCTCCGTGGCGGTTCCGGTCCACTGGGGAACGCTGGCCCTGCCGGGTTTGGCGCGTACCAAGCGGATGCGCCGCCTGCTGGTCGAGCCACCGCACGAGTTCGCCGCCGCGGCGGCCGCGCACACTGAAGTCCTTGTCACCCAGCCCGGAGAGCGGGTACGGCTCGCCGAGGTGACCGGGTGACCCTTGCGTTCGACTGGACCGGTACGTCGTCGATCGGTTACCCCGCCCTGTTTCTCGGTGTCCTGATCGGATCGATCGTGCCGGTGGTGCCGACCGGTGCAGTCGTCGGCGCCGCGGCGGCGGTCGCGATGACGACGGCCCAGCTGTCGCTGCCCTTGGTGCTGCTGCTCGCCACGCTCGGTGCGGCCATCGGTGATCTCGTCACGTTCGCTGTCGCCCGCCTCGGCAGCGCGGCCGCGGTGCGCTGGCTGGCCCGCGGCCAGCGGCCGGATCGGCTGGTGGCCGCGCAGGAACGGTTCCGGCGGCGGGGCTGGCAACTCATCGTGATCGGCAGGCTGGTGCCGGCGGGCCGGATCCCGGTGCTGCTGGCCGCCGGCGCGGTCACGTATCCGTGGCGGCGCCTCGTTCCCGCGACGCTCGCCGCGTGTGTGCTGTGGGCGGGCGCGTACGCGCTGCTCGGGGTGGTCAGCGGGGGGATCTTCGACTCGCCGCTGATCGCCACCGTACTGGCCGCGGTGCTGGTGCTGCTGGTCACGATCGTGCTGAATCTGGTGGCGAAATGGCGCCGGGACCGGGTGAAGGTGGATTCATGACGGAGGCGGAACGGGGGCGCCTGCTCCGTGGTGGGCGCACGATCGCCCGCACCGCACTGGTGTTGCTGACCGTGGTACTCGCGCTGCGGGTGATGGATGTCCTGCTGCGCGGGTTCTCGATGTCCAGCTGGTGGCAGCCGATCATCGCCGCGCTGCTGCTTTCCTTGCTCACCAACGTGGTCTGGCCGCTGGTGCTGCGCGTTGCCTTGCCGTTCGCGCTGTTCACCCTCGGCGTCGGCAGTTTCCTGTTGCTGGGCGCGGGCGCGTTCGGTGTGCTGGCGGCGGTGCCCGGGGTCCAGGTGTCCAGCCTGCGCACCGCGATCCTTGTGGTGCTGGGCATTTCCGTGGTGAACGCGCTCGTCAGCACCGCGCTGGCGATCGACGAGGACGAGATCTTCTTCCGTCGGGCGCTGGGCCGCAGCCGCTGCGGTCCGGACCAGGTGGACGAGCGGGAGCCTCCCGGGGTGATCTTCCTGCAGGTCGACGGGCTCGGCTATGACGTCGTGCGCCGCGCCGTGCGCGACGGTGACATGCCGACACTCGCGCGCTGGCTCGCCGCGGGCAGCCACACGCTGACCGGCTGGCAGACCGACTGGAGCTCCCAGACCGGTGCGAGCGTGAGCGGCATCCTGCACGGGTCCAATCACGACATTCTCGGCTTCCGGTGGTACGAAAAGGATCGCGATCACGTGATGGCGTGCGCGCATCCCCGTGACGCGGCCGAGATCGAACGCCGGCATTCGGACGGCCGCGGGCTGCTGGCGGTGGACGGCGCGAGCCACGGCAACCTGTTCACCGGGGACGCGCCGCATTTCACCATGACCATGAGCGCGGTTTCGATGTTGCTGCCCAAGGGATTGCGGCGCCGGCACACCGATCGCGTCGGCGCCGGTTACTACGCGTACTTCGCCAACCCGGTCAATGCCGTGCACACGCTGGGGGCGGCGCTGATGGACGTGTTCCGGGAGCTGTCGGCGGCGGCGAAGCAGCGCCGCGCCGGCGTGCGGCCCCGGGTGAAACGCGGTGGTATCTACCCGCTTGCGCGGCCGGGCACGACGGTGATCGCCCGCGACATCGTGGTATCCGCGGTGCTGGAGGACATGCTCGCCGGCCGTTCGGTGGTCTATGCGGATTTCCTCGGCTACGACGAGGTCGCGCACCACTCCGGGATCGAGCGGTTCGACTCGCTGGCCGTACTACGGGCGATCGACCAGCAGATCGGGCGGCTGTACCGGGCGGCAAAGCTCGCGCCACGGCCCTATCACCTCGTCGTGCTCTCCGATCACGGGCAGACGCAGGGCTGGGCGTTCGCGGACCGGTTCGGCGAGTCGGTCGAGCAACTCGTCGGGCGGCTGTGCGGCGGGCCGGCGGAGGAGGTCACGGGCGGCGGGCCGATCGCGCAACGCCTGCGAGACAGGGCGACCCGCGCCGGCCGCATCGAACACCGCCCGCGCACGGACGGCCCGACCGAAGTGACGCGCGTCGCGCCCGGAGTGGTGGTCACGGTGTCCGGGCACCTGGCGATGGTGTCGTTCACCGACCACGAGGGCCGGGTCGAGCTGGAGACGATCGAGCGCGAGTATCCGGAGTTGCTGCCCGCGCTGGTCGATCACACCGGGGTCGGGTTCATGCTCGTGCGCAGCAAGGAGTTCGGGCCGGTGGTGCTCGGCCGCGACGGGCTGCGCCGGCTGGACAGCGGGTTCGTCGTCGGCGAGGACCCGTTGACGCAGTTCGGACCGCATGCCGCGGAGCTGATCCAGCGGGTCGACTCGTTTCCGCACTGCGCTGACGTCATGATCAACAGCCGGTACGACCCGGAGACCGACGAGGCTTCCCCATTCGAGCCGCATGTCGGCTCACACGGGGGTTTCGGCGGCCCGCAGGAGCGAGGTTTTCTCATCCACCCCCGCGAGTTCGAACCGCCGGGTGAACTCGTCGGCGCCGAGTCGCTGCACAAGCTGTTCCGGCTGTGGCTGACGAAGCTGGGCCACCCGCAGCCGTAAGGCGCTACTCCGAGAAGACCGCGGTGACCGTGCCCAGCTCGCCCATCTCGGCGAACACCGTGTCGCCTGCCTTGACCGGGAAGGCACGCGTCATCGAGCCGGGCAGGATGACGTGGCCCGGCTCCAGGTCGATGCCCAGCGGGCCGACCGTGTTCGCCAGCCACACCAGCGCGTTGATGGGTGAGCCGAGCACCGCGGCGCCTGCGCCGGTGGCCACCAGCTCGCCGCCGAGCTGCAGCGTGCAGCCGGCCAGCCGAAGGTCCACATCGGACAGTGCAGTCGGTTTGCTGCCCAGCACCACCCCGCCGGAGGAGGCGTTGTCCGCGATCGTGTCGACGATCGAGATCTTCCAGTCGGTGATCCGCGATGCCACGATCTCCAGTGCCGGTACGACGAAATCCACGGCGCGGATCGCGTCCGCGACAGTCACGCCGGGACCGCTCAGGGGCCGCCCGAGGACGAACGCGATTTCCGGTTCGATGCGCGGTTGCAGCAGGGACCCGGCGCTGATCGGCTGGTGTTCGAGGTGGAACATGCCGGCGAGCAGGTGCCCGTAGTCCGGCTGGTCCACGCCCAGCTGCTGCTGCATGGCCTTCGACGCGAGCCCGACCTTGTGCCCCTTGATGACGTCGCCCTGCTCGACCCAGCTGCGGACCTGTTCCTGCTGGATCCGGTAGGCGTCGGCGATCGTCGCCTCGGGGAATGTCTCGACGACCGGCGCGGTCGTCTCGCCCTTCTCGTAGGCGAGCAGGAGGCGCGCGGCGGCGTCGTTGACCGCGGAGGTATCCATGCGCACAGCTAAGCCGCGCGCCAGTGCGGGGGCAAGGCCGCCGTCCCGGTGGGCGGCACGCGACGGTGTTTCAATGGGGGAGTGCGTGACACCCTCCATGAGCTGCTGGCCGGGCAGGACGCGGCGTTCGACGCCGGCACGCTCGCGCTGTACACGACCGACGCCTCCAACTACCGGCACCCGCCGCTCGGTGTGGTGCTGCCGAGAACGGCCGAGGATGTGGTCGCCGCGGTCGCCGCCTGCCGGGAGGCGGGTGCGCCGGTGATCGCGCGCGGCGGCGGCACGAGCATCGCGGGCAACGCCTGTGGTCCCGGGCTCGTCATCGACACCTCCCGTCACTTCCGTGGGGTGCACGAGCTGGACGGCCGGATCGCCCGCGTCGCCCCCGGCACCGTCCTCGACGACCTGCAGACCGTCGCTGCCCCGCACGGTCTGCGGTTCGGGCCAGACCCGTCCACGCACTCGCGGTGCACGATCGGCGGAATGATCGGCAACAACGCGTGTGGTTCGCATTCCGTCGCCTGGGGCCGCACCGCCGACAACCTGGAGAGCATGGAGGTCCTGCTCTACGACGGCACCCGGATGACCGTCGGCGCGACGTCCCGGTCCGAAGTGGACCGTCGTGCCGGTCTGCCGGGTACCGAAGGGCGCGTGTTCCGTGAGCTACGTGAACTCGTCGACGGCAATCTCGCCTTGCTGCGTAACGAACTTTCCGCCTGGGGGCGCCGCGTCTCCGGCTACGGGCTCGAACATCTGTTGCCGGAGAACGGGTTCAACGTCGCCCGTGCGCTCGTCGGCAGCGAGGGCACCTGCGTGACGGTGCTCGAAGCAACGGTCGGTCTCGTGGATCTTCCCCGGCATCGGGTGCTCGCGGTGTTCGGTTTCGGCAGTGACATCGACGCGGCGGACGCGGTGCCCGCCATCCTGGCCAGGAATCCGCTCACCGTGGAGGGAATCGACATCGGCCTGCCCGGTGCAGGTGGTTCAGACCTTCCCGATGGGCGGGCGTGGCTCATGGTCGAGCTGGCAGGGGAGGACGCGCGACCGCGTGCCGAGGAACTGGCACGCGAGCTGCACCGGCCGCACGTGGTGCTCACCGATCCCGCGGCGCAGCGCCGGTTGTGGCGGATTCGTGAGGAAGGGGCCGGGCTGGCCACCCGGATGTCCGACGGCGCCGAGGCCTGGCCGGGCTGGGAGGACGCGGCGGTGCCGCCGGAGCGGCTCGGCTCGTATCTGCGTGAGCTGAAACAGCTGCTGGCCCGGTACGGCCGGAAAACGGTGGTGTACGGGCATTTCGGCGAAGGCTGCCTGCACATGCGCATCGACTTCGATCTGCTGACGAAACCGGGCGTGGCGAATTTCCGGTCGTTCATGGTGGAAGCGGCCGATCTCGTCGCCGCACACGGCGGTTCACTGTCCGGCGAGCACGGCGACGGGCAGGCCCGGTCGGAACTGCTGCCCCGGATGTACAGCGCGGACATGATGGCGTTGTTCGAGCGGTTCAAGGGGATCTTCGATCCGGAGAACCGGATGAACCCCGGCATCATGGTGAAACCCCGGCCCGTCGACGCGGACCTCCGGCTGCGGGCCGCGAACATCCCGGTGATGCTGGGATATCCGCACGACCACGGCAACTTCGGCGAGGCCATGCGCCGGTGCGTCGGGGTCGGCAAATGCCGCAACACCGACGGTGGCGGCGTGATGTGCCCGAGCTACCGGGCCACCCGCGAGGAGAAGCACTCGACCCGTGGGCGCGCGCACCTGCTCGCGGAGATGATCAACGGTGAGCTGATCACGGACGGCTGGCGGTCGGAAGAAGTACGGGATGCCCTCGACTTGTGCTTGTCCTGCAAGGGATGCCTGTCCGACTGTCCGGTTGATGTCGACATGGCGACCTACAAGGCGGAGTTCCAGTACCACCACTACCGCGGCCGCCTGCGACCGCTGTCGCACTATTCGATGGGCTGGCTTCCCTTGTGGCTGCGGTTCTCCGCGCTGGCGCCGAGGCTCGCGAACGCCGCACTGCGCAGGCCGCGGATCGCCGCACTCGTCAAGCGGCTCGGCGGTATCGCGGCCGAACGCGAGCTGCCGACGTTCGCCCGCAAGCCGTACACGCGCTCGCGTAAGCGGAATTCCCGCGGCGGCAAGCCTGTCGTGCTGTGGCCGGACACGTTCAACAACTACCTCACGCCCCAGGTACTGCACGCGGCGACCGAAGTACTCGAAGCCGCGGGGTACCGGGTGGTGGTCCCGGAAGAGAATGTCTGCTGTGGACTGACGTGGGTCTCCACCGGACAGCTGGGTGCCGCGAAACGCGTGCTGGCACGGACATTGTCGGTGCTGAAACCGTATCTCGACGCGGGCTACGAGGTCGTCGGTCTCGAACCCAGCTGCACGGCACTGTTCCGCGGCGACCTCGGGCACCTCATGCCCGGCGACGAGACCGCGTCGTTGCTCGCGCAGCGCACGCGGACGTTCGCCGAGCTGCTCGCCGACGCCGAACTTCCCTTGCGGGACCTGGACATCGACGCGATCACCCAGGTGCACTGTCACCAGCACGCCGAACTGGGCTTCGCCGCCGACGAACGGCTCATGGCCGGCGCGGGTATCCGGAACTCCACAATGGACTCCGGTTGTTGTGGTCTCGCCGGCAACTTCGGGTTCGAGCATGGACACTACGACGTATCGGCCGCCGTGGCGGAGGACAGGATGCTCCCGGCGATCCGTGCGGCCGCACCGGACACCGTGGTGATCTCCGACGGCTTCAGCTGCCGCACGCAGATCGCGCAGCAATCCGAGCGCACCGCCGTCCATCTCGCGGAACTGATCCGCGACGCGCTCCAGCGCCCATGAGAAGGGCCGGCCTCCGCGTGGGAGGCCGGCCCTGGACAGCGAATCCCGTTACGGCGACAGCAGGAACCCCACGCCGTTCGGCGTGCCGAGCCCGGTGACATTGTCGTAGCCGCCCGTGGTGTGGATCGTCAGGTTCGGGTAGTCGAACGTCCGCACCGAGGTGATCAACCCGTTCGTGGCGTCCACCGAGTTGGCGTAGTCCACGCGGGTCACCGCCCCGTCCACATGGCGGACGTCGGTGATCGCCGGTGTGCGCGAAGCGATCTGGTACGCCAGCGGGTTCAGGAACCCGTGGTGGAAACGGGTCAGGCTGTCCGACACCGCCACGATCCCGGCGAGGATCGGCGAAGACAGGCTCGTCCCGCCGATGCGGTACTGGTCGTAGTGCACGCCGTCGGGGAACGTCTGCGTCTGGCCGATGAGGAAACCGGTGTTGGGGTCACCGACCGCCGAGATGTCGGGCAGGACGCGGCCCTTGTGGTTGCCGTTCTGGTTCACAGTGGACAGTGCGTCCGGCACGATTCCCCTCTGGTAGAAGGGCTGGTCGAACAGGACACTCGTGCCGCCACCGGAACCCGAGGTGTACGCGCCGGGCGAGCCGGGCACGTACGCCCCGTTGGTCAGCGTGCTCTTGCCCGTCTCCCAACCGGTTTCGAACAGCCGCTTGCCGTCCTTGCCGATCGCGAGACTGGTGCCACCGACCGCGGTGACCCACGGGTCCGACGATGGGAAGTCGACGGCCGGGGTGCCCAGCCGCGCGGCCTCATCACCGTTGTCACCGGAGGAGAAGTAGACGCCGATGCCCTCCAGCGCGGCCTGGATCGCGATCTGGTTCCACACCCGCACTTCGGCGGCCGGGATGTCCTCGCCGGCGTCACTGTAGGAGTTGCTGACGATGTCCGCGGTGTGCCCCGCGACGACCCAGTTCAGCGCTTCGTCCAAAGACGAATCCTGGCAGTCGGAGCCGCCGACATAGAGGATCCTCGCGCCAGGCGCCATGGCGTGCACCGCTTCGACGTCCAGTGTCTGCTCGCCGTACCAGCCGGCGGCGTCACACTGGTCCGGCGGCTCCAGTTCCGGGTTCGCCGGGAAGACCTTCTCCGCGAACTGGGACTGCTTGAGCGGGTGCCCCGGGTCGTTACGCCGCGCGTACTCGGACGCGTCCGCGTACAGCGTCGGCGAGGCGAAAGCGTCCACAATGGCCACTGTGGTCCCGCTGCCGTCCGCGCGTGCACTGTCGATGCCGTACGCCGAGCGCAGCTGGCCCGGCGTGTAGCCGCATGGCGCGTACGGCAAGACCTTGCCGCCGTAGGCCGGGTCGGTGGTGTCGGTTTTCTGGCCGTAGAAGCTGCTGCACGGCGGTGCGTTGTGGAAGCCCGGCCCCGGCGGCACGTCGTTCGGGGTGCCGTCGGTGTGGTCGGGCTTGAGCAGCTGCGCGGCCTGGTCGACGCCGACCACCCCGAGCACGTCGCTCGCCAGCGCCGCGGGCACCGACAGCTCCCTGTCCGAGGCCCGCAGGACCTGACCGTCGATCTTGTACTTGGCGAGATCGACCGAGAACGCCTTCTCCACCTGGTCGGCCGTGCCGGTCGCCTCGACGTAGGCCCTGTTCGACGGCACGTCGCCGATCGAGAACCCGCTGCCGGCGAGCCAGTCGCGCACCGACGCGACCGTTGCGTCGTTCGCGGCGAACCGGTCACGGACCTGGTCGGGGCTCAGATACTGATGATACGTCTGGCCTGCCGGGTCGCTCACCGCCTGCGCGGCGGCCTCTGCGCCAGCCTGATCGCGCATCGACAGGTACACGCGGAAGTCCAGCTTCGACGACGGCGTGGTGTCGGCGACCTTGGCCTGCGGGGTAGCCCAGCGTGGGTGGGACAGCGGGATCACCGCGCGGCCTTGCGCGGTCGCGACCGCCGGGATCGCGGCCGCCGCACCACCCGCCACGGCCAGCGAAACGAACAGGGTAAGGGCTCTTCGCACTGAGGACTTCCCCTCTTGATGTGAAAGGTGGAACTGCGCCGAGGTTAGAGCCGAAAACCGGCCAGGGGAAGGAAAACAGCGCACAAAGAAGGAAAGTCCGATTCCCGCAGATGGTCGGTAAACGGGCATTTCGCCGACGTAATCTGACCGTATGGCACAAGACGCCTCGCTCACCTACACGTCCTATCTTGCGCTCGACGAGATCCTCGGCGCGCAACGGCCGCGCTCGGATGAGCACGACGAACTGCTGTTCATCGTGATTCACCAGGTGTACGAGCTGTGGTTCAAACAACTGCTGCACGAACTCGTGTACCTGCAGGAGCGGCTCGAGGCGGGCGACACCGCACACGCGATCCGCACGCTGCGCCGGGTTCTGACGGTGTTGAAGGTGGTGGTCATCCAGATCGACGTGCTGGAAACCATGACGCCCAGCCAGTTCGCCGGCTTCCGCGCCCGGCTCGACGCGGCCAGCGGGTTCCAGTCCGCGCAGTTCCGGGAGCTGGAGGTGGTGCTGGGCCGGCGAGACGCCGCGGCGTTCGAGCACTATCCGGAGGGCAGCACGGGGCGGCAGCGGATCGTGTCGGCGATGGCGCGGCCGACGCTGTGGGACTCTTTCCAGGCCTATCTGCGCACGCAGGGTCATGACGGAGACCTGTCACGGGTCTACACGGAGGACGGCGGTGCGGCGCTGATCGCCGAGCATCTCGTGGACCTCGACGAGGGCATCCAGGAGTGGCGATACCGGCACGTGAAGATGGTCGAGCGCACGATCGGTGACAAGTCGGGCACGGGCGGTTCATCCGGCGCCGGGTACCTGCGGGCCACACTCTTCCAGCCGGTCTTCCCCGAGTTGTGGGCGATTCGCCGCGATCTCTAGGCGCGGCGTCCGATCCCGGTTAAGTTGCTCTTGAGCGGAAACGACCTTTCCACTCGACCACAACCGGAATCGGCCGGCGCCACGAACCGCCGTCCGCCGTCGACGAGGAGTCACCACCGTGACCGAAGGGATATTCGGCCGCGAAAGCGGTCATGAGCAGGTCGTGTTCTGCCAGGACGAGCCGAGCGGCCTGAAGGCGATCTTCGCGATCTACTCCACCGCGCTGGGGCCCGCGCTCGGTGGCACCCGATTTTACCCGTACGCCTCCGAGGACGACGCCATCGCCGATGTGCTGGCGCTGTCGAAGGGGATGGCCTACAAGAACGCGCTCGCCGGGCTCGATCTCGGCGGAGGCAAGGCCGTGATCATCGGCGACCCCGCGACCGTCAAGACGGAGGCGCTGCTGCGGGCGTACGGACGTTTCGTGCAGTCGCTTTCCGGCCGGTACATCACCGCGTGTGACGTGGGCACCTATGTCCAGGACATGGACGTCGTGGCGCGGGAAACGCGGTTCGTGACGGGCCGCTCGCCCGATGACGGCGGGGCCGGTGACTCCTCGGTGCTGACCGCGTTCGGTGTGTTCCAGGGCATCCGGGCGTGCGCCTCTTACCGTTGGGGCACAACGGATCTGACCGGACGGCGGGTCGGTGTTTCGGGGGTCGGGAAGGTCGGGCACATCCTCGTCGAGCATCTCGTCGAGGCGGGGGCGCAGGTCGTGATCAGCGATGTGTCGCCGGCGGCGATCGAGCGGGTGCTGGCCGCGCACCCGGATGTCGATGTCGCCACTGATGCGGACGAGCTGATCGCCACCACGCTGGATGTCTTCGCGCCGTGTGCACTGGGCGGGGCGCTGAACGACCGGACGGTGCCCAAGCTGCGCGCCGAGGTTGTCTGCGGCGCGGCGAACAACCAGCTGGCGACGCCGGATATCGAGAAGCAGCTGGTGGACCGCGGGATCCTGTACGCGCCGGACTACCTGGTGAATGCCGGCGGCGTGATCCAGGTCAGCGACGAGCTGCACGGTTTTGACTTCGCCCGCGCCAAGCGCAAGGCGACGGCGATCTTCGATACGACACGGGATGTCTTCGCATTGGCGGACACGGAAGGCGTCCCCCCAGCAACGGCCGCCGACCGGCTCGCGGAACGCCGCATGTCAGAGGTCGGCCGCCTGCGGAGCATCCTGACGCGCTGACGCCCGCGACCTCGCCGCCCGTGACGGGCGGCGAGGTGCGCTGGCCCGTCACGGGGCGGCGAGCGCGAGCCGGGCTCGTGGCGGCGAGCGCCAGTCGAACTCGCAGCGGCGGGCGCGAGTCGGGTTGGTGGCGGCGAGCGCCAGCCGGGTTCGTTAGCGGCGAGCGCCGACGTCCGTCGGCAGTAGGGCTCATCGGCAGTACCGGGGGCGCCGCCGACAGCTTTCCCCACCGGAGCAGGGAGTTCGCGCGGACCTCACGGCCCGCTCAGCTGCCGTCGCCCCCGGGCCAGAAGGTGAAGCGGCGCGGTAAAGCTGTCACCGGGAAGTTGTTTCCGCGCGAGAGGTTTCCGCTCGTGTTACTTCCGCGCGCGGTAAGGACCTGCTCGGACAAACGCGCGATCGCGGCTTGCCGGGCCGGTGCGGCCGGGTGGTCGACCCAGCCGGTGAAACTCGGTCGGGGCGGCGCTGTCGTAGCAAAACGGCGATCTTGGCGCCCGTGGCCGGTAGCGGCTGGAGCGGCCCCGGCAGCTTTCCCCGCCGGCGCAGGGGGTTTCGCCGGCTCGCTGCTGCGAACCTCGCAGCCCGCTCAGCTCCCGTCGGTGCTGCGAAGGTGAAGCCGTGCGGTAAAACCGTCGTCCGGGAAGTTGTTTCCGCGCGAGAGGTTTCCGCTCGCGTTATTTCCGCGCGCGGTAAAGACGTGGTCGGACGGAGGCGCGCCCGCGGCCTGCCGGGTCGGCGCGGACCAAGAGTCGTCGACCCAACCGGTCAAGCTCGCCAGCCCGGGCGGCGCCGTCGGAGTCAAACGGCGATCTTGGCGCCCCTTGCCCGTAGCGGCTCGAACGGCCCCGGCAGCTTTCCTCGCCAGCGCAGGGAGTTCGCGCGAATCTCGCGGCTCGCTCAGCTCTCGTCGGCTCCGGGTCAGAAGGTGAAGCCGTGCGGTAGAGCCGTTGCCCGGGAAGTTGTTTCCGCGCGAGAGGTTTCCGCTCGCGTTATTTGCGTGCGTGGTAAAGACGTGGTCGGGCAGAGGCGTGACCGCGGGCTGCCGGGTCGGCGCGGACCGAGAGTCGTCGACCCAGCCGGTGAAGCTCGCCAGCCGGGGCGGCGCCGTCGGAGTCAAACGGCGATCTTGGCGCCCCGTGCTCGTAGCGGCTCGAACGGCCCCGGCAGCTTTCCGTGCCAGCGCAGGGAGTTCGCGTGAGCCCCGCGGCCTGCTGAGCTCCCGCCCGCCAGAATCCGTCAGCCGGACTTGCGGCGGAACGTGCGTTTCGCGGCAGCGGGACCGTGTGCGTGCTGGCTGCGGTCACCGCCCTTGCCGTGTTGATCACCGGAGCGGGCCTGGGCCTGCTTCCGTTCCAGCGCCTCGCGGAACCGGCGCTTCTGGTCGTCCTCCGTGGGCTCGGACGAAGGTGCGGGATCGGACATGAGACCCTCCTGGCTGCGGACGACAGTGTCACCCTTCCACGTCCCGAGTCCTGTGGCCAACCGGATTTCCGTCACCCCCCCGCCCGAAACTGGCAGGCTGCCAGTAAGGCGGAGCAGGCCAGCTAGGGTAACGCCATGGCGAACTCTGCTGCGGTACCCGGCCGTCCTCGTTCCCGGGACGCGGCGGGCCTGCCTGCCGTCACGCCGGACGGGATCGTGGACGCGGCGCTGGAGCTGACCGCCCGCCACGGGCTCGAAGACTGGACCCTGCGCCAGCTCGCCGCCGCCGTGCAGGCCTATCCCGCCGTCGTCTACCACCACGTCGGCGATCGCGACGCGGTTGTCACCGCCGTCGTCAACCGGGTCATCGGCATGTTCCCGCTGCCACCGGAGGACCTGCACTGGCGCGACTGGTTCCGCAGCCTTGCTCGCGAGCTGCGCACCGTCCTGCTCCGCTACCCCGGCGTCGCGCGCCGGATCGTCGTGTACGGGGTGACCGTCCTGGCCGCGGCCCCGTCGATCGACCGCGGCATCCGCGTCCTGCAGCAGGCGGGATTCGGCGACGAAAGCCCGGAGCTCTACCAATTCCTGGCCAACGTCATCTGCCACTTCGTCTCCGTCGAGGACGAGCAGGTGCGCCACGCCGACGTCCGTGCCCGCAACCTCGCGCTGTGGAGCAACTACCGCGACGACCAGACGATGCCAGGCCTCGCCGCGCTCAGCGCCTCGGTGTACACGATTGCCACGGACCCCGAACGCCGCGCCAGCTACTTCGCCGACATCTTCGACTATTCGATCGAGCGTTGCCTCGACGGCGCCGGAGTGCGGCTGGACGTCATCCGCCGCACGTGATCTTCGGCTGCGGGTTGTAGTGCACGGTCCGCTTGTCCGAGCGCACGACCTGGCCGGTCGCGACATCCCGCAGCACCCGCGTGTTGGACGTGGTGAATCCGGGCGCACCGTTCGACGCGTGGCAGTTCTGCGGCGGACCCGGTTTCGGTTGCGGGTCAACGGGATTCGTGCGCTCGCCCGGCACCGATTCGACGTTGTACCGCTTGGTGCCCCACAGTTTCACCGTGATCGACGAGGGCGTCCAGATGGTCTGGATCGCCACCCCGGTCGGCGAGTCGTTGGTGAACTTCAAATCGATGACGCTGGACCCGTCGGGGTTCTGGAACACCGTCGCCTCGCGCGCGGCTGGGTAGCGGCTGATGTAGTAGCTGTGCTCGCGGTGCCCGGCGTCCTTCAACCCGGCGAAGTACGACGCGTTGTACAGCGTGGTCGCGAACTGCGAGATGCCGCCACCGACTTCGCGTCCCGGCGCGCCGTTCTCGATGACCCCGGCCTCGACGTATCCCTGCGCCGCGCCACGGGGACCGGTGAAACCGTTGAGGCTGAACGTTTCCCCTGGTTTCACGATCGCCCCGTTGACCTTCTGCGCGACCATGCGGATGTTGACACCCGAGTCCGCGGCGAACCCGCCGGTGGTGAACTCGCCGATGACTTCGGTGATGCCGAGCTGGTCGGCCTGGTCCGTGGTGACCTTCGCCGGCATGTCGACGTACTTCGCCGTCAGCTCACGCCGGTCGCTGTGCTTGAGCAGCTCGGGCAGCGGCTCGAGGGTCGGGTTCCAGTCCACGCCACGGCCGTCCACCGACGGGTCCACGGTCGGCCGCCCGCCCGCGAACACGATCTGCGCGTCCTTGCCTTGTTTCTCGGTGGTTTTCAGCTGCGGACCCGCGACCTGGACGATCTTCGCGTTGTCCACCTTCATCGCGAGCGTGCCGTCCGGGGCGGGCTCGAAACGCAGTGCGGCCGCGATCGCCGCCGGGCTGAGGGTCGCGTTCACACCGTCGCCGTGGACCACGACGGGTCCGGACACCGCGGGCTGGGCGAGCTGGGTGAGCGCGGTCTGGACCGCTTCGGCCGACACGTTCACCGGCGTCTGGTGCACCGGCAGCGTCACCGGCTGCCCTGACGCCCAGTTCGCCAGAATTGTGATCGCCGCGTCGTCGATCTGCAGCTGCTGACCCGCGCGCGGCTGCACGGCGACCGGGGTCGCGCCCTCGAAGCGGATCGCACCCTCCGCGGGCGCGCGATCCGTTTGTGAGCGCAGGTTTTGCAGTGCGTTGACCAGTTGCGGTTTGTCCGCACGCGTCACCACACCGACCTCGCGGGTGGTAAAGAATGACGTGAGCCGGGTGAACGGGTTGGTGGGCTGCGCACCCGCCTGGTCCAAAGTGGACGCCCAATCGAGGCTCAGCCCGGCGCGGGCGGGGTCGATGGTCGCGCTGACGTCACCAGCGCGCACCGACACCGGTTTGACCAGCCGCGGCTCGATCTGCGAGCGGAGTCGTTCCTCCGCGTCCGCGCGCTTGAGCCCGCCGACATCCACTCCCGCGACCGTCACCCCGCGCGGCACATTGCCTTGGCTCACCAGCAAATCGACCGCGTACAGCGCGGCGAGGACGCCCAGCACCGAGCCCGCGATGATGCCGGCGCGGCGCAGTGCCCGGCGGGGCTTGTGCGGAGGTTCGACTCGGGGGATGACCACGGTCGGCGGGTCGAAGACGTCGGTCTGCTCGGCGTCGGCCGTGGGCCACACGGGTTCCTGCGGCAAGGGGCACCTTCCCGGGGGCAGGCGGAATCCGGACAACAGGGAGAAAGGTTACGGCGGTCGGGTGGCGTGCCGGACAGCGGGTGTGTACAGCTGAGGCATGCGTCTCGTCATCCTCGCGGACACCCATGTACCCCGGCGCGCGCGGCGCCTGCCGGCGCAGGTCTGGCGGTCGGTGGAGGAGGCGGATGTCGTGATCCATGCGGGAGATTGGGTCGAAGTGAGCCTGCTCGACGAACTCGAAGCGCGCAGCAGCGAGCTCATCGGTGTGTACGGCAACAACGACGGTCCGGAACTTCGCGCACGTCTGCCCGAGATCGCTCGCGCGGAGCTGGACGGGCTGCGCTTCGCGGTCGTACATGAGACGGGGGCGGCGAAAGGGCGCGAGCAGCGTTGCGCGGCCGCCTTCCCGGACACCGATGTGCTGGTGTTCGGGCACAGCCACATTCCGTGGGATTCCTTGGCGGACAACGGATTGCGCCTGCTCAACCCTGGGTCGCCGACCGACCGTCGCCGCCAGCCGCACTGTACTTATCTCACCGCGCTCATCGCGGATGCGGAGTTGACCGACGTGCGGCTGCACCGCCTCTGACTCAACCGCCTCTGACTCAGGCGACGACCCGGAAGATCAGCCTGCGCGCGAGTCGCACGTTGCGTGCGGCCGAGTCGCACGTTGCGTGCGGCCGAGTTGTGCGTTCCATGCGACGGGAACGCGCAACTCGCGCGGCGGGAACGCGCAACTCGCGCGACGGGAACGCTCGACTCGCGTGGCGGGAACGCGCAACTCGCGCTGCGGGAACGCGCAACTCGCGTGGCGGCGCGCCGGTGAACCCCGTCGCGCCGAAAGAACCAGGTCAAGGCCGGTCATGCCGGTACCGTGACCGGTTGGTGTGGGAGGCTGCTCGTCATGAGCGATCGCTACTTCGAGGACTACGTCGAGGGTTCGACGGAAGAATTGGGCAGCATCAAGGTGAGCGAGGACGAAATCCTCGAGTTCGCCACCAAGTACGACCCGCAGCCGTTCCACGTCGACCCCCCGGCGGCCGCGGCCGGCCCGTACGGCGGCCTCATCGCGAGTGGCTGGCACACCGCGAGCCTGATGATGAAGCTGGTCGTGCGGAACTACCTGTCCGCTGCGTCGAGCCTCGGCAGCCCCGGCATCGACGAGTTGCGCTGGCTCAAGCCGGTGCGCCCCGGTGACGAGCTGCGCGCCCGGGTTCAGGTGCTCGAAGCGCGGCCGTCGAAATCCAAGCCGGACCGTGGTTTGCTGCGCAGCCTCGTCGAGCTACGCAACCAGGATGACGAGACCGTGTTCACCGCCGTCGCGCTCAACTTCGTCCTCCGCCGGTGGGCGACCGCAACTTGAGTCACACAAAAAGGCAGGTGTAGCCGCGAATCGGGCGGGGTAGTTCCCTTGCGACAGCGTCACGTGAGGGAGTCTGACCATGGCCGATACGTCACGGCTGCCCACCCCGGTCGCCGAAATCTGGGAGTGGCAGCGCAACGGCAACTGCCGGAACCTCGACAGCTCCGTCTTCTTCCATCCCGACGGGGAGCGCGGTTTCGCCCGCGCGGACCGGGTGGCCAGGGCCAAGCGGATCTGCCAGTCCTGCCCCGTCATCGTCGAGTGCCGGCACCACGCGTTGACCGCCGAGGAACCGTTCGGGGTCTGGGGCGGTCTGGACGAGTCGGAGCGCCGTGCCGCGATCTCGCGTCGCAAGCAGCGTGAGGAGGACAGCGAGAAGTGCGTTTCGGTTACACACTGATGACCGAGCAGGCCGGGCCGAAGGATCTGGTCCGGTTCGCGAAAGCCGCTGAGGACAGCGGGTTCCGGTTCGAGGTCTGCAGTGACCACTACTCGCCATGGCTCGACGAGCAAGGGCATGCGCCGTATGCCTGGAGTGTGCTCGGCGCAGTCTCCCAGGTGACGGATCGGGTGGAGCTGCTGAGCTTCGTGACGTGCCCGATCATGCGATACCACCCGGCGGTCGTCGCACAGAAGGCGGCGACCGTGTCCCTGCTGTCGGACAACCGGTTCATCCTGGGTCTCGGCGCGGGGGAGAACCTCAACGAGCATGTCGTGGGCCGCGGCTGGCCGCCGGTCAACGTGCGGCACGAGATGCTCAGCGAGGCCGTGAAGATCATCGGCGACCTGTTCGACGGCGGCTATGTCAACTTCTCCGGCGAGCATTACCGCGTGGATTCGGCGAAGCTGTGGGATCTCCCCGATCGACGCACCCCGATCGCGGTCGCGGTGTCCGGGCGGCAGTCGGTCGAACGGTACGCGCCGGTCGCGGACGCGATGATCACCACCGAGCCGGACCCGGAGCTGATCAAGTGGTGGGACGGCGAACGGGAACAGGTGAGTCTGGACACGACTCGCAAGTTCGCGCAGCTGCCGGTGGCGTTCGGCCCGGACCGGGACGAAGCCGTCCGGCGCGCGCACGCGCAGTTCCGCTGGTTCGGTGGCGGCTGGAAGGTCAACGCCGAACTGCCGGGCACCCCGGCGTTCGCGGGCGCGACCAAGTTCGTGACGCCGGACGACGTGGCCGACTCGATCCCGTGTGGACCCGACGCCGGTGCGATCGTGGAAGCGGTGAAACCTTTTGCCGATGCCGGATTCACCGATCTGGCACTGATCCAGATCGGTGGCGGCGAACAGGACGGGTTCTTCGAGTTCGCCTCTTCGGAGCTCCTCCCCGAGCTCGAAAAGGCTTACGGCTGAACGAGATCTCCTTCCCGGGTGATCATCGCGCGCAGCTTGGTGAGTGCGCGGTGCTGGGTGACCCGCACGTTGCCGGCGGAGATGCCGAGCGCTTCGGCGGTTTCGCCCGCGGACAGACCCACCACCAACCGCAGCGTCAGGATCTCCTGTTGCAGCGGCGGCAGCGTCGCGACCAGCTTGTTCAGCCGCGCGCCGAGGTCCACGTCGAGGACGCGCTTTTCCGGCTCGTTGTCCGTCAGCGGGCGCTCGGGCAGTTCGGCGACCGGGTCGGAGCGATCCCGTGACACCAGCCGGTACGCGTCGGCGACCTTGTTCGATGCGATCGCGTGCACGAGATAGAGGAACGAGCCGCCGCGGTCCTGGTAGTTCGGCAGCGCGTGCAGGACAGCCAGGCAGACCTCCTGCGCGACGTCGTCCGCCGAAAGGTAGGACAGGTCTCGACCGCCGAGCCGGGCACGGCAGTACCGCACGGCGACGGGCGTGATCATGCTGATCAGCCGGGCGATGGCGGCCGGATCCCCGGTGGCGGCTTCCTTGACGGCCGGGTCGAGTTCCTCCTTGGTCAGTCGCTGTGCGGGACCCCGCGGAAAGGACTGCGGGATGGTGAAACCGGGTACCGATGCTTCTGCGGGCACGGCGGTATCCGGTGGGACTTCGGTTCTCATAGTCGACTCCCCAACGACAACGGCGACCCCTACGGCCGGTCGCAGCCGGAGGTCAACGTCTGTCACCCTCGGTGAGCGGATACTCCCTTTAGGTCCCTGCCCATCCGCTACCGATGCGACTGAGCGTAATCGTATGCGGCCGATGTCCGGCAGTCCATATTTCAACAAGAGATCTCATTGAGATACCCCGTTTGCCGCAGCGGTCTGTTTGCTGACGATCGCCGGTTGAGCACTGTGCGCAGTTCCGAGCGATTTTCGTGCACAACTGACATCGGTGCGTTGTCGACAAGGGGTGGTCAACGAGTGGTGAAAACCCACCAGCGAAGAACGATAAATCGTAAGACACCACCAACTGCGCTGGTGAGGGCAAGAATTACCGCTTCCAGCGTTGCTGACGGCGCATCGACAAATGTTTGGAGCAAGAGCAGAACAATCGATCCGTAGCCGGCATAGAAGACGAAAGTCCCGAGCGACTGGACATGAAGTTTCAGCGCGGAAGTTCGCATCTGCGCGAAGGTGACGCGGCGATGGAATTCGGTGTTGGCCAATGTCGTGAGCGCGATAGCCAGGACATTCGCGGCGACCGACGTAATGAAGGGGCGGGCGGCGAGGAAGACCAGTTCCTGCAATCCCGTCGTCACCGCTCCGGCGGCGACATACCAGACGATCGGGTGAGCAGTGTCGAACCGACGGCCGGTGTGCCGTCCGCTCCACTGCACCATGGTCATGACGTCAACTTACCTAGCCTTAGCAACTTCTTGCACGGTACAACCGAGTGACGTTGCTCTCCGGGTTTGCCCGGTTCGGGCCGGGGGTACCGCTGTGGCATGAGTGAGGCACACGGACATCCCGTTCATGATGCCGTGGAGTCCGATCCGGCCGCGTTGAACAGTGCGGAAGATCTGGATGAAGACCGGCTCGGCGCCGACCCGCTGGAGGAGGGCGTCGAACCACCGGAGCGGTATGCCCACTCCGATCGTTTCGGCACTACACCCCGCGAAGAACGCGAAGGGGAGTCGCTCGACGAGCGGTTGCGACAGGAACGCCCGGATGTCCAGCCCCCGCCGGCCGATGAGCGATGAGGCTGACCCGTCGCGCGTGAGCGTCCCGGGGCCCCTATGGTCGGAAGACACGAGCGCACGTAACCGAAGGGAAGAACAACCATGCTCGCTTTGACCGACGCTGCCGCCGAGGCGATCAGCGCGTTGACCGCCCAGGAAGGCAAACAGGAGACGGGCGGACTGCGGTTCGCCGTGCAGGCCCAGCAGGACGCGGGTGCGCAGCTGGCGCTGTCCGTGGCCGAGCAGCCCGAGGCGGGTGACCAGGTGGTGGGGACGGACGCCGGAGCCCGGGTGTTCCTGGAGCCGCAGGCCGCCCAGTTCCTCGACGACAAGGTCCTCGACGTGCAGCAGGATGACCAGGGCCAGCTCAACTTCGCCGTCATGCCCGCCCCTGAGACACCCCAAGCCTGAACCGAAAGCGCGCGGAAGGCCGGGCTCCCCCTGTGGGCCCGGCCTACCGCCGTCAGAAGTGGGTCAGCAGCTCCGGGAAGCGAGCCAGGTGCAGCACCTTCTCGTCCGCCGGATCGACCACGTCGTGCTCCAGCACCCAGGTGCTCTTGCTGGGGATGAAGACCGCGTTGAGCCCGGCCCGGCGGGCGGGGACGATGTCCGACTTCGGCGAGTTGCCGATCATCCACGCGTGCTCCGGGCGCAGCGCGTGCCGCTCGACCAGCTCCAGGTACGTGCCGATGTCCTTCTCCCGCACGATGTGCACGTGGGAGAAGTGGTGATCGAGCCCGGACGCGTCGATCTTGCGTTGCTGCTCCTCGCGATCCCCCTTGGTCAGCAGGAACAACTCGTGCCGCGCGCCGAGTTGCGCGAGCGTGTCGGCAACGCCGGGGATCAGCTCGACCTGCTGGTTGACGAGCTGGTCGGCCAGTTCGAGGATCTGCTGCCGCTCCTGCTCGGTCGCCGGGCGTTCACGCAGCCGCGCCAGGCAGTCGTGCAGGCTGCGCAGGAAAACGGCGGTGCCGTAGCCGTGCACGACCGCGTTCGCCCGCTCGATGTCGTCGAGGATCGCGCGCAGCTCGGCTCGGTCCAGCGTCGGATGCGCGAGCCAGTCGAGGTAGTCGTCGATGACGCGCTCGAAGACGACGTTGTTTTCCCAGAGCGTGTCATCGGCGTCGAAGATCAGGGTTTTCCGCACTCGAAAAACTGTACTGCCGTACCAGTCAGGTTCGCACCGGGTTTTCCGGCGCCTTCCCGGTGAGCACGGCAGTCACGTTGTCTGCGGCCAGCAGCGCCATCTGCGTCCTGGTCTCCACTGTCGCCGAGCCCAGATGTGGCGTGAGCACCACGTTGTCCAACTCGAGCAGCCGCGGCTCCACGTCGGGCTCGTGCTCGAACACGTCCAGCCCGGCGCCGGCGATCTGCTTGGTGAGCAGGGCGTCGGCGAGCGCCGATTCATCCACCACCGGCCCGCGGGTCGTGTTGATCAATACGGCGGTCGGTTTCATGATCCGCAGCGCGGCGGCATCGATGAGATGGTGCGTCTGCGGGGTCAGCGGGCAGTGGAGCGACACCACATCGGCCTGGCGCAGCAGGGTTTCCTTGGGTTCTGACCGTCCACTGTAGACGACGTGCAGGCCGAACGCCTCGGCTCGCTTTGCCATCGCGCGCCCGATCTGCCCGGGACCGATGATGCCGAGTGTCTTGGCCTGCAACCCGCTGCCGAGCATGAAGCCGAGGTGGAACGACCACGGTTGCCCGGCGCGCAGCAGGCGGTCTCCCTCGGCGATGCGGCGGGTGAGCGTGAGCAGCAGCCCGAATGCGAGATCGGCGGTCGCGTCGGTGAGCACGCCCGGGGTGTTCGTGACGACGATGCCGCGGCTGGTGAGTGTGCGCACGTCGATGTTGTCGTGGCCGACGGCGACGTTCGCGACGATCCGCAGCTGCGGCCCGGCGGCTTCGGCGACCGACTCGTCGATCCGGTCGTGCAGCATGCTCACGATCGCGTGCGCGCCCGCGACGGCCTTCCGCAACTCGTCCGGTTCGAGCGGCCGGTCCTGTGTGGACACCCGGACCTCGCCCAGTGCCCGGAGTTCGACCAGCGCCGCTTCGGGTATCCGCCTCGTCACCACGATCCGCATGCGTCCACCTTCTCTTGCGAGCCCTCGCGGCACCAACTATGTTCGTATCTAGAACTACTGTGCGGAATGCGAACATCGCGTTGTCATGAGGGAGCTCAATGGCCGAGATACTGTCCTTGCGCGACGCGGTCGCGCGGCTGGTCCACGATGGCGACACGGTGGCGCTGGAGGGGTTCACACACCTGATCCCGCACGCGGCCGGGCAGGAGATCATCCGCCAGCGGCGGCGGGACCTGACGCTGGTCCGGATGACCCCGGACATCGTCTACGACCAGCTCATCGGTGCCGGCTGCGCGCGCAAGCTGATCTTCTCGTGGGGCGGCAATCCCGGGGTCGGTTCGCTGCACCGGTTCCGGGACGCGGTGCAGAACTCCTGGCCGGTGCCACTGGAAATCGAGGAGCACAGCCATGCCGGGATGGCCAACCGGTATGTCGCGGGCGCGTCCGGGCTGCCGTTCGCGGTGCTGCGCGGCTACACCGGCACGGACCTGCCCAAGCACACCAGCACGATCAAGCAGATCACCTGCCCGTTCACCGGTGAGCAGCTGGCTGCGGTGCCCGCACTGAACCCCGACGTGTCGATCATCCATGCGCAGCGCGCGGACCGTGCCGGGAACGTGCAGATCTGGGGGCTCGTGGGCGTACAGAAAGAAGCGGTGCTGGCCGCGAAGCGCAGCCTCGTCACGGTCGAGGAAATCGTCGACGAGCTGGAGCCCGTGCCGGGTCAGCTGATCCTGCCGTCGTGGGCGGTCACGGCGGTCGCCGAGGTGCCGCACGGTGCCCATCCCTCCTACGCGCAGGGTTACTACGAGCGCGACAACGGCTATTACGAGTATTGGGATTCCATTGGGCGGAATCGGGACTCGTTCGAAGAGTGGTTGAGCGACAAGGTGTTCTCGATGGAGGTGAACACGAGCGACGATGGCGGAGCCCCGCTCGTGAGCGCCGACCGGGTGCGGGTGTCCCGCAAGGCGCAGGAGGCGGCCAAGTGAGTGTCACGGAAGAGCGGACCTACACGTCCGACGAGATGATGTCGATCGCCGCCGCCCGGTCGCTGAGAAACGGGCAGCGGTGCTTCGTCGGCATCGGCCTGCCCTCCACCGCGGCCAATCTCGCGCGTCGCACGCACGCGCCGGATCTGGTGCTGGTCTACGAATCCGGCACGCTCGGGTCCAAACCGGACCGGTTGCCCGCGTCCATCGGTGACGGCATCCTCGCCGAGACCGCGGACGCGGTGATCAGCGTGCCCGAGGTGTTCAACTACTGGTTGCAGCCTGGCCGGATCGACGTCGGTTTCCTCGGTGCCGCGCAGCTGGACAAGTTCGGCAACATCAACACGACGGTCATCGGTGCGGATTACGAGCATCCGAAGGTGCGGCTGCCGGGCGCGGGTGGTGCGCCGGAGATCGCCGCGTCCTGCCATGAGGTGTATGTCGTGGTCCGGCAGAGCAAGCGCAGCTTCGTCGAGCAGGTCGATTTCATCACCTCCTTCGGCCACGGCCGCGGCAAGGGAGAGCGTGAGAAGCTCGGACTCCACGGTGCCGGGCCGACGTTGGTGATCACCGATCTGGGCGTGTTCCGGCCCGACCCGGAGACCGCCGAGCTGGTGCTGACCGAAGTCCATGACGGCGTGACGGTCGAGCAGGTCCGCGAGGCGACGGGCTGGGATTTGAAGGTCTCCCCGGAACTGTCCACTACGGAACCGCCCAGCGAAGCCGAGCTGAAGACCCTGCGCGAATTGAAGGCGGCGTGATGACCGACGCATTCGTCCTGGACGCGATCCGCACTCCATTCGGCCGCTACGGCGGGGCGCTGGCGAAGGTGCGTCCCGATGACCTCGCCGCACATGTGCTCCGGGAACTGGCTTCCCGCAACGATCTTG
Source organism: Amycolatopsis pithecellobii (assembly GCF_009707865.1). GTDB lineage: Bacteria > Actinomycetota > Actinomycetes > Mycobacteriales > Pseudonocardiaceae > Amycolatopsis_E > Amycolatopsis_E pithecellobii. Next base: position 132,080 of record NZ_WMBA01000002.1, read on the forward strand.
ATCCGTCCACTGTGGATGAAGTGATCCTCGGGGACGCCAACCAGGCCGGTGAGGACAACCGGAACGTGGCCAGGATGGCGGCACTGCTCGCGGGCTGGCCCACCAGTGTGCCCGGCAGCACTGTCAACCGGCTCTGCGGTTCCGGGCTCGACGCGGCGATGCAGGCCAGCCGGTCCATCGCCACCGGTGATGCCTCGCTCGTCGTCGCTGGTGGCGTGGAGTCCATGAGCCGGGCGCCGCTGATCCTGCAGAAGCCGGAAAAGGCTTACGCCGCGGGAAATCAGACGTTGCATTCGAGCACGCTGGGCTGGCGCATGGTCAACCCGGACATGCCGGACCAGTGGACGATCTCGCTGGGCGAGAGCACCGAACGGCTCGCCGAGCGTTACGGCATCGGCCGTGCCGAGCAGGACGAATTCGCGCTACGCAGCCATCTGAATGCGGCGAAGGCGTGGGACTCCGGTTTCTATGATTCGCATGTCCTTCCGGTGCCCGGCACGGAGCTGACCCGTGACGAAGGTGTCCGTCCTGACTCCACTGTGGACAAGCTGGCGAAGCTCAAACCCGCGTTCCGCAAGGAAGGTACGGTCACCGCGGGCAACGCGTCCCCGCTCAACGACGGCGCGTCCGCGGTCCTGCTCGGCGACCAGGAAGCCGCCGACCGGCTCGGGAAGGTGCCGCTCGCGCGCATTGCCGGCCGTGGCGCGGCGGGGGTGGACCCCGATGTGTTCGGCATCGGCCCGGTGCGCGCGGCGGAAATCGCGTTGGCACGTGCGGGAATCGGCTGGGACGACCTCGCCGCGGTCGAGCTCAACGAAGCGTTCGCGGCGCAGTCACTCGCCTGCCTCGCCGAATGGTCCAAAGTGGACCCGGAGATCGTCAACGTCAACGGTGGGGCGATCGCGATCGGGCACCCGCTCGGCGCGTCCGGCGGCCGCATTCTCGGCACCCTCGCCCACGAGCTGCGCCGTCGTGGTGGTGGCTGGGGCCTGGCCGCGATCTGCATCGGTGTCGGACAAGGTTTGGCAGTCGTACTCGAAGCATAGGGAGATGACTATGGCGGCTCCGGCCAGTGACAGGCTGATCCTGCCGCGCTATCGGCGGGATCCCGAGGGCACGCATCCTCCGCTCGGTTCGCCGGGCTACGGCTCGACGAGGTTGCGCCACCCGAAGCAGCCGCTCGTCCTGCTGCCACAGAAACTGACCGAGGTCACCGGCCCGCTGCTCGGCCCCGGCCGGGTCGGTGCGCACGACAACGACCTGACGGTCCAGCACGACGGCGAGCCGCAGGGGCAGCGCATCATCGTGCACGGCCGGTTGCTGGACTCCGACGGCAGGCCGATTCCCGACTCGCTGGTCGAGATCTGGCAGGCCAACGCGGGCGGGCGTTACCGGCACACAGGCGACAACTGGCCGTCCCCGATCGACCCGAACTTCACCGGTGTCGGGCGCACGGTCACCGACTCGGCGGGCCGGTACGAGTTCACCACGATCAAGCCCGGCGCGTACCCGTGGCGAAACCACGACAACGCCTGGCGCCCGGCGCACATCCACTTTTCCGTGTTCGGGCAAGCGTTTCCGCAGCGGCTGGTCACGCAGATGTATTTCCCCGACGACCCGTTGTTCTTCCAGGACCCCATCTTCAACTCGGTCCCGGACGAAAAGGCACGGCAGCGGATGATCTCGCGTTACGACCACAGCCGCACCACCGACCACTGGGCGCTGGCGTTCGAGTGGGACATCGTGGTGCGCGGCCGTGAACAGTCCGTTTTCGAGGACGAGGAGGACGAGTGAGCACGCCATCGCAGACGGTCGGGCCATACCTGGCGATCGGGCTGCCGTGGGAGGACGGGCCGACCGTGGTGTCCGCAGGCACGCCGGGCGCGGTGTGGATCCGGGGCACCGTCTACGACGGGAACGGCGACGTGGTGCCGGACGCGCTCGTCGAGACCTGGCAAGCCGATCCGGACGGCCGATTCGACCATCCCGATGACCCGCGCGGCCGGGTGCCGGGGTTCCGCGGGTTCGGCCGCTGCCCGACGGGAAGCGACGGCACGTACGGCATCCTCACCCAGGTGCCCGGCGCGCTGCAGGGGCAGGCCCCGCATATCGACGTCTCGGTGTTCGCCCGCGGTCTGCTCAACCGCGTGGTCACCAGGATCTACTTCGCCGACAAGGCCGCGGAAAACGCCGCCGACGAGGTGTTGCGCTCGGTCCCCGAGGAGCGGCGGCACACCCTGGTCGCGCAGAAAACCGAGGACGGTTACCGCTTCGACGTGCGCCTACAGGGCGAAGGCGAGACAGTATTTTTTGATGTCTGAGCTGTTCGATCCGGTGCTGGCGGCCGGTCCCGTCCGCGACGAGGTGAGCGACGCCGCGTGGGTGCGCGCGTTGCTCGACGTCGAGGCGGCGCTGGCACAAGCCGAGGCGGATGGCGGCTTGATTCCACGCGAGCACGCCGACCGTATCGCCGAGGTGTGCCGTGAGGGGTTCTTCGACGTCGCCGAGCTCGGCGCGAAGGCGGTCGGCGTCGGCAATCCCGCCGCGCCGCTGGTCCGCGAGCTCACCAGGCAGGCCGGTTACGCCGGCCGGTTTGTCCACTTAGGAGCGACCAGCCAGGACATCATGGACAGTGCGGTGATGCTGCTGGCGAAGCGCGCGCTGGAACCGCTCCTGGAGGACGTGGACGCGGCGGCCGCCGAGGCGGCCCAGCTGGCGCGTGCCCACGCCGGGACCGTGCAGGCCGGGAGAAGTCTGTTGCAGCAGGCGATTCCGGTGACGTTCGGGCTCACTGCGGCGGGCTGGCTGTCCGGTTTGGACGCCGCGGCCCGCCGCCTGCGTGGGGTGCGGCTCGCGGCTCAACTCGGCGGTGCGACGGGCACACTCGCGTCGCTCGGCGAAAACGGGCCGGCGGTGCTCGCCGCCTTCAGCCGCCGGCTGGGCCTGGACGAGCCCGCGCTGCCGTGGCACACCGAGCGGACCCGGATCGCGGAACTCGCCGGTGCGCTCGGCGAACTGTCCGGAGTGGCCGGTGCGGTGAGCCGGACGATCACGTTGCTGGCACAGACGGAAGTCGCCGAGGTGGCGGAAGTCGGCGAAGGCAGTGGCGGTTCCTCCACCATGCCGCACAAGCGAAACCCGATCGCGGCGATCGCCGCGCAGGCCGCCGCCCAGCAGGCGCCCGGTCTGGTGAGCACGGTGCTCGGCGCGATGCCCCAGGAACACCAGCGGGCAGCCGGATCATGGCACGCGGAATGGCGGCCGCTCACGGAACTGTTCCGCGGCACCGGCTCTGCGATCCACTGGCTGCGCACCAGTTTCGAGCGCCTGCGGGTCGATCCTGAGCGGATGCGGAAGAACCTCGACGCGACCGGTGGGGCCGCCTTGTCCGAACGCGTCACCACCGAACTGGCGGCCGGAACGGGACGGCTCGCGGCGCACGACGCGGTCACCGAATGCGTGCGGCGGGCGCTCGCGGGTGAGGGAGCGCTGGTCGATCTGCTCGCGCAGGATCCTTTGGTGGGCAAGCAGTTGAGCCGGGAGCGGATCGCGCAGCTGCTGGATCCGGCTGATTATCTGGGCAGTGCGCGGGTATTCGTCGAGCGGGCGTTGAACGAAAGGGAACGCAGTGAGCGTTGAGGTGCACCACGTCGTCGAGGGTGACGGCCCCGCCGTCGTGTTGAGCAACTCCATCGGGAGCACCCTGCGGATGTGGGAGCCGCAGGTGAAACCCTTGGTGGACAACGGTTTCCGCGTGATCCGCTACGACACCCGGGGGCACGGCCGCTCGCCCGCGCCGAATGGTCCCTACGGTATCGACGACCTCGGCGAGGATGTGCTCGCGTTGCTGGACCGGCTGGACGTGACCGAGGCGCATTTCGTCGGGCTCTCCCTCGGCGGGATGACCGGGGTCTGGCTGGCGCAGAACGCCCCGAACCGCGTCCGTACTCTCGTCGCGTGCTGCACCTCCGTACAGCCCGGCAACACCCAAATGTGGCTTGACCGAGCCAAAACCGCGCGCATCGAGGGCATGGCGAGCATCGCGGACGGCGCGCTCGGCCGCTGGTTCACCCGGCCCTGGATCGACGCGAACCCCGGCGAGGCCGCCGCCATGCTGGAGATGGCCGCCACCACCCCGGCCGAGGGCTACGCGTCGTGCTGTGAGCTGCTCGCGGATCTCGACCTTGTACCCGGCCTGCCCAAGGTCACCGCCCCGACCCTGGTCATTTCCGGGGCCGAGGACAGGGCACTGCCTTTGGAGCACGGCCGCGTCCTCGCGGACGGCATCCGTGGCGCGCGGTTCGAGATCGTGGAACACGCGGCCCATCTCGGCAATTATGAACAGGCCGGGCGCTTCACCCAGCTGATTCTGGCCCACCTGAAAGAGGACGCATGAACGACGACGTTTTCGACGCCGGTACGCGGGTCCGCCGCGAGGTGCTCGGTGACGCCCATGTGGACCGCGCGAGCGCGAACACCACCGAATTCAGCGAAAAATTCCAGGACTACATCACGCGGTCGGTGTGGGGTTCGATCTGGACCCGTGACGGGCTGGACCGCAGGACCCGCAGCTGCATCACGCTCGCCGTGCTGACCGCACTGCACTGCGAGAATGAGCTTCCCATGCATGTGCGCGCCGCGATCACGAACGGGCTCACTCCCGACGAGATCGGCGAAGTCCTGTTGCACACCGGTGCCTACGCCGGCGTGCCCGCCGCGAACGCCGCGTTCGCCGTCGCCCAGAAAACCTTGTCGGAAATGAGCCAGTAAGTTAGGGGTATGGAGGAACGCGCGGCACACCACGTGCAGTCGCTGGAACGCGGTCTCGCCGTGATCCGCGCCTTCAACACGGGCGCCCCCGAACTCACTCTGTCCGATGTGGCCAGAGTGACCGGCCTGACCCGGGCCGCCGCGCGGCGGTTCTTGCTCACCCTCACCGACCTCGGTTACGTCCGCACGGACGGAAAGTACTTCTCCCTCACCGCGCGGGTCCTCGAACTCGGCTATGCATTCCTGTCGAGCATGACGCTGCCCGAGGTCGCGCAGCCGCATCTGGAGCGTTTGTCGGCGGAGGTGCACGAGTCCAGTTCGGTTTCCGTCCTCGAAGGCGCCGACATCGTGTACGTCGCGCGCGTCGCGGTTTCCCGGATCATGACCGTGACCATCAATGTCGGCACCCGTTTTCCCGCGCACGCCACCTCGATGGGCCATGTCCTGCTGGCCGGTCTCGACCGGGCCGCCCTCGAGAGCTACTTGTCGTCGGCGGTCTTGGACAAGCTGACCGCACGCACGCTCACCGAGCCTGGTGCGCTGCGGGCGGAGCTCGACGTGGTGCGTGAACAGGGCTGGGCCCTGGTCGATCAGGAGCTGGAAGAGGGGTTGCGGTCGGTCGCCGCGCCGATCCGTGACCGCCGCGGCACCGTGGTCGCCGCGGTGAACGTGTCCACCCACGCGAGCCGGACGAGCCGCGAGTCCGTGCGGGACGAGATGCTGCCGCTGTTGCTGGCGGCGGCCAAGCGGATCGAGGACGACCTCGCCATCACCCCGGCGCAGGCCCGCCGTGGCTGAGTCGATGGCGCCGTCGGCGCGGTGCGCGGGTCTGCTGCTTGCGGCCGGCGCCGGCCGCCGGTTCGGCCGGCCGAAGGCGCTCGTCGAACTCGACGGGGAACCGTTGGTGCGCCGGGCATTGCGGGTGCTGGCCGACGGGGGCTGCGCGCCGATCCGGGTTGTGCTCGGCGCCGAGGCCGAGGATGCCCGCGCCCTGCTGCCGGATCCGTCCGCGGCGGTGATCGCGACGGACTGGGAGACCGGGATGGGCGCGTCGCTGCGAGCCGGTCTGCGCGCGTTGCCGGCGGCGGACGCCGTGCTGGTACACCTGGTGGACCTGCCGAACGTGGACGCGCGCGTGATCGCGCGGCTCGCCGCACTGGCCGCACCCGGCGTCGTCGCCAGGGCGGCCTACGACGGTGTTCCCGGACATCCGGTGCTTTTCGGACAGCGGTGGTGGCCGGAGGTCGCCGAGTCCGCGCGGGGCGATCGCGGGGCCCGTGACTGGCTGGCGACCAGGACGGATCTGCGGCTCGTGGAATGCGCCGACCTGGGCAGCGGCTTCGACGTCGACACGCCCGCCGATTTGCCATCTAGGCTGGAACCGTGATGGTCAACTCACCGGAAGAGCTGGCGACGGCGCTCGAAGGCACGGGCTACCTTGCCGACGAGGGCGTCGCGACGGCCGCGTTCCTCGCGCTGCGCATGCGGCGCCCGTTGTTCTGCGAAGGGGAACCGGGCACGGGGAAGACGTCGCTCGCGGTCGCGTTGGCGCGGTCGCTGGGGCTGCCGCTGATCCGGTTGCAGTGTCACGAGGGGATCGACGCGGCGCAGGCGTTGTACGAATGGGACTTCCCGCGGCAGCTGCTGCATTTGCGTGCGCTGGAAGCGGGCAGCGAGACGCTTGACGTCGATGCGGCCGAACAATCTTTGTATACTCAGCGATTTCTGCTCGCCCGGCCGCTGTTGAAAGCGCTTACTGAGTCGCCGTGTGTGTTGCTGGTGGACGAAATCGACCGCGCGGACGATGAGTTCGAGGCATTCTTGTTGCAGTTACTGGATGAGAACGCGGTGACCATCCCGGAACTCGGCGAGGTGCGGGCGGCGGAGCCGCCGCTGGTGGTACTGACGTCGAACCGCACACGCGAGGTGCACGATGCGCTCAAGCGGCGTTGTCTGTACCACTGGCTGGCGCACCCGGATTTGTCCCGAGAGGTAGCCATCCTGCGGCGGCGCCTGCCGGGGGTGGGCGAACGCCTGGCGACCCAGATCGCGGTCGCCGTGCGGCGGTTGCGTGAGCTGGAGCTGCTCAAGCCGCCCGGGGTGGCCGAATCGCTGGACTGGGCGCAGGCTTTGCTCGCACTGGACCGGGACGAACTGGACGTCGAAACGGCGGCGCGCACCCTCGGGGCGGTGCTCAAGTACACAGAGGACATGGAACGCGTACGAGCGAAGCTGGACGCACTACTGGCCTGAGGCCCGGAGGCGCCTGGCCGGTGCGGGCAGTCTGCGAGGTCAGCCTGCGAGTGTCTGCTCCAGCCGCAGCAGATGCTCGGTGAGTGCGGCCGGCGAGCCGGGGGCGAGGTGGATTTCCGCGTCGGGGCCGGTGCCTTGGGTGTAGTTGAGGTAGCGGCCCCAGTCGGTGTCGGCGTAGTGCAGGGGCTCTTCGAGCCGGTGGTAGCGGTTGAGCTCGTCGCGGTGGGCGACGTACAGCTCGCCGGTGCCGGTGACCGGGCGTTGCAGCACGTTCACCAGATCGCGGATGTCCCAGCTGGGAATGCGGTCCTCGCGGGCCGCGTCTTCCAGCTCGGCGACGCGGATCGTCAACGGGCGCCCGCCGCCGGGGCGGACGTCGGGGAGTTCCGCCACGAGCGCGTCGACGAGCGCTTCGCGGTTGATGGGTTTGAGGGCGATCCCGTCGTCGACTCGCACGGCGATGATGCCCTGGAGTCCGCGTGCCGCAGCGAGAATCCCGTAGGTCTTCTGTCCATTGTGGACCCAGCCGTAGTACTCGAGTGAGGCGTTGGTCAGCAGCGGGAGCCAGTCGAGGAATTCCGCGTCGAGGCGGCCGCGGTGATCCAGCAGCCGGGCTTCCCGGAGCGCCTCACGCATCCGTTGCCGCGCGGCGGTTTTTTCCGTCTCGGGTAACCAGACCGGCTCCGGGCGCAGGGCGAGGTGCAGCGTGCCCAGCCCTTCCTCGTCGACCGCGCCCGCGAGCGCGTCGAGTGGGAGGCTGAGGTAGTCGGTGCGAACGGCCGTCATCCCTATTCGCCGATGACGGGCGGGGTGGCCCGCACGTCCGTGCCGAAGATTGAATCGGGGTCGGCTTCCAGCAGGTAGTCGGGCCGCTGGTGCTCCTCGTCGTCCTCGCCGCGGCCGCGCTGGCCCGCTGTCCCGAGCGGCGCGCCGTTGGCGCCCTTGGCGGCGTTCCGGCTGGCGGCCGCTTCCTCGGCGGCGCCGGCGAAGTTGCCCGAGCCGGTGTTCTTCCCGGCACCGAGGCGGTTCTCGGTGGGCTTCCCGTTCTCGGTGAGCCTGCCGTTCTCGCTGACCTTGCCGTTCTCGGTGGCGCGCCCGAGCCGTTCCTCGGCCGCGCCGCCGCCACGTCCTGTGCCGCCACGGAGCTTCTCGTTGTCGGTCCCGTACAGGCGGTTGGCCGCGCTGTTGCCGTTGCTGACGCGCCCGGCGCTGTCCCCGGTGCGGCCGGGCCCCCGGTTCTGCCCGCCGGGGCCGGAGGTGCTGGCCCGGGTGCCGCCGGTCGTCGGGGTCGAGGTCCCGCCGACGAGGGGCGGTGGTGTGCTCACCGGGTTCGTCGTGCCGCTGGGGGCCGGCGAGGTGATGACCGGCCGGCCGCCGTTGAAGGTCGGTGAGGGGGCGATGGACCCGCCGGTGGTTACCTGGCCCGCTGATGGTGTGGGGGTGGAGGTGGGGCTGTTCAGGTTGGTCGTGTACTCGGAGTTGAGGTGCCCGGCCGTGACGTTGAGGCCGGCTGACTTGATGCCGACCGAGGTCCCGTCGATGGGGAGGGGCTGGTAGCTCATCGGGATGGTGCTCTGGGTGGAGCTGGTGGCCGAGGAGTACTGGTCCATCACGCGGACGTTCGTCTCGTTGGCGGCGTTGTGCTGGCTCATGCCGTCCTGATACGACTTGATGTCGCCGACGGCGAGCGACGGGCCGACGATCGGGATGGCTGCCTTGAGGCCCACCGTCCAGCCACTGGGCTTCTCCGGCGCGGGCGGCACCGGCACGACGGTGCTCTTGGCCATCTCCAACGACCCGGTCTGGACGTTCATCGCGTTGGTGGTTTGATCGAGCGGATACGAGGAGGCGTTGAAGGCCACCGCCAGCGGCCCGGCACCCGCGCTGGCCGCGTCCCCGGAGGCCCCCGTCCAGGCCTTGTTCATGCGGCTCTGCAGCTCCGCAATCGCTTGCGCCTCGTCGCTATACCCCCGAGAGAGCTCCGCGATCGTGTCGCCGATCGCCTGGAGAACCTCAGGCCGGCCGGCGTTGAAGTTGTTGTAGATCTGGGTGCCATCCAGGCCGCCCATCGCTCCCCCCTCAGGAACCCTGCAACGTTTTGATCATAGCCTCGGCCAGCTGCTTCGCGGTATCGCAGGAGTCCTGCGCGTTGTTGTAGCCAGAGGCTCGCGTTACCGCGCTCTCGTCGCTGCTGAGCGCGACTATCACCGCACAGTTTCCTCGAGCCCGCTCGTCGGTCAGGTCGGCGAAGGCGGCTTGGTAACCCGACGCTTCCGTCGGGTCGGCGTAGGCAAGAACACCCCTGTCGCGTTGCAGGAAGGTCTTGGTAATTCCCGGAAGGTTAGGGTCTTGGTTCTTCAACAGGATCTGGATCTGGATGGTCTTGGCCCCGGAAATCCAGGCGCATCCTTGACCGGTGAAGAGCGTTGAGACTCGACTTGAGATGTCGGCCGTGCCGGGTGCTGTGTAGCCCAGTGACCGTGGCAGGTCCGCAGAAAGCAGTTCGCAGGGCTTGTCGCGATAGGGTTCGGGGTCGAGGGCGGGCATCGCTGAGCCGGAACTGGATGATGTTTCAGAAGCGGTGGTGCCAGTCGGGGTACCAGCAGTCGTCTGCGAACAACCGGCGAGTATGAGCGCAGTTCCCAATGCGAGGGCGGCAATCAGACCGCGCGTCGTTCTGGTCACTGGGTGATGCCTCCGGAGGCCTTGCGTAAGGCGTCGGTGGTCTCGCCCTCACCAGTCTGTTTGGCTGTCTTCGCGGCCTCAAGCTTTTGAATGTAGTTCCCGATGTAAGCAAGCATTGAGCTGTGTTGATCCCGAAGTTGGGTCAGTGACTGTTTCCAGGTCATCATGTAGCCGTTGGTCGCATCATCGTTTGCCGGTGGGTTCATGACGGCCTGGACCAACTGTTCGAGCGTCGTCCCTCGCTTGGCGATGCTTTCCTGGCGTGCTCGCCACGACGCCAGCACCCCGTCGATCTCCTCCACGCTCGGGAACTCGAATGCGCCCGCCACGCTGTGTGCCGTCGAGCCGACGTCGGACCAGGTTGATACCTCGCCGAAGATGTTCTGCGCGGCCTGGGTGGCCTGGCCGATCGGCTCCAGCATGCTGCCTCCCCGCTACCGGACGGTGACCGTCTGACGTAGAGAGCCTAGCGGACGGTTCCCGTCGGCGAGGGCGGATTCCGCCCGGCCGCACGGGGGTAACCGGCAAAGCCTGAACGGCGGCACAATGGAAATGTGACCACCGCTGATCCCCTCCCTTCCCTGGTCGGGTTCGCCACCGCCCTGCGGGAGGCCGGGGTGCCTGCCGGACCCCAGCGGATGCATTCCTACCTGGAGGCCGTCGAGACCATCGACCTCACCGACATCAACAACCTCTACTGGGCCGGCCGGGTGACACTCTGCGCCGACCCCGATGACCTGCCTCGTTACGACGACGCGTTCGCCCAGTGGTTCGCCGCCGAGCCGCCCTCACCGCGCCCCGCCACCGCCACCAAACAACAGAAAGCCCAGCTGGCGGCCATGTCCGGCGAGCGGCAGGCCGACGGCACGGGCAAGCCCGAAACCGAAGAATTGCGCGTCGCCGCCAGTGACACCGAACTACTCCGTCACCGTGACCTCGCCGAGCTCACCCCCGCCGAGCGACGCCACCTCCGCGAGCTGCTCGCGACGCTCAAACCCGTCCCCCCGAAGCGGAAATCCCAACGCCAGAAGCCCGGCAAAAAGGGCCGCCTCGATCCTGGCCGCACGTTGCGCGGCATGATCGCCGGCGGCGGCGAGCCCGTGAAACTGGCGCACCGCAAGAAAACCACCCGCCCCCGCCGGGTGGTGTTCCTGATCGACGTGTCCGGTTCGATGAGCCCGTACGCCGACTCGCTGCTGCGCTTCAGTCACGTCGTCGTGCGGAACGCGCCACACACCGAGGTTTTCACGCTCGGCACGCGGCTCACCCGCGTTTCCCGCCAGCTCCGCCAGCGCGATCCCGAACGCGCCATGCTCGGCGCCGGCCAGGCCGTGCCCGACTTCGCCGGCGGCACCCGACTCGGCGAGACCCTCCGAGTCTTCCTTGACCGCTGGGGTCAGCGCGGGCTGGCCCGGCGCGCGGTCGTGGTGATCTTCTCCGACGGCTGGGAACGCGGAGATCCGGCATTGCTCGGTGAGGAACTGGCCAGAATGCGCAGATTGGCGCACGCTGTGTTGTGGGTGAATCCTCATGCGGGGCGCGACGGCTACGCGCCGGTCCAATCGGGAATCGTGGCTGCCCTCCCGCATCTCGACCACCTGCTCGCCGGGCACAGCCTGGCGACATTGGAACGACTTCTCGTGGAGATACGCGATGCATGACGTACTGGACGAGCTCTACAAGCGCTGGGCCGAGGGCGAGGCGGTCGGTCTCGGCACCGTCGTGTCGACGTTCTCGTCCGCGCCGCGCGCACCCGGTGCCGCGATGCTCGTCGCCGAGGAAGGCGAGGTCGTCGGCAGCGTTTCCGGCGGCTGCGTCGAAGGTGCGGTTTACGAGCTGGCACAGGAGGTCGTCGCCGAGCGCAAACCCGTGCTGCAGCGGTACGGGGTCAGCGACGACGACGCCTTCGCCGTCGGCCTGACCTGCGGTGGGATCATCGACGTCTACGTCGAGCGGATCGACAAGGAATCCTTGCCGGAGCTGGAAGACGTTGTCACGTCCGTCCACAAAGGACAGCCGGTGGCGGTGGTCACCGTGATCGAGCACGCGGACCCCGGGCGCGTCGGCAGGCACATGATCGTCTGGGACGACCGCCTCAAGGGCAGCCTCGGCACCGAGCGCATCGACGACGCGGTGGCCGACGACGCGCGTGGCCTGCTCGCCACCGGCCGCACGGGGACACTCCACTACGGACTGGAGGGCGAGCGCCGCGGCGAAGGCATGTCGGTGTTCGTCAACACCTTCGAGCCGCCGCCCCGGATGCTGGTGTTCGGCGCGATCGACTTCGCGGCCGCGATGGCCAGGATGGGCCACTACCTGGGGTTCCAGGTGACGGTGTGCGATGCCAGGCCGGTGTTCGCGACCGCCAGCCGCTTCCCCGACGCGGACGAGGTCGTCGTCGATTGGCCACATCGTTATCTCAAGGCCGAAGCCGAAGCGGGCCGCATCGACGGGCGCACCGCGATCGCCGTGCTGACCCACGATCCGAAGTTCGACGTGCCGTTGCTGGAGGTCGCGTTGCGACTCGACGTCGGCTACGTCGGCGCGATGGGTTCGCGGCGCACGCACGACGACCGGTTGGCGCGGCTGCGCGAAATCGGGATGACAGAAGAGGAACTGGACCGGCTGTCCTCACCGATCGGGCTCGACCTCGGCGCTCGCACCCCAGAAGAGACGGCGGTGTCGATCGCGGCGGAAATCATCGCACTGCGGTGGGGCGGCGGCGGTCAGCGGCTCACGGAAATGTCCGGCCGGATTCACGCCTCCTAGGTTGGTTCCACACGCGAATGATCGTTCGCGGAATTCTTGTCGTTCCGTGCACTGTGGATTTCCGCGAAAGCGGTGGAAAGCAAGGGAAATCGACGCGCCTGCGGAACCATCCAAAAGTCGTCACCCGGTCAGGACTTGTCGCGGCGGGACTTCCGTAGCACGCTCGATGTGAAGCCGATCACCCCAGCTCCCACCACTGGAGGGCCTCAATGCGTATCACCGTCACCGTCGACGGAACCGAGTACTCCGACGAGGTCGAACCCCGCACCCTGCTCGTGCACTACCTGCGGGAGACACTCGGGAAAGTCGGCACGGTCATCGGTTGCGACACCAGCAACTGTGGTGCCTGCACCGTCCATCTCAACGGTCACAGCGTGAAGTCATGCTCGGTGCTCGCCGTGCAGGCCGACGGCTGTGAGATCACCACGATCGAGGGGCTGGCGCGCGACGGGCAGCTGCATCCGGTGCAGCAGGCCTTCCACGACAACCATGCGCTGCAGTGCGGGTTCTGCACGCCCGGCATGATCATGCAGTCGATCGACCTGCTCGCCGACAATCCCGATCCGGACGAGAAGACGATCCGCGAGGGCCTCGAAGGCAACCTGTGCCGGTGCACCGGCTACCAGAACATCGTGCGCGCGGTCCGTGACGCCGCGGACCACATGAGCCCAGGTGCCGGACCCGAGGCCGAGCGGGTCGGCGACGCGGCACGCACGCCGAGCGCGATCGGGGGCGAGTGAGGTGACCGCGACGATCGAGCCCGAGATCGGCCGTGCCCGCGTTCGCAAGGAGGACGCACGGCTGATCACCGGCCGTACCCGCTGGACGGACAACCTGACACTGCCGGGACTGCTGCATCTGGCCACGGTGCGCAGCCCGATCGCGCACGCCGAGATCACGAGTATCGACACCGAGGCGGCTCGCGCCATGCCCGGCGTGATCGCCGTCCTCACGGGCGCCGATCTGGACGACGAGCAGGGCTCGTTGCCGTGCGCGATGCCGGTCAACGCCGAAGCCGCGCCGCCGCGGCATCCGCCGCTGGCGGTGGACAAGGTGCGCTTCGCGGGGGACATCGTGGCGATCGTGGTCGCCCGTAACGCCGCCGCCGCGCACGACGCCGCGGAAGCGGTCGACGTCGATTACAACGAGCTGCCGGTGGCACTCGACATGGAAGCCGCGCTCGCCGAGGGCGCGCCGCTGGTCCATCCCGAGCACGGCAGCAACAAGTGGACGCATTTCGTGTTCGACTCCGCCGAGGTCGGCACGGGCAGCAGCGCCGACGACGCGATCCGGGCGGCCGAGAGCGACGCGGACTCCGTCGTGGTGCGGCGGCGGCTTCGCCAGCAGCGGCTGATCCCCGCGTTCATGGAACCCCGTTCGGTCATGGCCGATCCCACCGGTGACCAGCTGACCGTGTGGTCGGCGACGCAGGTGCCGCACATCCTCAAGACGATGGCGGCGCTGACCCTGGGACTGCCCGAGCACAAGATCCGCGTGATCGCACCGGATGTCGGCGGCGGGTTCGGCGGCAAGCTGCAGGTGACCCGCGAGGAAATGCTGGTGATCATGGCGGCCCGCCGGCTGAACCGCCCGGTGAAGTGGACGGAGGCGCGCTCGGAGTCGCTGGTGGCGGCGCATCACGGCCGCGATCAGATCCAGGACATGACAATCGCGGCGAAGAAGGACGGCACGCTCACCGCGTTGAAGGTCGAGCTGACCGCCGACATGGGTGCCTACTTCGGGCTGTTCACGCCGGCGGTGCCGACGTTCGGCGCGTTCATGTTCAACGCGATCTACAAGATCCCGGCGTACCGGTTCACGCTCACCGAGGTGTTCACGAACAAGACGTTCACCGACGCCTACCGTGGCGCCGGGCGTCCGGAAGCGACGTTCGCGATCGAGCGGATGATGGACGAGCTCGCCGCCGAACTCGGGATCGAGCCGCTCGAACTGCGCCGCCGGAACTGGATCAAGCACGAGGAGTTCCCGTACACCACGGTGGCGGGGCTGACCTACGACTCGGGCAACTACGAGGCCGCGACCGAGAAGGCGCTGGAACTGTTCGACTACGCGGGCCTGCGTCGTGAGCAGCAGGAGCGGCGTGACCGCAACGATCCGGTCCAGCTCGGCATCGGGATTTCCACGTTCACCGAGATGTGCGGGCTGGCCCCGTCGCGGGTGCTCGGCCAGCTCGGCGCGGGTGCGGGCGGCTGGGAGGCCGCGAGTATCCGGATGCTGCCGACCGGCAAGGTCGAGGTCGTCACCGGATCCTCGCCGCACGGCCAGGGGCACGAGACTGCGTGGAGCCAGATCGTGGCCGACCAGCTGGGCGTGCCGTTCGAGGATGTCGAGGTGCTGCACGGGGACACCCAGATCTCTCCGCGCGGCCTGGACACCTACGGTTCGCGCTCGCTCGCGGTGGGCGGGATCGCCGTGGTGAAGGCCGCGGAGAAGGTGGTCTCGAAGGCCCGCAGGGTCGCCGCGCACTTGCTGGAAGCCGGTGAAGACGACCTGGAGTTCAGTGGCGGCCGGTTCGGGGTCAAGGGCACCGACCAGGGCGTGACGATCCAGGAAGTCGCGCTCGCGACGTTCACCGCGCACAACTTCCCCGAGGGCATGGAGCCCTCGATCGACGCCGACGCGACGTTCGACCCGGAGAACTTCTCCTTCCCGCACGGCACACACCTGTGCGCGACCGAGGTGGACACCGAGACCGGGCGCGTGCGGATCCGGAAGTACGTGTCCGTGGACGACATCGGCGCGGTGATCAACCCGCTGCTGGCCGAAGGCCAGGTGCACGGCGGGCTGACCCAGGGCATCGCGCAGGCGCTGTTCGAGGAGGCCGTCTACGACGACAACGGCACGCTGACCACCGGCACGCTGGCCGACTACCTGCTGCCGTCGGCGGCGGATCTGCCGAGCTACACGACCGATCGCACGGAGACCAGGGCGACGTCGAATCCCTTGGGTGTCAAGGGAGTCGGTGAGGCCGGCACGATCGCCTCGACACCGGCGGTGGTCAATTCCGTGGTCGACGCGGTGCGCCATCTCGGGGTCGAGGACATCGAGATGCCGTGCTCGCCGATGCGGGTGTGGTCGGCGATCCACCGTGGCCGCACGGCTGCCGGCGGCCTCGGGAGTGAAGCCGGTGGTGGACTTGGTTCGATCGACAGTTCCGGAGGTGCCCAGTGATCCCCGCGGCGTTCGACTACGTAGCTCCGTCCACAGTGGACGAAGCCGTCCGCGCGCTGGCGAGTGCCGGCGAGGACGCCAAGGTGCTGGCAGGCGGGCAGAGTCTGCTGCCGGTGCTGCGGATGCGGCTGGCGGCGCCGTCGACGATCGTCGACCTCGGCAAGATCACCGAGCTGCGCGGTGTTCGCGACGAGGGCGACAAGCTCGCGATCGGTGCCATGACGACGCATTACGACGTGCAGCGTGATCACCTGATCGCCGAGCACGCCGCACTGCTGGCCAAGGCGACGGACACGGTGGCCGACCCGCAGGTGCGCCACCGTGGCACGTTCGGCGGTTCGATCGCGCACGCCGATCCGGCCGGTGACCTGCTGGCCCCGGCGCTCGCGCTGGACGCCGAGATGGTCATCGCCGGGCAGGACGGGCGGCGCACCGTGCCCGCGGCCGAGTTCTTCCAGGACTTCTTCACCACGACGCTTGCGCCGGACGAGATCCTGGTCGAGGTCCGGGTGCCGAAGCACACCGGCTGGCGCGCGCACTACGAGAAGTTCAACCGGGTCGCGCAGGCCTGGTCGATGGTCGCGGTCGGGGTCACCGTCCGTACCGAGGGCAACGCGATCGCCGAGGCGCGGATCGGGCTGACCAACATGGCCTCGACGCCGGTGCGGGCGACCGCCGTCGAGCAGGCCCTCGTCGGGCAGGAGGCGACGGCGGAGAACATCCGCGCGGCCGCCGCGCATGCCGCGGAGGGCACGAACCCGACACCGGACAGCAACTCGGATGTCGAGTACCGGCAGGAGCTGGCGAGGGTGCTCACCGGTCGCGCGGTCTCCGCTGCGGTGACCGCGTAACGGCGCCGATGGTGCTCTGGCGGGCGTAAGGTTCCGTCAGAGCACCGTTACCAATCCGACCGAAAGCAGGCGGACACGGTCCGCAGCCGACCTGCTCGTAGACACTTGTTTCCGCCGTGGCTGCCGACGGATTGGTAACGAACAGCGCAGTGTCGAGAAGGGAGGTCAGGCTGTGCGGCTTGACCACGAGTTCAGCGTTCCGGTACCACCGGCCGAGGTCTGGAAGGCCGTCACCGACCCGGAGAGCGTCGCACCCTGCATGCCCGGTGCCACCCTGACGAAGGTCGAAGGTGACAGCTTCACCGGCACCGTCAAGGTCAAGCTGGGGCCGATCTCGTTGCTGTACAAGGGTTCTGGTGAGTTCCTGGAGAAGGACGAAGCCGCCCGCAAGATCGTGATCAAAGCGTCCGGAAAGGACTCGCGCGGTGCCGGCACCGCGGCCGCGACCGTCACCGTGACGCTGCGCGAGGACGGCGGGCAGACCAAGGGCGCGGTCGAGACGGACCTGAACGTGACCGGGCGCCCGGCGCAGTTCGGCCGGGGCATGATCACGGAGGTCGGCGGCAAGATCCTGGACCAGTTCGCCGCGAACCTGGCGGAGAAGCTGACGGCCACGGAGAGTCCCGCGACCCCGGCAAGCACGACCGAGCCGGAGTCCGAGCCCGCGAAGCCCGCCGAAACGACGAAGCCGGCCGAAGCCGGGACGCCTGTCGAGTCGCCCGCGCCGAAGGAAACCGAGGCCATCGACCTGTTCGATCTCGCGGGTTCCTCGGTCGTGAAGCGGCTGGCTCCCGCACTGGCCGGGCTCGCGGGCCTGCTGGTGATCGTGGCGATCATCCGGATGTTGCGCCGCAGGTAATCCGCCGGCCCGGCAGTGTCACCGGACACAGCCGGAAGCTCCGCGCCCGTCTCGCCGTTCCAGACCATGTGCGAACTGACGTGGTGGTGATCGGCGCGGGGCAGGCCGGCTTGTCGGCCGCCTATCACCTGCGGCGGACGGGGTTCCGTAACGGCTCCGGGTTTGTTGTGCTCGACCATGGCAAGCGGGCCGGCGGCGCGTGGCAGTACCGGTGGCCGTCGCTGCGCCTCGGCAAGGTGCACCGCATCCACGACCTGCCGGGGATGGCGTTCGGCACGCCGGACCCGAGCCGCCCGGCATCGGATGTCGTCTCGGAATATTTCGGGCGCTACGAACGGGTTTTCGACCTGCCCGTGCAGCGCCCGGTCGATGTGCTGGCGGTGCGCGACGAGGGGGAGCGGCTGCTGGTCGAAAGCGCGACGGACTCGTGGTCGGCGCGCGCGGTGATCAACGCCACCGGCACCTGGGACCGCCCGTTCTGGCCGCACTACCCGGGACAGGAGACGTTCCGCGGGCGCCAGCTCCACACGGCGGATTTCCAGAGTGCCGAGGAGTTCCGCGGCAGGCAGGTCGTCGTGGTCGGCGGCGGGGCCTCGGCGGTGCAGCTGCTGCTGGAGATCGCCGAGTTCGCGAGCGGTACAACGTGGGTGACGCGCCGCGAGCCCGAATGGTTCGACTCCGAAACGTTGATGCCGGAGCACGGCCGCCAGTCGGTCGCGAAGGTGGAGCGCCGCGTCCGCGCGGGACTCCCGCCGGGCAGCGTGGTGAGCGTCACCGGGCTGGCCCTGACCCCGGAAGTGCGGGCGGGCATCGACGCCGGCATCCTCGACCGCAAGCCGATGTTCGAGCGCATCACCGAGGACGGCATCGTCTGGCCGGACGGCACGAGCCGGCGCGCCGACGTCATCCTGTGGGCGACCGGGTTCCGGGCCGCGCTGGACCATCTCGCACCGCTGCACCTGCGCGGGCAGGGCGGCGGAATTCGGATGGACGGGACGCGGGTGGTCGGCGAGCCCCGGCTGCATCTGGTCGGTTACGGCCCGTCGGCGAGCACGATCGGCGCGAACCGCGCGGGTCGTGCCGCGGTGACGGAAATCCGGAAACTCCTGGACAGCCAGGGCTCGGGCGACGCGGCCGGGATAGACTGACCGCACAACTGAACATGGGCCGTCATGAGCCGGAGCGGGAGAGTCCCCGAGTATTCGGGGCACCGAAGGAGCAACTTCCCCGCCAATCTCTCAGGTACCAGTTACCGTTCTGGCCAGGCCACTCTGGAAAGCAGGCGCGACAGCTGCGTCTCACCCAAGGTGAAAGCCGCGCTGGCCGCGGTGAAACTCTCAGGTGCCGATGACAGAGGGGGAGTTCCGCAGCCGCCGAATGAGGAGCTCCCGATGTCTGGATTCGCCGACCGTCATATCGGTCCCTCCGCGCACGAACAAGCCAAGATGCTCGCCGAATGCGGGTACGGCAGTCTCGACGCGCTGGTCGAGGCCGCGGTACCGGCCGCCATCCGCAACCCGCGCGAGCTGGACCTGCTGCCACCGGCGTCGGAATCGGAGGCGACGGCCGAACTGCGTGTGCTCGCCGCGAAGAACCGCAGGCTGACGCAGATGATCGGGCTCGGGTTCAGCGACACGGTCACCCCGCCGGTCATCCGGCGCAACGTGCTGGAGAGCCCGGCCTGGTACACCGCGTACACCCCGTACCAGCCGGAGATCTCGCAGGGCCGGCTCGAAGCGCTGCTGAACTTTCAGACGATGGTGTCCACGTTGACCGCGCTGGACACCGCCAACGCCTCGCTGCTGGACGAGTCGACCGCGGTCGCCGAAGCCGTCATGCTGATGCGCCGCCAGTCCAAGGCGAAATCGCCGCGGGTGGTGCTCGACGCCGAGTGCCTGCCGCAGACGATCGCGGTCGTGCGGACCCGCGCGGAGGCAGTCGGGATCGAGGTCGATGTGCGTGATCTGCACAGCGGTCTTCCCGACGAGTTCTTCGGTGTGGTCGTGCAGTATCCGGGCGCCTCCGGAGTGTTACGGGGCAAGGGTTTCTACGAAGCGATCGGCACCGTCGCCAAGGCCGCGGGTGCGCTCTACACAGTCGCCGCGGACCTGCTCGCGCTGACGCTGGTCACCGCGCCCGGCGAGTTCGGCGCGGACATCGCCGCCGGGTCGACGCAGCGATTCGGCGTGCCGCTGGGGTACGGCGGCCCGCACGCCGGGTACCTGGCCGTGCGCACCGGACTGGAGCGCTCGCTGCCCGGCAGGCTCGTCGGGGTCTCGGTCGACGCGGACGGCAACCCCGCGTACCGGCTCGCCCTGCAGACGCGAGAACAGCACATCCGCCGTGAGAAGGCGACCTCCAACATCTGCACCGCACAGGTCCTGCCGGCGGTGCTCGCCGCGATGTACGCGGTCTACCACGGCCCCGAGGGGCTGAAAGCCATCGCCGAGCGGGTGCACGGGCTGGCCAGTGGTCTCGCCGCCGCGCTGCGCGAAGGCGGTGTCGAGGTCGTCCACGAAAGCTTCTTCGACACGGTGCTCGCGCACGTGCCCGGCCGCGCCCAGCAGGTGATCGCCGCCGCCCGCCGGTCCGGTATCAACCTGGGCCCCGTCGACGCGGATCACGTCCGCATCGCCTGTGACGAAGTGACCACAGTGGACACTCTGCGCGGCGTCTTGCTCGCGTTCGAGCTGGAGTCTCGCGTCGAGCCGGGGCCGTCTGCGGTGCCGCCGGGGCTCGCGCGGGAGAGCGAATACCTGACGCACGAGGTGTTCCATCAGCACCGTTCCGAGACGTCGATGCTGCGGTACCTGCGGCGACTGTCCGATATGGACTATGCGCTCGATCGCGGGATGATCCCGCTCGGCTCGTGCACCATGAAGCTCAACGCCACGGCCGAAATGGAGCCGATCAGCTGGCCCGAGTTCGCGGGCCTGCACCCCTTCGCTCCGGCCGAGGACGCCGCCGGGTATCACGAGCTGATCGAGCAGCTGTGCGGCTGGCTCGCCGAAGTCACCGGGTACGACAAGGTTTCGTTGCAGCCGAACGCCGGTTCCCAGGGCGAGTTCGCCGGCCTGCTGGCGATTCGCGCGTACCACAAGGCCAACGGGCAGCCCGAGCGTGACGTGTGCTTGATCCCGTCGTCCGCGCACGGCACGAACGCCGCGTCCGCCGTGCTGGCCGGGATGCGTGTGGTGGTCGTGGCCTGCAACGCCGACGGTGACGTCGATCTCGGTGACCTGCAGGCCAAAGTGGACAGTCACCGGGACACGCTGGCCGCGATCATGGTGACCTACCCGTCCACGCACGGGGTGTACGAGAACGGGATCGGTGAGCTCGCCCGGATCGTGCACGGGGCGGGCGGACAGGTGTACGTCGACGGTGCGAACCTCAACGCGCTGCTCGGCCTGGCCAAGCCCGGCGAGTTCGGCGGCGACGTGTCACATCTGAACCTGCACAAGACTTTCTGCATTCCGCACGGGGGCGGCGGACCTGGTGTCGGCCCGGTCGCGGTGCGTGCGCATCTCGCGCCGTATCTGCCGGGGCATCCGGGCCTGCCGGAGTCCGGGGTAGGTCCGGTGTCGGCGGCGCCGTACGGTTCCGCGTCGATCCTGCCGATTTCCTGGGCGTACGTGCGGATGATGGGCGCCGAGGGGCTGACCAGCGCGACCAAGGTGGCCGTGCTCGCCGCGAACTACATCGCCGCGCGACTTTCGCCGCACTACCCGGTGCTCTACACCGGCCGTGGCGGCCTGGTCGCGCACGAGTGCATTTTGGACCTTCGTGCGCTCACCAAGCGCACTGGTGTGACCGTGGACGATGTGGCGAAACGCTTGGTAGACTACGGTTTCCACGCCCCGACGATGTCGTTCCCGGTGGCGGGCACGCTGATGGTGGAGCCGACCGAGAGCGAGGACGTCGCCGAGATCGACCGGTTCTGTGACGCCATGATCGCGATCCGCCGCGAGATCGAAGAGGTCGCCGAGGGGCGCTGGGCGGTCGAGCAGAGCCCGCTACGGGGCGCCCCGCACACCGCGGAAACCCTGACGAGCGACTGGAATCTGCCCTACGACCGCAAGCTCGCCGTCTACCCACCAGGGGTGACGCCGAAGACGAAGTACTGGCCGCCGGTCCGCCGCATCGACGGCGCTTACGGCGATCGCAACCTCGTCTGCTCGTGCCCGCCCATCGAAGCCTACGGGAGCTGACATGCACACCGCGCTCTATGGTGTCCACAAAGGACTGAACGCGCTGTTCACCGATTTCGCGGGCTGGGAGATGCCGGTACGGTACTCGAGCGAGCTCGCCGAGCACCGTGCCGTGCGCGAGGCGGCGGGGCTGTTCGACCTGTCGCACATGGGCGAGATCCACGTGACCGGGCCACAGGCCGCCGATGCGCTCGATTACGCACTCGTCGGCACCATGTCCGCGATCAAGCCCGGCCGGGCCCGCTACACGATGATCTGCGCCGAAGACGGTGGTGTGCTTGACGATCTGGTGGTCTACCGGCTCGCGGACGAGGAGTTCCTGGTCGTGGCGAACGCCGGGAACGCGGCACGGGTGGCTTCGGAGCTGGTGGCGCGGGCGGCGAAGTTCGAGGCCACTGTGGACGATCGATCGGCCGGCACGGCGTTGATCGCGGTACAGGGCCCGAAATCGGCGGCGATCGTCGGTGAAGTGTCCGATGTGGACTCAACGAACCTCAAGTACTACGCGAGCATGCCGGCGAACGTGCGTGGCCACGACGTACTGCTTGCCCGTACCGGGTACACCGGCGAAGACGGGTTCGAACTCTACGTTCCCGCGGCGGAGGCCACGGAGGTCTGGCAAGTGCTCACCGCCGCAGGTGAACCGCACGGTCTGCTGCCCGCCGGGCTCGCCTGCCGTGACACGCTGCGGCTCGAAGCGGGGATGCCCTTGTACGGCAACGAATTGAGTCGTGACCGGTCACCGTTCGACGCCGGGCTGGGCCGGGTGGTCAAGTTCGAGAAGCCGGATTTCGTCGGCAGGGCGGCGCTCGAAGGCCGCCGCGAGCCGACCCACGTGCTGGTCGGCCTCCGTGGCAGCGGCCGTCGCGCGCCCCGGCACGGGTACAAGGTCGTCGACGGGTCCCGTGAGGTCGGCGAGGTGACCAGCGGCGCGTTGTCGCCCACCCTGGGTTACCCGATCGCTCTTGCTTATGTGCCAACGGAACTGAGCGAGCCGGGCACAGCCCTGTCCGTCGACGTCCGTGGCAGGGCGGAACCGGTCGAAGTCGTGCCCACGCCGTTCTACCGGCGCAGCTGAAAGGCTGGGTCAGCGACGGGATTTCGGGATCACCAGTGGGGTTCCGGTTTCCGGATCGGGGATGACCCGGCACGGGAGGTCGAAGATCTGCTCCACCCGCTCCGCGGTCACCACCTCGTCCGGGCTGCCCGTCGCGATCACCTCACCAGCGCGCATGGCGATGACATGGGTGCCGTAGCGGGCGGCGTGATTGAGATCGTGCAGCACCGCGACCAGCGTGCGTCCCTGCTCGGCGTGCAGCTTCGCGCACAGGTCGAGGATGTCGAGCTGGTGGGAGATGTCCAGGTACGTCGTCGGCTCGTCCAGCAGCAGCAACTCGGTTTCCTGCGCCAGTGCCATCGCCAGCCACACCCGTTGCCGCTGGCCGCCGGACAGCTCGTCGACCAGCCGGTCGGCCAGCTCGCTCACCCCGGTCGCCGCCATGGACCGCTCGACGACCGCCGCGTCCTCCTTCGACCACTGGCGCAGCAGCCGCTGGTGCGGATACCGGCCGCGTGCCACGAGATCGGACACCGTGATGCCCTCGGGCGCGATCGAGCTCTGCGGCAGCAGGCCGAGCCGGCGCGCGACCTGTTTCGCCGGTAACGACGTGATGACCTCGCCGTCCAGGTACACCATGCCTTTGCGGGGCTTCAGCAGCCGGGCCAGCGCACGCAGCAGCGTGGTCTTGCCGCACGCGTTGGGGCCGACGATCACCGTGAACGACTGGTCCGGGATCGTGACACCGAGATCTTCGGCGACGGTGCGCCCGTCGTAGGCCAGGGTCAGGCCGGCGCCGTGCAGCCTGGTGGTCGTCGTCGTGTCGGCGATCGCGGTCATGAAGTTAGGCTAACCTACCCCGCTGCCCTGGTGGAACGGCCGTTTTCGATCACCCCCGCTTGCCCATGGTCACGACCGCGTCCCGCAGCGCGGCGCGCAGCCGTCCGACGTCGAGCGGCTCGAGCACCGCGGCTTCGCCAGGGGGTGCCATGACGACGACCCTGTCTTCGCTGATGAACACGGTCAGATCGCGCTTCCTGCCGGCCATGTCCCGGCATGGGACGGACCATTCTTCCGCCACCTCGCCTCGCCTTCCCCTCTCGCACGTTCGCCCGGACCGTGCGTGTGACCGGTATTCGCGCGGACCGTGACGGCCAGGGTGGTGAAAGTCACCCGAATGCCGAATCACCGCTAACCTGAGTCAGATCAGCGGCGAAGGGAGACCTGATGTCCGACCCCGGGCGAATCGTGATCATCGGTGCCGGCTTGGGCGGTGCGACCGCGGCCGCGACCCTGCGGGAGCGCGGCTATCCGGGCGAAGTCGTGGTACTCGGCGCGGAAAACCACCGTCCGTACGAGTTGCCGCCGCTGTCCAAAGCCGTGCTGCTGGGTGACGCCGACGAACCGGACTGGGTCCGTGACGAGGGGTTCTACCGCGAGAACGACGTCGACCTGCGCCTCGGCACGACCGCCGTCCGCGTCGACCCGGGCGCTCGCCTGGTGGTCGACGACAAGGGCGGCGAACACACCTACGACCGGCTGCTGCTGGCGACCGGCTCGCAGCCGCGCTTGCTGCCCGGCGCGCCGCCGCAGGTCCACACGCTTCGCACGATCGACGACTCGCTGGCGCTGCGGGACGCCTTCTCGAAGTCGCCGCGAGTGGTGATCATCGGCGCCGGCTGGATCGGGACCGAAGCCGCGGCCGCCGCACGGCGGCACGGCGCCGACGTGACGGTCGTCGACCAGGTCAGTGCCCCGCTGTTGTCGGTGCTGGGCCCGGAAATCGGGGCGGTGTTCCAGGAGCTGCACAGCGAGAACGGTGTGCACTGGCGCCTGGGCACCGGCGTCGACGAGATGACCCCGGATCAGGTCCGCCTGTCCGACGGGACCGTGCTGCCGGCTGACCTGGTGCTCGTCGCGGTCGGCGTCGCGCCACGGGTCGACCTGGCCCACGCGGCCGGGCTCGACATCGCCGACGACGGCGGGATCGCGGTGGACCCCACGCTGCGCACGTCCGCGCCCCACGTGTACGCCGCCGGGGACATCGCTTCGCAGTTCCACCCGCGCTACAGCAAACGTGTCCGGGTCGAGCACTGGGCGAACGCGAAGAACCAGGGCGCCCACGTCGCGGGCAGCCTGCTCGGCGACGACGAACCCTACCTGCGGGCTCCATATTTCTTCAGTGACCAGTACAGTCTCGGCTGCGAGTACCGCGGTCTGGCCAATGTGGACAGTCACCAGCTGGTGGTGCGCGGTGATCTCGGCAAGCGCGAGTTCATCGCGTTCTGGACGCACCAGGGGAAGGTGACGGCCGCGATGAACGTGAACATCTGGGATGCCGGTGACGCGTTGAAGGCGCTGGTGGAGGAAGACGTGCCCGTCACGCCTGAGCAGCTGCGGGAATCGGAGCTGTCCTCGCTGGTCTAGCCAGCGCCAAGAACGTCACCAATGCCGTGACGGAGAAACCGGCCATCACCACACCCATCGGGAGCGCGCCGCTGCCGATGCCGACCAGTGGGGTGGCCAGCGCGCCGGTGGCGAACTGCAGCACGCCGATCAGCGCCGACGCCGCGCCGGCGCTGCGGGCGTGCCCGGCGAGGCCGAGCGAGGCCGCGTTCGGCATCACCACGCCGACGCTGGAAACCAGTACCAGCAACGGGATCAGCAGCGCGAAGAGCGGCAACGTGAACAGCGTGGCCGCGAGCACCCCGAGCCCTCCCGCCGTCGCCGTGCTCAACCCGGTCACCAGCAGCGTCCGCTCCCGGAACCGGCCGACGAGCCGGGCGTTGAGTTGGCCCGCCAGGATGATCCCGACCCCGTTCGCGCCGAACACGAGACCGTAGACCTGTGGGTTGAGCCCGTAAACACCTTGCAGCACAAACGAAGACGCCGAGATGTAGGCGAACAGGGCGGCGAAGATCAGGCCGCCCGCGAGCGCGTTCCCGAGGAACGCACGGTCGGCCAGCAACCGGCCGTAGGTGCGCAGTGTGGCGCCGAGCCGGTTCGGGCTCCGGCGTTCCCGCGGGAGCGACTCCGGCAGTCCGAACACGGTCGCGAGCAGCAACACCGTCCCCAGCACCGCCAGCACGACGAACACACCGCGCCACGATGTCACCCGCAGGACCTGGCCGCCGAGTACCGGCGCCAGCACCGGTCCCAGGCCGCTGACCAGCATCATCATCGAGAAGAATCTCGTCATCGCCGTACCGGAGTAGAGATCCCGGATGACCGCCCTGGCGATCACGATCCCGGCCGCGGCGCCGAGTGCCTGCAGCGCGCGTGCCGCGATCAGCAGTTCGACCGACGGGCTCACCGCGCACAGCAGCGACGTGACGGCATAAAGAGCGAGTCCGGCGAGCAGCGGCTTGCGGCGGCCGGCCGAATCGGAGATGGGTCCGAGCACGAGCTGACCCAGCGCGAGCCCGATGATGAAGCCGGTCAGCGTCAGTTGGAGGGTGGCTTCGGCGGCGTGCAGTTCGCCGGTCATCGCCGGCAGCGCGGGCAGGTACATGTCGATCGACAGTGGCGCGAAGGCCGTCAACCCGCCCAAGATCACCATGCTGCGTACGGTCCCTGGGCGCGGGGGAATACGGGTCGCCGTCACCTCCGCCGCAACCGGGCGCGAGCGCGTTTCTATTCCGGGATGTGACGGGCGGCGCTCAGCGCGAGCACGTAGGCTGCGGCCCAGCGTCGACGAGGAGGTGCTCGTGGCCGGGCGATTCGGTGGCTACCAGAACGAGATCTACCTGCAGGGGCTGGCCGGTCAGACCCCACCGATGACGACCGATCTGGCGGCACTCGAGGAGGCCGCCGCGGCGGTGCTCACCCCGGAGGCATTCGGGTACATCGCGGGCGGCGCCGGCACGGGCGCGACGATGCGGGCCAACCGGGACGCCTTCGAGCGCTGGAAGATCGTGCCCCGCATGCTGACCGACGCCACCGACCGCGACCTGACCACGACGCTGTTCGGCGCGGAGATCCCCGCCCCGGTCCTGCTCGCGCCCATCGGCGTGCAGTCGATCGTCCATCCCGAAGCGGAGCTGGCGACGGCGCGTGCCGCGACCGGCCTCGGCGTGCCGATGGTGCTGTCCAGCGCCGCGTCCCACACGATCGAGCAGGTCGCGGCCGCCAGTGGGGCCGGGACGCGCTGGTTCCAGCTGTACTGGCCGAGCGATCCGGATGTCTGCGCGAGCATCCTGGCGCGGGCGCGCAAGGCGGGGTTCACGGCGCTCGTCGTCACGCTCGACACGTGGACGCTTGCGTGGCGCCCGCGGGATCTGGACCGCGCGTACCTGCCGTTCATCAGGAACGAAGGCACCGCGATCGCGATGTCCGACCCGGCCTTCCGGGCGCGGCTGCAGAAGCCACCGGAAGAGGACGAGGCGACGGCGATCCTGCACTGGATCGACCTGTTCACCGGTACCGATCACGGCTGGGGTCAGCTGCCGCTGCTGCGCGAACTGTGGGACGGGCCGATCCTGCTGAAAGGCATCCAGCACGCGGACGACGCGCGGCGCGCGGTCGATGCCGGGATGGACGGGATCGTGGTGTCCAACCACGGTGGCCGGCAGGTCGATGGGGCGCTCGGGGCGCTGGAGGCGTTGCCGGGTATCGCACAGGCGGTCGGGGATCAGGCGGAGGTGCTGTTCGACTCGGGTGTGCGCACCGGTGCCGACATGGTCAAGGCGCTGGCACTGGGCGCGAAGGCCGTGCTACTCGGACGGCCGTACGTGTATGGCCTGGCGCTGGGCGGCGAAGCCGGGGTGCGGCATGTGGTGCGCAGCCTGCTCGCGGAACTGGAACTCACGCTGGGTCTGGCCGGGCACCGCACGCCGGCGGAGCTTTCCCCGAGCGTCCTGCGGCGCGGCTGACGAATGGCCCAGTCGAGCACCGCGCTGATGCGCCAGCCTGCCGCTTCCGGGACGAATTCGAGCAGCAGCAGGCCTGGTTCGACAGTGACGACGGGCGCGACCGGCACCACGTCCGGATACCAGGCGTGCCAGCGCGGCCTCCACCTCGGCGCCGTGCGGGTACCAGCGGAGCACATAGCGCGATCCATCCGCGCAGTCCAGCCGCGCCGTGGCCACTACCCGCGGCAGCCCGAGTCGCCGCGCGTCGTCTGCGAGGTGCCGCATATTCGCAGGCTACTGAGATCACGCGGCGCTATTCTGGACGTCGTATGTCTACCGCATCCCCCCTTGGCCAGTTGCGGGCCAAGCTGCCCGAGTTGACGTTGCGCGACGAGCACCGGCTGCGTCGCCGGCTTGATGGTGCGCGCAAGGCACGGGATCCCGAGCGTGTGGCGCGGCGGATCGCGCAGGATGTCGATGCCGCGGAGGAGCGGGTGCGCCAACGGCGGGACAGCCTGCCGGACATCACCTACCCCGCCGAGCTGCCAGTCAGCCAGCGGAAGGACGATATCGCCGCCGCGATCCGGGACAACCAGGTCGTGATCGTCGCGGGCGAAACCGGGTCGGGCAAGACCACCCAGCTGCCGAAGATCTGCCTCGAACTCGGCCTCGGCGTGCGCGGGCAGATCGGGCACACCCAGCCCCGGCGGCTGGCCGCGCGCACCGTCGCCGAGCGCATCGCCAGTGAGCTCGGCACGGAACTCGGCGGCGCCGTCGGCTACAAGGTCCGCTTCACCGATTCGAGCGGCGACGACACGCTGGTCAAGCTGATGACCGACGGCATACTGCTCGCCGAGATCCAGCACGACCGGATGCTCCGCCAGTACGACACGCTGATCATCGACGAGGCGCACGAGCGCAGCCTCAACATCGACTTCCTGCTCGGCTACCTCAAGCAGCTTCTGCCGCGCCGCCCCGAGCTCAAGGTGATCATCACCTCCGCGACCATCGACCCCGAGCGTTTCGCGGAACACTTCGACGGGGCGCCGATCGTCGAGGTGTCCGGGCGCACGTATCCGGTGGAGGTGCGCTACCGGCCCATTGTGGACCCCGATCAGCCGGACGAGGACCGCGACCAGGTCACGGCGATCTCCGACGCGGTGGACGAGCTGTGCGCCGAAGGTCCGGGTGACATCCTGGTTTTCCTTTCCGGGGAACGGGAAATCCGCGACACCGCCGATGCACTGTCCAAACAGGAGCGTCGCAATACCGAGATTCTTCCGCTGTACGCCCGGCTTTCCGCGGCGGATCAGCATCGGGTCTTCCAGCGGCACACCGGCCGCCGGATCGTGCTCGCCACCAACGTCGCCGAGACCTCGCTGACCGTACCCGGAATCAAGTACGTCATCGACCCTGGCACCGCGCGGATTTCCCGCTACAGCCACCGCACCAAGGTGCAGCGGCTGCCCATCGAGCCGGTCTCGCAGGCTTCGGCCAACCAGCGCAAGGGCCGCTGCGGTCGTACGTCCGACGGTATCTGCATCCGGCTGTACACCGAAGCGGATTTCCAGACCAGGCCCGAATTCACGGACCCGGAGATCCTGCGGACGAACCTCGCGTCGGTGATCCTGCAGATGACTTCGCTCGGCCTCGGTACTGTGTCGAACGTGACCAATCCGACCGGCAGTCACGGCGATCCGGCTGGCGTAGGCCAACTTCCGGTTGATCAGGGTGGGCCTACTTTCGGTCGGATTGCTCATGTCGCCGCATTCCCGTTCGTCGAGCCACCGGATCGCCGTCAGATCAACGACGGCATGCAGTTGCTGGCGGAACTGGGTGCGCTGGAGTCCGGAAAGCTCACGGAGACCGGGCGCGGTCTGGCACAGCTGCCCGTCGACCCGAGGCTGGGCCGGATGGTGCTGGAGGCTGCGAAGAACGGGTGCGTCCGCGAGGTGATGATCATCGCCGCCGCACTGTCCATTCAGGACCCACGCGAGCGCCCGGCGGACAAGCAGGAGGCCGCGCGGCAACAGCATGCGCGGTTCACCGACAAGACCTCCGACTTCCTGGCCTACCTGAACCTGTGGGAGTACCTGCGGGAGCAACAGAAAGCGCTTTCCAACAACCAGTTCCGCAAGCTGTGCCGTGCGAAGTTCCTCAACTACCTGCGCGTGCGCGAATGGCAGGACATCTACAGTCAGCTGCGCCAGCTCGCGAAACCGCTGGGCGTCACGCTCAACAGTGAGCCTGCCGATCCGCAGCGCGTGCACATCTCCTTGATCGCCGGGCTGCTTTCGCATATCGGGCTCAAGGATCCGGAAAAGGGTGACTACGTCGGCGCCCGCGGTGCGCGATTCGCCGTGTTCCCCGGTTCGGCGCTGTTCCGGAAACCGCCGCGCTGGCTGATTTCGGCCGAGCTGGTGGAGACGTCGCGGCTGTGGGCGCGGGTCAACGCGCGTATCGAGCCGGAGTGGGTCGAGCCGCTCGCCGGGCACCTGGTGAAGCGCAACTATTCCGAGCCACACTGGGAACGCAAGCGCGGCGCGGTGATGGCGAGCGAGCGCGTGACGCTGTATGGCGTACCGCTGGTGGCCGACCGCAAGGTCAACTACGGCCGGATCGACCCGGAACTGTCGCGCGAGCTGTTCATCCGGCATGCGCTGGTCGAGGGTGACTGGGACACCAACCACAAGTTCTTCGCGGAGAACCGGGCGTTGCTCGACGAGGTCGAGGATCTGGAGAACCGGGCCCGCAGGCGTGATCTGCTGGTCGACGATCAGACGTTGTTCGAGTTCTACGACCAGCGGGTCGGGCAGGAAGTGGTGTCCGGGCGGCATTTCGACACCTGGTGGAAGAAGGCGCGGCACGATCAGCCGGACCTGCTCAATTTCGAAAAGGCCATGTTGATCAACTCCGCGGCCGAGCAGGTCCGCGAGTCCGATTACCCGGACACTTGGCTGCAGGGCACGCAGCCGTTGACGCTGACCTACCAGTTCGAGCCGGGCGCCGACGCCGACGGTGTGACCGTCCACATTCCACTGCCGGTGCTCAACCAGATCACCCCCGACGGGTTCGACTGGCAGGTACCGGGCCTGCGCGAGGAGCTCGTGACCGCGCTGATCAAGTCACTGCCTAAACAACTGCGGCGGAACTTCGTGCCGGCACCGGACACCGCGAAGTACGTACTGTCGCGTGTGGACCCGGCGGACGGGCCGTTGCTCGACGTGCTGGCGGCCGAGCTGGCGGAGCTGAGCGGGGTGACCGTGCCGGCGGACGCATGGCAGCTTTCCGCCGTGCCCGAGCATCTGCGCGTCACGTTCCGGGTGATCGACGACAAGGGCCGGAAACTGCGTGAGGGCAAGGATCTTGTGGCGCTCAAGCATGCGTTGAGCGGGCAGGTCCGGGCGACGATCTCGAAGGCGGCGACCAGTATCGAGCGCGGCGGGCTGACCAAGCCGGCGTTCGGTGAGCTGCCGCGCGTGTTCGCGAGCACCCAGCGCGGGCATGACGTGAAGGCGTTTCCCGCTCTGGTCGACGAGGGTGACAGTGTGGCGGTGCGGATGCTCGACACACCGATCGAGCAGAGCCAGCAGATGTGGCTGGGCACGCGCAAACTGTTGCGGCTCAACCTGCCCTCGCCGATGAAGTTCATCAGCCGCAACCTGTCGAACGCGTCGAAACTCGTGCTGGGGCGGAACCCGCACGGGAGCGTCGCCGGGTTGCTGGAGGACTGCGTGAACTGCGCGGTGGACAAGCTGATCGCCGACAACGGCGGACCGGTGTGGGACGAGGCGGGATTCGCGGTGCTGCTGGAAAAGGTCCGTGGCGGGGTGAACTCGACTGTCCTGGATGTACTGTCCGAAGTGGAGCGGATCCTGCGTGCGGCCAACGACGTGGAGGCCCGGCTACCGGACGCGCGTGGCCCCGCGGAGTCGCTTTCGGACATCCGGCAGCAGCTGGATTCCTTGATATTTTCCGGTTTTGTGACCGCGACGGGCTTCGGAAGACTGCCCGATCTGGTGCGCTACCTCCGGGCGATCGAGCGCCGGATCGACAAGCTGCCCACCGCCGCCGCGAAGGACGTCGAGCTGATGCGGGACCTGCGGTGGTTGCACGAGGAGTACCAGGCCGCGGTCGACGCCCTGCCGCCCGGCGTCGCACCGGGCCCCGCACTCGTCGGAGTCCGGTGGATGCTGGAAGAACTGCGGGTCAGCTACTTCGCCCAAACGCTGGGCACCGCATACCCGGTCTCCTCGAAGCGAATCCTGAAGGCACTGGACGCCGCCTGATCACTTCGCGTCCGCGTAGGTGTCGACGACCGCGGTGTGCATGGGGAAGTGGACCGGGCAGGAGGCGCCGAACAGGAGCGCCGTGGTTTCGGCCACCGCGGAGTCGATGAGGGCCGGTACCTCGCTTGCGACGGCTTTGGGGGCGTGCACGATCACCTCGTCGTGCTGGAAGAACACCAGTTGCGCGCCTTCGGGCAGGCGGCGGCGCAAGGTTGCCAGGAGGACCGCGGTGAAGTCCGCCGCGCTGGCCTGGACGACGAAATTGCGCGTGAACCGGCCCCAGTTGCGAGCAGCTTGCCGGGCGCGGCCGTCGTCTTCGGCCGCGCCGGTGAGGGTGCGCCACGCCTCCGACGGCGCGGGCGATGTGCGCCCCAGCCGGGAACGGACGCGCTCGCCGCGTTCGCCTGCCTGCGCCGCACGCTCCACATAGGACACTGCGTCCGGGAAACGACGGCGCAGCAAGGCGAGCAGGGATGAGGCCTCGCCTGCCGTGCCGCCGTACATTGCCGACAACATCGCGATCTTCGCCCGCCCACGCGATTTTTCATCCACGGCAGGAAACATCGCCTCGGCCAGCCGTGCGTACAGGTCCGTCGACGCCGACACCTCGGCCAGCCGCCGGTCACCGGACAGTGCGGTCAGGATGCGCGGTTCGAGCTGCGCCGCGTCGGCGACCACGAGCTTCCAGCCCGGATCCGAGCGCACACACACCCGCAGCGTCTTCGGGATCTGCAACGCACCGCCGCCCTGGCTCGCCCACCGGCCCGAGACCACCCCGCCGACCACCCAAGCCGGGCGGAATCGGCCGTCACGCACCCACTCGTCCAACCACGCCCAGCCGTTGGCCGAATGCAGCCGCGACAGCTCGCGGTACTCGATCAGCGGCGCCACCGCGGGATGATCGATCTTGCGCAGCACATGCGCCCGCGCCGAAGGGATCGAGATCCCTTCGCGACCGAACGCACGCACGATCGACGGCGGGCTGTCCGGGTTGACGGGTTTGCCGCCGAACTCCTCGCTGATCCGCGCGGCCAGCTCCACCAGTTTCCGCGGCCGCTGACCGGAGGGCACGCGCGGACCGAGGATCTCGGTCAGCAGGTCACGGTGGATATCCGCTCGCCACGGCAGTCCATCATCCGCCATTTCAGCGGCCACCAGCGCACTCGCCGACTCCGCCGCGATCAGCAGCCGCAGCCGATCTGAGTACTCGCTCGCCCGCATGCGGCGTTCTTGTTCGGCCAGCACGATTTTCGCGGCGTCCACTTCGGACAGACCGGGCGGCAACCCCGAACCGCGGGTGTCGAACAACGCCGGTTGCGCATCGGCGTGCGACGGCTCGTCCGGCGGCGGCTCCTGCCCGTTCGCTCTGGCCAGCGCCGCCGCCAGCCCACGCGGCCCGCCGCGGCCCTCGTGCGCCAGCAACAACCCCTCGGCGAGCGACAGATCGTGACAGCGGCTGATGCGCAGGCCGCCGCGCACCAGCTCCGGGTACAGCCGCTCGACGGAAGCGAAAACCCAGCGCGGCCGGTGTTTTCGCTCCAGCTCGGCGAGCCCCGCGAGGTCGGTCGTCCGCCGGCCGGATGGTTCCAGCACGGACCACGTGCCGTCGCGATCCTGACCGGCGAAAATGTACACAAACTGATTCTGCGCCCCGCCACCGCCAAATTCGACGGCCCCCTGGTCAACAGGCGGCCCCTTTACTACTCTCCGGTAGGCTCATTCGCCCGGTCGGACCAACGGAGGTGCCATGCTCGTCGGCAAGGTGACGGAGACCGTCCGCAGCATCGAGGTGATGTGGAGAGCGGGCCTCATTCCGTTCCCGCGTGTGGACGAGGGGCTCTTCGCGTTGCTGGCGATGCGCAGAATCGGCCCGTTCGCGGCGGCGGCGCAGGTCGCGGCCCGGCGCTCCCCGGACGTGACCGGCCTCGTGGACGATCGCGGCTCGCTCACCTTCAAGCAGCTCGAACAGCAGTCCAACGCACTCGCCCGCGCCCTGCAGTCCCGCGGGGTGACGACCGGAACCGTGATCGCCGCGCTGTGCCGCGACCATCGCGGGCTGGTGCTGACGATGTCGGCCGCCGGGAAGCTCGGCGCCCGCCTCGTGCTGCTGAACACCGGGTTCGGCCGCACGCAGCTGGCCGATGTGGTCCGGCGCGAGAACGCCACCGTCCTCATCTACGACCAGGAGTTCGCAGAACTGCTCGCCGACGTTTCCGGTCAGGTCGAGCGCTACGCGGCGTGGGTGGACAACCGGCGCGCGCTGGGCCGCATCCCCGTGCTGGACGAGCTGATCGCGAGCACGGACGACCGCCCGGTACCGTCGCCGGAGCGCCGAGGCGGGTTCGTGCTGCTGACCAGCGGGACGACCGGCACTCCCAAGGGTGCGCCTCGTGATCACACCTCACTGATGTCGTCGGTGCAGTTCCTGGACCGGATTCCCTTGCGTTCCGGGGAATGTACGTATCTCGGCGCGCCGTTGTTCCACGCCACCGGGGTTTCGCAGTTCATTCTCTCGTACGCGCTCGGCTGCAAGGTCGTGCTGCGCCGGCGATTCGACCCGGAGGCGACGCTGCGCGGGGTGCACGAGCACCGGTGCACGGCGCTTGTGCTGGTGCCGACGATGTTGCAACGGATCGTCGATCTGGGGCCGCGGATACTCAGCCGGTACGACACGTCGTCGCTGCGGATCATCTTCGTGGCCGGCTCGGCGTTGTCCCCGGACCTGGGGAACCGGGCCACCGCGGCTTTCGGTGACGTCATCCACAACCTTTACGGCTCAACGGAAGTAGCTGTCGCGACCGTGGCGACGCCGGAGGACTGGCGCAAGGCGCCGGGCACCGTCGGTCGCCCGCCGGTCGGCTGCACGGTCGCGTTGTACGACGCCGAGGGCAAGCGCATCACCGAACCCGGCGTGACGGGGCGGGTTTTCGTCGGCAGCGCGCTGAGCTTCCACGGCTACACCGACGGGCGGAACAAGGAGCTGATCGACGGGCTGCTCTCGACCGGGGACGTCGGGCATTTCGACGAGGACGGCTTGCTGTTCATCGACGGCCGGGACGACGAGATGATCGTTTCCGGCGGGGAGAACGTGTTCCCCATCGAAGTGGAGAACCTGCTGGAGGCGCGCCCGGACGTCGTCGAGGCGGCGGTCATCGGCGTGCCGGACCCGGAATTCGGCCAGCGGCTGAAAGCCTTCGTGGTGCCGGCGGCGGGGTCCAGGCTCGACGCCGACACGGTCCGGGAATATGTGCGGTCGAACCTCGCGAGGTACAAGGTGCCGCGTGAAGTGGCCTTCCTGGCGCGGTTGCCGAGGAACGCCACGGGGAAGGTGCTGCGCAACAGGCTGGCGTAGTCAGCGCCATTCGATGCCGAACACGCCCGGCCCGAAATCCAGTGCCACCGCGTGCACTCCGCCCGTCCCGTCCAGCTGGAGGTCCCGCTTCTCATCGGCATCGTCGGTCCGCGCGTACTGCCAGCACAGGCCGGGCGCCGCGTCGAACTGGATCTCCAGCAGGTATTCGCGGACGGGACGGCGGAACTCGCGGTAGTAGGTGTTCGCGCACTCGGGATAGGGCGGACCACCGTTGGTCAGCGTGTACTCGATGAGATGGGTCTCGCCGCGGTCGATTGTCCGGTCGAAGATCAGCACTGCCGCGGTCAGGCCGTGTTCCACGTCGACCTCGACCCGCCCCGCCTGACAGTTGCGCAGCGCGTGCAACCGGGGCGGGTCGGCGCCGCCGTGGTCGTACACCAGCAACCACCGGTCCTGACCGTCCGCAGTGGACTGGAACACTGCCCGCGAGGTCATCGAGCGTTGCCCGCCGTCCTCCGCGATTTCGCAGCGATCGTGCAGACTCGCGAGGTTGAGCTGGTGCTGCTGTTCGAGCGCGTGTGGCGCGCCGATCCGCTCGAGCAGTGCTTGCAGTGCTTCCAGCGGGAAGTTCACCGGCTCGGGGCGGCGTCGCGCGGTGCCACGCGGGCGCGGGGGCGGCAGCAGGCTGAGCAGCTCACCCGGCCGCAGCCCGAGGATGTCTTCGAGCACCCGCACCGCGGACAGAGAGTTGCGCCGTTCGGGCTGGCGTTTGCCGGATTGCCAGTAGCTGAGCGCGGTGACGCTGACCGGGATGCCGTTGGCCTGGATCCGGGCTTGCAGCCGGTCGAGGCTCAACCCGCTGCGCGCGATCGCCGCCCGGAGTGCGTTCGAGAACGCGGTGTCGGAACTGTCCACCTTTGCCGCCTCGAACACTGGTTTACGCCTCCTTCCCCGTTGAGCAACGCTAACCCATGCGGGTTAATACTGGTAACTGTGAACCATTGCCGAGTGGTTTCAGAACCAGATTGCATGAACTCCTAGTCACCAGTCGGGTGGAGAGGACAGTTCATGAGCAACGCTCGGAAATTGCTGGTTGCTGGTGTGGCCCTGGCGGCCGTCGCCGGCGGCACCGCGAGCGCGCAGGCACAGGAGGGACAGGTCCGCGACGCGAACACGACCGGCGCGGTCACCGACAGCTACATCGTGGTGCTCAAGAAAGCCGGCGTCGTCGAAACACTCTCGAAGACATTGGCCGGGCGTTACGGCACGGATGTCCTGCGCACCTACGACTCCGCACTGCACGGTTTTTCGGTGCACGCCACGGAACGTGAGGCCAAGCGGCTCGCGGCCGACAGCAACGTGGCCTACGTCGTGCAGAACCATTTCGTCCACGTCGCCGACACACAGCAGAACCCGCCGTCGTGGGGTCTGGACCGCATCGACCAGCGCGACCTGCCGGTCGACTCGTCGTACACGTACAACACGACGGCGTCCAATGTGACGGCCTACGTCATCGACACCGGTGTGCGCGCTACGCACGAGACCTTCGGCGGCCGGGTCTCCGGTGGGCACGACTTCGTCGACAACGACGACGACCCGACCGATGAGCAGGGCCACGGCACGCACGTCGCGGGCACCATCGGCGGTAACGAATACGGCGTCGCCAAGGGCGTCAAGATCGTGCCGGTGCGGGTGCTCGACGCCAGCGGCAGCGGCACGTTCGAGCAGGTCATCGCCGGGATCAACTGGGTGGCGGACAACGCGTCCGGCCCGTCGGTGGCGAACATGAGCCTCGGTGGTTCCGCGGACGACGCGGTCGATCAGGCCGTGCAGGGCGCGATCGCGAAGGGCGTCACGTTCGCCGTCGCGGCCGGGAACTCCGCCGACGACGCAGGCAACTACTCGCCGGCCCGCGTTCCCGAGGCGATCACCGTCGCGGCGAGCGACGAGAAAGACCAGCAGGCCGATTTCTCCAACTTTGGTGCCGCGGTGGACATTTACGCGCCGGGCGTGAACATCACGTCGTCCTGGGGCACGGGTGACACCGCGACCAACACGATCAGCGGCACGTCGATGGCGACCCCGCACGTCACCGGCGCGGCCGCGCTTTACCTCGCCGACCACCCGGACGCCGGCCCGGCGCAGGTGTCCGACGCGCTGACCGCGGCCGCGACGCCGGGCAAGATCAGCAACGCGACGGCGGGCACGCCGAACAAGCTGCTCTACACCGGTCAGTGACCGGCAGGTAGGTTGACTCCAGGCGGAGCCGCGCGCGGTGTGGGCCGGAAAGCCCCGCATCCTTGCGGCTCCGCCACTCGCGCAGCCAACTCGAGACAGGCTTTTCCATGGGAGCGATCTACCTGATTCGGCATGGTCAGGCCACTTTCGGTGAAGTGGACTACGACCGGTTGTCCTCGCTCGGCCTCGAGCAGGGCGTGATCGTCGGGGCGGAACTGTTGCGCCGCCACGTCCGCTTCACCGAGGTGCGTTCGGGTTCGCTTGTGCGGCAACAAAAGACCGCCGAGACCGTGCTCGACTGGCTGGGCGTCAAGACACCGGCCAAAGAAGACCCGCGGTGGAACGAGTACGACCATGTCGACGTGCTGGCCTGCCATGGCGCCGGTGCGTTGCCGCACGGTATCGATCCCCATGGCTACCAGGCGATTCTCGACGGTGCGCTGGAGGAGTGGGTCGCCGCCGGGGACAAAAGTCCGTGCGCGGAAACCTGGCCCGCGTTTCTCACGCGCGTGTGCGATGCGCTCGCAGAGCTGGTCTCCTTGCTGGGCAAGGGAGAAAACGCCGTCGTGTTCACCTCGGGTGGTGTGATCGGCACGATCGCCGGGCAGTTGCTGGGAGATCCCGCGGTCGGGCTGTGCCGGCTGCAGCGGGTCATGGTCAACGGCGGTGTCACGAAATTGGTGTCCGGGCGTAGTGGGGTTTCCCTGCTGTCGTTCAACGAACACTCGCATTTCGACGGCCGGGCTTCCCGGTTGCTGAGTTATCGGTGAAGGAAAACTACGCGCCAGTACTTTCCTTTCCGGGGCAAAGTCAGCTCGCGTCGGCCTGCACTTTCGGGAACACATCCTCGAGAAGCGCGATCAGCGTGTGGTACAGCATCAAATGCACTTGAGCCCGGTCGAGTTCACCGCGTAGCAGCCATTCCCGGCCGGCCGCTTTCACCATGCCCCCGAAAGCCCGGCACATCGCGTTGAGCCGGGGCCGGGCGTCGCTGTCCGACGGCAGCTCGAAAGCGTCCAGCAGCCGTTCGGCGGATTTACGTTCGGCTTCGATGATGATCTGGTCCACCTCGGTGTCCTTGCCGATGCCCTCGGAGGTGGCGACCAGCCACATCTTTCCCTGGCTGACCACCATGTCGAGGAACCAGTCGACCATGTCGTGTGCCCTTTCGGGCAAAGAATCGGCGGCACCGTACGGGCCGGCTTCGGGTGCCGGCATCGTGACCGCACGGCGGATCACCGCCAGATAGAGTTCCCGTTTGGTCCCGAAATAATGATTGATCAGGCCACGTGCGACGCCCGCCGCGGCTGCTATGTCCGAAGTGGACACACTGGCATACGGCCGCTCGCCGAACAACCGGCTGGCGCAGGCAAAGATCTGCTCCCGTCGTTGATCGGGTTCGAGTCTTCGCCAGCGGGGCTCCGATGCGGTCGTCATGGCGCAATCGTGGCACGCTTATCGAGTGGGTGAGTGGTTTTCCGCTCAGTTTCCGTCCAGCGTCAGTCGATTGGACCACGGTAACCGGAAAAGGGGGAACCCCACCGAAAAAGCAAGGGGGCCATTTTCGCCGGACGGAGTTGGCCGCGCTTTTCCGCGTCCGGTAATCAGTCCATTGTGGACTTTCAGCGGCGGCGCCGGACCTTCGCCGTGCTGTCCCGCAGGACCACCTCGGCGGCCACCCGCCGTACCCGGCTGCGGCCGGTGCGGGTCCCGCTCAGTGCCAGATCGAGCATCTGCTCGCCGAGCTCCTCCAACGGCAAGGCGACGGTGGTGAGAGAGGGGTTCAGATCACGTGACACGGGAATGTCGTCGAAGCCCGCGACCGAAATGTCGTCGGGAACCGAGCGCCCCGCCTCACGTAGCGCGCTCATCGCGCCCAGCGCCATCTGGTCGTTCACCGCGAACACGCAGCTCGCCCGGTGCCCGGCGGCGAGCAGCGCACGCGCTGCCGCGTAACCGCCGTCCCGGTCGAAATCACCTTCGAACACGTCGCGTTCGGACAGTTCGATCCCGCCCTCGGAGAGCCCTTCCCGGAACCCGGACAGCCGGTCGAGCACCGTGGTCATCGTGCGCGGGCCGGTGAGCACCGCGAACCGCCGGTGTCCCAGCCGCACCAACGCTTCGGCGAGCGCCTTCGCGCCCGTCCGGTTCTCCGGCTGGACACTGTCGGCCTTGAGCGTGCGATGCCGCGTGAGCACGCCCACCTGCCCGCCGCCGCGCCGGTACGGGTCCAGCTCCGCGGCCAGCGCCCGCTCCCAAGCCTTGTCCTCGAAGGCCGAGCCGGCGAGCAGGATCGCCGACGCACGCTGGCTGCGCAGGACCGAGACGGCCGCGACTTCCTTTTCCGGGTCGCGGAACGTGTTCACGAGCATCACGAGCAGCCCGTTGCGGTCCGCCACCCGCAGCACACCACGGATGACCGAGGCGAAGTACGGATCGCCGGCGTCATGGCACACAACACCGACCGCCTTCCGGGACGCGCCGGCCAGCGCCTGCGCGTGCACGTTCGGCGTGTACTCCAGATCGGTCGCGGCGGCCAGCACCCGGTCGCGGAGATCATCGCGGACCTTGGTGGTTCCGTTGAGCGCTCGAGATGCCGTGGCCAGTGACACATTGGCCAGCTGCGCGACATCTTCGAGTGTCACATGGCTCCTGGCGATCATCGGTCCTCCCCCTGCCGGTAAGCGCTCTCAGTAGAGAGGAATTCTAAGTCGGTTCCCGGATTTTGCCTGGTCACATGCACTCGAACGGGTCCGATTAGCAGGTGTGGGACTGGCGTGGGAAGGTGGCTGT
The DNA here is from genome assembly GCF_009707865.1 of Amycolatopsis pithecellobii. Classification (GTDB taxonomy): domain Bacteria; phylum Actinomycetota; class Actinomycetes; order Mycobacteriales; family Pseudonocardiaceae; genus Amycolatopsis_E; species Amycolatopsis_E pithecellobii. The sequence goes on from NZ_WMBA01000002.1 coordinate 172,207, forward strand.
GCCCGACGAGGAATGGGAGATGACTGATGCTCTTCGGTGACGAACACGTCCGTCGTTACGAAGAGACCGACGGTGAAGTCGGTCACGACTGGCAGCCCGGTGTTCCCGCGCTGATCCTCATCACGACCGGTCGCAAAAGCGGGCAGGAGCGCAAGTCCCCGCTCATTTACCAGGAGGTCGACGGCGCGTATGTGGTCGTCGCGTCCAAGGGCGGTGCGCCCGAGCACCCCGCCTGGTACCTGAACCTGCAGGCGAACCCGGCGGTGAAGGTGCAGGTCAAGGGTGACAAGTTCGCGGCGAAAGCGCACACCGCGGACGCCGCCGAGCGCGCCAAGCTGTGGCCGGTCATGGCGAAGGTGTGGCCGAGCTACGACGAATACCAGAAGAAAACGGACCGCCAGATCCCGGTCGTCGTGCTCGAACGCGCCTGATTCCCGCCCCGCCTGGCGCCTCGGTACCGCGTCCTGATGTCGGCGCCAGGCGGCATAGGCTGGTCACATGTCTGAACACTTCGACGTTGTGGTGCTGGGCGCCGGGCCTGGCGGTTATGTCGCGGCGATCCGGGCGGCGCAGCTCGGACTGAGGACGGCCGTGGTGGAGGAAAAGTACTGGGGCGGCGTCTGTCTGAACGTCGGCTGCATTCCCTCCAAGGCGCTCCTGCGCAACGCGGAGCTAGCGCACCTTGTCACCAACGAGGCGAAGACTTTCGGCATCTCCTCGGACGGTGAGATCCGCTTCGACTACGGCGCGGCATACGACCGCAGCCGGTCGGTCGCGGACGGCCGGGTCAAGGGCGTGCACTTCCTGATGAAGAAGAACAAGATCACCGAGTACAACGGGCGCGGTTCCTTCGTCGACTCGCACACGTTGCAGGTGAACGGCGAGACCGTCACGTTCGACAACTGCATCATCGCCGCCGGGGCGACGACGCGGCTGCTGCCCGGTACCTCGCTCAGTGAGCGCGTGGTGACCTATGAGGAGCAGATCCTGTCGCGGGAGCTGCCCGGCAGCATCATCATCGCCGGCGCGGGCGCGATCGGGGTCGAGTTCGCCTACGTGCTGCACAACTACGGCGTCGACGTGACGATCGTCGAGTTCCTGGACCGGATGGTGCCGCTCGAGGACGCCGAGGTGTCCAAGGAACTGGCGAAGCGGTACAAGAAGCTCGGCATCAACGTGCTCACCTCCACGAAGGTCGAGTCGATCGACGACAGCGGCGACAAGGTCAAAGTCACCGTCTCGTCGAACGGGTCCCAGCAGACGCTGGAGGCCGACAAGGTCCTGCAGGCGATCGGCTTCGCCCCGCGAGTCGAGGGCTACGGGCTGGAGAACACCGGCGTCGAGCTGACCGAGCGCCGCGCGATCGCGGTCGACGAGTACTGCCGGACGAACGTGCCGCACATCTTCGCGATCGGGGACGTGACCGCGAAGCTGATGCTGGCGCACGCGGCCGAGTCGATGGGCATCGTGGCGGCCGAGACGATCGGCGGCGCCGAGACGATGCCGCTGGACTACCCGATGATCCCGCGCGCGACGTACTGCCAGCCGCAGGTGGCGTCGTTCGGCTGGACCGAGGAGCAGGCGCGGGAAAAGGGCTTCGATGTGCAGGTCGCGAAGTTCCCGTTCACCGCGAACGGCAAGGCACACGGGCTGGCGGACCCGGGCGGCTTCGTGAAGATCGTGTCGGACGCGAAGTACGGCGAGCTGCTCGGCGCGCACCTGATCGGCCCGGACGTGACCGAGCTGCTGCCGGAGCTGACGCTCGCCCAGCAGTGGGACCTGACCGTGCACGAGGTGGCGCGCAATGTACACGCGCACCCGACACTCGGTGAGGCGGTCAAGGAGGCCATCCACGGTCTCGCCGGCCACATGATCAACTTCTGAGTTCATGCCGGTCGCGGTGGTGACGGGGGCCGGGTCCGGTCTCGGCAGGGTGATCACGCGTGCCCTGCTCGGCGCGGGATACCAGGTGGCGCTGGCCGGTCGCAGGCCCGATGCGCTGGCCGAGACCGCCGAAGGCCGGGACGCGCTTGTCGTGCCCACCGACGTGGCGGACGAGAACCAGGTCGATGCGCTGTTCGAGGCGGTCCGCGGGAAGTGGGGCCGCCTCGACCTGCTCGTCAACAACGCGGGCACGTTCGGCCCATCGGGTGACGTCGATGAGCTGGACGTGGCCGCGTGGCGACGCACCGTGGACACCAACCTGACGGGGGCGTTCCTGTGTGCGCGGGCGGCCGTCCGGTTGATGAAGGAGCAGCGGCCCCACGGTGGCCGCATCATCAACAACGGGTCGATCTCGGCGCACACGCCGCGCCCGGGGAGCGCGGCGTATACGGCGACCAAGCACGCGATCACCGGCCTGACGAAGTCGATTTCCTTGGACGGACGGCGTTTCGACATCGCGTGCGGCCAGATCGACATCGGTAACGCCGCGACGGAGATGACGGCGGGCATCGGCGAGGGCGCGCGTCAGGCCGATGGCTCGGTGCGCCCGGAACCCACCTTCGACCCGGCGCATGTCGCCGAGGCGGTGCTGTACATGGCACGCTTGCCGCTGGACGCGAACGTGCAGTTCATGACCCTCGCCGCGACGAAGATGCCCTATCTCGGCAGAGGCTGAAACGCTCGGCCGGTGTCGAGCGATACGTAGGGTGACGTCGACTAAGCTGCAGACGTGACCGCGCCTGCAGCGGCCGTCGGCGTCAGGCCCTGGTAGCTCAGCCGGATAGAGCAAGAGCCTTCTAATCTCTAGGTCGCAGGTTCGAGTCCTGCCCAGGGCGCAACGGTGCAGGTCAGAGGCGGTGGCGGTACGCATCGCCCCGGCTGGCACATGCTTATGCCTCATTGTTTCAGCAAGAGATGTTCGGGCGTTTCGGGTGCGCGGCCCCGCCGGCTCGCGATAAGGAGACTTCGGGCTCGTCCGTGAGGAGAACCGGAAGTCCCGGGGCCAGCCCGCGGTGGCGCCTGGCAGCGTCAGGTTCACGGACGCGGCCCGCCGCGGCCCTCTCCTCGAAGGCGCCCAGCATGGTGATGATTTTCAATGCTGAGCGAGGATGCGGCGTCCGGGCGAGGACAGCCGGTTTGGTGCGCCTTACTGCGACCGGCGGACCAGGCCGGTGAAGCCGGCGACGAACAGTGTCAGGAACGCCCATGCCAGCGCCTGCAGCGCCCAGTTCGCCACGAGCACGGCCTGCCCGGTGACCGTGGTCGTGTTGACCAGGCAGCGTGCGGGCGTGTCGGCCTTCACGAGCGGCGTTACCGTGCTCAGTGCCGGCCCGACCCGCTCCACCACCGAGCACGATCCGGTCGGCCGCGCAGCGACCACCGTTACCAGCACCGACGTCAGCACGGTACCGATGAGCCACACAAGTGCGAGTGCCGGGCGATAACCGTAGCCGACAGTCAGACCTGTGATGCGATGCCACAGGCGGCCCCAGAATCCGAGCTGCCCGCGCCGCAGCAAATCCTTCTGCCGCACGATATGGATGCGCCGGACGTCCCGTTCGTGGCCCGCAGCGGCATGCGCGGTCGCGAGCTGGAAGTACGGTTGGCTGGCGTAATAGTTCGTCCGGGTCGTCAGTAGCTCCAGCCACTCGTCGAGGGTGGCGAGGCGTGGCTGGCCGCCGTAGGTCAGGCCGTTCACATCGAGCCGGCCCTCGGTGAACGACGCGGGCAGCAGCAGGTCGCCGACGACGGATGTCTGCGACAGGTTCAACGCCAGGTGCTCGTGGTCGGCTGCGCGCGCCAGGCCGTCCTCGGCCGTGAGCCTGCCGCCGATGCGAGCACCGACGAGCCGCACGGTGCCGGTGTCCTGCCGTCCCTCGGCAACGAAACCCTGGCCAAGCATCACGCTGCTCTCGGTGCGTAGGTAGTCGGCGATGAGCGCGGGCCCGTCCGGATTTGTGATTCGGGCTCCGGTGAAGTTGAGTTGACCGCCGATCGACGCACCCGAGAGCCGCACCGCACCGAGATCTCCCGTGCCCTCCGCGCGGAAGCGGTGGTTGAGGAACACACCTCCGCCCGTACGTACGTTGCTACCTTGCAGCGCCACGCCATCCGTATTGGCCAGGCGCGCCCTGGCAAGGTTGAGCAGGCCGCCGATCTCGCTGCCTCCGACGTGCAGCGCGGGAGGTCCAACGCTGGTCAGCCGCGCGTCACGCAAAGTAAAGCTGTGTTCGAACGTCGCCTCCTGGGCGGCGACGTAGGGCGCCACGAGCCCGGTAAGGTCCACAGTGGATAAGTTGGCACGGATGAGCTGGACCGGCTCGTCGGTCCGGCAGCTCAGCAGCCGCAACGGAAACCGGGTCTCGATGTCGCACAGGTCCAGCCCACCGACAAGGTGCGCGCGCTTGAGCCAGATTCCCCGCGGATCCACCTCGCCGAGCCTGCCCAGCACCAGATCACGAAAGACGACACCCCGTACCTGCTGATCTTCCGCTTCCGAAAGGTCCGCCCACTCGCCGACGCGTGCCGCTTGCACCAGCGCTAGCTCGGCTTCCGTCAGGTCCCCAGACATGCGCGTCAGCCTAGCGAACGGCGATTCAGCGCCGGTGGACATCGCTTCAGGGCATGGTGATGATGATGCGGCCTCGGACGTGGCCGGTTGCGCTTGCGGCTTGGGCGGCCCCCGCCTGGGGGAGTGGGAAGGTTTGCGTCACGGGCAGGGTGAGCCGGCCCGTGGCGGCCAGGCGGGCGCCTTCGCGCAGGGCCGGGGTCTTGTCCCGGCCGAAGCCGGTCGATACGCGGGCGCCGTGGGCAGGGGCGGTGAAGTCGGCGATGGAGACAACCCTGCCGGGATCCCCGGTCAGGTCGATCAGTTCGCTGATCACACCCGAACCGGCCACGTCCACGGCAACGTCGATACCGTGCGGGGCGAGTGCACGCGCCCGGTCGACGAGGCCTGGGCCGTAGGTGGTCGCGACGGCGCCCAGCGACGTGACATAGTCCTGATTGGACGGACCCGCCACACCGATGACCGTGGCACCACGATCGACCGCGAACTGGACGGCGGCCGACCCGACGCCACCACTCGCGCCATTGACCAAAACCGTGTGGCCGCGCCGCACTTCTGCCTCATCGAGCACCCGCAGAGCGGTCTCGAACGGGGTGGGGAACCCGGCCGCTTCCTCGAAAGACACCTTTTCCGGCTTCGGCGCCCACGACGTGAGCACCGCGTGTTCGGCATAAGTTTCTTGTCCCGAACCGAAAACGGCATCGCCGACCCGGACATCCGTGACGCCGTCACCGACCTCATCGACGACGCCGGCCGCGTCACCGCCGATACCGGCCGGCAGCCGCAGCGGCTGGAACTCCTCCAGCAGACCCTGCCGGATCTTCCATTCCAGCCCGTTCACGCCCGCGGCACGCACGGCGATGCGGATCTGGCCCGCCTCCGCATGCGGCGCCTCGACGTCGACGAATTCCAGGACTTCCGGCCCGCCGTAGCGGGCGAATCGCACAGCTTTCACAGTTCTCCATGATCGGCGCTGAGCGCCGGAACCTGAACTACTTCCAGCCACACTGCAAGAATCCGGCACAATATCGACTATGGAGAAGGATTCCGTCACACTCGACCACGTCGACCGGAAGCTGCTGCACGCCCTGCACGTCGACGCGCGGGCGTCTTTCGCGCGGATTGGGGATGTGCTCGGCGTATCCGATCGGACCGTCGCGCGCCGTTACGTGCGGCTGCGTGAGCGCAAGGTGATCAACCTCGTGGGCATCACCGACTCGAGCCGCCTCGACGGGGCCGAATGGGTCGTCCGTATGCAGTGCAAGCCCGGATCCGCCGTGCAGGTCGCCGACGCACTCGCCCGCCGCGACGACACCCGATGGGTCAGCCTGCTCTCCGGCGGCACCGAGATCAGCGCCAGTGTGCGGGCCTGGTCCGCACGCGAACGTCCTGTGCCGTTCGTTACCAATCCGACGGCAGCCACGGCGGAAACGGGTTTCTACGAGCAGGTCCGCTGCGGACCGTGTCCGCCTACTTTCGGCCGGATTAGTAACGAGCCGATCCTGCAACGCCTGCACCGCACCGCGCCGGTCGTTTCGGTCACCGCGCACAGTGTGCTGCACGTGTTCAGCACCACCCGGCACGGCTTCGAAGGCCCAGGATCCCTTACCAGACACCAAATCGCTGCCCTGCAGCCGGCCTACGACGCCGGCGCGGGCACTCTCGCCGACGACGATCGGCCACTGCTGGAGGCACTCGCCGTCGACGGCCGCGCACCTTATCCGGCACTCGCCGTCGCGACCGGCTGGTCCGAATCCACCGTCGCCCGCCGTATCCACGCACTGCGCGCGGCCGACCTGCTCCGGTTCGATCTCGACGTCAACGCGGCGGCGCTGGGATACCACGCCGAAGCACGGCTGTGGGCCAGCGTGCCCCCCGCCCACCTCGCCGATACCGGTGCCGCCGTGGCCACCCACCCCGAAGTCACCTTCTGCGCCGCCACCACCGGACCGGCCAACCTGCTCATCTCCACGGTCTGCCGCGACAGCCGGGACCTCTACCGATATCTGACCGAACGCCTCGGTGCCCTGCCACAGATCCACGAGGTCCAGACCGCGCCCGTGATCCGCGTCGTCAAACGTGCCGGCCGCCGGCCCTCAGCCATCGGCGCGGCGCACGGCTAACCGGTAACCGACGCCCCGCACATTGAGAATCCAGTTCTTCGAACCGAGTTTCGCGCGCAGGCTGCTGACATGCGTATCCAGCGTCCTGGTCGGGACACGGGAATCGCAGTTCCACACGCCGGCCATGAGTTCCTTGCGGGACACCACATCCGTCGGGCGCAGCGCGAGTGCCCGCAGCAGATCGAACTCCTTCGCCGTGGTCGGTATCCGCCGTTCGTCCAGCCAGACTTCCCTGTCTTCCAGATATATCCGCAATCCGCCCAGTTGCAGGATCTGCTCGCTTTCCGCGGACAGTGGCCACTGCCGGCAGCGGCGCAACACCGCCTCCATTCTGGCCAGCACCTCACCGTGGCCGCAGGTGCTGAGCACGCAGTCGTCGGCGCCGGTCTGCAATGCCAGTATTCGCTCGCCTTCACTGTCCCGGTCGACCAGCATGATCACGGGCACTCGGCTTTTCGCGCGAATCGTCCGGCAAACTACCAGTGCATCGAGGTCGACGAAGTCCGTGCCAAGCAGCACCAGATCCGTATCCGGCAACCGCTCCACCGCCGACCGCCCGTGACCGGCGTATTCGACCGCCCATTCCGATTGCCGCAAGAATTCGGCCAAGTCTGATTTTGATTTCGCGGCATCGACAAGAAGAACTCGCCTCATCAATACCACACTCGCCATCCTCCCCAGATAATGACAAAGTATGCAGACAGAAATTGTGGAGCTTCGTTCAAGGTAGCACACTCTCGGCTGCAAATTGCATTTTTTGCGGCGCACGTCGCAGTTCTTTGGGCCGATCGCAGCAGACCTCAGTCCCGTATTGCGCGTCCCGTCGCGAGTTTGTCTGCGGCGAACCGGAAATTCCGGAACACCGGCGCCTCCGGTGCGGGCGAACGCAGCCGCAGCGCATAACCGATGAGCGCGTGGTGCAGCATGTAGAGCCGAGGTTCCCGGTGTGCGCCAGGGGAAAGCCGGGAGATCACCCAGTCGATCGCGCAAGCGCCACCATAGGCGGGCCGTGGCTCGAAAAGGAGGTGATCACGGCCCACTTCGGCGAGCACGTTGAGTGCGTAAGCGAACGGGTACGGGCGATTGACCCGGTCGTCGTCGGTGCGGTCCAGGTCGGGGAAGCAGTCAACAAGGCGGTTCAGGAAATCGTCGGTCACCAAGTCGGACCGGCCGGTGAACACCGCGGCCTGGATGAGATATGCGTAGGAAATCCCATTCAGGAAGTAGTTCCTCCCGGGGTCGATGTTCCGCCACTCGCCGACGAGTTCTTCGACGAAATCGTCATATGCCGGCAGCTGATCTTCCAGTCGGCCCAGGTTGTGCAGCGCCATTATGTAGTACAGCCCCATATGCGTGCGCTCCACCGGGCGCAGTGCCCGCAACAGCTCGTCGGCCTGTGCGAGCCGATCCCGCCCGTGGTGCAGATATTCCGTGGCCCTGCCGCTCATCGCGATGGTATTGAGCATGGTGAGCAGCGGGTAGATCTCGACGAACGCCCGCGACATGGGTTGCGGGAAAACCGGAACCGTCACGCCGGGGCCTGACCGGTCCAGATAATTCAATGTTTCCGCGATCCGGTCCCGGCCGCCCGCGCGCCACAGGTCCTCGTGGCCCAGCAGTGCGACTGCCGACATCAGGACGGAGCCGCCACGTCCCCGGAAAAACGGTGAGGGCACACTGTCGAGGAGGTCCAGCGCGTCGAGCAGGTAGTTGCGACGGCCACTCGTCAGCCGGTGTCCGAGGCCGAGTTGCGCCATCGCGAGAAACATAGCCGACGACGCCGACAATCGCTCGTAGTGACCATGCCTGCCGGAGTTCTCGTCGCGAATGCGGTCCGGTTCGATGGCGTCAACGGCGGCGGGCAACTCGCCGGCGATATCCGTGCCCGGAAGGGAAATCAGTTCGTCGCCCAGTCCGAGCTTGCCGAACGCGTCCATCGCGATACACCAGGCCATGACCCGGAAATACGGGTTGGGGTGTGCCTGTGCCTGCGCCACGATCTCCTGCATCCGTGCCGGGTCCGCCGCGCCCGATACGGCGTGCTCCAAGGCGAATTCGGCGAGCAGCCGGGCGAACCGGGCATAGGCATTCTGCTCCACCCCGCGTGCCGACAACGCGGCGAAGGTGTGGCGTATCCGGTCGGCGGCGGCCGCGTCGTAGCCGACCGGATGCTGGCCGAGGCCGATACCGCGCACCATCCTGCTCCACGGCGTGGCGATGATCCTGCTTTCGGTCCGCAGGTCCGCCAATCCGGTCACCGGAGGTTTGACGCTGGGCGTCCTCATGCGATGGAGCTCCCCTCAGTAGTTTGCGGGATGGACGGCGCCGTCCCGGAGTCGATCCGGAGTTCGTCGGGCAATGCCACCGGGATTCCCAGGAAATCCGTGCGTCTGCCTTGCAACATCTGCAGGCTCCAGTTGAGCCATTTGATGCCTTCGCAATAGATCGCGATCGGGCGACGCTGGTTCTGGTGACTGTCCAGCAGGGTGCCGTCGAGTTCCCGCTGGAAATGAAACGGGGGCATGGCGGTGAAATGCTGGCCCATCATGAAGACGAATCTGACCAGCCAGAACGGATCGCTCCGTTCATGAGAACGGTCGGGATCGGCGAGATCGAGCGCGGCGCTCATCACCGGCGCGAAGTGGTCTTCCAGGCCACGGGGACGGCGATGGTCCGCCCGGCCGCCGTTCGCGACCAGGTCACGCACCCGGTATGACCGCTGGTATGGATTGCCCGTGGTGAACCGGATTGCGATCCGGGGTGCTGCCGGCGTCGTGTCCATCGACAGGGAGAAATGCTCGTAATGGATTTCGTCGTAGTGGCCGATCGAGTTGTGCCACGGTTTGTTGTCGTACATCGGATCGTCGCGGGTTTCGCGTCCGGTGCCGGCGAAGCCGATGGCCCGAGGGTCGAGGAAACGCAGGTCCAGTGATTCCTCGGTGATCGCCTGCACGGCTGCGTCCACCGCCGCGGCGCTGCCGCCGCTTTCGATCACCCGCTGGGCGTGCAGCAGGGAACGGGTGTCACCGATCTTGATGTTCTCCGTGTTGGTGTCACCGACGACCAGCGAGTGGTATCGGGGTTCCAGCACCTCCCGGAACAGCGGGTTCTCCCGGAACTGCCGCAGCAGCGCGGCCGAATTCAGATAGGAGGCGCCGTCGATGACGATGAACTCGCTGTCGAGCAGCGCCGGACCAAACGTCTTGGGGGCCGTCCGGCGGCACAGTTGCAGCCGATCCTCGATCTTGCGGAAGTAGGAGGTCTCCAGCGTCTCCCCGGGCGCGGGAATCCGGCCGATACTGTGAACTCGGTCCCGCAACACCCGGATGATCTGCTCGTACAGGCGCGCGATCACGGCGGGCGGCGGCGAGTACCGGCGCACGAATCCGCTGACCTCTTCGCCGGCGACGTAGGTCATTTCGTAGATCACTTCACGGTCGGAGCGGTACCCGTGTTCCGCGGTCAGCGTGTGGATCCGGCGCTCCCGGGTTTCGAGTACCCGAGGGAAATACCGGCGCACCGGATCAGGCAGGCCGTCCAGGAATTCGGCCTGCTTCCGCGCTTTGGCGAACGGCGGAAGCATCACACCGGCGCCGCGCGGATCCCATCGGGCTGTGGTGAGCGATTCACTCAGGATCTTCCGGACGGTGACCTGGTCCTGCCCGTCCTCGAGAAGGAAAATCGTCATCGATTCGCTGCCGCCGTCACCGAAACCGACGATCGACTCAGCGGGCCGGACGTAGGCGTTGACCGTCCCGATGGTGATCCGCCGGTGCTTCGCGGTGTTGACCACCATGGTGTTTTCCCTGGTCCGCCGGAGCTGGCAAGAGAGCTCATACCGGTCGAGCGCACTGTCACGCCGTACTCGGACGTCGTCCGGACCGGACACGGTGACCACCTGCACGGCAGACGGGCCGGCATCGATATCGCCGACGTTCAATTTTCCGCCGAGCGAGATGGCGTGACAGTTGGCGTTCAACCGCAAGCCCGCGGGGCGTATCCCGGGCTCTGACAGCACTGTGCGTACGGCAGCGAGCACGTCGCGCCGGGACTGCATCGGTATTCCGTGCGGCGAAATGACCGGGATGGCCGCGGTCCCGACCAGGCCGGGCAATTCGTCGTCGGTGCGCTCACCGCGGTGCAGCGCCAGCGCATCGGCGATCGAGAGGGCGCCGGATACGGCGAGCGCGCTGAGCCAGCCGACACGATCACCGGCGTGCAGGCACAGGTCGCTGTGCTCGAACAACCCGGGACGCTGGTCGGCCAGCTCGTGGAACAGCAGGTACTGGTGGATGATCGCCAGCTCGTCACCGGCCGGCTTCGATGCTCCGGCGAGGAAGCCACATCTTTCCCGTTGTCGTGGCCCGGACTCCAGCAGTTGCCTTATCCACAAACGCAAAGTCGTCTCGTCCGCGCCATGGGGTTGTCCGAAGTGGACGATCTGCACCTCGGGAAGATCGGTGTCGATCAGCCGGGTCTTGGTGTTTCCATCCGGCCCGGATACGGTCAGTTCGAGCTGCGTCCTGCCCGGGACCGGCGGCAGCTCGGTGCACAGTCTTTTACGCAGCCGGGCCCGGACCACCAGCTCGCCGGCTTCCGGCCGGATCAGCGCGCTGTGCTGCAACGTGTGTTGCACGATCTCGACACCACGTACGAATGCCGAGCTCCGCGCGGGGGCGGTCGACTGCGGCCACCCGCTCGTCACGGCAATCTTCCGGCACAGCAACGCACGGCCGAAGTCGTCGGTCGCGGTGGCCCGGACGGCCCGCCGGAGCACGCTGAGGTCGGTGGGGCCCGTGGACGAGTACAGCTGTGTCAGGTGGCTGAGCAGGTTGCCGACCACACTGAGGGAACGGCCGAACCGGTCGGCGTCAGGCGCCGACAGCGGGGCGGTCCGTACGATTGCCGGCGATTCGTTGTCGTGCAACAGTTCGATCGATTTGCCGCCGGGGCCCAGTTCGAGGATGGCGTCGAGGTCCATGCGGCCCAGCTCGCGGCAGGTGGTCCGGGAATCCATCACGAGGTCGGTCATGGCGAGCACCGCATCCTGCACCGCGTCGGCCGAACGCAGTAGTCCGCCGCCGCTGTTGGACAGTATGGGCACGCTGGGCGCGGTGAACTCGATTCTGTTGGCCGCGAGATAGTCGCGCAAGGCGCCCCGTGCCGGCCGCATTCGTGCCGAATGTGCGAGAAACGTGGTGGGCGCTTTGAGTTCGAGTACTCCGACACCGGGATTGTTGGCCCGCATGAACTCGGCGAATTCGCCGTATGCGCCGCCGCGGACGTAGAAGTTCGCCTGTCGTGCCGAGTACCTTTTGTGCAATTCGACCTCGTGTGCCGGGAACCGTAACCGCAGCCCTTCCACCGCGGAGGCGAGATCGGCGCGGGTCGTAGCGCGCAAGCCCACCACATGGTGTGGTTCGGAGACCGGTCGATGGCGCACCGAGTCAGGCAGATAGGGCAGCAGTTCGTTTTGCATTCGGCCGCCGTCCCGCTCCCCGGCACTGAGCAGCACCAAAGGCGTGAACGTACGAGCGATCCGGGCACCGTCCGCCACTGTCAGCGCGCCTGCCGCCACCGCCGCGGCGAGAATTCCGAAGCTTTCCCCAGTGTAGACAAGGAAATCCAGCGGATATCCCGCCGCGGCGGCCCGCGCCCGTAACTGGACGTGCAATGCCAGGCTGTGCACCAGGACGCCGGCCCCGAGCGCCCCTTGGCGGTCGAGCCGTCCCGCGGCCGGGTCGACCGCCAGTGACTCGATCGCCGCCGGACCGCTGAGCCCCAGAGCGTCGGCGGCCTCCTCGTATACGGCGGCGATTTCCGGCGAACCGGAGTGCGGTAATTGACCGCCGATGTCCCGGTAGAACGATCGGCTGCCCAGGCCGGGAAAGAACCCGGCGAGCCGTATTTCCGGGTGTATCGGGCTGTGTGGGGAAATCAATCGGGAATTTTCCCTGCCCGTTATTACATTAACGCAGGAAGCATCGGTTGAGGTCATTATGAATCGACTTTCCCCTAGGTGGCGGGTGGAATTCACCATTGATCCACATGACGGCAGCGCCATCCAATAGTGGCTATCGATCCACGCGTTTTCAATACCGGGGAATGACGAAGTCGCCGTTGCTTTGTCAATCTTTTCAAAATCCCGAGACGGCGTATGTCAGGAAATGTCAGAACGTCTTGCTGTCAAGTGAGAAAAAGAAAAAGCCCCGGAAGGCATTCGCCTTCCGGGGCCGGATCCGGGCCGTGGTCAGAGACGCTCTTCGATCGTTACTTCGGGTGTCGCGGGTACCGGCGGCCCCTGCCGGCGTGCCGTCGCGGCGGCGCCGATGGCGACCACCAAGCCGGCCAAGGCCAGTGCCGCGCCGACCCAGAGTGGGGACACGAAGCCCAGCCCGGCGGCCAGTGTCAGCCCGCCGATCCAGGCGCCGATGGCGTTGCCCACGTTGAAGGCGGCAATGGTCGCGGCCGACGCCATGCTCGGGGCGTCCTGGGCGTATTTCATGCCCCGTACCTGGAGTCCCGGTGCACCGGACAGGCCGACCGTGCCCATCAGCAACAGGGCGATGATGGTGGCTATCTGGTTGTGCGCGGTCAGTGCGAAGAGGGCCAGAACCACCGTCAGCACGGCCAGGATGCCGATGAGCGACCGGTCGAGTGCCTTGTCGGCAGCCTTGCCGCCGACGAAGTTCCCGACGAAGGTGCCGACCCCGAAGAGCACGAGCAGCCACGGAACCGCGGTGGTCGCGAAACCACTCACCTCGGTCAGGGTGAACGCGATATACGTGAACGCGCCGACCACCGAACCGAACGTGAGCACTCCGAGCAGGATCGAGAACCAGACCTGCCCACGCCGGAACACCGACAGTTCGCGCCGCAGGCTGGTGCCGGCCGCGGCGGGCGTCTTGGGCACGAGAATCTGGATACCGATCAGCGTGATGATCCCGATGACCGTGATCGCCCAGAAGGTCGAACGCCAGCCCAGCTGCTGGCCGAGGAAAGTGCCCAGTGGCACGCCGAGGACGTTGGCCGCGGTCAGCCCGCCGAACATCAGCGCCACCGCGCTCGCCTTCTTGTTCGGCGCGACCATATCGGAGGCGACCACGGCGCCGACGCTGAAGAACGCGCCATGGCACAGTGCGGCGACGATCCGGCCGGTGAGCAGCACGCCGTAGCCGGGGGCCACGGCCGAGACCAGGTTGCCGGCGATGAACAGGAGCATCAGGCCGAGGAGGGCGTTCTTGCGGTCGAACCGGGCGAGTGCCGCGGTGAACAGCAGCGCCCCGATGGCGACGCTCAGCGCGTAGCCCGAGACGAGAAGACCGGCCGTGGATTCCGAGGTCTGGAAGTCACGGGCGATCTCCGGGAGCAGGCCCACGATCCCGAACTCTGTGAGCCCGATCCCGAACCCGCCCAGTGCTAGGGCGATGAGCCCGATAGGCATGTGCTTACCCCTCCGTTACCCTACGACGCGAGAACGCATCGTAGTATCGCAGAATTACGATGCGAGTTGTCAAGCGTGTCACCCGGCTGCGGACGGCGGCTATCCTTGACGGCGGCAGTGAAGGGGGTGGCTACGTCGTGATGAGCGTGGTCGCAACGAACACGTCCGAGGACTCGTCCACCGTGGTGGAGGCGCTCAAGGCGCTGGCGAACCCGGTGCGGTGGCAGATCCTGCGCTGGTTGCGTGAGCCGGAGCGGAACTTCCCGGTGCAGCCGGAAATCACCGATCCGTACACGGTCGGCGTCTGCGTCAGCCACATCCAGGAGCGGACCGGGCTGGCCCAGTCCACCGTGTCCGCCTACATGGCCACGCTGGAGCGAGCCGGTCTGGTGCGCTCGACGAGAGTCGGCAAGTGGACGCACTACCGTCGCGACGAGGAACGCATCAGCGAGTTGCTCGATCTCATGGCCAGTGAGGTCGGCGACCGGACCTGACCCGCAGGCGCCGCTGGCTGCGGGCGGTTCTCGCTACGACATCCCCGCGCATGGGCGAGCCGGTGCCACCCGGGTCGCGCGGCGGTTCATCAGGCCGGCCGCGAACAACGCGGCCACCGCGAAAGTCGCCGCCTCGTAGGTCATCGCGTGCCACAGTGCCGTTTCGGCGTTCCCGGCGGGCGCCGCATAAGCGATGCCGGCGAACGTGACGCCCAGCGTCCCGCCGAGTTGTTGTGCGGTCGGGAGCAGACCCGAGACCGAGGTTGCCGCCTCCGGGCGGAGCCGCTCGATGATCTGGGTGAACGCCGACGCGGTGAACACCCCGAAGGCGACGCCACCGGCGCACAGCGCGAGCCAGTACACCCACAGCAGGTGGTGATCGCCGATGGTCACCGGCACGACGAGCGACACGAGGCCCAAGGTGAGCGAGGACGCGGCGAGTGCCCAGGGACCGAACCGGCGGCCCAGGCTGTTCGCGACCCCACTACCGGCCAGCGCACCGAGGGCATACGGGGTGACGCTCAGTCCAGTCTCAAGTGGACTCCAGCCCCGCGCGCCTTGCAGGTGCATCGACAGCAGCAGTGTGAAAGACGGCACGGCGGCGTTGAAGACCAGCACGATGCCCAGACCCCACCTCGTCGCCGGTTCGGCCAATGTGGACGGATGCACGAGCGGATCGGCCACCCTGCGCTGGGAAATCGCGAACCCGGCCAGCAGCACTACGGCCAGTCCGAGGCTCACCCATGTCCACAGTGGCCAGCCCGCGTCCCGTCCCATCGTCAGCGGGAACACCAGCAGCGCGAAGCCCAGCAGGCTCAGACTTGCCCCGACCGGATCGACGCGCCTCCTCTCTCGTCCACTGTGGACGGATGGAATGGTGGGCGAAAGTGCGAGCGCCGCGATCCCGATGGGCACCGTCAGCAATATCGCCGCTCGCCAGCCGAGGCCGAGCGGGTTGAGCTGGAGCAGCACGCCGCCGAGCACCGGGCCCGCAAGCGAGGCCGCCGCCATGGTCGCCCCGAACGCGCCGAGTGCGGCAGGCCTGCGGTGCGGCGGCACCGCGGACTGGATGATCGACAGGATCTGCGGCGCCATCAGCCCGCTGCCGAAACCCTGTAGCAGGCGGCCGACGATCAGCACCCAGGCGTCGGGTGCCGCGGCCGCGCCGATCGAGGCGGCGGTGAACAACGCCATCCCGGTGATGAACATGCGCCGGTAGCCGTATCGGTCGCCCAGCCGCGCCGACACGATCAGCGAGCAGGCGTAGGTGAGCGTGTAGCCGGCGAGAACCAGCTGGCTCTCGCCGGCTCCGGCGCCCAGATCCCGCCGGATGTCGACGACGCCCACCTGCATGACCGTCACGCTGAACAGCTGGACGAACGTACCGGACAAGATGATGGGCAGAAGGAGTTTCGAGGCGAGCGCCGGTGAACGCAGCACGGTCACCGGGCGCCGCCTTGCAAGGCGATCGTCGCGAAGACTGTCGCCAGTTCGCCGGGGCGCGTCACGAACGGCGAGTGGCCGCCCGGCAGGGAATGCACGCCGAACGGGTTGTCCGGTGTCAGCTGGTCGGCTTCGGAGATGATCAGGTCCTGGGTCACCGGTGGCAGCGCGAGGTCGTCGGTCAACCTGACGTAGGAGCGCGGGAGCCGTCCCCAGCGCTCGGGGGTGACGGGGACCGGAGTGCTCACGGTCGACAACGGGAGATCCGGGTGCAGGAACTGGCGCCAGGATTCCGGGCTGTCCGCGGGCAGATCGTTGAGGAAGGCCTTGCGGATCACGCCGGTCACAGCCGGGTCGGGGGAAAGCGGGTTGATCCGGACCGCGCCGATTTTCTCCGGATCACCGATCGGCGGCACCCGGACGGCGTCGGCGTTTTCCCCGGCCTCGATGTAGTCGGCGAACCGGGGCCTCCCAGCCGGCACGAACGCGGAGAGATACACGAGCCGGTCGACGAGTTCGGGCGCCTGCTCCGCGGCGGCCGAAACCGCGGCACCCCCGGCGCTGTGCCCCACCACGACCACATTGCGGTACCGCGTGCGGGCGCTGACCAGCGCGTCGAGCACGACCTCGGCGGTGTCCCGCATCGTGACGTCGTGCAGGGCCGACTTCTCGCCGTCGAGCCCAGGCTGGCCGGGCTGGAAGTACCCGGTCGGGGCCGGGGCGTCCAGCCCCGCTCCCGGCAGGTCGATGGCCACGCTGGCCAGGCCGTGGCGGGCGAGGAACCGCTGCGTTGACGCCCAGTGCTGCGCGGCATGCCAGGCCCCGTGCACCAGCAGGATGACGGTCTCGGATGACGAGGGACGGTTCACGTGGACCCCTTCGGAAAGCGTGTTCGTTGACGTCACCATGGCACAGCACCAGCCACCCATCATCTACCGCTTTATCTGACGAGTGCCTTCGCAATACTTTGGACGTATCATGGCCTGTGTGGAAGCTCGTCATCTTCGTTACGCACTGGCCCTTGCCGAGCACCAGCATTTCGGTCGCGCCGCCAAGTCACTCGGTATCGCCCAGCCGCCGCTGTCCACCCAGATCGCCGCGCTCGAACGGGAAATCGGCGAGCGGCTTTTCGACCGCACACCCCATGGCGTTTTCCCCACCGCCGCCGGGCAGGCGTTCCTCACCAGGGCACGCAGCGCGCTCGCCGAGATGAACCTCGCCCGCGTCGATGCGGGCCGGGCGGCACGCGGCGAGACCGGACGGCTGCGGCTCGGCTTCATCGGCTCCGCGTTGCTCGCCCCGCTGCCGGGCGTGATCGGCCGGTTCCGCCGCACCCATCCGAAGGTCCGGCTCACGCTCCAGGAACTGGAGAGCTCGGCTGCGTCGGCCGCGCTGCTCGCCGGTGAGCTGGACGTGGCGGTGGGGCGGGGCGCCCCGCGCGGCGCCGGCGCCGAGGATCTGGTCACCGTGCCCATCGGCGCGGACCACCTGGTGGCGGTGGTGTCCACGGTGCATCCCTTCGCCGGGCGCCCGTCCGTCGAGATCGAGCAGCTGGCCCGTGAACCGCTCGTGGTCAGTGCTGACGCGGCGGGTTCCTATCTGAGGTCGCTTTTCGAACCGGACCCCCTCGACGGTGCCGCGATAGCGCGGGACATCCACACGATCGCCGGGCTCGCCGCGTGTTGTGCCGGCGTGGGGCTCGGGCCCGACCGGATGCGGCTCATCGCCCGCAACGACATCTGGTTCTGTGACGTCGAACCCCGCTTCCGGTTGCCGGATCTGCAGATGTCGTTCCGGGTGACCGATTCCTCACCGGTGCTCGCCGCGTTTCTTTCGGTGGTGCGGCAGAACTGCCCGGATGTCGGCGGCAGGCTCGACGACCTGCTCGCCCGGCACCCGGCTGCCACTGGGCGGCAACCGGCGCTTGGCGTGTCCTGACCGGTGCGTCCACTGTGGTCACTGAAAACACCCATGATCGCAAGGGGAGAACCATGCCTTGGGACACGCTCGAGTCGGTGAACCTCGGCGACGTCGAGCTGGCTTACCGCGTCGTCGGGGACGGGCCGGAGCCTGCTGTGCTGGTGCACGGATGGCCGCAGACGCACGCGTGCTGGCGTCACGTGGTGGAGCCGCTGAGCCGTGGCCGCACCCTGATCGTGCCGGACCTGCGCGGGTACGGAGACTCGGGCCTGGCCCGCTCCGGCGCGTATGACAAGCGCGCCACCGCCGCCGATCTGAGCGGCCTGATCCGGCATGCGGGTTTCGACTCGGCGGTGGTGATCGGGCACGACCGCGGCGCTCGCGTCGCGCACCGCTGGGCGCTGGACCGTCCTTCGGACATCGAGGCACTGGTACTGCTGGACATCCTGCCGACGAGGGTCGTCATGGACACCTTCGACCGTGACTCGGCGAGTGCGATGTGGCATTGGTTCTTTCACCGGAATTCGGAGCTGGCGGCGAAACTGGTTGCGGGGAACGTCGAGGCGTATCTCGGCCATTTCTTCGCCGGCGTGCTCGAATCCGGTGCCGTGGACCCGGAAACCTTCAAGCACTACGTCGCCGCGTTCAGCGATCCGGCGAAGCTGAAGGCGTCCTTTGAGGACTATCGGACCGGTTTTTCCTCTGATCTCGAACGTGATCAGGCGGACCACGCCGAGGGGATCCGGGTGCAGGCGCCGCTGCTCGTCCTGTGGGGCGCCGCGGGCGGACTCGGTGGACGCGATGTCGTGCGTATCTGGCAGGAACATCACGCCGATCCCACCGCGGTGTGCGGTCATGCGGTTCCCGGTGGACATTACGTTCCGGAGGAAGCACCCGAGGAACTGGTGCTGGCTGTCGAAACGTTCCTGCGCAAGGCAAAGGAAGGAACCCGATGACCTTTCCCATGCTCGACCTCACGCCCGAGGAGCTGCTGACCACCACCCGGTCGGTCCGCTACCGGCTCGACCTGAACCGGCCCGTCGATCCCGCGTTGCTGCGGCGCTGCGTGGAGCTTGCCACCCAGGCCCCGACCGGGCGTCACGAGCAGGGCTGGAGCTTCGTCGTCGTGACCGACCCGGAGCGACGCGCGGCACTGGCCCGCTTGTGGCGCAAGGGACTCGGCCAGGGTGATCGTCCTATGTCGACAGACGCGATGGAACGCGCCTACGTCCGGCCCGGGTCGATGGAGCGGGTGTGGAGCGGTCTGCGTCATCTCGCCGAGAACCTGCACCGGGTGCCCGCGCTGGTGGTCCCGTGCATCGAGGGCCGGACCGATGGGCTCGGGGCCGACCGGCAGGCGGGCAAGTGGGGGTCGCTGTTCCCCGCCGTGTGGAGCTTCATGCTCGCCGCCCGGCTGCACGGCCTCGGCACGGTCCTGACCACCGGCAACATGCCGGTCGAACGGGAAGTCGCCGAACTGCTCGGCATCCCGTACGACACCGTGATGCAGGCGGCCGTGATCCCGGTTGCGCACACGGTCGGCACCGATTTCCGGGCGGCACCGAGGATCCCGGTCGACGACGTCCTGCACTGGGACAAGTGGTGAATCAGACCGCGGTCAGCCCGCCGTCCACCAGGATTTCCACCCCGGTCACATAAGAAGCTTCTTCGCTGGCAAGGAAAAGGATCACGTCGGCGACCTCCCGCACCTCGCCGGCTCGTTTCATCGGCACCCCGTCGATCTGCTTGGCCCGCCACACCGGGTCGGCCGAGCCGCGGGAGGTCCGCATCGGCGGCAGCATGCCCGGTGCGACCGCGTTGACCCGGATCCCGTCATCGGCGTAATGCACCGAGGCCGTCCTGGTCATCGACTTCACGGCGGCTTTGGACGCGCCGTAACCCAGATGCACGCCGAGCTGGCCGACGGAGGCCGAGATCGAGGACAGGTTGACGATCGAGCCGCCGCCGGATCGGGCCATCGCGGCGGCACCGTGCTTGATGCCGAGGAAGACGCCCTTCGCGTTGACCAGCATGAGCTGATCGAAGAACTGCGTGCTGGTCAGATCCGGGTCGAACGTGCCGCTGATCCCGGCATTGTTGACCAGCACGTCGAGCCGTCCGAACCGGGTGAGGACCTCGTCGATCACGGCGGTCCACGCACTCTCGTCCGTGACGTCCAGGTGCAGGTAGTGTCCCCG
The DNA here is from genome assembly GCF_009707865.1 of Amycolatopsis pithecellobii. GTDB lineage: Bacteria > Actinomycetota > Actinomycetes > Mycobacteriales > Pseudonocardiaceae > Amycolatopsis_E > Amycolatopsis_E pithecellobii. Next base: position 192,342 of record NZ_WMBA01000002.1, read on the forward strand.
GCCGCCGGTGGCCTGGATCTTCTCGACCACGGCGGCACCGTCCTCGTCGACGATGTCGGCGACGACCACGGTCGCGCCCTCGCGGGCGAACCGTTCTGCGGTGGCACGTCCCATTCCGCTGGATGCACCGGTGATCAGGGCGATTTTTTCTTGCAGGCGCATGGGAATCCCTTTCTCAGCTGGCGCGGGTCAGTTCTTGTGCCGTCGGCACCGCTTCCTTGGCCGCATACCGTGCCTTGACGGTCAGCGCGATGATGCAGACGGCGGCCGGGATGAGCAGGGCGAGAAAGACCTGCCGGTAGTTGAAGCCCAGTGCGACGAGCACGGTGCCCGCGGCCGCACCGCCGATGGCGCCGAACCGGGCGATGCCGGTGGCCCAGCTGGTGCCGGTGGCGCGGATCGAGGTGGGGTAGAAGGCGGCCGACAGAATGGGGAACCCGGTGCCGACGGTGTTGGTGAACATGCCCAGGACGAACACCAACGTGCCGAGCACCAGGCCCTGCTTGGGTGCGAGGGCGATGAGGACGAGCAGGGCAGCGGCGCAGGCCATCGCGATGCCGACCGTGCGGTGCAGCCCGAAACGGTCCATCAGCCAGCCGATACCGAGGTTTCCGAGCGTGCCACCGGCCTGTAACAGCAGCCCCATCGTCGCGGCGGCGGTCAGCGAGAAACCGACGTCGGTCATCAGGATCGGCATCCAGCTGTTCATCAGGTACACGATGAAGAAGGCGCAGACGAAGCCGACCCAGATGGTGAGCGTCCCGATCCGGTAGCGGCTGGTGACCAGCCCGGCGACGCGGACCTTGGCGGCGACCGCCGGTTCGTCGAGCGTGAACAGAGTGTCCGAAGTGAACTGTTCTGGCACCACGCGGTTCATCAGCGTGACCAGCTCGCTCCGCCGTTCTTCTTGGCGGGCAAGGAACTTCGGCGACTCGGGCAGCGCGACGGCGACGAGCACGGCACACACGAGCGGGAGGATACCACCGGCGACCATGGCCCAATGCCAGCTCGCGACCTGCACGAACAGGTTGGTGAGGTAGCCGGCGACGGCGCCGCCGAGCGTCATCCCGCAGTAGGTCAGCGCCATCATCTGGCTGCGCCGCTGCGAAGGGGCGTATTCGGAGACCAGTGTCGTCGCGTTGGGCAGTGCGGCACCGAGACCGAAACCGGTGAGCACCCGCAGGATCGAGAACCACAGGATGTCCGAGGTCAGCGCGGTGGCCGCGCTCATCAGCCCGAAGAAGATCAGCGACGCGAGGATCACCTTGCGCCGGCCGAGCCGGTCCGCGAGCGGGCCGGCGAACAGGGAACCGAGCGCCAGGCCGAGCAGCCCGCTCGTGACGACCGGGCCGAGCTGCGCTTTCGTGATGTGCCAGTCGCTGATGAGCGACGGGCCGATATAGCTGACCATCGCGACGTCGATCCCGTCGAGGGTCACGACCGCAAGGCACAGCAACAGGATCCGGCGTTGCAGGCGGCCGACCTTGTGCCGGTCGATGACACTCTGCAGATCGAAGGTGGGCATGTGTCCTCCATTGGACAGGGTAAAGCGCGGCGGCGCTATACGGGTGCTACGCCCGCGAGGGCGTTGCCCAGGATGTGCTCGAGATCGGCACCGGTGACAGGCCGTGGGTTGGCATACGGTGCGGAAAGTGCTTGCGCGACAACGGTTTTCACGCCGTCCTCCGGCATGCCGAGTGCCTTGAGCGACATTTCGGCACCGAGGCTTCCGGCGAGGTGGAACAGGTGCCCGGCCGGCTCGGCGCCGAACGCGCTCTCCAGTGCGGCCCGCGCTTGTGGCGCGGCCGGGAGATTGAAGGCGAGCACCTGCGGGAGTACCGCGGTGTGGGTTTCGGCGTGCGGCAGGTCGAACGTGCCACCGAGGATGTGACAAAGCTTGTGGTGCAAGGACATCGTGGTGGCGCCCAGCACGCTACCGGCGAGCCAGGCCCCGTAGAGGGCGTCCGATCGGGCATCGATATCCCGTGGATCGGCGACCACCCGGGGCAGCGCATCGGCCAGGGCGCGGGCCGATTCCGCCGCCATCAACGCGACGATCGGTGAGCCGTCGGGAGCATAGAGCGCTTCGGCGGAATGTGCGAGGGCGTTCATGCCGCTGGTCACCGAAAGCTTGCCGGGCAGGGTGAGGGTCAGCTCCGGGTCATAGACCACAGTGGACGGAAGTACGCGGGGATCCCGGCCGGTGGTCTTGCGCTCGGCGTCGGTCAGGCCCCAGATCGGCGTCATCTCCGAACCAGCATAGGTCGTCGGCACCGCGATAATGGGCAGCCCGGTATCTTTCGCGATGGCCTTGGCCAGCCCTATCGCCGAGCCACCACCGATGGCGATACAACCATCGGCGCCGATTTCCCGGCTTCGGGTGACGGCTTTCTCCGCCACCGGAACCGGTACGTGCCGGGCGGCGTGCGCATGGAGGTCCGCGATCCGGTCGCCGAGCGGGGATGTGAGCTCGGCGGCGTGGTTCGCTTGGTCCGGTGTGGACACCACCATCACCCGGCGCAGGCCGAGACGGTCGATCTCTTCGGGCAGCCGGGTTCTGGCCCCCACCGCGAAGACGACCCGGCCGGGCCGGCTCTCGTGGACGAAATCGTGCGTCATGGCCGCACCGGGTCCAGGATGATGTCGAACTCGATGAGCCGGAACGGGTTCGCGATGCCGTAGTGCTCGGCGCGAGCCGGATCGTCGACATTCGTCACCGGCCGGATCAGCGACTCCTTTACCCCGAATACCGTGTCCGAATCCAGATACGGGCTGCCTTCGACGAAAACGTGAGTGGTCAGCGAGGCGTGGCCGGGAGCTTCGGCGATGACGTGGATGTGCGCGGGACGGTTGGGATGCCGCTTGGTGGCGGTGAGCAGCCGGCCGACCGGTCCGTCGTCCGGGATCGGGTAGTAGCGGGGAACCACCGTGCGCAGCCAGAAACGGCCGCGCTCGTCGGTCTCGAACAGCCCGCGGAGGTTGCGCTCGGGCTGCACATCGGGTTGCTGAACGTCGTAGTATCCGGCACCGTTGGCCTGCCACACATCGACCCGCGCACCGGCCAGCGGAGTCCCGTCCGAGGAGCGGACCTGCCCGGCGAACACACACGGTTCACCATTGCCGTCCAGCGAGATGTTCGCGCCCAGGTCCCGTGGCGGGGACTCGACCATGTGGAACGGCCCGAGCACGGTGGTGTCGGTGGCGGCCACGGATTTCCGGTTGTTGATCGCGTCGACCAGCATGGACACCCCGAGCACATCGGAGAGCAGCACGAACTCCTGCCGGGTGTCGTCGCACAGGTGACCGGTGGCGGTGAGGAAGCCGATCGCCTGTTCCCATTCCGCTTCGGTGGGCTCGATATCCTTCACGAAGGCGTGCAGATGCTCGACCAGACTGGTGAGGATGTGTTTGAGGCGCGGATCCGGTGTGTCGGCGAAGCTTTCGGTGACGACCTCAACCGAGGCTTCCTCCGAAAAGGACACCTTGCTCATCGGGCCTCCTCGCGGGTCGTCGTCCACGACGGCGCGGTGTATCCGGCGCGCTCGAGGACCGCGACGCCCGCGTCGAACGCGCGCCGGGCCGTTTCCGCCGGGGGGCGTACGTCGAGTTCGTCGGAGAAGACCTCCACCGACACCGGCGCGGTCATGCCGTTGTCCCGCAAGGCACGGAGCACGCCGAGCGTGTCCCCGGCGCCGTGGCCGGGAAGCTGCCGGTGGTGGCGGGCCTCGTCGGTCATATCGGGACGCGGTTCGGGTAGCACGTCGCACAGCTGCACCGTCGTGATAATCGACGCCGGAATATCGGCGAGTTCTTCGGGCCTGGCGCCGGAACGGAACCAGTGCCACAGATCGATGGTGATCCCGCCGTTCGGCCGGTCCGCGGCGGAGACGATCTCCCACACCTCGCGCAGGGTGCGAACCTGGCTGTAGGGAAGGAATTCAAAGCCGACCAGCACGCCGTGCCCGGCCGCCCGGTCACACAATGCACCGAACGATTCCACCAGATCCGCCAGTGGATGCGCGGCGAACATCGGGACGTTGAGGTGGCGTGCCCCGATCCGGTCGGCGAAGGTCAACATCGCTTCCTCCGCCGGGTCCTCGCCCAGTGCCCAGTCCCAGTTGTGCTCCAGTTCGAGCACCCGCAGACCGTGCTGGTCGAGCAGATCCCGGATCTGCCCGTCGGCCATATTCGCGTCGAGGTAATCGGTCACCCGCAGCCCGATACCGCCGAATCCGGCATCGGCCGCGACGGCGATCCGGGTCGGCAGGTCGGCGAAACGCAATGTGCTCGCGCTGCAGTTCAGTGTTTTCGTCGTCATCTCGTTGCTCATTCGGTGTCGCCGGGGTTTGCCGAGCCGGCCAGCCATTTCGCGCCCTCGTCGTAAAGGCGCCGCACCGCGGCACCGGTCAGCCCCGGCAGCCCGGATTTGACGCTGAACCCGGCTTTGGTCTGCAGGTAGGCGAGGTGGCGATAACCGGCGGGGAACCGGTGCAGCAGCTCGGGATCGAGCGCCAGCCGCGCGGACGGGTCGACGAGATCGAGCCGGTCCTTCTCGTAGATCGGTTGCCTGCGCACGATTTTCCACTCGCCGTCGTACCGGGCACAGAAATCGTAGAACCGGCCGGTGCACAGCACGTCGACGTCGACCCCGTCGATGCTCGCGCGTTGATTGATCGTCATCTTCGTCTGGGCAATGGCCCGGTCGCCGTTCACGTCGGCGCTGTGTCCGCCCAGGAAATGCAGGATGCTCACGCCACGGTCGAAACCCTCGCGGCTGACCGTGATGAACTCCGCCGCGGGCCCCTGGAACCAGGTGGCGGTCATCCACCCGTCGGTCGGATGCCAGACCGTGGCGAAGCGGTCCCAGTCACCGGCGTCGCGCCAGACGGCCCAGTTGTCGACCAGTTCGCGGAGTGCCAGCCTGTCTTCGAGACTTGTCGACACGTTCTCCACCCTCCTTGTCATTGAATCGCCGGCGCCAGTTGGGTGCCGGCGGCCACGTGAATGACCTCACCCGTGATGTTCCGGGCCCGATCGGATACCAGGAATGCCACCGCATTCGCGACGTCCACCGGCTCCACCAGCCTGCCAAGGGGTGAGGCTGCGGCGAACCGGACGGCGAATTCCTCGAGGAATTCGGGATCAGCCTTCTGCGCGTTGAACTGCGTGTGCGCGAAACTCGGCGCGACGACGTTGACGGTGACCCCGAGCCGGCCCAGTTCGTGCGTCGCGGCCCGGGTCAGGCCGACGAGCCCCGCTTTCGACGCCGAATATGCGGGCGTCGACCCGCCACCGAGCCACACGCGCGAGCCGATCGAGACCACCCGGCCGCCGCCCTGACGCCGCCACAACGGAATACAGTGCTTGATCATCAGCGCCGGTCCGGTCAGGTTGACCTCCAACGTCGCCTGCCACGTCGCCGGCTCCAGGGTTTCCACCGTATGCGGCGGTTCGATCCCGGCGTTGTTGACGAGCGCGTCGACCCTGCCCCACGTGACGTCCACCTGCTCGATGGCGGCCTGGATCGACTCCTCGTCCGTGACATCTGCCGCGATGCCGATGACCTCACCGGTGAGCCGGCCGGCGGCTTCCTTGGCATCACGGCGATCCAGCAGCGCGACCCGGAACCCGTCGCCGAGCAGGACGGTGGCGATGGCCATGCCCATCCCGCCGGCACCGCCGGTCACGATCGCGACAGGTGCGTTCATGACATGTGCTCCTTTGTGAACTTGATAATGGTCTGGACCAGGGCGTCCGGCATCGACAGCATCGGGGAGTGGCCCGATTCGAGCTCGCTCGACGAGCCGACGCGGGCCGCCATCATGCGCTGGACCTCCGGTGTGCAGGCGCGGTCCAGCGTGCAGACGACGAAATGCGATGCCACCGTCCGCCATGCCGCACGGGAGATGACGGCGACCCGTGCGCCGGCATGTTCCGGCGTGAGGCGTCCGGACGCGCTCGTCGCGTCGGCGGGCGTGCAGTCGTGGTAGAACGCGTGCCGGGCGGTCTCCGGGTCGATGACCAGATAGTCGCCCACCTGCCGGATATCGTCCTTGCCGGCTTGCGATCCGGCCTCGGCGTCGTTGACCGACGCCACGGATTCCCCGGGTTCGAGGCAAAACGCGCTCACGTAGATCATGGCGCGCACCTGGGGCGCGTCGCCGACCTCGGTCAGCAGGGCCCCGGAATACGAGTGCCCGGCCAGCACGACGTCACCGGGAATGCGGGCGAGGACTTCGACGAGATGGTCGCAGTGGCCGCGGAACGTGGGGTCACCGGGCGCGCGTTCCTTGCCCGGCAACGTGACCCGGACGCAGGGATATCCGGCGTCCTCGAGGCGCGTCGCGACACGTTCCCATGCCCAGCCGCCGTGCCACATTCCGTGCACGAGAACGATGGTGGGGAAGGTGCTCATCATGCGCTCCTCTCGACCATGTCATGGTCTACTGTGGACGCATTGTCCACAGTAGACACTCGTTCGCGCAGGCCGTAGGTGAGTGCGATGCCGACGACGTAGATACCGGCGATCGTCCACAGTGTTCCGGCGACCCCGATCGGTGCCACCAGCCCGGCCACGGCCGGTCCCAGGAACTGGCTCACCCCCGCGCCGAGGTTGAGGATGGCCACGGCGCCGCCGACCCGATGCGGGGCCAGCGCGGGCATGATCGCCGACAACGGGACGAAACCCGACAGCGCGGCGCCGTACACGATGCCGACCACCAGAATGACCCAGAAGTTCGGGCCGAGCAGTTTCGGCACATAGTAGAAGGCGGGAACACTGATGGCACAAAGGAATCCGCCGAACCACGCCACCGTCCGAACGCGACCGACCTTGTCGGCGAGGTAGCCGAACACGATGTTGGCGAGGATATTCGTCAGCGTCAGTGTTCCCCAAACCGTCTGCCATTGCGGCGTGGACAGCCCGACGTCCTGGATCATGAAGGTGCCCAGGAACACCACGAAGGCGTAGAAACCCAGGGTGTTGATCACCCGGACGATGCCGCCGATACCGACCTTCGGTCGTTCGACGACGATCGTGAACGCGCTGAGGATCGACCGCATGCTGGTGCCGAGGCTGACCGGTTTTTGCTTGCGTGCCTTGACCAAGAACGCCAGCAGGAGCCCGCCGACGGCGATGAAGACCAGCGAGGACGCCAGTGTCGCGAACTCGCCGATGAGCGGGATGACCGCGCCCGCATAGTAGGAGCTGACCACGCCGAGGCCGAGCACGAAGAAGAACCAGTACCAGCCCACGGCCTTGCCCATCACCGACTGCGGGGTGTCCATGGCGACCCAGACGAGGAAACCGTAGGAGAACAGCGGATATCCGAGGCCACGGATGCCGAAGCTGATCAGCATGAACGTGAAGTTCCCCGGTGCCAGCGCGATCAGGAACGCGATCTCGAAAACGACCCAGATCGCGAAGCCGGCGAGCATCACGCGGCGGGGACCGAATGCTTCGGCGAGTGCGCCCGAGAGCCAGGCCGCGATGGCGACGACGAAGCCGTAGCTGCCCCACAGGAGCGATGTCTGACCCGAGCCGAACCCGTGCTCGGCCAGGTAAGGGGACAGGAAGCCGGACTCGATTCCGTCGCCGATCATGAACAGGGTGAGGGCCACGAACCCCCAGCGGAGGTTCGGGACGATGCCCTGTCGTGTCCAGAATCCGGTCATCACATCTCCCACTCAGTGGCGCTGCGATTCCGGGCTGTGCCAGTGTTTTTCGGCATCCTCAGAACCTCCTTGTCCTGCGGTGGAGTTGCGGTGACTCAGGCGATCCTGAGCTGTGACCCGTATCCGGCACCAGCACTCGTTGCCATCCAGTGGCACTCGGCCGTAGGTTGGAGATATGGCAGGCCGAACCAGCACGCCCGGTCAGACGGTCTCCCGGCGGCTGCTGGCCGTCCTGGACGTCTTCGACGTGGCTCATCCCGCGTTGACACTCACCGAAGTGGCCGCGCGCAGCGGCCTGCCGGTCTCGACCGCGCGCCGGCTGATCACCGAACTACGCAACTGGGGTGGTCTGGAGCGGCTCGACGACGGCCGCTATCGCATCGGGATCCGGCTGTGGACGATCGGCACGCTCGCGCCGCAGCAGCGTGGGTTACGGGAGGCGGCGTTGCCGTATATGCACGACCTGTTCCAGGCGACCCAGGAGAACATCCAGCTGACCGTCCTGGAAGGCACGCAGGCGCTGTGCATCGAGAAGATTTCCAGCAACAAGGCCGTGCCGACGCAAACCCAGATCGGTGGCCGACTTCCGTTGCACGCCACCGGGGTCGGCAAGGCCCTGCTGGCTTTCTCGGGCAAGGAGCTGCTCGGTTCACTCGCGGCGGCGGGCTTGACCAGGATGACCCCGCACACCATCACCCAGCCGGGTCGGCTCGCCGCCGCGCTGGCCGAGGTCCGCAAGTCCGGGGTCGCTTATTCGTACGAGGAAATGACCTTGGGCGCGGCGTCCGTCGCCGCCCCGATCCTCGGCCTGGACGGCGGGGTCCGCGCCGCACTCGGCATCGTGGCGCACTCCCGGTCCGCCGTGGACCGGCTCGCCCCCGCGGTCCGCACCGCCGCACTCGGGATCGCACGCTGGGCCGGCTAGCCGAGCACCTGCCCGCCCAGCCACAACCCAGGCGGAGAACCGCAGCATGATCTCCGATGGCTTGCCCATCGCCCGTCCCTGCCGCACGCGGATCGGCCGGGTTTCGCTGGGCGAGACGAGGCCGTCGGCGAGCAGGCCGAACGCGAGTGACGCGGCGGCGATGCCGGTGGCCGCGTCTTCGGGATAACCCGAGGAGCGGGGGAATTGCCGCGCGTCGAAGACTCCGGCGGCGGGGTCGGACGGGACGTAGGGGTACAGCCCGGTCGAGTCCAGCCGGGTGCAGAGTTGTTCCACCCGCCCGAAATCCGGACTCATGCTGTCCAAAATGGACTGACCGGCGAGCGGGATCAGCGTCTTGACCCGGCTGGTACGGGCATTGCGGACCGGTCGCGGCGCGAGGTCGGCGGCGTTGATGCCGAGGACGTCCAGGATTTCCGGGATCGCCGCCGGGTCCACTTCCTCCACCACACCCGCGGGCTGGGTGATCTCGACGAGCCCGTCGGAGATCCGGGCACGCACCGTGCTGCTGAGCGTGTCCACGGTGAGCTCGTCCGTTGCGACATCTCGTGATCCGACATGCCGTCGGCGTCGACGACGATCGGGGCCGGATTTCCACCGCCAGGTCCGGCGGGGAAGACGTGGACGAGGTGAACCTCAGGCATGGGAATCATGGTAGGCAGCGAGTGACCTTGCGCACGCTCGACGCGTCACCGCACGACCCCGACAATGGTCTGATGCAGGAACCGTTGTTCGGATCGGTGGACGAGGTCGTCGAGCGGCTTGCCGGTGCCGGCTACCTGGCGTCCGTCCCGGTCGCGACCACGGTCTACCTCGCGGACCGGCTCGGCAAGCCGTTGCTGGTGGAGGGCCCGGCCGGGGTCGGCAAGACCGAACTGGCGCGGGCACTCGCCGAGGCGACCGGCAGCGAGCTGGTCCGGCTCCAGTGCTACGAGGGTATCGACGAGGCCCGCGCGCTGTATGAGTGGAACCACGCCAAACAGCTGCTGCGGATCACCGCGGGCCGTGACGAGGGCTGGGCGGAAACCCGGGACGAGGTGTTCAGCGAGGAGTTCCTGCTGCCCCGCCCGCTGCTCAAGGCGATCCGCAACGTTGACCCGACCGTCCTGCTGATTGACGAGACCGACAAGTCCGACGTCGAGATGGAGGGCCTGCTGCTGGAGGTCCTCGGCGATTTCCAGGTCACCGTGCCGGAGCTGGGCACCATCACCGCGACCCGCCGCCCGTTCGTGCTACTGACCTCGAACGCGACGCGCGAGCTGTCGGAGGCCCTCAAGCGGCGCTGTTTGTTCCTGCACTTGGACTTCCCGTCACCGGAGCTCGAGCGGGACATCGTGACGCTCAAGGTGCCGGGCCTCGACGCGCGGCTGACCGAATCGGTCGTTCGCGTGGCGGGCGCGCTGCGGGCACTGGAACTGCGGAAGGCACCGTCCATTGCGGAGACCGTGGACTGGGCGCGCACGTTGCTCGCGCTCGGCGCGGACACCATCGACGAGCAGATCGTCGAATCGACCCTGGGTGTGCTCCTCAAGTACCAGAGCGACCACCAGAAGGCCGCCGCCGAGCTGAGGCTGGACCGGCTGCTGACATGAGCGGGTTGCCGGACCGGCTGGTCGAGTTCGTCGGCGCACTGCGGGAACACGGGATTCCGGTGGGCCCGGGGGAGACGATCGACGCCGCGGCTGCGGTCGGCGTGCTCGGGCTCGACGATCGGGAACAGCTGCGGGCCGCGCTGGCGGCCACCGTGCTCCGGCGTACGGGTCAGCGGGCCGCGTTCGACGCGTTGTTCGACCTGTATTTCCCGGCCGCGACCGGATCGGCGGAAATCGCCGCGGAGACGCCGGATCTGGCGCAGCTGCGGAACGAACTCGTCACCGCCCTCGCCCAGGGTGACGCCGCGCGGATGCGGGCGCTGGCCGCCGCCGGGGTCGAAGTGTTCGGCCAGTACGGCTCGTTCGGCGATGGCGGGTCCGGCGGCGGTGGGATGAGCGGCTGGTCGGCGTACCAGACGCTGGACCGGGTCCGGCCGGAAGCCTTGCTGAACCGGGTGCTCGCGGCGCTGCGGGGCGAGCGGGGAGACGGGCTCGAGGAAGCGCTTTCCCGGCAGGAAGCCCAGTCGCGGATCTCGTCGTTCCGCGAGCAGGTGCAGGCCGAAGCGCGCCGCCGGACGGCGGAATACCGTGGCCGGGAACGGGTCGCGCGTTACGCCGTGGCGCCGCAGCCGGATCTCGTCAGTTTTTCCAACGCGACCAGCGAACAGCTGGCCGAGCTGCGGCGGACGATCCAGCCGTTGTCGCGCAAGCTCGCGACCCGCCTCGCGTCGCGGCGGCGACGGGCCCGGCGCGGGCAGATCGACCTGCGCCGCACCCTGCGCCGTTCGCTGGCCACCGGCGGGGTGCCGATGCGCCCGGCCCTGCGCGACCGCCGTCCCGGCCGCCCGGAACTGGTGCTGCTGTGCGACATGTCCGGTTCCGTCGCCGGGTTCGCCCAGTTCACCCTCCTGCTCGTGCAGGCGCTGGCCGACCAGTTCAGCAAGGTCCGCACGTTCGCGTTCGTGGAGCTGACCGACGAGATCACCGGGCTGGTCACCGCGGCCGATCCCGAGGGGCTCGCGCGCCGGATCCTGACCGGGGCCCGGCTCACCCGCTGGGGGATGAGCAGCGACTACGGCGGCTCGCTCGGCAGCTTCGTCGACGGGTGGGCCGACGCGGTCGGTCCGCGCACGTCCGTGCTGGTCCTCGGGGACGGCCGGACCAACGGCGGTGACCCGAATCTGGCCGCGCTGCGGGAAATCGCGGATCGCGCGAAGCATGTGTACTGGCTCAACCCCGAGCCACGATCCTCTTGGGGCACAGGGGATTCCGCGGCGCTGGAGTACGCCCGCGAAGTGCCGATGCACGAATGCCGCAACCTGCGGCAGCTGAGCCGGTTGGTCACCGAGCTGCTGCCCGGATAGCCTCGGGCCGTGCTCACCACCGAGGAGTACCTGTACTTCACCGACCGGGCCTTCGACGGGATGGCGGCCGTGCTGACCGAGCTCGGCGACGAGCTGGCGAACCGGCGGCCCGAGCTGCCCGGCGCGAACACGCCGTACGCGATCGTGACGCACTGCATCGGCGTCGTGGACCACTGGGCCGGCCGGCTGGTGGCGGGCCGGCCGCTGGAGCGTGATCGGGACGCGGAGTTCCGTGCCTCCGGCAAGGTCGCCGACCTCCTCGCGCGGATCGAGGAGGCGAAGGGACGGCTGCGCGAGTACGTCGCGGTGGCCGAGCCGAGGGCGCCACTGCACGAGGAGGCCATGCCGCGCTACCGCGACACCCTGATCGGACGGACCCAGGGTGCGGCGCTGCAACACGTCTACGAGGAGCTGGCACAGCACCACGGCCAGCTCGAGCTGACCCGCGACGTCCTCCTCGGTTAACTAGTCGCATCGTGGATCGCCGCGTACGGTGTGACCAGGGGTTACGTCCGCAAAACGGCGGGAGGGCACCGGCGATGCGCTCGATGTGGAAGGGATCCGTCTCGTTCGGGCTGGTCACCATTCCGATCCACCTGTACGCGGCGACGGAGAACAAGAACGTCTCGTTGCGGCAGGTCCACGAGTCGGACGGCGGCCGGATCCAGTACAAGCGGTTCTGCTCGATCGAGGGCGTCGAAGTGCCGTACGCGGAGATCGCCAAGGGGTACGAGCTCGACGACGGCGAGATGGTCGTGATCACCGACGCCGACCTCGAAGGGCTGCCGCTGGCCAGCTCGAACGTCATCGATGTGCTGGAGTTCGTGCCGCTGGAGGCGATCGACCCGCTGCACTACGACCGGCACTACTACCTCGAACCGCAGAAGGCCGCCCTCAAGCCGTACGTGCTGCTCCGGGACGCGCTGCAGAAATCGCAGCAGGTGGCGATCGCGAAGGTCGCGTTACGGCAGCGGGAAACGCTTGCGCTGCTGCGGGTGCACGCGGATGTGCTGGTGATGACCACGATGTTGTGGCCCGACGAGGTGCGCTCGCCCGACTTCGGGTTCCTCCGGGAGGACGCGCCGCAGGTGCGTTCGCAGGAGCTGGCCATGGCCGGTTCACTGATCGACTCGCTCACCGAGCCGGTATTCGACCCGGACAAGTACACGGACAGCTACCGTGAGGCGCTCGAAGCGCTGATCCAGGCCAAAGTCGAGGGCCAGGACACCACGAAACCGCAGAAGAAGGCCGCGAAGTCCGACGTCGTGGACCTGATGGCGGCGCTGGAGGCGAGCGTCTCGGAAGCCAAGAAGGCACGCAAACCCGCGGCGCGCAAGACACCCGCGAAGAAGCCCGCGGCGGAGAAGTCCACGACGGGCCGGAGCAGGCGCTCGCCGAAAAGTGCGTGACACGCCGCTCGCTCGTCCCCGAGTCGATCATGCCGCGGTGTTACCAAGAGGGCATGGAGTGCGCTAGCTGCGTCAGCGAATTGGACCACTGCCACGGCACGCTGGTCATTCACGAGGACGACTTCGTGGAGTGCACCGACCCGCAGTGCGGCGATTTCGACCTCGTGCGGCACTTCCTGACCGTCACCTGCGCCGAGATCGATGGTGAGTGCCACTGCACGGCCGTGCTGGTCGAAGAGTACGCAAAAGCATCCTGACCGCCGCGGTCAGCGGACGGTCAGTGCCTGGTCAGCTCCTTCGTCGAAGCTCGGGACACCGAGACGACGAAGGAGCTGGCAATGCGCAACATCCTGATTTCCGGTGCGAGCATCGCGGGCCCGGCGCTGGCGCTGTGGCTGAACCGGTACGGCTTCACCACCACCGTGGTGGAGAAGGCGCCCGCCCTGCGTGACGGCGGCCAGGCGGTCGATTTCCGCGGCAACCAGCTGGACGTGCTGCGCCGGTCCGGCCTGCTCGACGAGGTGCGCCGGCACCAGACGAACATGGGGCCGCAGGCGGTGCTCGACGAGCGGGGCCGGCAGGTCGCGAGCATTCCCGCCGAGTTCATGAGCGGTGAGGTCGAGATCCTGCGTGGCGACCTGAGCCGCATCCTGTTCGACGCGACGAAAGACCGGACCGAGTACGTCTTCGGCGACCGGATCACGTCGCTGACCGAGGTCGCCGACGGCGTCGAGGTCCGCTTCGCCCACGGTGGGCCGCGCAAGTTCGACCTGGTCATCGGTGCCGACGGGTTGCACTCGGGGGTGCGGGCGCTGGCGTTCGGGCCGGAATCGCGCTTCCGTACGGACACCGGCGTGCATTTCGCCGGGTTCACCGCCCCGAACCATTTGGGGCTGGACCGCAGTGGGCTGCTGTACAACGTGCCGGGCCGCGGTGTGATGCTGCAGAGCAAACACGGTGGCGCGCAAGCGAATGTCGGGTTGTGGTTCCGCGCCGAGCGGCTTCCGGCTGCCCGCCGCGATGTTCGCGAGATCCTGCACGAGCAGTTCCGTGACGTCGGCTGGGAAATGCCCGCGCTGCTGGCGGCGCTGGACGAGGCGGATGATCTGTTCGCCGACTCGTTGTGCCAGGTGCATCTCGACCACTACACCCGGGGACGGATCGCGCTGGTCGGTGACGCCGCCTGGGGCGCGGGCCCCGGTGGCGGCGGCACCGGCCTGGCGATGATGACGGCGTACGTGCTGGCCGGTGAGCTTGCCGCCGCCGAGGGTGATCACCGCATCGCTTTCCCGGCTTATGAGCGTGAGGTCCGGGGCGCCGCCGAGGCGGGTTTGAAACAGGCCCGTGGCGCCGGCGGTTTCCTGGTCCCCGCGACCTCCGCCGCGATCAGGCGGCGCATTCTCACCTACCGCCTGCTCTGTGCCCGGCCGCTGTTCCGGCTGTTCCTGAAACTGGCCGTGAAGGCGGCGAATGTGTTGACGCTCAAGGATTATCCAGCCGCTACGAGCGGAGGCCTCCGGACGCGAAGATGACATCGCCGGTCACCCAGCGGGCGTCGTCGGAGGCGAGGAAGGTGGCGACCGGGCCGATGTCGTCCGGATGTCCGATGCGGCCGAGCGGGGTCCGGCTGACAACCGCGTCGGTCAGGTCCTTCTCGAACAACCCTTGCGCGCGGGAGCCCTCGGTGTCGGTGGCACCGGGGGCGATCGCGTTGACCCGGATCCCGCGTGGCGCGAGCTCGTTGGCGAGAACCCTGGTCAGGTTCGTGAGGGCGCCTTTGGTGGAGGTGTACAGGGCTTGGCCGGGCAGGTTCGCGGTGATGCCTGCGGTGAGGATGTTGATGATCGCGCCGCCGCGGTCACCGGCCTGCCCGCTGAAGGCCTGGCTGGTCAGGATGGTGCCGAGGACGTTGACCTCGTACTGGCGATGGAACTCGGCGACGGTGATGTCCTCGAAAGGCTGCAACGAGTACGCGGCCGCGTTGTTGACCAGGATGTCGACCGGCCCGGCTTCCTCGAACAGCCGGGTGACGTCGCCGGGCTGGGACACGTCGGCCTGGATGGCGATTGCTTTCCCGTTCGCGTCGGTGATGGCGGAAACGGTGGCCGCGGCGCCCTGCTCGTCACTGCTGTAGTCGACGACAACGGTTGCACCGGCGGCGCCGAGCGCACGGGCGATGCCCGCTCCGATGCCTTTGGAGGCGCCCGTGACGATCGCGACCTTTCCGGTCAGCGTGCTCATGGAGTGGTTCCTCTCGAGAGTCCTTCGATGTTCGACGAACATCGATGATTGGACCTTAGCAGGAAGTTCGATAATCGACGATGGTCGATCTGGGTGATAGAATCGAGACATGCGTCAGTTGCCTCATCCCGATCTTCAGGATGTCTCCGTGCCCCGAGTGTTGTCCGCTCTGGGCGACCCGGTGCGTCTCGGGATGGTGCGCACGCTCTCTGATGGCGAGGAACATTTGCGCGGCGAGTTCGAATACGAGCTGGCGCAGTCCACCATCAGCCATCACGTCAAGACCCTTGTCGACGCGGGCATCGCGCTCGCCCGGCGCGAGGGGACGCGGTGCTTCGTGTCACTGCGTCCCCAACTCGAGGACCGTTTCCCCGGGCTGCTCACAGCCGTCCTGGCTCAACAGGATTCGCCGCGGTAAGTCCGCAGACAGTCACGCGCCGCGGCGGCGGACTTTGCTTTCCCGCGGGCGAAATCCGGGCTGTCGCCGAGCTGCTCCCGCAGCCGGGTCAGGGCCGGGTCGCCGGTTCGAGGCCGGCCGCGGAGCGCCTCGGCCAGGCCGAGCAGGTAGGCCGCCTGGCCCGGGTCTCCGCGCGCCACGAATTCGGCAAGGCCTTCCGTCGCCTCGGCGACGTCGATGTCGAACTGCTGCCCCAGCGCGCTGCGCACCGCCGCATCATGCCGCGACCCGTCACCCGTCACCCGGCCCAGCGCGGTGAGCACCCGCGAACGTGTTCCTGCGCTCAGCCAGTCCGTGCCGCAGGTTTCGAGCGCGCTTTCGTGCCACCGGCGCGCCTCGGCGACCTCGCCGCGTCGCATCGCGAGAGTGCCGCGGCCCAAGTACGTCGCCGCGAGAATCGCCGGAACACCACTCCGTCGCGCCAGTTCCACCGCATGGTCATAGGCGACTTCGGCATCGGTCAGCTTTCCGCCATGACACAACCGATCGCCACGGCGTGCCCACAGTTCCGCCAGGTCCTCGAGCGCGCCCAGTTCTTCCAGCAGCACGATCGCCTCGTCGGTCAGCTCCACCGCGCGGGCCCAGTCTCCGGTCAGATCCGCGTGTGTGGCCAGCCCGTCGAGCGTCTGGGAAATGCCCCAGCGGTCACCTACCTGCCGGAAACCCGCCAGCGCGGCCCGCAGGTCCGGCCCCGCTTCGTCGATCTGGCCGTTGAACAGCCGCAGATAGCTTTGCGAGAAATGCCAAAGCGCCCGGAGCCACGGATCGTCGACGGTCCCCAGCCGCCGCTGCATCGGGGTCGGCGGCTCGTCAGGGCGGGGCGGGCCGGCGAACATCGCCCACCCGATCAGCAGCTGCGGCTGCCGCAACGGCCAGTCCAGGGTGTGCATGATCGTCTCCGCCCGCTGACGGTCCACTTCGGACGGTCCCGCGCTCAGCACCGTCAGCACATACTCCTCTTCCAGACCGGGTGGCGTCCTCGGGCCGAGCTCGTCCAGCAGCCGTGCGGCCAGTGGGATGTTCTCGCTGAGCACGCCGCGCAGCCGCCAGTACGCGGTCTGCGCGCCGACCAGCCGCAGCGCCAGTTCCACGTCCGCAGACACCGCCCAGCGCAGCGCCGCGTGCAGGTTCGCGTGCTCGGCCGTCAACCGGGCCAGCCAGGTCAGCTGCTCCGTCCGCCGCAGATGCGGGTCTGCGGTGCGGGCGAGGTCGAGAAAGAATTCGGCGTGTGCGCGGGAAATCGCGTCCCGCTCCCCGGCTTCGGCGAGCCGCTCGGCCGCGTAGGCGCGGATGGTGTCGAGCATCCGGAACCGGTCGCCGTGCACCTCCACCAGTGACTTGTCGGCGAGGCCGGTGAGCAGCTCATCGGCGGCCACTTCGGACAGTCCACAAACGACAGACGCGCTGGTGACCGTGGCGCCACCCGGGAAAACCGACAGGCGCCGCAACAGTTGCTGTTCCTCCAGGGTGAGGAGGTCCCAGCTCCACGTGACGACAGCACCCAACGTCTGGTGCCGTGGCGCGGCCGTGCGGCTGCCTCGCGACAGCAACCGGAACCGGTCGGCGAGCCGGGTTTCCAGCTGTGGCAAGGGAAGCGTGCGCAGCCGGGCGGCGGCGAGCTCGATCGCGAGCGGCAACCGGTCAACCGCCGCGCAGATCCGGCGCACGACATCGGTGTCCATAGTGAACTCGGGCGACACCGCGACGGCACGATCGGCGAACAACCGCAACGCCGTTTCCTCCGCCAGCGGCGGCACGGGGCACAACGCCTCGCCGGTGATGCCGAGCGGCTCACGGCTCGTGGCCAGTACGCGCAGCCCGGGACAGCCGGCGAGCAGCCGGTGCACCAGCGCGGCCGCCTCGTCGATCACATGCTCGCAGTTGTCCAGTACCAGCAGCAGCTCCCGGTCGGCGAGCGCGGACACGATACGTCGCACCGGATCGGCCTCAGCAGCCATCCCGAACAGCCGCTTTTCCCGCAGCCCCAACGCATCCAGCACCACCTGTGGCACCGCGCCGCCGTCCGCCGGTGCGAGATCGGCGAAGCACGCACCGGGGCCGGTCACCTCGATCGCGAGCCGGGTCTTTCCCGCGCCGCCAGTGCCGGTCAGCGTGACCAGCCGCGATCCGGTCAGCAGGTGCGCGACCCGGTTCAGTTCGTCCTCACGGCCCACGAAACTGGTGAGTTGCGCGGGCGCCGCGGTGGTGCGCAACGGTTCGGCGCGCAGCGCGACGAGATGCGCCTCGGCCAGCTCGGCGGACGGGTCGGCGCCCAGTTCGTCGGCGAGCCGGCGGCGAGTGCCTTCGAACACCGCGAGCGCCTCCGCCTGCCGACCGGACTTGCTCAGCGCGCGCACGAGCAGGCTCTGCGTCCGCTCCCGCAGCGGCTGCGCCGTGGCCAGTTCCCGGAGTTCGGGGGCCACCTCGGCCTCGCCGAGCGCCAACTCCGCCTCCGCCAGATCCTCGATCGCCGTGGCACGTTCCTCGGCCAGCCGCACGGCTTGCCCCTCGGCGAACGGCGCCTCGACGTCGGCCAGCGCGGGGCCGCGCCACAACAGGAGCGCCTCCCGCAACAGCCTCGCCGCCTCAGCGTGCTCACCCGTGTGCAGCGCCTGCCGTCCCGCACCGGCGAGCCGGGCGAACCGGTGCACGTCGACGTCGTCGGGATCGACCACGAGCCGGTACCCCGCCGGCTGCCGCTCGATCGGCACGCCGAGGCGCCGCCGGAGCCGGGATACCTGTGCCTGCAAGGCATTCGCCCCAGGTGGTTCGTCGCCGTACAACGCCTCGGACAACCGGCCGGTGCTGACCACTCGCCCGGCTTCGAGCAGCAGGAGGGCCAGTAGCGCGCGTGGTCGCGGCCCGCCGACCTCGCCGTCCGCGAGGACCGGCCCCAGGATGCCGAACCGCATCAGCATGGTCCCATCATGCCGTGCCGCGATAACCGGTTGGAGTCACCGGCGCGGGGTTGACTACGCTGGGCTGGTCGTTTATCGGCGCCCCGCGCGCTACCCCGAGGAGTACCCCTGTGATCACCAGGATGTCGTCGTTGTTCCTTCGCACCCTGCGTGAGGACCCGGCGGACGCCGAAGTGCCCAGCCACCGGCTGCTGGTGCGCGCCGGCTACGTCCGCCGCGTGGCCCCGGGCGGGTTCTCCTGGCTGCCGCTGGGCCTGCGGGTGCTGCGCAACATCGAGAACGTGGTGCGCGAGGAAATGGACGCGATGGGCGCGCAGGAGATCCAGTTCCCCGCGCTGCTGCCGCGCGAACCGTACGAGCGCACCGGCCGCTGGACCGAGTATGGCGACGGCATCTTCCGGCTCAAGGACCGCAAGGGCGCCGACTACCTGCTCGGCCCGACGCACGAGGAGCTGTTCGCACTCACCGTGAAGGGCGAGTACAGCTCCTACAAGGACTACCCGGTCACGCTGTACCAGATCCAGACCAAGTACCGGGACGAGGCACGCCCGCGCGCCGGCATCCTGCGGGGCCGCGAGTTCGTCATGAAGGACTCGTACTCCTTCGACCTCGACGACGAGGGTTTGGCCCGCTCTTACCAGGCGCACCGCGACGCCTACATCCGGATCTTCGACCGGCTCGGCATCGAGTACGTCATCGTGGCCGCCACGTCCGGCGCGATGGGCGGCTCGGCCTCGGAAGAGTTCCTGGCCGTCGCCGAGACCGGTGAGGACACCTACGTCCGCAGTACCGAGTCGGGCTACGCCGCGAACGTCGAGGCCGTCGTGACGCCCGCGCCGCCTGCCCGCCCGGTCGACGGGCTGCCCGCCGCGCAGGTGCACCACACTCCCGGCACCCCGACCATCGCGACGCTGGTCGAGTACCTGAACAACCAGGCCGGTCTCGGCCGCACGTTCACCGCGGCGGACACGCTCAAGAACGTCATCGTGAAGACCCGCCAACCCGGCGCGAAGGACTGGGAGATCATCGGAATCGGTCTCCCCGGGGACCGCGAGGTCGACCAGAAGCGACTGGAAGTCGCGCTCGAACCGGCCGAGGTCGCGCTGCTCGAAGAGGCCGACTTCACCGCCAACCCGTTCCTCGTCAAGGGCTACATCGGTCCGAAAGCTTTGCAGGACAACGGAATCCGCTATCTGGTCGACCCGCGGGTGGTCACCGGCACCGCGTGGGTGACCGGTGCGGACAAGGCCGACCACCACGTCGTGGACCTGGTGGCAGGCCGCGACTTCACGCCCGACGGAACGATCGAGGCGGCCGAGGTCCGAGAGGGCGACACGTCACCCGACGGGAAGGGCACGCTCGTCGCGGCACGCGGGATCGAGATCGGGCACATCTTCCAGCTCGGCCGCAAGTACACCAACGCGTTCGAGGTGGACGCGCTCGGCGCCGACTCGAAGCCGATCCGCATCACGATGGGTTCCTACGGCGTCGGGGTGTCACGGCTGGTCGGCGTGCTCGCCGAGCAGTACCACGACGAACTCGGGCTGGTGTGGCCGCGCGCGGTGGCGCCGGCGGACGTGCACGTCGTGATCGCGGGCAAGGACGAGGCGGTCATCTCCGGCGCCGAGAAGCTCGCCGCCGAACTGGACGAGGCCGGGGTGCGGGTGCTGCTCGACGACCGCAAGGCCACCCCGGGCGTCAAGTTCGCCGACGCCGAACTGATCGGGGTGCCGTCGATCCTGGTGGTCGGCCGCGGCCTGGCGAAGGGCGTGGTCGAGGTCAAGGACCGCGCGTCCGGTGACCGTCAGGACGTCCCGGTCGACGAGGTGGTCACGCACCTGGTGAAGCTCATCCGCCGCTGACCGGCCGCATCAGCCGGATGCGGCAACGGGCCGCCGCCGGTAGGCGCCGGGTGGTTGGCCGGTCCATCGGCGGAAGGCGCGCCGGAACGAGCTGGCTTCGGAAAAGCCCAGCCGGCGGGCCAGCTCTTCCACGGATTCCTCGCCACGGGTGAGGCTGGCGATGGCGGCGTCGCGGACCAGATCCTCCTTGATCTGCCCGATCGACGTGTGCTCGGCCCGTAGCAGGCGGCGCAGGTGCTGCGGGCTCACACTGAGCCGGGAGCCGATCTCGTCCGGGGTCGGCCACTGCCCTCGCAGCCCGTGCTCGAGAATGCGGCGCACCCGGTCCGCCGCCGAGGACCCGTAGTCACGCGTGACGAACCAGACGTTGGGCTGGTCGGCGAGATAGTCGTCGAGCTCCTTTTCGTCCCGGATCACCGGTGCGTCCAGCAGCGCCTGGTCGAAGGCCAGCACCAGCCGCGCCCCGCCGAACCTCGGCTGGCGGCCGAAGACCGTCCCGTACGCCGCGGCCGAGGGCGGCGCCGGCCACGGCAATTCCAGCCTCCGCAGCCCGATCCGCCGCCCGGCGAGCCAGCCCAGTACCCGGTGGATCAGCATGGCCACCAGTTCGGCTGCGAGGTGCTCCGGGTCGTTCAGCCTGCTGACGTCCAGCTCGACCTCCACCTCGGTCTCCTCGGCCGACACCCGTACCCGCGGCAGGGTGGACAGGACCTGGCAGGCCTCGACCACCCGATGCAGCGCCGCCCGCAGATCGGGGGCGTGCAGCACCGAACGCATGACGAGCCGGAACGAATGCAACGGAACGGGAGGGCCGAGCCCGAACAGTTCGTCCCCGGTGAGGCACCAGAGTTCCTGGGTCAGCTCCGCGGCCTGCGCGACCGTGACCTCGCCGGGACGGGTTCCGGCGGAAATTCCGGTGCGTCGCAACAAAGAAGCCACGTCGAGGCCCTGCCGTTCGCCGATCAGCACCAGCCGCCGGGCCACGTCGGGCGGCAGGATCGAGCCGCTCACGTTCGCACGATATCCCACGGTCGGATGCGCGCCGCGGTCATGAGATGTGCTCGCCACGGTGCTCGGCAGCACTCGTGAAGATCCTTAGCGTGCTGACCATGGCAATCGACACCACGCGGCGCCGGTATCTGTGGCTCACACTCGGCCTGCTCCTGCAGCTGTTCGCGGTCGGCGGGCGGTGGGACATTTCCCTTGCCGCATGGGGTTTTCAGATCTTCCTGATCAGATTTCTGCGGACCGGCGGGGCGGGGCACGGCCTGCCGCTGGTGGGGCTCGTCGGTACCGTCGGCGAGCTGTGGTGGGCCTGGCAGCTCGCGGTGCCGATGACCTGGCCGGCGGCTGCCGGGGCGTTCGTGCTCGCGTTGGCCGCCGTGGTGCCTTATGCGGTGGACCGGCTGCTGTATCCGAGGCTCGGGTGGCTGGGCCGGCTGCTCGCCTTCCCGGCCGCACTGACCACGGTGGCGTTCCTCGTTGGCAGCTACAACCCCTTCGGCACCGCCTACGGACTGCTCGCGGTCACCCAGCACGACAATCTCGCGTTGCTCCAAGTGCTCTCCGTCGCCGGCCCGTACCCGATCACGTTCCTCATCGGGCTCGTCGCGACCGCGGCCAACCAGCTGTGGGAGCACGGCGGGGTCCGGCCGGCGGTCGCCGTGGCGGCACTGGTGGCCGCGATACTCGTAGGCGGGCAGGCGAGTCTGGCCTTCGCGTCGAGCGCGCCGACTGTGCGCGTTGCCGGGATCAACCCGGCCAAGGCGACGCTGGAGCAGGCAGAACGGTTGCTGGGCACGTCTCCGGTCGATCTCGAAGCCGTGTCCCGCGTCGACCCCGCCGCGGTACGCGCCGCCTCGGCCGTGCTCACCGACCAGTTGTTCGCCGACACCCGGCAGGCGGCCCGGTCGGGCGCGAAGATCGTGTTCTGGTCGGAAAACGCGGCGCGGGTGCGCTCCGCCGACGAGCCCGGATTTCTCGCCGGAGCAGCGGCACTCGCCAGGCAGGAAGGGATCTACCTCAGCGTCGCCGCGAATGTCCTGCTGCCCAGCGCGCCCTACGGACGGGACGAGACCGTCCTCTTCGGTCCCGACGGCGCGACGCTGTGGACGTATCAGAAGCGCCATCCCATCCCCGGCCTGGAGCCGTACGTGCCCGGCGAGGGCGCGGCACCCGTGGTGGACACACCGTACGGCCGGCTTTCCAACGTCATCTGCTATGACGCCGACTTCCCAGCGATGATGCACATTCCCGCGGACATCGTGCTCGTGCCCGGCGGCGACTGGCCGGAGATCGGCTACCTGCACACCAAAATGGCGAGCCTTCGCGCGATGGAGAACGGTTACGCGCTGGTGCGGCAAGACTTCAACGGTTCGTCTCAGGCCTTCGATCGCCAGGGGCGCGTGCTTTCGTGGCAGGACACCGTTCCCGGCGACAACCAGCCGTGGCTGGTAGACGTGCCCACCCGCGGTTCCACGACCCTGTACCGCCTTACCGGCGACGTCTTCGCCTGGCTCTGCGTCGCGCTCACGCTCGGCGTCATCGGCTTCGCCGTGTGGCGACGTCAGGCCAGCACGGCGCCGAGTACGGCTTGGGTGTCCGACAGGTCGGGCAGGATCACGTGCGCGCCCGCGTCGCGCAAGGCTGATTCGTCGTAGCGGCCCGTCGTCACGCCGATGGCCAGCGCACCGTGGGCGAGGGCGGCGTCGATGTCATGCGGCGTGTCGCCGATGACCACGACGGCATCGGCGGCGAACGGGCTGTGCCGGTTCCCCGCCAGCGACACGGCGTGCGCCACCAGGTCCGGGCGGTGCGCCGAGAGCGAGCCGTAGCCGCCGATCTCGAAGTCGAGGTGCTCATGCAGGCCGAACGCCGCCAGCTTGTGCCACGAGACCTCCCGCAGGTTCCCGGTCACCAGGGTCTGCACGGTGGTCTCGGCCAGCGCGGACAGCGCCGCTGCGGCACCGGGCAGTGCGATGCCGCGGGTGGTCATCGTCGGGACCGCCTGCTCGGCCGCGGTCACCAGTGCGGCCCACATCTTCCGCACGGTCTCGTCGTCGGGCTCGATGCCGTGCAGGGTGAGCACCTGAGACGTGATCGCCAGCTCGGTATGCCCGAAAAGCGGCGGCATCCCGGTGAACGCGACCCCGGTGACCTGCGGTAACACCTGCGCGTACCACTCGCGGCCGGCACCACGAAGGTCGATGAGCGTCTGGTCGATATCCCACAGCACGAGTCGCTTGTTCACGCCCACGACGGTACCGGGCGGGCTTTTCAACACGCATTGACTTTTTCTCAGGCATGGAGCTACCGTGGCGAAGAATTCAACGTGTGGAGAATACTGTGCCGCGGATTGGTAACCAGAGGCAGTCATGAAACCGGCTTCGCTCGCCGCACTCGCCGGTGCCGTCGTCGCCATCGTGCTGGGCCTGGTCACGGTCGGCGTCCAGGCCACCGTGAGCCCGCACGACCTCCCAGTCGCGGTCGCCGCGCCGCCGCAGCTTCGCCCCGCCGCCGAACATGTCGCCACCCAGGGCGCCGGCACGCTCGCCTGGCGGGTCTCCGCCCCCGCCGAAGCGCGGAAACTGTTGGCGGACAAGGAGGTCTACGGGATTCTCGAACTCGGTCAGCCGAACAACGTGATCGTCTCCGGCGCGATCAACCCCGCCGGAACCCAGGTCGTGCAGCAGATCCTCACGACGGCCGCGGCGCCCGCGCAGGTCGAAACCCTGCACCCGGCGAGCGCGGCCGGGCGGGTCGTGCCGCTGGCCGTGAGCATCCTCGCCTGGCTCGGTTCGCTCGCCGCCGGCGCCGTGTTGCTCGTGCTGGCTCGCCGCGGCGATCACCCGCTCACGCTCGGCGCCCGGCTGGCACGCGTCCTTCTGAGCGGGGTGCTGATGACCGCTGTGCTCGCCGGGTTCGTCAAGCTGTGGGATGCGAGCCTGCCGCTGGGCTGGGATGTGCTGGGCTTTACCAATCCGACCAAAAGCAGGCCGACCCTGAGCTGCGGGTAACCGTTGCTACGCAAGCCGTATGGCCGTGACTGTGGTCGGATTGGTAACGACTGGCGCAGTATGTTCCTGGTCTCGACCGCGTTCGCGGCGATCCAGGGTGCGCTGCTGCGGCTGCTGGGGTTCGCCGCGCTGGCCATCCTCGCCCCGCTCTACCTGCTCGCGCCCGCCGTCGCCGGGCAGGTACCAGAGCTGCTGAACCCGGTTTACCGGATCGCGTTGTGGTCGTGGACGCCGTTCCGGTTCTCGACCGAGGGCATGCGCAGCATCCTGCAGGGCACCCCCGGCGCGCACGATGTCACGACGGCGCTGTGGGTGCTCGGCGTGCTGCTCGTGGCCGGGCTCGTCGTGCTCGTCTGGCCGGGCCGGACACTGCGGCCGGCAATTCCGGCGCCTGTGCTCAGCCGGTCAGGAAGCTGAACCGGACCTTCCGTGCCGCGTTGTCGACGTTCGTGTCGACCAGGCAGATCGACTGCCAGGTGCCGAGCGCGAGCGCGCCGCCGAGGACGGGCACGCTCGCATACGGCGGGAGGAAGGCGGGCAAAATGTGGTCCCGGCCGTGGCCGCGGCTGCCGTGCTGATGGCGCCACCGGTTGTCGCGGGGCAGCAGTTCGTCAAGCGCGGCAAGCAGATCGTCGTCACTGCCCGCGCCGGTTTCCAGCACCGCGAGACCGGCTGTGGCGTGCGGGACCCACATGTGCAGCAGCCCGTCACCCGCACCGGCTTCGGCGAGGAAGGATTCGGCCTGCTTGGTCAGGTCGTGCACGACGGGCGTGCTGCCGGTGCGGACCTCGATCTCTTCCGAATACATGCAACCAACCGTACTGCGCCGATCGATACCAATCCGGCCGGCAGCCACGGCGATCGTCTCAACGTAGGCCGGCCGCCGGTTGATCAGCTTGGCCTACTTTCGGCCGGATTGGTATTACGACCCGAGGTACCGCAGCACGGCCAGCACCCTGCGATTGTCCTCTTCGGACGGTGGCAGGCCGAGCTTGTCGAACAGCCTCGTGACGTACTTCTCCACGGAACCCGACGACAGGAACAGTTTCGCCGCGATCGCGCCGTTCGACCGGCCTTCGGCCATCAGCGCGAGCACCTCGCGTTCGCGGCCGGTGAGCCGGTCCAGCGCCGCGGCTTTCCTGGTGGCGCCGAACAGCTGGCTGACCACCTCCGGGTCCAGCACGGTCTCTCCGGCGGCGACCCGGCGCAGCGCGTCGAGGAAATCCGACACGTCGGCCACCCTGT
Organism: Amycolatopsis pithecellobii; assembly: GCF_009707865.1. Lineage (GTDB taxonomy): Bacteria > Actinomycetota > Actinomycetes > Mycobacteriales > Pseudonocardiaceae > Amycolatopsis_E > Amycolatopsis_E pithecellobii. The sequence goes on from NZ_WMBA01000002.1 coordinate 218,063, forward strand.
CCTTGAGCAGGTAGCCGACGCCGCCCGCCCGATCGGCCAGTAGTTCGGCGGCGTAGGAGGTTTCCACGTATTGGGAGAACAGCAGGACGGCCCGCGACGGGTCCTGCCGGCGCAGGTCGATCGTCGCGCGCAGTCCCTCGTCGGTGAACGCCGGCGGCATTCTGATGTCCACAATGGACACATCGGGGGCGTGCTCGATCACCGCACGACGCAAGGATTCCCCGTCCTTCACCTCGGCGACCACCTCGTTGCCCCGCAACGTCAGCAGTTCCACGAGCCCGGCCCGCAGAACCGCGGAATCCTCGGCCACCACGATCCGCATCAGCCACCCCCAGAGACAGTCTCGATGTTAGCTTCGGCTGGGCAACTGCGCGGTGATCACCGTCGGACCACCCGGCGGACTGTCGATGTCCAGCCGCCCGTCCACGGTCCCCACGCGTTCGGCGACACCGGCCAGCCCGCCGCCCGGCACGATCCGGGCGCCACCCCTGCCCTCGTCGGACACTCGCAGCCGGGTCGGGGTCACGTCGACGTGCACGACCGGCGCGCCGGCATGCTTCACGGCGTTGGTCAGCAGCTCGGCCGCGGTGAAGTACAGCAGGGTTTCCATCGCCGGTGACGGGCGGCGCGGCAGGTCCACCCGCACCCGCACGTCGACGGTGCTGCGTGCGGCGAGCGTCGTCAGCGCGACCTCGAGACCCGCGTCCAACGCCGGCGGCCGGATCCCGCGGGCGAGGTCACGCAGTTCCGCAAGCGCTTGCTTGGCATCACCGTGCGCGGCGTCGACCAGTTTTCCGCTCAGTTCCACGTTTCCCGCCTTGAGCTCGTCCCGCACGAGCCCGAGTTTCATGGCCAGCGCCACGAGCTGGGCCTGCGCGCCGTCGTGCAGATCCCGCTCGATCCGGCGCAGCCGGACGGTGGCGTCCTCGATCGCGTTCGCGCGGCTCTCCTCCAGGTCACGAACGCGTTCGGTCAGCGTCGTGGGCCCGAGCAGGCCGAACACGAGCACCCGGTCGACCGCCGTCAGCGCGTGCAGCACCCGCGGCGCGACCAGCACGATCGCCGCCCCCAGCACCGCGATCGGCAGCGTCACGGGCCACGGCACCTGGACATCGGTGATCGGCACCAGGCGGCCGTCGGTGCCGGACCAGTAGAGCGGATAGGTCAGCGCGCCGAGGCCGTAGAGCACGAGGGCCGCCGCGACACCGAGGTTCAGCAACGACAGCGGCAGCCGGACGAGCAGGTAACCGAATGCTCGCCACGCCGCCGCGTCACCGATGCGGGCGCGCAGCCAGTTCCACAGACCCGGCCGGACCCGCGGTGGTGGCGGGTCGGCGACCTGGGCGTCCAGCAGGGCGCGGGCGAGCCGCCGGTGCAGCCGGCCGAGTTCCCGCATCGCCATCAGCGCGCCGGCCGCGAGCAGCACACCGAGGAACAGCGGCGACAGCGCCGCGCTCAGGACGAGCCAGACGCCGAGCACGATCACGAACACCAGCGTCGGCGGGAAGCCGACCAGCGCCCACACCAGTTCGCCGTAGAACTGGCGGCTCTCGAGCCCGGCGAGGTGGCGGGTGCTGGTCACCGCCTCAGCTTGCCGTGCCGGGACCCGGTCCGGCCATCGGGTTTTTCCCACTCTTTGGTACGGAAAATATCCGGGCCGCCGGGCGACTTGAATCAGGGAAGGACCGCTCGGGCGAAAGGATCAGGGCATGTCACGAAGTCTTCGTCTTGCCGCCGCACTCGACGGGGCCGGCTGGCACCCGGCCGCGTGGCGCGAACCGGACGCACAGCCGGATGCGTTGTTCACCGCCGGCTACTGGGCCGGGCTCGCCGCCGAGGCCGAGCGCGGCTTGCTGGACTTCGTCACCATCGAGGACTCGCTCGGGCCGCAGACCGACCGCACCGACCGCGTGCAGGGGCGGCTCGACGCGGTGCTGATCGCGTCCCGTATCGCACCGTTGACCCGGAATATCGGTTTCCTCCCGACCGTCATCGCGACCCACACCGAGCCGTTCCACATCTCGAAGGCCATCGCGACCCTCGACTACGTCAGCCAGGGCCGCGGCGGGGTGCGGCCGCGGATTTCCGTCGCACAGAGCGAAGCCGATCACTTCGGCCGCCGCGAGGTGCGGCCCGAGGAACTCCTGGACGAGGTCGCGGACTACGTCGAGGTGCTGCGGCGGCTGTGGGACAGCTGGGAGGACGACGCCGAGATCCGCGACGTCGCCACCGGCCGGTTCGTCGACCGCGGCAAGCTGCACTACATCGATTTCGAGGGCCGTTTCTTCAAGGTCAAGGGCCCGTCCATCACGCCGCGCCCGCCGCAGGGACAGCCGCCGGTCGCGGTGCTCGCGCACGCGGATCCGGTGTACCGGCTCGCCGAGCGCAGCGCCGACGTCGTGTTCGTCACCGAAAGGGACGCGGCGGTGAAGGGCCCGCTGGTGTTCACGGATCTGGTGGTGTTCCTGGACGAAAGCGAGCGGGCGGCGGAAGACCGTAAGGCACGGCTGGACGAGGTGGCCGGTGAGGACTACACCTCCGACGCCGAGATCTTCGTCGGCACCCCGGCTCAGCTGGCGGACCGGCTACTGGCACAGGACGTGTTCGGCTACCGGCTGCGCCCCGCCGCGATCCCGCACGACCTGACCGCGATCACCCGCGGACTGGTGCCCGAACTGCAGCGGCGCGGGGTGTTCCGGCGCGAGTACGAAGCGAACACGCTGCGGGGCCTGCTCGGCCTCGACCGTCCGGCAAACCGTTACGCCGCCTAGGAGGTTCCGATGACGAAGCAGGTTCATCTGGCCGCGCACTTTCCCGGCGTCAACAACACCACGGTGTGGAGCGACCCGGCAGCAGGCAGCCACATCGAGTTCAGCTCGTTCGTGCACCTCGCGCAGACCGCGGAGCGGGCCAAGTTCGACTTCTTCTTCCTCGCCGAGGGGTTGCGGCTGCGCGAGCAGGGCGGCGAGATCTACGACCTCGACGTGGTCGGCCGGCCCGACACGTTCACCGTGCTCGCCGCGCTGGCGGCGGTGACCGAGCGGCTGGGCCTGACCGGCACGATCAACTCGACGTTCAACGAGCCGTATGAGGTCGCGCGTCAGTTCGCGAGCCTCGACCACCTTTCCGCCGGGCGCGCGGGCTGGAACGTTGTCACGTCATGGGATGCCTTCACCGGGGAGAACTTCCGTCGCGGCGGATATCTGCCGCAGGACCAGCGATATGTGCGCGCGAAGCTTTTCCTGGAGACGGCCACAGAGCTGTTCGACTCCTGGCGTGACGGGGATGTGTTGGCGGACAAGGCATCCGGGCAGTTCGTCGGCCGCGGCGACGTCGGTGCGTTCGAGCGGCACGACGCGCAGTTCGACATCTCCGGCCGGTTCACCGTGCCGCGCAGCCCGCAGGGCCGCCCGGTGATCCTGCAGGCGGGCGACTCCGACGAGGGCCGTGAGTTCGCCGCCGCTTCGGCGGACGCGATCTTCACCCGGCACGGTACCAAGGAAGCGGGCCAGGAGTTCTACACCGACGTCAAGCGCAGGCTCGCGAAGTACGGGCGCCGCCATTCGGACCTGGTCGTCATGCCCGCGGCGACGTTCGTTCTCGGCGACACCGACGCCGAAGCACAGGAACTCGCCGAGATCGTGCGGCACCAGCAGGTCAGCGGCCAGACCGCGATCAAGTTTCTGGAGCAGGTGTGGAACCGGGATCTGTCGGCATACGACCCGGACGGCCCGCTGCCCGAGGCGGACCCGGTGGTCGGGGAGAACACGATCGCCCGCGGCCGGGCGAGTGTGCGGATGTACCGGGACCCGCTGGAGACCGCGAAGCAATGGCGTGCGCTGGCGGCGGAAAAGAATCTGTCGATCCGGGAATTGATGATTCAGGTTCAGGCGCGCCAGTCATTCATCGGCTCACCCACGACGGTCGCCGAATCGATCAACGATCTCGTGCAGTCGGACGCATGCGACGGATTCATTCTGGTTCCCCATGTCACGCCGGGCGGGCTCGACCCGTTCGCCGAAAAAGTGGTGCCGCTGTTGCAGGAACGCGGTGTTTTCCGCACGGATTACACCGGTGCCACCCTGCGCGACCACCTGGGCATCACCCGCCCTTGACGGGCGAAAAAACGGGTGCGGACGGCGCGTCGAATCGCGCCGTCCGCACCCGTTCGTCAGCGGTGTATCAGTCGGCGTTCGAGAACAGGACCGGCGGGGCCTTGCGGGTGCTCCGGCGCGGTGCCTTCTCGGTGGTGGTCGCCTTCTTCGCCGCGGCGGGCTTTTTCGCGGTGGTCTTCGCGCCGGACGACTTCGCGGCGGGCGTCGATTTCGAAGCCGGCTTCGTCGTGCGCGATTTCGCGGTGCTCGTCTTGGCGGGTGTTTTCGCGGTGGTGGCCGCCGATTTCGCGGGGGCCGCCTTTTTTGTTGTCGTGGTTTTCTTCGCCGTCGACTTCGCCGCGGTCGACTTCGCCGCGGTCGTCTTCGCCGGAGCCGCCTTCGTGGTGGCGGACTTCGCCGCGGTCGTCGTCTTCGTGCTTGCCTGCTTGCGGCTCGCCGGTGCTTCTGCGGTTTTCTTTGCCGCCGTACGGGAATTCGCCGCCTTCTTGCGCCCGCGAGTCGGCGGGGCCAGTCGGCGCGGCTGGCGCTTGCGGCCACCGGTGCGGCGGCCGTGCTGAACATACGGCGCCAGAAGCGCCCGGAGGCTATCCGCGTTGTCGTCGGAGAGATCGATGTCGTAGTCGACACCGTCCAGGCCGAACCGGACCTGCTCCTGGGCCGGCTCGCCGTTCAGGTCGTCCAGTAACTGCACCGCGGTGTTCTTGGCCACCGAAACCTCCCGTGCTCGAATTGCTTCGGTGAGAATACCTCCCCCCGCTTGCGTGCCGCGCTTGCCTGGTGTGCGCTGAGCAGATGACCGAGGAGACTTTCGACGTGGTGGTGATCGGCGGCGGTCCCGTGGGGGAGAACGCCGCCGAGCGAGCCGCGCGTGGCGGGCTGAAAACGGTGCTGGTGGACCATGAACGGTTCGGCGGCGAATGCTCGTACTGGGCCTGCATCCCGAGCAAAGCCTTGTTGCGCCCGGGAAACGCGCTCGCCGCCGCGCGGCGCCTGCCCGGTGTCCCCGTGCACGGCGCGCTCGATGCGAGCAAGGTTTTCCAGCGGCGGGACGAGTTCACTGCGAAAGGGGACGACTCGGGTCAGGTCGAGTGGGCACACGGCGCGAACATCGAGACCCGCCGCGGGCACGCCAGGATCACCGGCGAACGAGAGGTCACAGTGGACGGTGACCACGTGCTGCGTGCGGTGCACGCCGTGGTCGTGTGCACCGGCAGTTCGCCGAAACTGCCGGACATCCCCGGTCTCGACCAGATCCCCGTGTGGGGTTCACGTGATGCCACGTCGGCGAGTGAGGTACCCGGCCGGCTCGGGATCCTCGGTGGCGGGGTCGTCGGGGTCGAGATGGCGCAGGCGTGGGCGCGGCTCGGGGCACAGGTGGATCTCGTCATCACCGGCCCGCGCCCGCTGCCGAGGTACCCGGATTTCGCGGGCGATCTCGTTGTCGAGGGCCTGACCGAGGACGGCGTGCGGGTGCACGCGAACTCGGGGCTCGTCGCGGCCTCCGAAGTGGACGGAGCGGCCCGGCTCGAACTCACCGGCGGGCAGACCCTCATCGTGGACAAGCTGCTCGTCGCGACGGGCCGCCGTCCGGCCACCGACGAGCTGGGGTTGGAGGCGGTCGGGCTCAAGCCGGGCTCGACGCTGACCACCCGCGACTCCGGGTTGGTGTCTGATGTGGACGGTGGTTGGCTGTATGCGGCCGGTGACGTGACCGGGCGGGCGCCGCTGACCCACCAGGGTAAGTACGCGGCGCGGATCGCGGGCGACGTGATCGTCGCGAGTGCGGCGGGCGAGCCGGTCGGTGAAGCGGCGTGGAGCCGGTACGCGAGCACCGCCGACCACCATGCCGTACCGCAGGTCGTGTTCACCGACCCCGAGGTGGCCTCCGTCGGCGTGGCGTCACCTCAGGACGGGAAACCGCACCGTGCGGTCGATATCGACATCGCGGTCGCCGGTTCGTCGCTGCACGCGGACGGCTATCACGGCAAGGCGCGGATGGTGGTGGACACCGAACGCGACGTGCTCGTCGGCGTCACGTTCGTCGGACAGGACGTGGCGGATCTGCTGCACGCGGCGACGATCGCCATCGTCGGTGAGGTGCCGTTGCATCGCCTCTGGCATGCCGTGCCCGCGTTCCCGACGATCAGTGAAGTCTGGCTGCGGCTGCTGGAAACCTACGGGCTCTAGGAAATCTTCGCCGTCACCCCGGCCCGTGCGGCGCGGAGCAGGGCCGGGTCTTCGGCGCTCGACGGTTGGTCGAACCATGCCGCCAGCGCCAGCCGCACCTCGGCCCCGTCCGCCGCGCTCAGGTACGCGCCGGTGCCGTCGAAATGCGGCGTGCGGGACCATTTCCGGGTTTCCCCGGCGAGATCGGTGACGGTTCCGCCGCCCGGGGTGTCGGCGGCCTTCTTGAACGCGGCCGCCGCCGCGGCGTCGCCGAATGTCACCACCGCCACCGAAACCGCGACCGGTTTCCCGTCCACCGTCGCCTCGAAACTCGCGCGCCGCATACTGACGCATCCCGTCTTCTGCAAGCTCGCCTGCAGATCGCCGACCGCATGCGCCGCGCATTTGCCATCGCTCGCGGCCGCACGCTGAGTCAGCGAGATGCCATTGGCAACTTGAACCGGTGGCGCCGCGCTTTCCCCTGTGGTGCCACCGATCGCGAACACGATGGCCGTCACCAGCAATACGGCCAGGAGCCCGATCGCCGCGAACGGCAGCCAGCGCACCGTCCGGGGTTTCGTCGTGACCGGCACGCGGACCGGGGCCGCCGCCGCGATGCGCGGAACCGGGGTGGTGACCTCGACGGGCGCCGGTGGCGGCGGGGCCACGACCGGCGGTCTCAGCGGCGGAGGAGGCGGCGGCGGAGACGCAATCTTGTCTGTCTTTTCCGGTGACGGCGGCAGGATTTTCTCGGTCGTTTCGGGTGCTTCCCCGGCGAAGCCTTCCGCCGCGAGCATTTCGTCCGACAGCGGTTGTGCTTCCGGCGCAAGCGTTTTCAGCAGGGTGCGGGCCTCCTCGACCGAACAAGCCCGCGATGCGGCGGCGAGCGACACGGTCGCCGCGAGCATGTGCGTCGCGGTCGGATGCAGCACCCGCACCTGCCCGCTGACGTCCGTGGGCGGCTGGTCGACCTCGTTGACGAACGGGCCCACCGCGAGGATCGTGCCGATCGGCAGCGCGGCAGGCACGTTGGGCCGCAGCTGCCTGGTGATCAGTTCGGCGAGCGCGAGTTTGGGTGCGGCCGGGTTCATCGCCTTGTCCGGCACGGGCAACGGCCACCCGTCCGCTTTCCACGGTCCGGTGAGCGGCGCCTCGAGTTTCATCGCCGGGTCAGGCAGATCGACGCCGAGCACGATCAGCACCCCGCGCGGCATCACCACCATCGCGTCGACGCTGCGGACCGAGGGGATCGGCCGCGCCCCGATCAGCGCGACCCCGCCGACGACGGTCTCGCCCCGGCCGAGTGAGGCCAGCGCGGCGCGGATGTCGTCGGCGACACGAGACGGCTGGTGCCCGAGGCGGACGAGCCGCACCTGATCCTCCCCTAACGGTCGCTGCTGAGTGCACACGGTAGCGTGCGGTTACTGGCCGATGGGCCGGCAGTGTGAAAATCTCACGCCCTTCTGCCCAAGCGTCATCCTTCGTTATCGACATCACTCTTTGGGATGTAACTCGTTAGTAGGTTTCGCCTGCTGACCGTTTCAACCGAGGAGATGCCGAATGCGCTGGAGCTCCACCTGGTGGAAACGATCGTCCGCGATCGCCGCCGTCCTCGTCCTGCCCATGAGCACGGCGGCCCCGGCGGACGCCGCGGGATCGCTTGCCCCGGTTTCCCGCACCCTGAGTACGTTGCTGGGCAAGGGTTCCGCGGCCGGCGAGCTGACGACGCTGGTGCATGCCAAGAACGTCACCACCGCCGAACGCGCGGTGCGCCAAGCCGGCCTGACGGAGCTCGCCAGATTCACGAAAATCGGTGTGGTCGCCGCGAAGGGCACCGTCGCGCAGGTCCGCGCGGCCCGCCGGGTCGCGGGAGTGACCTACGTCGAGAACAACGATCGGCTTGCCACGCACGGGAGTTCCGGCACGACGGCCACCCGCAGCGCCGAAGCACAGGCGACGTTGACGGGCGCGAACGGCAAGGCACTGGACGGCAGCGGGGTTTCCGTCGCGATCATCGACACCGGTGTGGACCCGACCCACCCGGCTTTCCAGACAGGCGGCAAGACCCGCGTCGTGCGCAGCCTCAAGAGCTTGTGTACCAGCGGAACCGCCACATCCTGCATCGTCGACGTGCCCACGTCGGTCGACACGGACACCACGTCGCTGGGCGGGCACGGCACGCATGTCACCGGAATCGCCGCCGGCAACGCCTACACGCTGCCCGACGGGACGAAGGTCGGCGGCTCCGCCCCAGGCGCGAAGATCGTCTCGCTCTCGACCGGGCTCGCGATCCTCGTCCTGGGCACCGACGCCGCGCTGAACTGGGTGCTGGAAAACCACAATGCGCCGTGCGGACCGGGTGTCCCGGCCTCGACCTGCCCGCCGATCAAGGTGATCAACAACTCCTACGGTCCCAGTGGTGGCGGGAGCTTCGACCCGAACTCCGCGACCGTCCAGTTACAGCGTGCGCTCGCCGCGGAGGGCGTGGTCACGGTGTGGGCCAACGGAAACGACGGCGGCGACGGTTCGGCCGACCTGTCGAACCCGCCGGGCCAGGACCCGACACCGGGCATCATTTCCGTGGCCTCCTACAACGACCAGGGCACGGGCACCCGGGACGGCACGGTGTCGGCCTACTCCTCGCGTGGCCTGGCAAGCAACCCGGCGAGCTGGCCCGACGTGTCGGCGCCGGGCGAGAACATCGTGTCTTCGTGCCGGCCGTATCTGGCCATCTGCGCGCAGGGACTGCAGCCGGAAAACGGCCCCGGTGCACTGGATCTCGGGACCTATAACGTGATCAGCGGAACGTCGATGGCGGCCCCGCAGATCACCGGGATCGTCGCGCAGTTGTTCCAGGCCGATCCCGGTGCGACGCCGGGACAGGTCGAGAACGCCATCAAAGCAACCGCGTACAAGTACTCGAACGGCGCGCCGTACCAGGCGGCCGGGTCCTACACTTCCAGCTACGACAAGGGAACCGGGCTTGTGGACGCCGTGGCGGCCGCCCGGTCTCTCGGCGCAGCCGGATAACTACGGTGAGGGACCTCTTCGGGTGAAGGGGTCCCTCATTTCCTTGAGATACCTGCGACTCCTGAGGTTCATGTGGCCAAACAGGTGATCGCAGTGCACAATGTGGAAGGCCACGCCACGAGTTACCAGGCCGTCGAAGCTCGCGAGGTCGTAGGGGAAGACGCCCCTCGTCGAGTAGCGGAGGTCAGCAGTGAGCACCCGTGGAAACACCCGTGGTGTGGTGTACGTCCACTCGTCGCCGTCTGCGGTATGCCCGCACGTCGAGTGGGCTATCTCGGGCACGTTGGGTACCCGAGTGGATCTGAAGTGGACGGCGCAGCCCGCCGCACCGGGGCAGCTCCGTGCGGAGTGTGGCTGGAGTGCGCCGGCCGGCACGGCAGGGAAGCTGGTCGCCGGGTTGAAAGCGTGGCCGATGCTGCGCTTCGAGGTCACCGAGGACCCCAGCCCCGGGGTCGATGGCGAGCGGTACTGCTACGCGCCCGGGCTCGGCCTGTGGCACGGGCGGACGAGCGCCAACGGCGACATCGTGGTCGGGGAGGACCAGTTGCGTGCCCTGGTGAGTCAGGCCCGCGCGGGCGAGGCGTTCGCGCACCGGCTCGACGAGCTGCTGGCCGCCAACTGGGACGAAGCCCTCGAACCGTTCCGGCACGCCGGTGACGGCGCCCCCGTCACCTGGCTGCACCGCGTGGGCTGACGTTCGGGACAGGTGTCCGATGCATTCGTGCAGCGGACGGCCGGTTGGCGAACGGGAGTTGATCGGGAAGCACTAGGCTGCCGATGTGTCAGCCGTGCCGGCCTCGTCGAGCCCTCACCGCTGGTTGCTGCCCACGATCATCGTGGTCGTGTCGCTGATGGTGGGCGGCGGGCTGCTGGCCAGAGAGTTCTACCGGGTGCCCGATCAGCAGCCGGACGCGATCCTCGCCCTGCCCAGCTCCACGGCGCGCCCGCTCGGGCAGCAGCCCGGCCCGTCGACGGTGGAACTGACCCCCGACGCGGCGGCGCATCCGCAGCACGAGGTGATCCGGCTGCTGCTGCAGACGTATTTCGACTCGATCAACAACCGCAACTACAACCAGTGGCAGACCACGGTGACCCAGGCGCGGATCCAGACGAAATCGCGCGCGGCCTGGCTGCAGGATTTCGAGTCCACCAAGGACGGCAGCATCCTCGTCTACCGGATCGACGCAGTGTCCAGCCAGGACCTGCGGGTCCTGCTGGGGTTCACCAGCGTCCAGGACCCGCGCTCGGCCCCGCAGGAGCTGCCGGGCGCGTCCTGCGTGCAGTGGAAGCTGACGCTGCCGGTGACACTGGAATCCGGCCACTGGAAGGTCGACACCGTGGCCGGTTACACCACTCCCGAAGCCATCAAATGCTGATCCGGCCGGTCCCCGCGGGGACCGGCCGGATTCGCGTGTCTCAGGCGGCGGTGAACAGCAGCGCCGTGTTGTGGCCGCCGAAGCCGAACGAGTTGCTCAGGGCCGCGGTGTAGTCGCCCTTGCGTGGCTCACCGGACACGACGTCCAGTTCGACCTTCGGGTCGAGGTTGTCCAGGTTCAGCGTCGCCGGCACGATGCCGTGGTAGAGCGACAGCAGCGTCGCGATGCCTTCGACCGCGCCCGCGCCGCCGACGAGGTGTCCCAGCGCGCCCTTCGGTGCGGTCACCACCGCATGTGAGCCGATCGCCTTGCGGATCGCGTTCGCCTCGCCGATGTCGCCGACCACGGTGGCGGTCGCGTGTGCGTTGACGTGCTGGACGTCCGCGCTGGTCAGCCCGGCCATCTGGATCGCGTGCGTCATCGCGGCGATCTGCCCGATGCCCTCGGGGTGGTTACCGGTGATGTGGTAAGCGTCCGAGGTGATCCCGTACCCGGCGAGCCGGCCGTAGATCTTGGCGCCGCGCGCCTTCGCCCGGTCCGCGCGCTCGAGGACCACCACGCCCGACCCCTCGCCGAGGACGAACCCGTCGCGCGCGGTGTCGAAGGGCCGCGACGCGTGCGCCGGGTCGCCGTTGTTCGTCGACACCGTCCTGGCCTGGGCGAACCCGGCGATGGTGATGGGGTGGATGCAGGACTCCGCACCACCGGCGACCACCACGTCGGCCCGGCCGTTCTGGATCATCTGGTAGCCGTTGGCGATGCCCTCCGCACCGGAGGCACACGCCGACGCCGGCGAGTGCACTCCGGCGCGGGCCTTGAGCTCGATGCTCACCTGCGCGGCGGGACCGTTGGGCATCAGCATGGGCACGGTCAGCGGCGACACCTTGCGGATGCCGTGCTCTTCCAGCAGATCGTCCTGGGCCAGCAGGGTGAGCGGGCCGCCGATCCCGGTGCCGATGGACACGCCGAGCCGCTCGGGCTCGACGTCGCTGTGCTCGTCCGTCGGCGCCGTGAAACCGGCGTCCGCCCATGCCTGCCGCGCTGCGATGATCGCGATCTGCTCACACCGGTCCAGCCTGCGAGCCTGCACACGCGGGAGTTTCTCCGTGGGCTCCTCGGCGAGTGTCGCACCGATCTTCACCGGCAGGTCGAACTTCTCGACCCAGTCGGCTTCGATCCGGCGGATACCGCTGCGGCCGGCGAGCAGTCCGTCCCACGTGGACGCGACGTCCCCGCCGAGCGGCGTGGTCGCACCCAGCCCGGTGATCACGACGTCGATGTTGCTCATGTGGAGTCTCCTGAGGAATCGTGTGCAGAGAAGGGGCTTTACTTCGAGTTGGCCGCGACGTAGTCGACGGCGTCACCCACGGTCTTGAGGTTGGCGAGCTCGTCGTCCGGGATCTTGACCCCGAACTTGTCCTCGGCCTGCACGGCGATCTCGACCATGGACAGCGAGTCGATGTCCAGGTCGTCCACGAAGGACTTCTCCGAGCTCACGTCGTCCTGCGCGACACCGGCGACCTCTTCCACGATCTCCGCGAGGCCGGCGAGGATTTCTTCTTTGTCCGCCACTGTAGGTTGTTCCTTTCTGGATTTTCCTGGTCTTGCCGGGGTAAGTGGTATCACGGGCAGATGACGACCTGCCCGGCGTAGGACAGTCCCGCGCCGAAGCCGACCATCAGGACGACATCGCCGCTGTTCACCGTCCCCGCCTTGCGCATGTGATCCAGCGCCATCGGAATCGACGCCGACGACGTGTTGCCGGAGAACTTGATGTCGTCGGCGACGATCATGTCCGCACGGGCGCCGCCCGCGCGCAGCTTCTTCGCGATCGCCTCGACGATACGCAGGTTGGCCTGGTGCGGGATCAGAACGTCCACTTCGGACGGTTGAACGCCCGCCAGCTCCAGCGCCTTGAACGCGATCGGCGCGATCTGGGTGGTCGCCCACCGGAAGACGGCCTGGCCTTCCTGGAACAGGAACCGGTGCTCCCGCATGTGGATCGTCTCGACGAGGTCACCCGCGCTGCCCCAGGCCACCGGGCCGATCCCCGGCTCGTCGGACGGCCCGACCACGGCGGCGCCCGCACCGTCGGCGAAGATGATCGCCGTCGAGCGGTCGCCCGGGTCCACCACGTCGGTGAGCTTCTCCGCCCCGATCACCAGCACTTTGCCCGCGGAGCCGGACCGGATGAGGTCCGAGGCAACGCCGAGGCCGTAGCAGAACCCGGCGCACGCGGCGTTGAGGTCGAACGCACCGGCGGCCTTGATCCCGATCCGGTCGGCCACCTGCGCTGCGGCGTTCGGGATGGGCGAGGGCATCGTGCAGTTCGGCACGATCACGGTGTCCACTTCGGACGGTTCGACCCCGGCGTCGGCGAGCGCGTTGATGCCCGCCGCGACGGCCATGTCGACCAGCAGCTCGTCCTTTTCGGCGAACCGGCGCTCCACGATTCCCACGCGGTCGCGGATCCACTGGTCGTTGGTGTCCATGACTTCGGACAGTTCGTCATTGGTGACGATCCGCTCGGGCTGGTAGCTGCCCACCCCGAGGACGCGGGTCGCGGCGGGGCCCTGGTTCAGGCGCAGTGTTGTCACAGGACCTCCTCGGCAGCCGGCAGCTCCGCCGGGGTTTTCAATGCGACGGTCTTGGTGACGATGCCCTTGAGCTGGCGCTTGACCAGCCCGGTGAGCGTGCCGGCCGGGGGCAGCTCGACCGTCTCCGTGACGCCGAGGCCTGCCAGCCCGTCCATGGTCAGATCCCAGCGCACGGGGCGCGTGACCTGCTTGACGAGGCGGTCGAGGTACTCCGCACCACTGGTGACGACCGCGCCGTCGGCATTGGACAGTAGGGGGCGCACCGGGTCCCGCGGGATGATCGACGCGGCGTGTGTGCGCAGCGCCTCCTCCGCCGGGGCCATGTACGGCGTGTGGAAGGCCCCCGCGACTTTGAGCGCGCGCACCTTCGTGCCCTCGAGCGGTTCGGCGACGATGCGTTCGATCGCGGCCGCGGCACCGGAGGCCACGATCTGCCCGGCACCGTTGCGGTTCGCGGCGGTCAGCCCGTTGTCCTCGAGCCACGCGACGACTTGGTCCGGCTCGCCGAGCATGACGGCGGCCATGCTGGTCGGCTCCGCGGCGCAGGCCTTGGCCATCTCGGCGCCGCGGACGGCGGCGAGCGCGACGGCGTCGGAGGCCGACAGCACCCCGGCGATAGCTGCGGCGGCGAGCTCACCGACCGAGTGCCCGGCCACGGGCGTGTCGGTGGGAACGTCGTCCAGTTCCTCGAAGGCCAGCAGTGACAGCGCGACGATCAGTGGCTGCGTGATCGCGGTGTCCTGGATCGTCTCGGCGTCCGCCTCGGTGCCGAGGTGCACGAGGTCGAGCCCGGTGCGCTCGGACCAGCTTCGCAGCTTCTCGCGGGTACCGTCGCGGTCGAGCCAGGGCGTGAACATGCCGGGGGCCTGGGACCCCTGTCCGGGAGCGAGGAGAGCTGTCACTGCTCCAGGGAACACGGTCCGTGGCTATGACCGGGATGTCGCCACTCACCAAGTCCGCGCGGCGAATTTGTGGGGACCCTCTAAATATGACAGCCAGATCACCGTGGACGACGGGAAGCTCTTGTATGGTTCGGGCAGTGCGGGGGAGTGAGTTCGCTCACCAGAGGCCGCGGGCGCGGGCGAGTCTGCCGATCATCAGCGCCACGCGCAGTACAAGCGCGTCACGGGGGTCGGTGGGGTTGCGGCCGGTGAGTTCGGTGGCCCGGCGCAGCCGGTAGCGCACGGTGTTGGGGTGCACGAACAGTTTTTTGGCGCAGGTTTCCAGCACGCCGCCGGATTCCAGGTACGCCTCGACGGTGCGCAGCACGGTTTCCCCGGCGTTTTCCAGTGGCTGGGCGATTTCCTCGATGAGCAGGCGTTCGGCTTCGGCGTCGCCGGACAGGGCGCGCTCGGGCAGCAGGTCGGCGGAGCGGACCGGCCGTGGCGCGCCGGGCCAGCCGACGACGGCGCGGAGCCCGGACAGCGCCTCGGCCGCGCTGCGGTGGGCGTCGCCGAGGTTCGCGACGGTGGGCCCGGCGACGACGGGTCCTTCTCCGAAGGCGACGGCAAGTTTGCCGATGTCCTCTTCCGGCCCGCCCGCCACGATGATCAGCCGGGACCCTTGCACGCTCAGCAGGACAGGACGGCCGAGGCGCGCGGCGAGCCGGCGTACGTCGAACACGACGCTGGGCGGGTCGTCCGAGGAGGGGCTTCCGGCAACGACGGTGGCCATGGCGGCGGGGTCCCAGCCGAGTGCGGCGGCGCGGGAGAGGACGGATTCCTCGGCGTCGCCACGGACGATGCCGTCGACGACGAGTGCTTCGAGGCGGGCATCCCAGGCGCCGCGGGCTTCGGCCGCGGCGGCGTAGGAGTTGGCGGTGGCGAAGGCGATTTCGCGCCCGTAGCGGAGGATGCCTTCGATGAGGGCGGCGCGTTCGGCGTCGTCGGCGGCGAAGGCGGGCAGTTCCTCCTCGAAGACCTCGATGGCCATCCGCACCAGTCCGACGGCTTGGCGGAGGCTGATCCAGCGGGACAGTTCCTGGGGTGCGCTGCGGAACGCTTCGCTGGTGAGTTTGAGCGCTTCCTGGGAGTCACGTAGCCAGTCGACGAACCCGGCGGCGCCGGTCTGGGTGATCATCAGCACGCTGGCCCGCTGGTCGGCGGGCAGGCGCTTGAACCAGGGCAACCGCTGTTCCATCGCCGCCACGCTGGCGGACGCCAACCGCCCGGACGCCCGCTCCAACCCCCGCAACGTCCCCACCGAAAGCCCATGATGCTTCCCCACCCGGGGACCACGACCACCCATAATCCCCAAATCCTACGGCGCGGCTTTACAACCCAGCAGTTGCTGGTTGTAAAGCGGATGAAGAGGGCTGGTTGCTACGGACGGGCCCACGCTGGGCCGGAAGGAGCTCGCACCGCGGGGGTTTGGGGGGCTCGGCCCCCAAGAATTACGCGGACTCGCCCACCGGCGAGCGCGCCAGCGCGAGCAGGTGGGGGTAAATGCGAGGCCGCCCGGCTCTTCGGTTTCTCGAAGCTCCGAGCGGCCTCATCTCCCCGGTCCCCACCGGTAAGTCCACTATGGACCTTGTGGATCTTCGCCGCCACCCGCCGGCTTGATACTCACCCAAAAGTGCAACGCCGGTGGACGGCCGCAGATCGACAGCTACCCACGGTGCGGGAATCGTGGACCGTACGGTCGAGTTGTCAGTGCTGTGAACTGCTTTCTGCAGCACGGTGTAACCGTTTTGGGGCAGTGGATTTCGATCGCGGAATTGGTGGGGCAGGTGTGCGCGCTCACGGTGGTTTTCCTTGCGCAGCGCCGCACCTTGTGGACGTGGCCGGTCCAGGTGGGTGCGACCGTGTTGCTGTTCGCGGTCTATACCTCTGCGCAACTGGGTGGGCTCGCCGCGCGGCAGATCGCGATTCTGCTGATTTCGTTGTACGGCTGGTGGGCGTGGACGCGCCGGAAGGATCCGGTTTATGGCGTCGTGGTACGGCATGGGCGCCCCATCGAGCGGCTGGTGATGGCGGCGGTTTTCGGTGCCGGCACGGTGGCGATGGCGTTGCTGCTGACCGCGCTGGACGCGTCGTGGGCGCCGTGGCCCGACGCGGCGATTTTCGTCGCGCTGCAGATCGCTTCGGGCTTGTATTTCTCCGCGGCCGTTTACGTCGTGTTCGCGGCGTTGGTGATTTACGGCTGGTGGAGCTGGAACCGTTCGGCGCAAACGGTGCGGGCGAACATCAGTGCCGCCGCTCGGTGAGTGTCGCGGGGGACCCGGCCACCCGGTCGACGAGGTGCGTCCAGCGGGCACGGCCGCCCTCGGGGAACCGGGCCGTGGCGCGTTCCCATTTTCGCGAATCGACGGGATAACGCTTGCGTGCCCACGGCGACGACGGTTTGGCCAGCCGGATGGCGGCAACCAGCGCGACGAGC
This sequence comes from Amycolatopsis pithecellobii, assembly GCF_009707865.1. Classification (GTDB taxonomy): domain Bacteria; phylum Actinomycetota; class Actinomycetes; order Mycobacteriales; family Pseudonocardiaceae; genus Amycolatopsis_E; species Amycolatopsis_E pithecellobii. Next base: position 234,725 of record NZ_WMBA01000002.1, read on the forward strand.
GGCACTACCAGGCCCACCACACCCGAGGCGGTCTTGCCCTTGAGTAGTGCGACGAGGGCGAACACCAGGTTCACCGCGATCGTCACCGCGAACGAGATCCGGCCATCGCCCGCGGTGTCCTCGAACGGCCGTGCGCCCAGCACGAGCAGCAGGCCCACCAGCGCGGCCCCGAAGACCAGGTCGACGGACTTGCGGCCCTGTTCGGTCCAATAGACGTCGTCCAGGTAGAGCCACAGCGCGAACTCGTCCAGCGTGAGCGCGGCCCCGGCGCCGAACACCGCGGCGAAGATCTGCACCCACGGGGTGCCCGGGGTGTAGACGAACTCGGCGACCCCGGCGGCCAGCATCAGGAAAATCCCGTACACGTGGTGATGCACGTGAACTCCGCCGACTGTGGTGTCACGGAACGGGCCGCGGCCCGACCGGATCAGCCGGACGACCGTCCTGGTCACCACGAAGGTCACGACGAACGCCGCGAACAGCCAGAGCACCGCGCCATGGGTCACGGTCGGGTCGAACGTCAGCCGCGTCCCGTCGTCCTCAGCCGACATCGGGTAACTCCCTCGGAGATCGGACAATCCCCGGAGCGTCCCTCGCGGCAACGGCAGCCCGATAGGGGCGAAAGGCCTATGTGGACTATCGTGCGGGGCGCCCCGCGGAAGGGCGCCCCGCACGCCGGTTACGCGTTACCCGAGTCCGACAACTGCGGACCGGCCGCGGACACGTCGTCGATGCGGTACTTCTTCGCCGCGTCGACGACCTTCGACTGCTCGACCTCGCCGCGGCGGGCCAACCCGGTCAGCGTCGCGACCACGATCGACTCGGCGTCCACCAGGAAATGCCGGCGCGCCGCGGGCCGGGTGTCGGAGAAGCCGAACCCGTCGGTGCCCAGCGTGATCATGTCGCCCGGTACCCACGGGCGGATCAGGTCGGGCACCGCGCGCATCCAGTCCGACACCGCTACGACCGGGCCACGCACGTCGCCGAGGACCTGCGTCACGTACGGCACGCGCTGCTCGCCGGCCGGGTTCAGCAGGTTCTGCCGGTCGATGTCGACGGCCTCGCGGCGCAGCTCCGACCACGACGTGGCCGACCACACCGCCGCCCGCACACCCCAGTCCTCGGCGAGTAGCCGCTGCGCCTTGAGCGCGTCCGGCATGGTCACACCCGAGACCAGGATCTGTGCCTCCGGACCATCCCCGGCGGGCGCCTCGGCGTAGCGGTAAAGGCCCTTGAGGAGGCCGTCCACGTCGAGGTTCTCCGGCTCGGCGGGCTGCTGGTACGGCTCGTTGTAGACCGTCAGGTAGTAGAAGACGTTCTCCCCGTTGCCGTCCGGGCCGGTCTCGCCGTACATCCGTTGCAGACCGGACTTGACGATGTGCGCGATCTCGAACGACCACGCCGGGTCGTACGCGACCACCGCCGGGTTGGTGTGCGCGAGCAGCAGCGAATGCCCGTCCGCGTGCTGCAAACCCTCACCGGTCAGCGTCGTGCGGCCCGCCGTGGCGCCCAGCACGAACCCGCGCGCCATCTGGTCCGCCGCCGCGTACAGGCCGTCACCGGTGCGCTGGAACCCGAACATCGAATAGAAGATGTAGATCGGGATCATCGGCTCGCCGTGCGTGGCGTAGGACGTGCCGACCGCGGTGAACGACGCCGTCGAGCCGGCCTCGTTGATGCCCTCGTGCAGCAGCTGCCCGTGCTCGGATTCCTTGTACGCCAACATGAGATTGGCGTCGACCGAGGTGTACGTCTGGCCGTGCGGGTTGTAGATCTTGGCCGTCGGGAACATCGAGTCGAGCCCGAACGTGCGTGCCTCGTCGGGGATGATCGGCACGATCCGCGAGCCGATTTCCTTGTCCTTGGCCAGTTCCCGGACCAGCCGGACGAACGCCATCGTGGTGGCGACCTCCTGCTTGCCCGATCCCTTGCGCACGGCCTCGTACAGCTTGTCGCCCGGTAGCACGAGCGCCTTGGCCCGGTCGGGCCGCCGCTCCGGCAGGAACCCGCCCAGCGCGCGACGGCGGCCGATCATGTACTCGATCTCCGGCGAGTTCTTGCCGGGGTGGTAGTACGGCGGCAGCTTCGGGTTCTCCTCGAGCTGCGCGTCGCTGATCGGGATGCGCTGCGCGTCCCGGAACAGTTTCAGGTCGTCGAGGGTGAGCTTCTTCATCTGGTGCGTGGCGTTGCGACCCTCGAACGCCGGGCCGAGGCCGTAACCCTTGATGGTGTGCGCCAGGATCACCGTCGGCTGGCCGTTGTGCTCCATCGCGGCCTTGTACGCCGCGTACACCTTGCGGTAGTCGTGGCCACCGCGCTTGAGGTTCCAGATCTCGGCGTCGGTGAGGTCCTTGACCAGATCCTTCGTCCGCGGGTCGCGGCCGAAGAAGTGTTCGCGGACATACGCGCCGTCGTTCGCCTTGTAGGTCTGGTAGTCACCGTCCGGCGTGACGTTCATCAAGTTGACCAGCGCGCCGTCGCGGTCGGCGTGCAGCAGCGCGTCCCACTCGCGGCCCCAGATCACCTTGATCACGTTCCAGCCCGCGCCACGGAAGTAGGCCTCGAGCTCCTGGATGATCTTGCCGTTCCCGCGCACCGGGCCGTCGAGGCGCTGGAGGTTGCAGTTGATCACGAACGTGAGGTTGTCAAGGCCCTCGCCGGCCGCGACGTGGATCAGGCCGCGGGACTCCGGCTCGTCCATCTCGCCGTCACCGAGGAATGCCCACACGTGCTGGTCGGAGGTGTCCTTGATCCCGCGGTCACGCAGGTAGCGGTTGAACCGCGCCTGGTAGATCGCATTCATCGGGCCCAGGCCCATGGAGACCGTCGGGTTCTCCCAGAAGTGCGGCATCAGCCGCGGGTGCGGGTACGACGGCAGGCCGCCGCCCTCACCGGCGTGGCTGTACTCCTGGCGGAACCCGTCGAGCTGCTGCTCGCTGAGCCTGCCCTCGAGGAACGCGCGGGCGTACATCCCGGGCGAGGCGTGGCCCTGGAAGAAGACCTGGTCACCGCCGCCGGAATGGTCCTTGCCGCGGAAGAAGTGGTTGAAGCCGACCTCGTAGAGCGCGGCCGACGAGGCGTAGGTCGAGATGTGGCCACCGACGCCGACGCCGGGCCGCTGGGCCCGGTGCACCATGATCGCGGCGTTCCACCGGATGTACGCGCGGTAGCGGCGTTCGATCTCCTCGTCGCCCGGGAACCACGGCTCGTTCTCGGTGGGAATCGTGTTCACGTAGTCCGTGGCTGTGAGCGGCGGCACGCCGATGTTGCGCTCACGGGCACGTTCCAGGATCCGCAGCATCAGATACCGGGCGCGTTGCTGCCCACCGCGGGCGAGCGCCTCATCGAAGGAATCAAGCCATTCGGCGGTTTCCTCCGGGTCGATATCGGGCAGGTACGCGGCCAATCCGTCGCGGATGACACGCACCCGCGCCGGCGCCTGCCGGTTGCCCGCGCCTTCGCGTGCGGCCTGGTCGTTTCGGGGGGCCAAGGGATCTCCTCGCCAGTTGTCTCTCGCGTGTCGAACACGCCCGAGGGGGCGTGTGCTGCTGCCATCGTCGTCTTTTTCCGGGCCTCCGTCATCGCTACTCGGCGGTAACGTCTGCCTGTCCCGCGGTTGGATTCGCATACTCCACACGCGCACGCGCGCGCGAGACTCCTCCACCCTAGGTCACGCTCACTCCACGGGGTCGCCGAGCCGTCCGGAAGGACTGCCCGCTGGGCTGAACGGCTCCTACCGTGGAAAACGAGTTGGCACAGATCCGGTGTGGACGGTTGCGTCGCGAGCCGCGGGCGTGTTCGCTAGCTCCATCCGTGTATTCGAGTGATCGGCCAGTCCGGTCACCCGTCGTAGTTGGAGGAGTGAAAGCAGTGGTCGCCGCTGGAGACGCTGACTACAACAGCGTCGCCGAGAGGCTTGGCATCAAGCCGGACATGGTGGTTCAGGAGATTGGCTGGGACTCCGACGTCGACGACGAGCTGCGTGCGGCGATCGAGGAGCACATCGGCGGCGAGCTCCTCGACGAAGACGCCGACGAGGTCATCGACGTGGTGCTGCTGTGGTGGCGGGAGGACGACGGTGACCTGGTGGACGCGATCATGGACGCCCGCGCGCCGCTCGACGAGAGCGGTGTGATCTGGGTCCTGACGCCCAAGACCGGGCAGCCGGGTCACGTCGAGCCGAGTGACATCGCCGAAGCGGTACCGACGGTCGGGCTCGCGCAGACGTCCAACATCAGCGTCGGGGCGAACTGGGCCGGCACGAAACTGGTCTCACCCAAGTCCAAGTCCAAGCGCTGACCGGTAAGGTTGGGGCTCGCAGAGACATGGCGAGACGCGAGAGGTGACCAGGATGGCGGTCGAGGTCGGTTCGAAGGCCCCGGATTTCACGCTCAACGACTACAACAGGCAGGCTGTCACGTTGTCGTCCTTCCAGGGCGACAAGCCGGTGCTGCTGGTGTTCTACCCGTTCGCGTTCAGTGGTATCTGCACCGGTGAGCTGTGCCAGCTGCGGGACGAGTTCGCCGAATACGAAGGCAGCGGCGTACAGGTGCTCGGGGTGTCGGTCGACACGCCGTTCTCGCTCAAGGCATGGGCCGAGCAGCAGGGGTACCAGTTCCCGCTGCTGTCGGACTTCTGGCCGCACGGCGATGTCGCCCGCAAGTACGGCGTGTTCAACGAGGACGCCGGGCTCGCGGTGCGTGGCACCTTCCTGATCGACAAGGATGGCGTCGTGCGCTTCGCGGAGGTCAACGCGCCCGGTGAGGCGCGTGACCAGCAGGCGTGGAAGAAGGCCGTCGCCGAACTGCCCGCGTGATTTCCCTGCCTCCGGCGGCGTTTCCGGGTGCCGCCGGAGGTAAGGGCGCATAGCTCAGCGGAAGAGCACTTGCCTTACAAGCAAGGGGTCGCAGGTTCGAACCCTGCTGCGCCCACCCTGTTTTCGCACGTCAAAGAGGGTGCCTCCTAAGTGGGAGACACCCTCTTGGTCCCTGAGTGACCAACTAAGTGACTACGGTTCGCCGGAGCCGTCTGCGTTGGGGGATGCGATGTCGTGGTTGGAATTCGGCGTTGGGATCGCCAGTGCCCTCGCGTGGCCCGTCGGAGTGGTTGTCCTGGTTTTCCTGCTCCGCGAGCAGGTCCGACGGATCCTCGACTCACGGGTGATCAAGTCAGTGAAGGCAGGTCCGTTCGAGATGCAGTTCGAACAGGGCCTGCAACAGGCCAGCCAAGAGATTGGGAAAGCTGCTGCGGAATCTATTCAGAGTGGCGTTAAGCCTGAGCCGTCGCCTCGCGACCAGGAATCAATTGAAGGTACTGCGAGTGGGGAAGTTCCACCTCGTGAAGGTACGGCACCGGGGAAGGTGCAACACGATGACGATGTCGATCGGCAGGGTGTTGCCGGAGTATTCGAGCCCGCGCAGGTTCTTGATGACTTCTGGGACGAAGTGGTCGACGCTTTGGAAGCATCCCCTTGGGCTGGGGCTATGTTAAGTTTTTCTCGCCTCGAACAGTATTTGCAATTTCGACTGGGATGCATTGTGCAAGATAAGAAAAAGAATTACGTTCCTCTGGGGTATATGATCAAGCTCGCTGGTGACCGGGGTCTGTTTGAGCCTGGAGAGTTGAATGCGCTCCGCGAGGTTGTCAACCTTCGCAATTCTCTAGTCCACCCGAAGCCTGGTGACGGCATCACACTTGCACAAGCTCTGCGGTATTCCAAACTGGTGAAGCAGCTCATTGTCGCGGCTGAGACAAACTTGGGTCGTACCAATTTTAGTTAACGTGCTCGTTTGGGAAAGATTCGGTCCATAGCCGTTGCGCCTTCGTCCATCACCGGCCGGATCTGCAAGCGGTACACGGTCTCGGTCACCGTTGTTCCGTTGTGGCCGACCAGGCGCGCGATATGTTCGAGCGGCACCCCGGAGTCCGACATCAGCGAGACGAAGCTGTGCCGCATCTCCCGCGGAGTCCAGTCCTCCGGCACCAATTCAGCACCCTTGACAACTTTCCGGAAGGACCGGCGGACGTTGTGCGAGTCGAGCGGTGTCCTGACCGCGGAGGCGAATACAAGCCCGTTCTCCTGCCAGCGCTCGCCTGCCACCTTCTTCGCCGCAGCCTGTCGGATCCGGTGAAGGCGAAGCGCCACAACGCATCTCGTCGGCATCGCGAGCGTGCGGCGAGACTTGCGCGTCTTCGTGTCGCCAGACGCGCGCACCGAGCGCCACACGCTGATCGAGCGCAGCACGGGCGGTTCAGCCGCCACGTTGCGATTCCCGCTTCCAGTAAGGACCAGGCGCTGGGTACGTTGACATTTACCGCGCAGCTCCTAAGTCTCGTTTACGAAATGGACCACAAGGTCCGGCAGTTCCTTCCTGCGCCTGACGCTGCTGGCGACGGCACAGGTTGAGGTTGAACATTTGGTGCGAGGCAAAGGCGTAGGGAGCGACTCTTCAGCCTGTCGGCTCAGCGCACAACGATGTTGGCGCTGTGCTCGCCGTGGTCCGGGTCGTGTAGGGATACGGTTGGGGGCCGCCGGCAGTTGAGCGACCCGGTTCGTCGGCGCGGAGGCGCTAAACGTCAGTGCGGTCGGTATGCGTCCCGGCGGTGCGCGACCGCGAGGACGGTGATCGTGCGTTCGTGGTCGTCGATCGAGTACAAAGCTCGGTAGTCGCCGCGGCGGGTTGTCCAGACCTCGTTGAATGGTTCGTCGAGCGGTTTACCCAGGCGATACGGGTTTCCGGCGACGGGACCGATCAGGTGCTCGTACAGCGCTGTGGCGGCGGATAGGGGCAGCTTGGCCAGCCTTCGACGTGCGGCGGGCGAGAACTCGACAGCGTAGAGCGCAGCCTGGCTCATTCGCCGACATCGTGACGGGCGGCCAGGTCCGCGGCGATGTCCGCGGAGGAGAACACCCGGCCCGCGCGGGCGTCGGCCAAGCCTTCGGCCAGGTCGCGAACGAGGTCGGTGTCGGACAGGACATCGATCGTCTCGCGGAGCCTTTCGAGTTCACCCGAGGGCACGAGGTCCGCGACGTGCTTGCCGTGGGCGACCACGGACACGGTCTCGCCGTGCTCAGTGCGTCGCACCACGTCAACCCAGGAAGGCTGGTCCTCGGCTTGCACCGTCGTGCCTGCTGGTTCGCTCACAGCATCAACGATACGGGTACGCGCAACACACAACGCTGATTGGCGAGGCGGGCCCGCCCTGGTGCGAACCCGCCTCACCTCGAAGCACCAGCGCGGTGGTCATCGTTTCGCCGGCCTTGACAGCATCGTTCACCGCGAGTTGGTCAGCCCGGCCGCACGGGCGCACCCTGCCGAGGCACAGCGCGGCGGGCAGGCGCGAGTGACACGTACGCCTCAACGCTGTCACACCTGTCACCCTGTCACTTTATGGCATCTGACCTGCGGAGACAGGTGTGACAAGAGTGTGACGGCGGGGTGTGACAGTTAGTCCCCGCACTAATTTCCTGTCACAGGGTCATCAGACTGGAACAGGCGGGGATATTAGCAGCCTGCACGGGGCATGCCCCCTCCTGTTCCAGCGTCTTCGAGCTGGTCGCGGGCAGGGAGGCGAGTGACGAACTGAGTGACAATCGCCAAGATCACCAGGTCAATCGAGCCCAGCGAGTGCCTTACAAGCAAGGGGCCGCAGGTTCGAACCCTGCTGCGCCCACCCTGTTCGGTGGCGTTGCCACCTTCCCGGGTCTTCGTCTCGTTGTGGGGGGCGCCCCCCCACACCCCCGCGGTGCGTGCTCCTCGCCTTGGCGGGCGCTGGGGACGTTGGGCTTGGACCAGCGTCGGGTTTGAATTGCACCGTGTCCTTCGGTATGGGCATGCGGGTGTTAAGGGGCATTGGGGGGTGCTGTTTTGATCGATCCCGGCGCGAGTGGTAGCGGGGGTGGTTGCTGCGTGCCCAGGATGTGCGCGCAATTGTCTCCGCCACGCCACGAGCGTGGTCTACGGAACGGGAATGACATGAAAATTGGGTTCGTAACCGCCGCGGCGGCTGGAGTTCTCATCGCGGCGGTGGCGTCGGTCGCCGCCGCGGCCACTTCCGCGGAGCCCCCGCAGGAGCACAGCCACGAGGGCATTCTGGCTGAAGTCCCCCAGGAGCACAGCCACCAGGGGTTCGTTCTGGCGGAGGTTCCGCAGGAGCACAGCCATGAAAACATTCTGAACTGACCAGAAGCGACTGATCCCGGCGCCGTCACCTTGCCGCAGACGAAGCGAGGTGACGGCGTTTTTCGCGCCAGGAGTCAGAAAAGCCCGTTCACCGGCGGTTCTTCACCGGTCAGGTGGTAGGCGCCTGCCACCGCGGCCTTCCACTGCCTGGGATTGTGATTCGCGATGGTGCGGGCGTTGCGCCAGTGCCGGTCGAAGCCGCGGTCCCGGCTGGTCGCGGCACCACCCCCGACATCGAACAGCAACTCGGCCGCCCGCAGCGCCGATTCGACGGCGACCACGCCGGCCTGCGCCACGACGACAGCAGCCTCCGCGCCTGCCTTCCGCGCCCGTGGACCACTCAGCCCACGCACGCCGTCCAGTGCCTCAGCGGCCAGCAACACCGCCGCCCGCGCGGCATGCGCTCTCGCGGCGATCTCGCCCACCGTCTCCCGCACGTACGGGTCCTCGACGCTGGTGCCGGCCGTGCTGTGCTTGATGGGCCGCGCCCCGTCCCGTGCGAAGGCGATCGCGTCGTCGAGCGCCGCGGCGGCGATGCCCGCCTCCACCGCCGCCAAATAGAGCTGTGCGAACGAATCCGGCCACGGGTTGGCCGGCCGGACCTCGTCCCAGGCCACGATCTCGTCGGCGGAGACGCGCACGTCCACCAGGCGCGTGGTGCCGCTCGCCGTCAGTCGCTGGCCGATCGCGTCGAAATCGTCGAGTCGGTGCACACCTTCGCGATCGACGGGGACCGTGAAGCCCAGTACCCTCCCGTTTTCGTCCGTGGCGTTACCCGAAAACCAGTGCGCGTACAACGCACCCGTCGAGTAATACTTTTCGCCGTTCAGCACATAGCCATCGCCCTCACGTCGCAGTGTGGTGTTGACGGACCCGTTGGCGCCACCGGTGCGTTCGTTGCTGGTGCCGGCGAAAAGGTCGCCGTCGCACAACCGTCGCAGGGTCAACGTCCGCTGCGGCAGGCTGGGGAAGCCGGCCACCCGGTTGGCGACGATGAAGCTCATGCGCAGTGCCTGAGCCACACTGGAATCGGCCCGGGCGATGGCCAGGATCAGATCGGTCACCTCACGCACCGAGCCGCCCGCGCCGCCATCCTCTTTCGCCACCCCAACGAGCGTGATCCGCTGTTCGGCCAGCGCGCGGACCTCGGCGAACGGGTGATCGCGGGAGCGTTCGCGTGCCGCGGCGCCGGCGGCGAGGGTGCCGAGAATGGGGGAAATGGCGGAGCGGATGCCTTCGACCGTGGGGGCGGTGATCACCGTCGGAATATACGGCGGGGACAGTCGAGGGTGCCGACCCGGTCGACGTCTGTCTACAAAGGACAGCTTGGTTGGCGCTCGGTTCCGCGATGTCCCGTTCACCGCGAAGTTCGTCCCCACCAACCCCCGCTGCCTTCCTGGCTCGGAATCCGGCGCGGTGCCGCTTTCGGTAAGCGCTTTCACCGGGGTGGCCACGACGGAGAACACCACCACGACCGTCAACGCCGGTGAGTTGCTGATCAGCGTGGAGAACCAGAACGTCACGCTTCCGTGGCCGGTCATGCTGCCCGACACCTCGATGCTCCAGACCTCCGGCAACCTCAACCCGGTCACCGTCACCGGCACCCGAGCCGGCAACCCCGGCTGGACCCCCGCCGTGATCGACAAGCTCGTCGCGCAGAGCGCTCCTGCTGGTCCTGCTCGCGCCGACCGCGCTCGCCCAAACCCCGCCGCCGACGGACGGGTGACCTTCGGGGTCCGGCCCGCCACCGCGCAGGCACCCGACAACCGCAGCGGCTTCACCTACAGCGCGACCCCCGGCGCGCGCCTTGTCAACCATCTCGCGGTGTCCAATGTGGGCGAACACCCGCTGAATCTGCGGATCTACCCCAGTGACGCGTTCAACACGCCCGAAGCCGGGTTCGATCTCCTTGCCACCAACCGGAAATCCGTCGATCTCGGCACATGAGTCGTGCCGGGTCGAGATGTCGTGTCGGTGCCGCCCCGCTCGCCCGCGATCGTCCCGTTCACCCTCGACATCACCGCCGGTGCGACGCCCGGCGACCACGCAGGTGGCATCGTCGCGTCGCTCAGCACCGAGGAAACCCAGGCTAACGGCCAGAAGGTGACCGTCGAACAGCGCGTCGGCGCACGGATCTACCTGCGGGTCAGCGGCGCGCTGCACCCGGAGCTGACGGTCACCGACCTCACCGCCGACTATCACGGGAGCGTGTTCGGGCGCGGCGAGGTCACTCCGAACTACGTCGTGCGCAACTCCGGCAACGTGCGGCTGTCCGGTACCCAGTGGGCCAAGGTGTCCACACCCTGGGGATCCACTGTGGACGGACCGCCGCTCGCGGCCATCCCGGAGCTGTTGCCCGGTTCGTCGATGAAGCTGAGCACGAGGATCGGTGGGCTGCTGCCGGGCGGCTGGCTGACCGGCACGGTCCACGTGGATCCCGTTGCGGTGCCAGGACATCCGGACCAGCCGGGCCCACCGGGCGAAGGGAACGTGACGTTCGCCGCCGTGCCCTGGCTGTACCTCGCCGCACTGGTGGTGCTGTTGCTGGCTTTGCTGTTCTGGCTGTTGCGCCGGCGCCGGCGCCGGCCGCGAGCCCGGGCTCGTTGTGCTGCCGGGCGAAAGTGCCGACACCGCCCCGATGCGGGAGACGAACGGCGGGTGCCTGCCTGACGCCGACGCCTACAACGCCGTGTTGCGAGGGAACGGCCTGCCTGGGGATGGGGTGGTGATCACCGCGACCACCAGCGCCGGCAGCTCGCACAAGACTGGTTTCGAGGTGCATCCTTCTGAGACGTTGCGCGATTTCGCCGCGGACAACCACACCACGTTCGCCGCGACCATCAGCTGTCGGTGTACTGCGTTGAAGGGGCCGGACATCCCGCCGCCGCGGGAAGGACTCGACGCGGCACCAGTGGTAAGCGCCCCGGCCGCCGTTCCCCAAGTTGCCTCGGGAAGCACGAAAAGCGCCGGCTGGAGTGGCGATGGCGGGGGACACCGGTGCGCTGGTGCCGCTGGTGGGCTGGGCGCTCGTGCTGGTCGTCGCCGCCGCCGGTGTGGTCTATACCCATCAGCGTCTCGGCCTGTGGCAGAGCTGGGTGCTCGGCGCGCCGGGTCTCGCCGTTGCCCAGCCGTTGGAGCTGCCCTGCGCCCGACTGGACACCGGCACGCTGGAGGCGCGCGCGGTTTCGGCCTGGTTCGGCGAGCACAAGGTGCTCGACCGGGTTTCGCTCACCATGCCCGCACACGCGGTCACCGCGCTGATCGGGCCATCCGGCTGCGGCAAGTCGACTTTCCTGCGGATCCTCAACCGCATGCACGAGCTCATCCCCGGTGCCGCCCTGGCCGGCGAGGTACTGCTGGGCGACACCGACATCTACGGCTCGGTGTGGAAGCTCACCGAAGTCCGCCGCCATATCGGCATGGTGTTCCAGAAACCCAACCCGTTCCCCGCGATGTCTCGCCCGCGCCGGGCTGTGGCGGGAGGTACGCGACCTTCTCCGGCAACACGGCGGTGCCCTTTCGGGCGGGCAGCAGCAACGTTTGTGCATCGCGCGGGCGCTCGCCGTACGCCCCGCGGTACTGCTGATGGACGAGCCGTGCTCGGCGCTGGACCCGACCTCGACCCGCCGCATCGAGGAGACGATCGCGGAGCTGACCAGCGAAGTCACCATCGCCGACGAGCGCACCGCCGACTATGTGCACGGCCGGTTCGGCTGACGCTGCCAAAGGTCACCGCATGGCGCGGGGAACCGGGTAGGCAGATTACAGTCAAAGATCGTGAAGAGGTGGACCCGGGGCTGGATCATCACGACGGTGGTGCTCGTGCTGGCCGCGGGTGTGGCCTCCGTTGCCGGTTACCGGCTTTTGGTCCCGCCGTCACATGATGAGCACGGTGTGGCGTCGCCGCAGGATTTCGTGTCCAGGCAAGAACTCCAGGCCGGACCGCTGGCGCCCGCGCCGCCGCCGGGATCATGGCGCGTCGACTGTGGCCGCAACGCCGGCGGCATGCACAACTCGGACAACCTCGTCGCCAGTCCAGGGGAACCGGGCGACGCCCATCACGTGCACGACTACGTCGGGAACCTGTCCGCGAATGCCTTCTCCACCAACGAAAGTCTGGCGAGCGCGGGTACCACCTGTGCGGCAGGGGACAAGTCCGTGTACTACTGGCCGGTGCTTCGGGTGGCGGGACAGATCGTGGTGCCGGACTCGGTGACGATCTCCTATCAGGGCAATCCGGTCAGCAATGTCGTTGCGATGCCACGGTTCCTGCGCGCCAGCTCCGGCAACGCGCGCGGTTTTTCCAGCGGTGGCAAGCTGACCGAGCATGTCCAGTGGAGCTGTTCCGGTGCGGGCGGGCATGTCGCCCGGCGGTATCCGCACTGCGACGCCGGGGAACAGGTGTTGCGACTGTTCGATTTTCCGAGTTGCTGGAACGGGCTGACCATCGACAGTCCCGATCATCGGTCACAAATGATCTTTCCCGACAGTGCCGGAAATTGCCCGATCGGCACGTTTCCGGTACCCCGACTGCACATCCGGCTTGCTTATTCGGTGCCTGCTGGCGTGAACTACGCCATCGACACATTTTCCGAAGAGAAGAACTCACCGATCGCCGATCACTCCGACTACGTCGATGTCATGCCCGACGCCCTGATGAACGAGGTTGTGACCTGCGTCAACTCGGGACGGCAGTGTGTGGCCTGAGACATGGGGAGGAAACAGCCGATGGCCGGGTTGAGGACACGTCCTCGCGAGGTCGCAGACGAAGCGCTCGTGCGCACCGTGTTCCAGGAGCACGGCAATGCCATGCTCGGGTACGCAACCCGGTTGCTGGCGGACAGGCCGGCGGCCGAGGACGTCGTCCAGGAGGCGCTGGTGCGTGCCTGGCGGAATCCGGAGATCCTGGTCAACGGCAAGGGTTCGACTCGGGCCTGGCTGCTCACGGTCGTGCGGAACCTGGTGATCGACTCGGTGCGGGCACGCAAGGCTCGCCCGCCTGAGGTGGCGGAAACGCCGACGACTGTTCCCATCGAGCGCGATCACTCGGATAATGTGGTCAACTCGATGACCGTACTGTCCGCGCTGGACAGCCTCTCGCCGGAGCATCGCGAGGTGCTCGAGCAGACGTACCTGCGCGGCCGGTCGATCGACGAGGCCGCGAGGGAACTGGGCATCCCGCCGGGCACGGTGAAGTCGCGGTCATACTACGGGCTGCGGGCCTTGCGAGAGATCTTCAAGGCGGACCGGGTGGAGGAAGCCGCATGAGTGAGCCGCATGAGCTTCATGTGGACCTCGTCGAATACCTCTTCGGTGAGCCGAGTGAGCAGGATCGCCTGACCGTCGAGGCCCACCTTGCCGCGTGCGCGCAGTGCCGCGAGGAGGTCGACTCCTTGACCGAAATGCAGACCCAGCTTTCCGCGGTGCCGCCGGAGGCCATGCTGGACGGCCCGCCACCGGACGCGGACCTGTTGTTGCAGCGGGCTCTTCGTCAGGTCCGGAAGGAATCGGCGGGGGTCCGCACTCGTAACCGGACGTTCGCGGCCGCGGCCGCCGTGGTCGTGGCCGCCGCCGCGATCGGGGTCGGCGTGCTGGTCGGCAGGACGACGGCCGGGACATCTTCGCCGATCGCGGCACCGCCGCCGGCTTCGGTGCGGCCCACGGGTGCCCGGTTCGCCAGCGGCACCGACGCGGCGACCGGGGCACGGCTGACCGTGGGTGTCACGCCCGCGGCAGGCTGGGTGCGCGTCAACGCTTCGGTCACCGGAATCCCGGCGGGGCAACGTTGCCGGGTCGTCGTGGTGGGCAAGGACGGCGCCCGCGAGGTAGCCGGAAGTTGGCTTGTTTCGCCGAAAGCGGCGAATGAGGGCGTGAACCTGGACGGTTCGGCGCTGATCGACCCGGCGAATGTCGCGGCTGTACTGGTCGAGAACACCGACGGGAAGCAGTTCGTGCAGGTCAAGGTTTGAACCATCTGATGTGAGACAGGTCACATCAACTGATTGAACGTTACCCGGTCGGGTCGCCGTCTACTCCCCAGAGAACGGTCAGATCCGGTCCCTACAAGGGGGTTTTCTGAAATGCTACGCAAACGAGCTGCGGTTTTCGCCGCTCTGACCGCGGTGGGAGTCGCTGCGCTGACCGCCTGTGGCGGCGCGGCCGAGACCGCCGCCGGCAAACCGGCCGACGGCGGCGCAGTGTCCAATGTGGCCTTTGTTACGGGCAGCGCGCAGGACAACAACGCGCCCAAGGACACCGGCGACTTCGCGGCACCCGGCACCGCGGCCGCCCAGCAGTGGGTGGAGCTCGACGCCGGGACCGCAGGCAAGCTGAACCCGGTGGTGCTCAACGGAAAGGGCTTCACGCTCTACCGTTTCGACAAGGACACCGCGAACCCGCCCGCGTCCAATTGCGACGGTGACTGCGCCAAGAAGTGGCCGCCGGTCACGGTCAAGCAGGGTGGGAAGGTTTTCATCAATGGTATAGACCAGAATGACGTCGGCTTCCTGCAGCGGCAGGACGGCAGCATGCAGGTCACCATCAAGGGCTGGGCGCTGTACCGGTTCAATGCCGACCAGCAGCCGGGCCAGACGAAGGGCCAGGGCGTCGACGGCACCTGGTTCGGCGTGACGCCCGACGGGGAGAAGGCGCAGGAAGCCCAGAACGCCACCGACCCGAGCGGCGTCGACTACCAGAGCGGAACCGCGAAAGACAACAACGCGGACCTGAACGCGGGCGACTTCTACAAGGGTTCCCGCTCGGATGACGCGGCGATGAAGTGGGTGCAGCTGACCCGGGCGTCGGCCAACGGGCTCAATCCGATCGTGCGCGACGGCGCCGGATTCACGCTTTACCGTTTCGACAAGGACACCGCGAACCCGTCGCGGTCGAACTGCAACGGTGACTGCGCCAAGACGTGGCCGCCGGTGCTGGTGAAGCCCGGCTCGCGGGTCTTCGTCAACGGCGTGCCGGCGAGCAAGGTCGGTGTGGTCGCCCGCGACGATGGTTCGCGTCAGCTCACGATCGGCGGCTGGCCGATCTACCGCTTCTCCAAGGACACCGCGGCGGGCCAGACCAATGGTCAGGGCGTCGGCGGCACGTGGTTCGCGGTTTCGCCTGCCGGTGCCAAGGTGCAGGGCAAGGGCGGCGCCAAGCCGAGTGCCCCGGCGAGCACGGCGCCGTCTTCGGCCGGCAACGGTGGCGGCAACGACCAGCTCGGCAACGGCAGCGCGATCATCGACAGCGGCAAGAACTTCGCCGAGCCGGACGGTTCGGTCGGCGTGAGTGGCCCCGGCTGCCAGAACGTTTCGGTGCCCAGCCTGGCGGTGTCGATCAAGCTCGACGGCGGTCCGGTGAAGTTGTGGAAGGGCAAGGACTGCACCGGTGAGTCGAAGATCATCACCGAGAGCGTGCCGGACCTGGCCGCGATCGGATTCGACAAGCAGGTTGCTTCGATTCGCTTCGGCGACAAGTAAAATCTCGTTCCAGCGGGGTGGGTGCTTCGGCGCCCACCCCGTTTTTTCATGTCGTGACAGGTAATGTTGACGGCATGGGTATCGCCAGTGATGAGCGCCGGGCGCTGAGTGCGCTGTTCGAGGAGGTCGGCCCGGATGCGCCGACGCTGTGCGACGGTTGGCAGGCGCGGGATCTGGCCGCGCATCTGGTGCTGCGTGAGCGGCGGCCGGATGCGATGGCGGGCATCGTCGTGCCGCCGCTCGCCGCGTACACCCAGCGCGTGCAGGACCAGTACGCTTCCAAACCGTGGGCCGAACTCGTCGAGCTGGTGCGGTCGGGAGCGCGGTTCTCGCCGCTGCGGATCCCGTTCGTCGACGAGACCGTGAACGGCGCGGAATTCCTTGTGCACCACGAAGATGTCCGCCGCGGGCAGCCCGGCTGGGAACCGCGTGCAGCCGATGCGGCGCGGGACGCGGCGGCGTGGCGGTCGGTGAAACAGGCGTCCAGGCTCAACCTGCGCAAGTCGCCTGTGGGCGTGGTGCTGCGCACCTCGGGCGGGCACGAAGAGGTGGTCAAGACCGGGCCCGACCCGGTGACCGTCGTGGGCGCGCCGCTGGAACTGCTGCTGTTCGTGTTCGGCCGGGACGCGATCCGCGTGGAGTTCGAAGGCGACGCGGCCGCGATCGCACGGTTGACGGCGCTCAGCCGAGGGGTGTGAGCTTCGCGTAGGCGACGATGTTGTCCTCGTAGTTCCGGCTCGCCCGGTCGAATGCGCCGCCGCAGGTGATCAGGCGGAGTTCCGGGGCCGCGGTGTCACCGTAGACTTCGTCGGTCGGGAAGGCCGATTTCGGGTAACGGTCGACGCGGTAGATGGTGAAGACCACGGTGCTGCCGTCCGCGCGGTGCACGATCGCCTGGTCGCCGGCGTGCACATCCTTGAGGCGGTTGAACATTCCGGCGATGTGGTTGTAGTCGACGTGCGCGGCCAGCACGGCGGGCCCGATGTCGCCGGGTGCCGGGCTGCCGGTGAACCAGCCCGTGGTCCGGGCGTCCTTCGGTACTTCCAGCTCCCCGCTCGCGGTCAGCCCGAGATCGACGATCTGTCCAGTGTGGACACCGATGGCCGGGATGTCCAATGTGGCCGGTCGAGCTGTGGCCGACGCTGGTGCCGGCGTGGAGGTGGTCCGGTCCACTGGTGAGTTGAGCGGGGCCTGTGGGGCGGGACCACATGCGACGAGCGCGGCGCCGATGGCCAGCAAGGCGGGCCACCGGCGCCAGTGCGAACGGCTCATCGCTGCGCGCGCCGCCGCACGACGAGGACGGTGCCGGCCGCGGTCCCGGCCAGCGCGACACCACCGAGCGCGAACGCCGCGCCGTTGCCGCCGGGCGCGTCACCGCCGCCGGTGTCCACCCCACCGACCGGCTTCACCTTCACCTGGGCGGTCGTGGTCTTGCTGGGCTGCCGGGTGGTGGTCGTGGTTGTCTTGGGCTTGGTGGTGGATTCGGCGGTCGTGGGAGACGGCTTTTCGGACGTCGTGGCCGTCTGCTTCGGCCGGTGCGGCAACGTTTCGCAGGCGATCCCGTCCTTGTCACGGTCGAGGCCGTTCGGGTCGGAATGATCCGCATCGAGGACTGCTTGTGCGTCTTCCTGGTATTGGAAGTCGCTGCAGTTCCGGTCATTCGACTGGCCAAAAGCGAGCGGGGCGGGGCCGAGCAGAGAAATGGCGCCGACCGCGGCAACCGCACCGAACACACGACTGATCTTGGGCATGAAGTTCCTTTTCCTCCAGGACGCAGCTATTACGCCGCTTTCGTGCACCCTGTCGTTTTCGGAAAGGAGAACGTTACCCGGGTCTTTCGAAGAAAATCCTTTTCGTTCACCGACTGGAAATGGTGATCATACGCCGGGAGTCGATGGTGAGTGAATTACCGTCCTCGCCGAGGGTGCATCCGGTTGGTCGCGGCATCAAATTCACTGCGGTCGATGAGCAGGTCGCCGTCTCGTTCGAGTGTGGTGCTGGGCTGGAGATTTCGCAAAATCCACGGCAGGTGGTTGAGTTCGAGTGCGAACCGGCCGCCCGGGCGCAGCACACGAGCTGTTTCGCCGAGAACTTTCCGATTGCCGGGATCGTCGAAATAGCCGAATGCGGTGAACCAGTTGACGACCCGGTCGAAGCGCGCCGGCCAGGGAAGCTCGCGCATATCGCCAAGTCGATAATCGACCGATACGCCCCGGGCGGCGGCGTCTTCCCGGGCCCGTTGCAGGAAAAGCGGTGTGGCGTCGAGGCCGGTCACCCGGCACCCGCGCGCCGCGAGGCGGTTCGCGATCCGGCCGTGTCCGCACGCGAGATCGAGCACCTCCATGCCCGGTTCGAGGTCCAGCAGCTGCCAGATCAGGTCGGTTTCGGCTTCGCTGCGCTGGTCCCCGGTCCGCTCGGCGTAGAAGTACAGGTAATCCGCGTCGAAAACCTCCGCCGTGTCGAAGGCCGCGACCGCGCGGCCCTCGCCCTCCGAGGACTCGCGCGGTCGCGGAGTGCCGGTCACCGAACCCCGTACAGGTGCTCGATCGCGAGCTGGTCGAGCGCTTCGAACGCCATCCCGCGCTTCGCCGCCGCATTGGGGTCGAACTTTTCCGCGCGCAAGGTTTCCAGGCTCTCGCCCGCGGTCAAGGTCGGCTGGGAAAGTTCGTCGACACGCGCCGCGGAAAGGGCGGCTTTGACCTCCGGGTCGGCCCGGAAAGCGCGCACCTTTTCCCGCAGTATCAGGTAATTGCGCATGCACCCCGCCGCCGAGGCCCAGACGCCGTCGAAGTCCTCGGTGCGCGGCGGCTTGAAATCGAAATGCCGCGGTCCGTCGTACCCGCCGTTCTCGACGATGTCCACCGTCCAGAATGCGCCGCGTGCGTTGCCCGCGCCGAAGCGCAGATCCTGGTCGAACCGCGGCCCGTGCTGACCGTTGAGGTCGATGTGGAACAGTTTCCCGTGCCACAGCGCCTGCGCCAGCCCGTGCGCGTAGTTCAACCCGGCCATTTCCTCGTGCCCCACTTCGGGATTGAGGCCGACCAGCTCCGGGCGGTCCAGCTCGGTGATGAACGCGAGCGCGTGCCCGACCGTCGGCAGCAGGATGTCACCGCGCGGCTCGTTCGGTTTCGGCTCGATCGCGATCCGCAGATCGTAGCCGGAGTCCACAATGTACTGCGTCATCGTGTCGACGGCTTCCTTGTACCGGTCCAGCGCCGCCTTGATGTCCTTGGCGGCGCCCGATTCCGCGCCTTCCCGGCCGCCCCAGCACACGAACGTGCGCGCGCCGAGCTCCGCCGCGAGGTCCAGATTGTCCAGCACCTTGCGCAACGCGAACCGGCGCACGTCGCGGTCGTTGTTGGTGAACCCGCCGTCGCGGAACACCGCGTGCGAGAACAGGTTCGTGGTGATCATCGGCACTTCGAGACCGGTCGCGGACAGCGCTTCGCGCAGCGGTTTGAGCGCCGCTTCCTTTTCCGCCGCCGAGGAACCGAACGGGATCACGTCGTCGTCGTGGAAGGTGATGCCGTACGCGCCGAGGTCGGACAGCCGGTGCACCGCCCCGGCCGGGTCCATCGGCGGGCGGGCCGCACCGCCGAAGACGTCCACACCCTGCCAGCCGACGGTCCACAACCCGAACGAGAACCTGTCTTCGCGGGTGGGAGTGTAGTCCGGCATTTGTTCTCCTCACTCATTTTCCGAAACCGGCCGTCAGTCCGGTGACGAGCTGTCGCCGGCCGAGGATGTACAGCGCCAGCACCGGCAGCGTGGACAGCAGCACGGCGGCGAGCACCGCCGGGATGTTGACCCGGAACTGGCCCTGGAATGCCCACAATGCCATGGGCAGCACCCGCTGGTCAGAGCTCTGCGTGAGAATCAGCGGAAAGAGGAACCCGTTCCACACGTTGAGCCCGTCGTACACCGCCACGGTCACCACCGCCGGTTTCACCAGTGGTAACACGAGGCTCACCAGCATTCGCCAGTGCCCGGCGCCGTCCACCCGCATCGACTCGAACAGCTCGTCCGGCACGTCACGCAGGAAGTTGGCCAGAATGACCACGGACAGTGGGATCGCGAACGCGACCGAGGGCAGGATCACCGCGAGCAGCGTGTCGTACAGGTGCGCCCTCGTGATCAGGTAGTAGATCGGGATGATCGTCGCCTGCAACGGGATCGCCAGGCCCAGCAGGAAAGCCTTGTAGGTCAGGCCCGCGAACCGGGTCCGCCCGCGCACCACGTAGTAGGCCGCGGTCAGTGCGGCCGCGACGGTGATGGCGACGGTGCCGAGCGTGACGACGGCGCTGTTGAGGAAGTAGCGCAGAAAATCGTTACGCAGTACGAGACCGTAGTTGTTCAGCGTCGGATTCGCCGGGATGGCAAGGGGATTGGCGTCGTAGAACCCGCGCTGATTGCGCAAGCTCGTGACGACGATGTAGTACACCGGGACCAGCACGATGACCAGCCAGACGAACCCCGCGAGACCGGCGGGCACATTGGGGCGGGCGCGCATCAGGCCCCCTCCAGCTGGCTGCCGCGCTGGAAACCGGCCAGCCGCGCGAGCCCGAGTGACAGGGCGAGCCCGGCGACGACCAGCAACACGGCCAACGTGCTCGCGCGGCCCATGTCGTTGTTGGAGAACCCGTTGAGATACATGTCCAGCGGCAGGAACCGGGTTGCGTTGCCCGGCCCGCCGCCGGTCAGCACAAACACGAGATCGAAGTACGTCAGGGAGCCGACCAGCATCAGGGTCGACGACGTGACGATCGTGTATCGCAGCTGCGGCAACGTGATCGAGAGGAACTGCCGGACCCGTCCGGCGCCATCGATCTCCGCGGCTTCGTACAGCTGTCGCGGGATCTGCCGCACGCCCGCCTGGTACAGCAGCGTGTGGAACGGGATGAACTGCCAGCCGATCACGAAGATCACCACATACAGCGCGAGTGCCGGATCGCCGAGCCAGTCTTGTGAAAGCGCTTTCACACCGAAGGCCCGGCTCATTCCGAAGTTGGGATCCAGCAAGGCCTTGAACGCGATCGCGATGGCCGCCGCGGAGAGCAGCAACGGCAGGAAGTACAGCACGCCCAGCAGTGCGCGGTACCGGCCACGCCCGGCGATGAACACCCCGAGCAGCAGCGAAACCGGGGTCTGGAAGATCCAGCTGAACACCATCACCTGCAGGCTCAGCCAAATCGCGTGATAGGTCGCCGGGTCGGACATGGCGAGCGCCCAGTTGCCGAGACCCGTCCACACCGGGTCGCCGATGCCGTCCCAGTGCATGAGGCTCAGCACGACCACCCCGCCGAGCGGCAGCAGGGCGAACACACCGAAGAACGCCAGCGCAGGCACGGCCATCAGCGGGCTGGGCCCGGTGCGGGGGTTTCCCGCACCGGGCGTGGAGACTGCCTTCGATCGCAGTTTTGCCGGCTCGGAGGCGATTGCCGGAGCTCCCATCACTGGCCGATCGTGGCGTTCATGTTGGTGGCGAACTGCTGGGGCGTGATCTGCTTGAGGAACAGCTGGTCCAGGTTGTTCAGTAGCGCGTCGGCCTGCCCAGGGGACAGCGCCTGGTCCCACGACAGCTGGAAGTTCGGCGCCGTGCTCGCCAGACCGTACACATAGGACAGATATTGCGGGTCGTCGGTCTTGGCGAGCTTCGCCTCGATCCCGTTGACCGGCGGCACAGAACCGTTGGCCAGCAGGCTGTCCACATAGGAGTCGCTCATCACGCCGGTGCGCAGGTAACCGACCGCGGCCTGCTTCTGCTGGTCACTGGCGTTCGCCGAGACCGACCAGTAGTTCGCCGGGTTGCCGACGATGTCCTCCGGCGCGCCCGTGCCGCCGGGGACCGTGGGGAAGGTCGTGTAGCCGAGCTTGCCACCGGAAATGAACTCCGGATCCGCCTGCTTGATCGTCGGGAACGCCCACGAGCCCATGAGGTACATCGCGGCCTTGCCGGTGAACAGCAATGCGGTGTCGGCGCCTGAGTCGGTGGCGATCGAGTTGAACCCCTTGATGAACCCGCCCGCGTCCACGAGTTGCTGGATCATCGTGTTCGCCTGGATGACCGCCGGGTCCGACCACGCGTTCGGCTTGTTCGCGGCGATCGCGTTGAACACCCCGGGCCCGCCGATGCGGTCGACGAGGTATTCCTCCCACATCAGCTGCGGCCACTTGCTCTGCCCGCCGAGGGAGAACGGTGCGATCCCGGCATGGGTGAACTTGGGCACCAGAGCCATCAGATCGGCCCAGGTTTTCGGTGGCTGCGCCCCGATCTGGGTGAACAAGTCCTTGTTGTAGAACAGCACCACCGGCTGCATGCCGTTGTTGGGCACGGCGTAGGTCTTGCCGTCGATCACTCCGGTCTGCGCGACGGACGGCAGGTACCGCCCAGCCAGCGCCGGGTCCTTTCGCACTTCAGGGGTGAGGTCCATGATCTTGCCGGCGTCCACCCAAGACTTGAGCATGCCGCCGTTACCCCAGCTGAACACCAGTGTGGGGGCCTGGCCGGCGCCGACGGCGGAGCGGATTTTCTGCTTGTAGGCGTCGTTGCCGAAGAACTGGCCGTCGATCTTGTTGTCCTGGAAGGATGTCCGGAAGGTCTGCTCGTCACCGCCGGTCAGTGCCCACGCACTGGCGCCGCCGCCGCTCGCGCCGGATGGACCGCTGCTGCCGCAGGCTGCCGTGAAGCTCAGAAGTGCGGCCAGGCCGGCCGCCATCAGCGCCACCCGGCGCTTGCCCAGTGTCATCTTCGTGCCTTCCCCGTCGAAGGGTCCGAAAAGTTTCGGAAACACTATGGTGTGGCAGGCACGATAAGCTCCTGCTTTTGTCTCGTCAAGGGCCTGGTGGAACCATGAAACCAGGGTTACAGTGAGCCGAAATTTTCCGATAGGAGGTTGGGCGTGCGGGCTGGTCAGGGCAAGCGGGCGACTCTTGCGATGGTTGCCGATGCCGCGGGGGTTTCGCTGCCGACGGCCTCGAAGGTGCTCAACGGACGGGCTGACGTGTCGGCCGCGACGAGAGCCCGCGTCGCGGAAGTGTTGCGCGAGTTCGGTTATGTGCCGCAGGCGGGTCGTCGCACGGTTGCGCCGGCCCGGGTCGCCGATCTGGTTTTCGACGATCTGCGCAGCACCTATTCGCTGGAAATCCTGCGCGGGGTAACGGAAGCCGGTGCCGAGGCCGGCGTGGACGTCGTCGTCAGCCGGCCGCCCGCGTCTGTCGAAAGTGGACCGTTGACGCCGGAGGACACGTGGGCACAACGGTTGAGGAGCGGCGGGCGCGAAGGGCTCATCGTCGTCACGTCCGAGTTGAGTCTTGCGCAGGTCGAAAGTTTCGCCCGTGCCGGGCTGCCGCTGGTGGTGATCGATCCGCTGAACCTGCCGCGCGTCGAAGTGACCAGTGTGGGCGCGACGAACTGGTCCGGCGGGCTCGCCGCCACCGAGCACCTGCTGGGCCTCGGCCACCGGCGGATCGCCTACGCGGGTGGGCCCTTGGAGGCATCCTGCAGCCAGGCCAGGTTGCACGGTTACCGCGCGGCGCTGGAGAACGCCGGCTGCGCGACCGACCCGGAACTGGTGCTGCACGGCGGTTTCCAGTACGGCGACGGACTCGACATGGGGACCCGGCTGCTCGCGCTGGACATGCCGCCGACCGCAATCTTCGCCGGGAACGACGCGGCGGCGCTCGGCGTGATGGAAGCGGCCCGCCGCCGCGGACTGCGCGTGCCCGAGGACTTGAGCGTGGTCGGCTTCGACGACACCGTGCTCGCCGAACGCTCCACTCCGGCACTGACCACCGTCCGTCAGCCATTGCAGGACATGGGCCGCGTCGCACTGCGCACCCTGTTGCGCCTCGCCGCTGGGGAAACCCTTGATTCCCACCACGTGGAGCTCGCGACCAACCTCGTCGTCCGCGATTCGACGGCCCGGATTCCCGACCAAGGAGGACGATGACGACCCGCTGGCAGGACGCGTCGTTATCCGCTGACGAGCGCGCGGAAGCGTTGCGCGCCGAGATGACGCTCGAGGAGAAAATGGCGCAGCTCGGCAGCGTCTGGCCGGGCAACACCGATGTCAACGGCAACGTCGCGCCGATGCAGGACGTTTTCGCTCGCGGCGGGTTGCCGTTCGAACAGGTGCGCAAGGACGGGATCGGCCATCTGACAAGGGTTTTCGGCACCGCGCCGGTCACCGCGGAGGAGGGAGCCGCCCGGGTTTTCGCACTGCAGAACGAGATCGTCAACGAAACCCGGCTCGGCGTGCCGGCGATCGTGCACGAGGAATGCCTGACCGGGTTCACCACGCTGGGCGCCACCGTCTATCCCACCGCGCTCGCCTGGGCGGCGACGTTCGATCCCGGCCTGGTGGAACGGATGTCGGCCGCGATCGCCGAGGACATGCGCGCGGTCGGCGTGCACCAAGGACTTTCGCCGGTACTCGACGTCGTGCGGGACTACCGGTGGGGCCGGGTCGAGGAAACCCTTGGCGAGGACCCGTATCTCGTCGGCACCCTTGGCTCGGCGTACGTCCGTGGTCTGGAGAAAACCGGAATCATCGCGACGCTGAAACATTTCGCGGGGTACTCCGCGTCCCGCGCCGCACGCAATCACGCGCCGGTCTCGATCGGTCCCCGCGAGTTCCGGGACGTGATCCTGCCACCGTTCGAAATGTCCATTCGCGACGGTGGAGCCCGGGCGGTGATGAACGCGTACGTCGACATCGACGGTGTGCCCGCGGCGGCGAATGTCGTACTGCTGAGCGAGATCCTGCGCGAGGAATGGGGTTTCGAGGGTGTCGTGGTCTCCGACTACTGGGCGATCGCGTTCCTCAAGAACATGCACCGGGTAGCCGATTCCGTCGGCGCGGCCGGTGCGCTCGCGCTGGCCGCCGGCGTCGACATCGAACTGCCCGACACCTTGTGCTACAGCACCGAACTCGTCGAGCTGGTGCGTTCCGGTGAGGTGCCGGAAGATCTGGTGGACCGGTCCGTGCACCGGCTGCTGCGGCAGAAGGCGGAGCTGGGCCTACTCGATCCTGATTGGACACCGAAGGCGGACGCGGTCGACCTCGACTCACCTCGCAACCGTGCCATCGCTCGTGAACTCGCGGAGAAGTCGGTGGTACTCCTGACCAATGACGGCGTGCTTCCGTTGGCGGCCAAGAAGATCGCGGTCGTCGGCCCGTGCGCCGACGATCCGCTGGCATTCATGGGCTGCTACTCGTATCCGAACCATGTGCTGCCCCGGTTCCCCGACTTCGGCATCGGCGTGACCGCACCGTCCTTTATAGACTCAGTGCGCGCGGAGTTCGGGAATGCGGAGATCTCGCTGCACGCCGGTTGTCCCATCCGGAACGAGGACCGCTCGGGCTTGGCGAAAGCCGCCCGCGCGGCAGAAGAAGCGGACGTGTGCATCGCGGTCGTCGGCGACCGGGCCGGCCTTTTCGGTGAAGGCACGTCGGGGGAAGGGTGTGACGCTGAGGACCTGAGCCTGCCGGGAGTGCAGGACGAACTCGTCGCCGCACTGGTGGCGACTTCCACGCCGGTCATCCTGGTGGTCGTCTCCGGCCGCCCTTACGCGCTGGGCCGGCACACCGGTGCGGCGGCGATGATCCAGGCGTTCATGCCCGGTGAGGAAGGTGGTCCGGCGCTTGCGGGCATCCTGTCCGGCCGGGTCACGCCGTCAGGCAGGCTGCCGGTGCAGGTGCCCAGGGCCGCGGGCGGTTCGCCCGGGACGTACCTGCACCCGCCGCTGGGCGGAAACAGCGAGGGCATCAGCAATCTGGACCCGACGCCGCTGTTCCCGTTCGGGCACGGGATCTCCTACACGACGTACGAGTACTCCGATTTGTCCTTGAGCGCCAACGAAATCCCGGCTGACGGCACAGTGTCCATTTCGGTCACCGTGCGGAACTCGGGCGAGTGGGCCGGTGAGGAGACGGTGCAGCTGTACCTGCGCGACGTGCGGGCTCAGGTGACACGGCCGATGCGGGAACTCGCCGGGTTCACCCGGGTCGCGCTGGCTCCGGGTGAGCACAAGCGGGTCACGTTCGCCCTGCACGCCGACCGGACCAGCTTCACCGGTATCGATCTGCGCCGCATCGTCGAGCCGGGTCGCTTCGAGGTGCACGTCGGCCGCTCCGCCGCCGACCTCCCGTGCACGGCGTCGTTCGACATCGTGGGCCCGCCGCGTTACGTCGGCCCCACCCGCGTCCTGTCCACCCCGGTCACGATCGCGTGAGAATATGGGTGAGCTCCGCGACGAGCCGTTCGATCTCCTCGTCGGTGTTGTAGTAGTGCACCGAGGCGCGGACCAGCGGCGGCAGCGCCCGCGCGGTGAAGTCGTACTGCGCCGAGCCCCGCAGGCTGACCGAGGTGTTGATCTTCGCATCGGCGAGGCGTGCCTTGATCTCCGCGGCCGGCAGCTGCTCGGCGGAGAACGTGACGATCCCGCACTGGCGCACCCCCTGATCCCGCACGGTCACGCCGTCGATCTCGCGTAACGCCGACCGCAGCCGAGCGGCCAGCGCTGTCACCCTCGCCTCGATCGCGGGCAGACCGATCGCCAGCGCGTAGTCGACCGCCGCGCCCAGACCGAGCACGAGACCGAAATTGCGTTCCCACGCCTCGAACCGCTTCGCCGTCGGCGCCACCTCGTACGTGTCCGGCGCCGTCAAGGCCG
Organism: Amycolatopsis pithecellobii; assembly: GCF_009707865.1. Taxonomy (GTDB): domain Bacteria; phylum Actinomycetota; class Actinomycetes; order Mycobacteriales; family Pseudonocardiaceae; genus Amycolatopsis_E; species Amycolatopsis_E pithecellobii. Next base: position 261,058 of record NZ_WMBA01000002.1, read on the forward strand.
CGGAACGCAGGTCGAGCATCGCCGGCTCGAGCCGCTCGCGAAGCCGGGGGTGCACGTACAGGAAACCGGTGCCGCGTGGGCCACGGACGTACTTGCGCCCGGTGCCGGTCAGCGCGTCACACCGCAGCCGCGCCACGTCGAGGTCGAGCTGGCCCGTGGACTGGCACGCGTCCAGCAGGAACGGGATTCCGGCCGCCTCGGCGATCGCGCCGACCTCCTCGGCGGGGTTGACAAGGCCGCCCTGCGTCGGCACATGGTTCACCGAGATCAGCTTGACCCGCCCGTCGATCCGGCGTGCGAGATCGGCGACGTCCAGCTGGCCCGACTCGTCGTCGCCGACCACCTCGATGACCGCACCCGTCCGCCGCGCGATCTGCAGGTACGCGATCGCGTTGCCGGCGTACTCCGAGCGGCAGGTGAGGATGCGATCGCCGGCCTCGAACCGCATCGCGTAGAAGACCGCCTGCCAGGAGCGGGTCGCGCTGTCGGTCAGTGCGATGTCGTCGGCAGCCGCGCCCAGCCACCGCGCGATCGAGTCGTACACCGCGGCGATCCGGTCGGCCGCCGCGATCGCGGTCTCGTAGCCGCCGGTCACGGCTTCCTCGCGCAAATACCCCACCACGGTATCGGTCACCACGGCGGGCGGCAGTGCGGCGCCCGCGTTGTCGAAATGCGCCACACCCGCGGCACCGGGCGTCTCATCGCGGTACCGCCGCACGTCCTCGAGCCGCATGAGCAGCGACTTTACCGGCATTCAGGCCTTGCGGGTCCTCGTCCGGCAAGCCTGCGCAAAACTGTCGGTGCCGCGAGCTACGCTGGCTGTCCAGGTCGCGCAGTACCGTTCATGGGGAGGTTTTCGCCGGTGTCGAACGATTCCTTCGTTCACCTGCATGTGCACACCGAGTACTCGATGCTCGATGGTGCGGCGAAGATCGCTCCGCTGTTCGCGGAGGCGAAACGGCTCGGCATGCCCGCGGTCGGGATGACCGACCACGGCAACATGTACGGCGCGGACCAGTTCTACCAGGAGGCGCGCAAGGCCGGGCTCAAACCGATCATCGGCATCGAGGCCTACATCGCGCCGGAGTCGCGGTTCACGAAGAAGCCGGTGTTCTGGGGCCAGGCCAATCAGCGCGGCTCGGACGAGTTCGGTGAGGGCGGCGACGTCTCCGGTGGCGGTGCCTACACGCACATGACGATGCTGGCGCAGAACGCGACCGGCCTGCGGAACCTGTTCAAGCTCTCGTCGCTGGCGAGCATCCAGGGTTACTACCGCAAGCCCCGGATGGACCGGGAGCTGATCGCGGAGAACGCCGCGGGGATCATCGCGACGACGGGCTGCCCGTCGGGCGAGGTGCAGACCCGCTTGCGGCTGGGTCAGAAGACCGAGGCGATCCAGGCGGCGTCGGACTACAAGGACATCTTCGGCGCGGACAACTTCTTCCTCGAACTGATGGACCACGGGCTGCCGATCGAGCGTTCCGTGCGTGAGGGGCTGCTGGAGGTCGGCAAGCTGCTCGACCTCAAGCCGTTGGCCACCAACGACTCGCACTACGTGACCAAGGATCAGGCGGACTCGCACTCGGCGTTGCTGTGCGTGCAGTCGGGCAAGACGCTCAACGACCCGAACCGGTTCAAGTTCGACGGTGACGGCTACTACCTGAAGTCCGCCGCGGAGATGCGCGAGTACTGGGACTCGGAGGTCGCGGGCGCCGCGGATACCACACTGCTGATCGCCGAGCGTGTCGAGCCGTACGACGAGGTGTACACCCACACCGATCGGATGCCCGTCTTCACCGTGCCGGATGGGTATGACGAGGCGTCGTGGCTACGGGCCGAGGTCGAGCGCGGCATGAAGTGGCGGTTCCCGGATGGTGCCCCGGAGGGGTATGCCGAGCGGATCGACATGGAGCTCGAGGTCATCATCGGCAAGGGCTTCCCTGCCTACTTCCTGGTCGTCGCCGACCTCATCAACCACGCGCGCCAGGTCGGCATCCGGGTCGGCCCCGGCCGTGGTTCCGCGGCGGGCTCGCTGGTCGCCTACGCCCTCGGTATCACCAACCTCGACCCGATTCCGCAGAAGCTGCTGTTCGAGCGGTTCCTCAACCCCGAGCGCGTGTCGATGCCCGATATCGACATCGACTTCGACGACCGCCGCCGCGGCGAGATGATCCGGTACGCAACGGAGAAGTACGGCGCGGACAAGGTCGCCCAGGTCATCACCTTCGGCACCATCAAGACGAAGGCCGCGATCAAGGATTCCGCGCGCGTGCACTTCGGCCAGCCCGGCTACTCGATCGCGGACAAGATCTCCAAGGCGCTGCCGCCGCCGATCATGGCGAAGGACATCCCGCTCTCGGGCATCGTCGACCCGCAGCACGAGCGGTACGGCGAGGCGGCGGAGGTGCGCACGCTCGTCGAGACCGACGAAGAGGTCTCGACGATCTTCAACACCGCCCGCGGGCTGGAGGGCCTGATCCGCAACGCGGGTGTGCACGCCTGTGCGGTGATCATGTCCAGCGAGCCGCTGATGCAAGCGATTCCGTTGTGGCAGCGGGACGACGGGTCGATCATCACCGGCTGGGACTACCCGTCGTGTGAAGCCATCGGCCTGTTGAAGATGGACTTCCTCGGTCTGCGGAACCTGACCGTCATCGGGGACGCCATCGACAACATCAAGTCCAACCGCGGAACCGACATCGACCTCGACACGCTCGGCGTCGATGATCCGGAGACGTACAAGCTGCTTTCCCGCGGTGACACGCTCGGTGTGTTCCAGCTGGACGGTGGGCCGATGCGGGATCTGCTGCGCCGCATGCAACCGACGGTGTTCGACGACATCGTCGCGGTAGGCGCGCTCTACCGGCCCGGTCCGATGGGCATGAACGCGCACAACGACTATGCCGACCGGAAGAACAACCGGCAGCAGGTCAAGCCGATTCACCCCGAGCTGGAAGAGCCGCTGAAGGAGATTCTGGCCGACACGTACGGCCTGATCGTCTATCAGGAACAGATCATGCACATCGGCCAGAAGGTGGCCGGGTACTCGATGGGCCGCGCGGACGTGCTCCGCCGCGCCATGGGTAAGAAGAAGAAGGAGGTTCTCGACAAGGAGTTCGAGGGCTTCCACGGCGGGATGAAGGAGAACGGGTTCTCCGACGAGGCCATCAAGGCACTGTGGGACACGATCCTTCCCTTCGCCGGGTACGCATTCAACAAGAGCCACGCCGCCGCGTACGGCCTGGTGTCGTACTGGACGGCGTATCTCAAGGCGAACTACCCCGCTGAGTACATGGCCGCGTTGCTGACTTCGGTCGGTGACAACAAGGACAAGTCCGCGGTGTACCTGTCGGAGTGCCGCCGCCTCGGCATCAAGGTGCTGCCGCCTGACGTGAACGAGTCGGGCCAGCGCTTCGCCGCGGTCGGGGACGCCATCCGGTTCGGCTTGGGCGCGGTCCGTAACGTCGGCGCGAACGTGGTCGAGTCGATCATCAAAACCCGCAGCGAGAAGGGAAAGTACTCCTCGTTCACCGACTTCCTCGACAAGTCCGAGCTGGTCGCGTGCAACAAGCGGGTGCTGGAGTCGCTGATCAAGGCGGGCGGGTTCGATTCCCTTGGCAACACACGGTTGTCGATGATCCAGGTGCACGAAGACGCGGTGGACGCGGTGGTGCCGCTCAAGCGTCAGGAGGCGATGGGCCAGTTCGACCTGTTCGGCTCGGGCAGCGACGACACCGCCGCCGCTTCGTCTTCGTCGTCACCGTTGGCACACTTGAAGTTCGGCGAGGAGGAGTGGCCGCGCAAGCAGCTGCTGTCGTACGAACGGGAGATGCTGGGCCTGTACGTGTCGGCGCACCCGCTGGACGGCGCGGAGCGGATCCTGCGCAAGCACGCCCCGAAGCCGATCGCCGCGATCCTGGACAACCCACCGAAGGAAGGCGAGCTGATCGTCTCCGGCCTGATCACCTCACTGGAGCGTCGGGTCAACAAAAAAGGCGAACCCTGGGCGATTTGCACCGTGGAAGACATGGACGCATCGCTGGAGGTGCTGTTCTTCCCGAAGTCCTACGCCATGTTCTCGGCGGATCTCGTGGAGGACAACGCCGTCCTGGTCAAGGGCAGAGTGAACTGGCGGGAAGACAAGATGTCCGTGTTCGGTGGTGGTCTCGTGCCACTGGACCTGTCCGAAGTGGGCAACGGTGAGGACGAGCCGCCCCTGATGCTGCACTGCTCGGCGGAAAAGCTGGACAAGAGCGTTGTCGGTGAGTTGAAGCAAACCCTGTTGGCGCACAAGGGAGATACACCTGTCCGGCTCAAACTGATCGGCCGCCAACGGGAAACAGTGTTCGCCCTGTATGACTACCCGGTCAAGGTGACAAGCATGCTCATGGGCGAGCTGAAAGGCATCCCCGGTATCACCGCAGGCACGTGAGGCCGTGAAGAAAGCCCTTTCCGGGCCCATCTCCCGATCCCTGCCGCCCTAACGGTTGGCACGCTGTATCCAAGGGCGGGCACGGCCCAGCCCGGCCCGGCTCAGCCGCGCCCCACCCCGGCCGCTCCGCGCCCTAGCCGCGCCGGCCTGAGTTTCCATCCGCCGCCAGCCCCTGCCAGCCCGGCGCACCCTTCCCACAGTTCGCGCCCCCAGCTCCACGCATCCCGCGCCAGGCATCCGCGACGTGGCCAGGGTGAACCAGCTGTTCGCCACGCTGCGCCCGGAACTCGTCTTCCACGCCGCCGCGCACAAGCATCTTCCGTTGCTGGAGCGGCATCCGTGCGAGGGCGTGAAGTCCAAT
>NZ_WMBA01000030.1 GCF_009707865.1 Amycolatopsis pithecellobii
GTTCGAGGGGGCGCTCGTTGTTCGTGTAGTGCGCTGGTTCGGCCGGCACCTGGCACCGCCCGCCGACCTCGTCCTGCACCCGCCCACTCCCCATAGCCGAGATCACGTCAACGCCCAGACAGTACCGCGGCCCACCGCGTCCCGAAGCGAACGCTGGTCCGTCGAAAAAGAACCACGCCCGCCAACGCAAGGAGCTCGCACCGCGGGGGTCCGGGGGGTCGCCCCCCGGGTGTGACAAGGCACACGGGAAAGGCCCCTCGGCGAAGCCGAGGGGCCTGAACAATGTGGGCGAGGAGGGAGTTGAACCCTCACGTCCTTTCGGACACACGGACCTGAACCGTGCGCGTCTGCCATTCCGCCACTCGCCCGCGTAACCGCGACAGCCAGGAAAGACTAGCAGGGCGTCCGGACAGGTTTTCGCGGGGGCCGTGTCACGACGCCCCGATCCGATAGGATCGGGTGCGAAAGCACACGCGCAAAGGAGGAAACGAGTCCCGGTGGGCCGCGTTGAACGGTTTGATCGACGCCTGGAAAGCCTGGTGGGCAACACCTTTGCGCGTATGTTCGGCGGCAAGGTCGTCACCCAGGAGGTGGCGCAGGCCCTGGAACGCGAGAGCGAGGACAACGTTCGTGAGCTTGCCGGCGGTAGGCTACTCGCCCCGAACCACTACGTGGTGTCGTTGGGCCAGGAAGACCATGATCGCATGGCGGGCGACGAGCAGCGTGTCACCGGGTTGCTCGCCGAAGCGGTGGGACAGCATCTCGCCGAGCACGGCTGGGACACCTATGGTGACGTCGTAGTCTCGCTCGAGCGCAACGAGGCGCTGCATACTGGACAATTCAAGATCCGTTCATCCGTCGACCCGGACGTCAGCGCGCACGGCCGGCGTCCAGGACGGCCAGCTCGACCCAGCAACGCAGGAGACCCAGCAATGAGCCAGCCCCCCGGCTACGGCCAATACGACCAGGGTGACCCGTACGGCCAGCATGGCGGTCAGTACGGCTACGGACAGCAGGGACAACCCGGTTACGACCAGGCCGGCTACGGCGGTCAGCAGGGGTATGACCAGGGCGGTTACGGTCAGCCGCAGACACCCGCCGGCGGGTACGAGCAGGGCGGCTACGGCGGCGGCCAGCCGGGTGGTTACGACCAGGGCTATGGGCAGGCGCCCCAGGGTGGCTACGACCAGGGCGGCTACGGCCAGCCCGGATACGGTGGCCAGCCGCCGCAGGGCGGATACGAGCAGGGTGGCTACGACCAGGGCGGTTACGGCCAGCCTGGCTATGGCGGTCAGCCCGGTTACGAGCAGGGTTACGGTCAACCGCCGCAGGGCGGGTACGAGCAGGGTGGCTACGGTCAGCAGCCCCAGGGCGGCTACGGCCAGCCCCCGCAGGGTGCGCCGGACCCGTACGCCCAGCAGGGCTATAACGCTCCAGCGCCGCCCTCAGTACCCGGCGGCAACCGTCAGCTCGCGGCGACGCTGCAGCTCGACGACGGCTCGAACCGCACCTACTCACTCAAGCAAGGCGGCAACGTGGTGGGCCGCGGTCAGGACGCGGACTTCCGGCTGCCTGACACCGGCGTCTCCCGCCGGCACCTGGAGATCACCTGGGACGGCCAGAGCGCGACGCTCGCCGACATCGGCTCCACGAACGGCACCACGGTCAACGGCACCCCGGTGCAGACCTGGCAGCTCGCCGACGGAGACGTCATCAGGGTCGGCCACTCGTCACTGGTTTTCCGCACGCAAGGCTGACTCACCGGGCACCTGCCTGATTCAGTTGGCCAAGCCGCTGGGAAGCTGGTATCCCGTGTCCCGCAGAATGTCGTCGGCGGGACACCGTGGCGCACCGGCGTCGCGGGTGGGAGTACAGAAGGCGGGAGCTGACACAACAGGTGCCAGAGCTGGTCGTTCAACTCACCAGGGTGGGCTTTCTGATCCTGCTCTGGTTGTTCGTGCTGGCCGCACTCCGCGTGGTGCGGTCGGATCTGTACGCGGCCTCCGGGCTGAAGGTGGCGATACCCGGCCTCCGGCGGGGTAAGGACAAGCAGCGGCCGCGGCCGACGGGCAAGACGCCTCGCCAGCTCATCGTCACGCACGGTGTGCTGGCCGGGACGAGGATCGCGTTGGACGGCCGGCCGATCACGCTCGGCCGGGCCGACGACTCGACGCTGGTGCTCGACGACGATTACGCCTCGACCCGGCACGCACGCATTTCCCTCCGTGGTGCCGACTGGTACGTGGAAGATCTGGGCTCCACAAACGGGACTTACCTGGACCGGGCTAAGGTCACTGCACCCCTCCGAGTTCCACTCGGCGTCCCCATCCGGATCGGCAAGACGGTGATCGAGCTTCGCCCATGACACTCGTCCTTCGCTACGCAGCCCGCAGTGACCGTGGCCTGGTGCGTTCGAGCAACCAGGACTCGGTGTACGCCGGACCGCGCCTGCTCGCACTCGCCGACGGCATGGGCGGCCATGCCGCGGGTGAGGTGGCCAGCAAAGTCGTCATCGCGTCCCTCGCCCCGCTCGACGACGACGAGCCAGGCGACGATCTGCTGTCGCAACTGAGAGAGGCGGTGTCGGGCGGCAACGCGGCGATCTCGGAGCTGGTGGCGAACGATCCCGATCTCGACGGGATGGGCACGACCCTGACCGCGATGCTGTTCTCCGGTTCGCGGCTGGGCATGGTGCACGTCGGCGACTCGCGCGCATACCTCTATCGCAACGGCCAGTTCTCGCAGATCACCCGTGACGACAGTTTCGTCAACGAACTGCTGGAACAAGGCCGCATCACCGCCGATCAGGCCGCGACTCACCCACAGCGTTCGCTGCTGTTGAAGGCCCTCACCGGGCACGAGGTCGAGCCGAGCCTGACCGTGCGCGAAGCACGCGCCGGGGACCGGTATTTGCTGTGCTCGGACGGGTTGTCCGGGATGGTCAGCGACGAGACCCTCGCCGAGGCGATCCAGATCGCGGACCCGCAGAACTGCGCGGACCGGATGATCGAGCTGGCGCTCAAGGGCGGCGGCACCGACAACGTCACGGTGATCGTGGCCGACGTGGTCGACGTCGACTTCGGTGAGGACGCCCCGATCGTCGGCGGCGCGGCCGGTGACGGCAGTGACGAGTACAACCACCAGGGCGACTCACCGGCGGCACGGGCCCGTGCGCTCACCGCGCCCCCGCCACCACCTCCGCAGCAGACCGACCCGGAACCCGACCCGAAAAGCACGCGCCGCCGTCGCTGGCGCTGGTTCGTCGGCATCGTGCTGGTGCTGGTGCTGCTGGCCGCGGGCGGGATCGCGACGCGCTACTTCGTGCTCAGCCAGTACTACGTCGGCGAAGGCAGCAACAACGAGGTCGCCGTCTTCCGCGGGGTGCCGGGCAGCATCCTCGGCATCCAGTTGCATCAGCAGGCCGAGGGTTCGTGCCCGCCGGGCAGCTCGATGTGTGACGTGCTGACCGTGCCCCAGTTGCAGCAGGACGCGCAGAACGCGGTGCGCAACGGGGTCAAGAAGGACACCCTGCAGGCCGCGCGCGACTACATCAACAACTTCTTGCGGTACAAGACGTTGAAGGACTGCTCGACCCAGCCGGTGACGCCGGCACCGACGCCCACGACGACCCCGCCCGGCCCTGGGCAGCCGTCCGCGCCGACGGCCCAGGCAGCACCGGAAACCGGCGTGCCGAGCACCGACTGCCAGCCGGCGATCCCCTCTGGCGGCGGTGGCTGATGAGCCAGCCTGCGTCACCAGACCCCGCGGCCCCGATCTACCAAACCAACCCGCAGCGGGAACTACCGACGCGGCGCGGGACCGAGCTGGCTCTGCTCGGGTTCGCGGCGTTCATCGTCACCTGCGCGTTCGTGCTGGTGCAGGCCAACCAGGAGCAGGAGCTGTCGCTCTCGATCATCTGGTACGGCCTGGCCTACCTGGCGTTGTTCGGGGTGGCGCACCTGGCCGTGCGGCGGTGGGCGCCCTACGCGGATCCGCTGATCCTGCCGTGCGTGGCGCTGCTCAACGGCATCGGCCTGGTGATGATCTACCGGGTCGACCTGGCGCTGGCGGAGCGGGCGACGCAGGGCGGTGATTCCTACAGTTCGGCCGCGCCCAAGCAGGTGCTGTTCACCACCCTGGCGCTGGCGCTGTTCCTCGCCGTGCTCATCCTGGTCAAGGACCACCGCACGCTGACTCGCTACGGCTACATCTGCGGCCTCGTCGGCGTGGTCGCGCTCGCGCTGCCCGCGCTGCTGCCGGCTTCGCTGTCGCAGGTCAACGGCGCGAAGGTGTGGATCAAGCTGCCGTTTTTCTCGATCCAGCCGGGCGAGTTCGCAAAGATCCTGCTGATGCTGTTCTTCGCCTCCTTCCTGGTGGGCAAACGTGACCTGTTCCGGGTCGCGGGACGGAAGGTGGCCGGTGTCGAGCTGCCGCGCGCCCGCGACCTGGGTCCGATCCTCATCGCCGCGCTGATCGCGATGGGCATCCTGATGTTCGAGAAGGACCTCGGTCAGTCGCTGCTGTTGTTCGGCATCCTGCTGGTCATGGTGTATGTCGCCACCGAGCGCGGCGTGTGGGTCGCGGTGGGCCTGGGGTTTTTCATGCTCGGCTGCGTCATCGCCTACAACCTGTTCACCCACGTCCAGCAGCGGGTGGCGAACTGGATCGACCCGTTGGCCACCTACAACGACGCGGGCGGTGGCTACCAGGTCGCACAAGGCCTCTTCGGCCTGGGCACGGGCGGGGTCGGCGGCACCGGGCTCGGCGCCGGGCGGCCCGACATCGTGCCGGAAGCCAACTCCGACTTCATCACCGCGGGGATCGGCGAGGAGCTCGGCTTCATCGGCCTGGCCGCGCTGTTGATGGTGTATCTGATCCTGGCCACCCGCGGGATGCGCAGCGCACTCGCCGTGCGTGACACGTTCGGCAAGCTGCTCGGTTGCGGCTTGTCGTTCTCGATCGTGATGCAGGTGTTCGTGATCGTCGGCGGGGTCACCAAGTTGATCCCGATGACCGGTATCACCACCCCGTTCCTGTCCTACGGCGGTTCTTCGCTGCTGGCCAACTACATCCTGGTGGGGCTGCTGCTGAGGATCTCCGACGCGGCGCGGCGCCCCGCCGCGAAACCGCGCCCGAAGGCGCCGCAACAGCAGGCTCCGCTGGCCGACGCGCACACCGTGATGGTGCAACGACCATCGGCCGAACAGGGGGGTGCCGAGTGAACAAGCCCATGCGCCGCGTCGGCATCGCCATGCTCGTCATGGTGGTGCTGTTGCTGGCCAACGTCACGTACATCCAGGTGGTGAAGGCCGACAGCTACCGCACCGACTCGCGCAACCAGCGGGTGTTGCTCGACGAGTACGCCCGCCAGCGCGGCAGCCTGGTTTCGCAGTTCAACGGCCAGGTAGTGGCGGACGTGGTACCGACCGACGACAAGCTGAAGTTCCAGCGCCGCTACCTCAACGGGCCGATGTACGCGCCGGTGACCGGGTTCTACTCGGTGAACTACGGTTCGGCCGGGCTGGAGCGTTCCGAGGACGACATCCTCACCGGTTCCGACCCGCGGCTGTTCGTGCGGCGGCTGTCGGACATGGTCACCGGCCGGGACCCGCGCGGCGGCAACGTGCAGCTGACCATCAACCCGGCCGTTCAGCAGGCCGCGTACAACGCGATGACGGCGAAGGGCTACACCGGCGCGGTCGTCGCGATGAACCCGAAGACCGGCGAGATCCTGGCGATGGTCTCGACGCCGTCGTACGACCCGAACGGGCTGGCCTCGCACGACAGCACCGAGCAGGCCAACGCCTGGAAGCAGTTCAACAACGACCCGAAGAACCCGATGCTCAACCGCGGGATCTCGGAGACCTACCCGCCGGGTTCGACGTTCAAGCTGGTCGTCGCGGCCGCCGAGCTGGAGAGCGGTGGCCGCCCGGACACCCCGGTGAGCAACGCGCCGAACGTGACACTGCCCGGTACCAGCACCACGCTGGAGAACTACGGTGGCGAGGTCTGTCCGGGCACGACGTTCGCGCAGGCGCTCGCGCACTCGTGCAACGTCCCGTTCGCGACGTTCGCCGGCCAGCTCGGTGCGGACAAGTTGCGCTCGACCGCGGCGAACTTCGGCATCGGCCAGACCGACCTGGCGATCCCCAACAGGGTCGTGCCCTCCAGCCTCGGCGCGCTCGAGTCGACCGCCGCGCTCTACCAGAGCGGCATCGGCCAGCGCGACGTCCGGCTGACTCCGTTGCAGGACTGCCTGCTCGCCGCGACGGTCGCCAACGGCGGGATGGCGATGAAGCCGCAGCTGGTGAAGAAGCTGCTGGCGCCGGACCTGTCCGACGTGCAGGGTTTCACGCCGGAGGAGCTGACCGGCACCCCCGCGCTGTCCTCGGCCAACGCCGACATCCTCAAGCAGATGATGGAGATGTCGGAGGACAACACCAAGGGCGGCGGCAAGAAGGCGAACGTCAAGATCGCCTCGAAGACCGGCACCGCCGAGCACGGCAACGATCCGAAGAACACCCCGCCGCACGCGTGGTACACCGCGTTCGCGCCTGCCGACGATCCGCAGATCGCGGTGGCGGTGATCGTCGAGTCCGGCGGTAACCGCGGTCTGGAGGCCACCGGGGGAACCGTCGCCGCGGAGATCGGCCGGGCCGCGATCAACGCGCAGCTCGGGGGTGGATAGCGGATGCTGTCCACGGGTCAGCTGGTGGCGGAGCGCTACCGTCTGGTCAGCCGGATCGCCGTCGGGGGGATGGGCGAGGTCTGGCAGGCCAGTGACACCCGGTTGGACCGCATCGTCGCGGTGAAGGTGCTCAAAGCGGAGCTGTCCGGTGACGCTGAGTTCCTGCACCGCTTCCGGACCGAGGCGCGGACGACGGCGTCGCTGAACCATCCCGGGATCGCCGCCGTGCACGATTACGGTGAATCCGTCGCGGACGACAATTCGATCGCGTATCTGGTCATGGAGCTCGTCGAGGGCGAACCACTGGCCGGCATCCTCGCGCGCGAGGGGCGGCTGGCCGCCGACCGGGTACTCGACATTCTCGAGCAGGCGGGCCGCGCCTTGCAGGCCGCGCACGAACGCGGCCTGGTGCACCGCGACATCAAGCCCGGCAACATCCTGGTCACACCGGGCAACACGGTCAAGATCACCGACTTCGGGATCGCGAAGGCAGCCCACGCCGCCCCGGTGACGAGGTCCGGCATGGTGATGGGCACGGCGCACTACATCGCTCCGGAGCAGGCGCTCGGGCATGACGCCGAGCCGGCCAGCGACGTGTACTCGCTCGCGGTGTGCGGTTACGAATGTCTGGCCGGGCACCGGCCGTTCCTGTCCGAACATTCGGTGACGGTCGCGATGATGCACATCCGCGACCTGCCGCCGCCGCTGCCGCCGGATGTGCCACCCGGCGTGCGGGCGCTGATCGAGGCGACCCTCGTCAAGGACTCGCGACAGCGTTACCGCACCGGCGGCGAGTTCGCCGCCGCGGTCGCCGCGATCCGGGCCGGTCATCCGCTGCCGGCACCATCCGGTTTCCTGCAGTCGTACCCGCCGAATCCGGCACCAGGCCTGATTTCTCATCCGCTGATGCAACCTGTGGCCCCGCCGATGGGTCATCCCAGTGGGACGGTGCCGCGCCGGCGGAACCTGGCCGCGTTGTGGGTGGTGCTCGCCGTGCTGGTGCTGGGCGTCGTCATCGCGGCGGCGTTGCTGCTGCCGAGGCTGCTCGGTTCGGCGAAACCCCCGGGACAACCGGGCGTCGTCGGCACCAGCGACCTGGGACCGGGCGGGGCCCAGCCGCCTCCCACAGAACGGAAGACCTACGGGGCATGATGAGTACACCTTGGACGGAATGGACAGGCTTTCTCCGATGAGCGCACCCCGACTGCTCTCCAACCGCTACGAACTGGGCGACACGCTCGGCTACGGCGGCATGTCCGAGGTCCATCACGGCACTGACATCCGCCTGGGGCGCGAGGTCGCGGTGAAGATCCTGCGTGCCGACCTGGCCAGGGACCCGCAGTTCCAGGAGCGGTTCCGGCGCGAGGCGCAGAACGCCGCCGCGCTGAACCACCCGGCGATCGTCGCGGTCTACGACACGGGCGAGACGCAGACCGAGTACGGTCCGCTGCCCTACATCGTGATGGAGTACGTCAACGGCCGGACGCTGCGCGACATCGTCAAGACCGAGGGCCCGATGTCGCAGAAGCGGGCCATGGAGGTCATGGCCGACGTCTGTGCCGCACTGGATTTCTCGCACCGGCACGGCATCGTGCACCGCGACGTCAAGCCGGCGAACGTGATGATCACCAACCACGGCGCGGTCAAGGTCATGGACTTCGGTATCGCGCGCGCGATGCACGACGGCCAGGCCGCGATGACGCAGACCGCCGCGGTGATCGGCACGGCCCAGTACCTCTCGCCGGAGCAGGCGCGTGGTGAGGGTGTCGACGCGCGGTCGGACGTGTACGCGGCCGGGTGTGTGCTGTACGAGCTGGTCACGGGTGAGCCGCCGTTCACGGGCGACTCACCGGTCGCGGTGGCGTACCAGCATGTCCGGGAGGACCCGAAGGCGCCGTCGTCGGTGAACCCCGCGGTGTCCGCGGAGCTGGACGCGATCGTGTTGAAGGCGCTCGCGAAGGGCCCGGCGAACCGGTACCAGTCGGCCGCCGAGATGCGCTCGGACATGGTGCGCGTGCTGTCCGGGCAGCGCCCGTCCGCGCCGATGGTGATGACGGCCGACGAGCGCACGCAGGTGATGAACGGTGGTGGTCCGCCCGGGCACGCGGCGGATTACGAGGAGTACAGCGACGGATACGGCGACGACGATCCGGCTCGCCGGCGGCGACGGCGGGCGTGGACGGCCGTGATCTTCACGGTGATCGGCTTGGCGCTGGTCGCGTTCATCCTGTGGCTGGCGGGCGCGTTCGACAGCAAGCCGACGTCGGCGCAGGTGCCCGACGTGAAGGGCCAGTCGCAGAACGTCGCGATGGATACCTTGCGCAACAAGGGTTTCACGAAGATCACGCCGGTCCCGGTGTCGTGCAAGATGCAGCAGGACGGCACGTCGGCGTGCTCGCCCGACCAGATCGGCAAGGCGCTGAAGACGGACCCGGCGGCCGGTACGACCGCGACCACGTCGACCGAGGTCAAGCTGAGCATCGGGGCTGCGCCGGCGAAGGTGACGGTGCCTGACTTGTCGGGCAAGAGCCAGGACGAGGCCAAGCAGGCGCTGGCGGGGGTCGGGTTGTATCTGGACCCGAACGTCCCGCAGGTCGATGTGAGTGACCCGAACCAGTACGGCAAGGTGGTGCGCCAGAGCGTGGGCGCGAACACCACGGTCGACGAGGGCACCACGGTGACGATCACCGTGGGCAAGACCAAGAACATGGTCGCGATCACCGATTACACAGGTCAGCAGTTCAGTGTGGCCGAGTCGCAGTTGAAGGCGGCGGGGTTCACGGTGGTGCGGCAGACGCAGGCGTCGGACAAGCCCGAAGGCATTGTGGTGAACCAGAAGCCGAACGCCGGGCAGCAGCCCGAGGGCAGCACGGTGACGCTGTTCGTGTCGGACGGTTCGCAGCAGCAGATCACGATGCCGGACCTGACCGGGCTGGACCAGCAGGCGGCGCAGGCGAAACTGGCACAGGCCGGCTGGGATGGTCAGGTGAACTACCAGGCGGACAAGGTCAACGATCCGAACAAGGAAGGCGTGGTCACCCGCACCGCGCCGACGGCCGGCACACAGATCGCGAAGAACCAATCGGTGACGATTTTCGTCGGCGAAACCGCCGGCGACGGCGGTGGCCACAACACCAGCACGTCGTCGACCCCGACGTCGACGAGCCGAGGCGGCATTCTCCCGCCGGGCCAGGGCAACGGCGGCAACTGAGCGGTTCTCTCGACGTGAGGCCAGGTTCCCCCGGCGGGGCCTGGCCTCACTGCTGTCCGCGGCAGGCCGCGTCCGCCGTGGCACGCCCACCCGCCTGGCTGCGATACTGGGTTCATGGCTGGAACGGTCATCGATGCTCCGCACAGGCGTGTGACGCTGGCGGAAGTGCGTGCCCACCGTGAGGAGATCTACCGCATCGCCGAGAAGTACGGCGTGCGGAACGTCCGCGTGTTCGGCTCGGTCGCCCGCGACGAAGCCGACGACGACAGCGACCTGGACCTGCTGGTGGAGATGCAGTCCGGTCGCGGTTACTTCGCCATGTCCGGATTCGCCCTGGACGTGGAGGAACTGCTGAACGTCTTCACGCAGGTCGCCACACCGAACGGCCTCAAGGCCAGGATCCGCGATCGGGTATTCGCCGATGCGGTGCCCGTGTGAAGCGAGCCACACCAGAGCGACTTCGCGACATTCTGGAAGCCGCGGCGACCGCTGAAGGATTCGGCCGAAGTCTCGGCACGAGTTCGACTCCGACGAAAAGGGGCAGCTCGCGTTAACGTACCTGGTCGAGATCATCGGCGAGGCCGCCAACCGTGTTTCTCCCCGCGTGCAGGCGGCCAACCCGGATGTGCCCTGGCGAGCCATTATCTTCGGTGTTGGAAGAGGGCCGCGACGGCGAGGGCGCTGACCGCGAGCACCGCCACTGACGTCACGGCGCCGAGGAGTACCGGTCCGGTCGACGGGGCGCCGGAGGACATGGCGCGCAGCATCGGGTTGAGCAGTGGGATCCACCGCACCAGCAGCACCGCGACGAGGATCGCCGGTGCGGCCAGCACCGTGTAGCCGATGCGCGGGATCAGCAGCCGCGAGCATGGCAGGCCGATCGCGACGCCGGTGCACGCGCCGGCCAGGTGCGCCACCGCACCCAGACCGACGAGGCCGGCTGGGTCGCCGTCGCGGCGAAGTGCCGACCACACCAGCGAAATTACGGTAAGCGCCGCGCAGCACAACAGCACTGACGCGACCACCCCGCCGAGCAAGGTCGAGAACCGGCGTGCGTGGACTCGAGTGATCAGCCGCTGCACCGGATCTTCCGCATCGACCAGTGCGACCGTCAGCCAGCATGCCGCGACCGTCAGGCCACCAGCGCTTACGGCGAGCTCGGGCACGATCGGCGCATCCGGGTCGGTGTACAAAATGGACAACAGCACGGCGAACGCGAACGAGGGCGGCAACCATCGTTGCGAATGTCCGAGCATGGCCAGCTGGTACCGGATCATCGCGCGACCGCCAGCACCGACCACCCCAGCCGCAACGCTTCCAGCAGCACCTTGTCCACATCCTCGGTCGCGACCGCGAGCTCGACCTGATCGCCTTTCCGCGCAACGACTTCCGGCCACGGCGCCGCACCCGAACCGCGCAACACGATCCGCACCGCGGACACCGATTCCCGCAGACCACCCTCTGCCACGCGAAAAACCCGCGTAGCGTGCTGCCGTGCGAGTTCGTCGTCGTGCGCGGTGAAAACCACGCTCGCCCCACGTTCACGGGTTTCCGCGATCAGCTCCGCCAGCACGCCGTGCGCGGCCGGGTCCAGTCCGGACCACGGTTCGTCGAGTACCACCAGGTCCGGGTCGGTCAGCAGCGCCTGCGCGAGTCCGACCTTCTGCGCGTTGCCCTTCGACAGCCGGCGGAGCTGCGTACGCGGACCACCGGCCAACGCGAGCCGTGCCAGCAGCGCAGTAGCTCGATCGTCCACATCGGACACTCCGCTGATCCGTCCGAGGTGACGCAGGTAGGCGAGCGCGCTCATCCGGGTCGAGGCCGGGAACCGGTCCGGCACATAACCGATCGACGGCGTCCCTTCCACGGTGCCCGAAGACGGCCGCGATACCCGCGCGAGAATACGCAGCAACGTGGACTTTCCGGACCCGTTGTCACCGACGATGCCGATCACCGCACCACGCGGGACTTCCAGATCCACCCCGGCCAGCACGAGCCGGCCATAGCGCTTACCGACCCCGCGGAGCCGGATCAGCGCCGTCACGCAACCGCGGCCTTCTGCAACAGCTCGACGTCGCGCACCAGAGCGTCCACAGTGGACTCTTCAACCGGGTGCCCGGCACCGCCCATCCAGTTCGCCAGCATCCGGTGTCCGCGCTGGGTCAGCACCGACTCCGGGTGGAACTGCACGCCTTCGACCGGAAGCTCACGGTGCCGCATCCCCATCACGACACCGGACTCGGTGCGTGCGGTGACCTCGAACTCCGCCGGGATCGTCTCGGGCAGCACCGTCAGCGAGTGATAGCGCGTCGCGATGAACGGATCCGGCAGCCCGGCCAGCACACCGCGCCCCTCGTGGTGCACGAGACTCGTCTTGCCGTGCAACAGTTCCGGCGCGCGATCGACCGTCGCACCCCAGGCCACGCCGATGGCCTGGTGCCCGAGGCACACCCCGAGGACCGGCGTGGCGGAGTCCGCGCAGCGGCGGACGACGTCGATGCTCTGCCCCGCGCGCTCCGGCGTGCCCGGCCCGGGCGACACGAGCACCCCGTCGAACTCGGTGATGCGGTCGATCTCGACGACGTCGTTGCGCCACACCGTGCAGTCGGCGCCGAGCTGCGCCAGGTACTGCACGAGGTTGTAGACGAAGCTGTCGTAGTTGTCGACGACGAGGATGCGCACAGGGCAAATGTACTTTGTCAGTCGCCGTTGACCGAGACGTGGTTGAACGGCAGCAGCGGGTCGGCCCACGGGAACACCACGAACATCAGCAGCGCGACCACGCCGGCGACCAGCACAAGCGCGACGACGAGCTTCGCGGCCCACGGTCCCGGGAGGTGCCGCCAGATCCAGCCGTACATCTACGCCTCCCCGATGGCCTGCAACAGCTGGGCGTAGGTGGCGCCCGGCGTCTTGGGGAACTGGTTGGTCAGCACCGCGTGCACGATCAGCCGCTGCCGGTCGGAGAACTGCGGGTGGCAGGTGGTGAGGGTGAGCAGCGCGACCTGCTGCGCGGTGGGCAGCACGTCTGTCAGGTGGTGCGGGACGGGTGCGATGACCGCCACCTGGGAGGGGTCCACGATCTCACGGCCGACGGTCTGTCCGTAGGGACCGCCGTCGGCCCCGGCGGTGCGCAGCGTGCCGACCTTCGCGCACTGTGGCTGCTTTCCCTTGCCGGACGACCAGTTCGCGATCTCGTCGGAATGCGGCAGCACCCGGTACACGAAGAAGTCGGTCTGGGTTTCGACGACGATCGCGTCGCAGGAGCTCAGCAGGTCGAGGTCGTTGAACGGGGCCCCCTTGCCGACGCGGTGCCCGGCGACCGCGAAGTTACCGGGCTGGCCGGGCAGCGCGGTGCCCTTGTAGTGGCCGGGGCCGACCTCCAGCGCGGCCGCGTCGGTGCCCTCCTGGATCGTGAAGTGGTAGTCGGCGCCGAAGCCGGGAATGTACAGCTTCGCGAACGCCTTGCCGTCGATCAGCTCGGGATGCAGCTCGCGGCCCTGCGACCAGTCGTTGTCCAGGCCGGCGGCGGCATTGGCCTGCTTCTGGGCCGAGAAGAGGTCGGTCACGTACAGCTCGTAGACGACGAAGAGCAGCACGACCAGGCCGGCGGTGATGAGCAATTCCCCGACCGTCCGGACGACTTTCGCGCCCGGCCCCCTCGACTGCTTCGGTGACGGTGCGTCCAGGATCGCCACGCGAGCTCCTCTCCCCTGCTCGCTTACGTTAACGTGTGGTGGTAGAGGAGGTTGCGCGCGAGGGGGCCGCGCAGCGCCGGCGAGTCACCCGAGTACGCGAGGTTCCGATGCCGAAGTCCAAGGTACGCAAGAAGACGGCGTACACGCCGCCCGCCGATCGCCGCACGCCGGTCAAGGTGCGCGCCGCGGGGCCATCGCACCCGATTTACAAGATCGTGATGTTCGGTCTGATGGTGGTCGGTCTCGCCTGGCTGGTGGTCAACTACATCGCCGGCGACAAGATCTCCTTCATGGCCGACCTCGGCAGCTGGAACTTCGCCGTGGGCTTCGCGCTCATGATCTCGGGCCTGCTGATGACCATGCGCTGGCGTTAGTTCGACAAAGGTTCACCGGATTACTCTGAATAGCCGATTGACAGCGAATTACACCGGTGTGACTCATCCCCATTGTGGACAAACCCTGTGGATAACTCGGCGAGCTGGGCTCCCCGGCCGGCTCTTGTCACGGTCGGCCTGCTAGGCACGCTCGTCGCACTGGCCGGTGCGTTCGCCTACAGCGACCGGACGGGCGCGGTGCTGTTCGGGGTCGCGGCCGTCGTGCTCGCCGTCCTGTCGACGCACGGCCTGCTGGTGCGACCCCGGCTGGCCGCCGACATCGACGGTGTCCGGGTCCGCACGATGCACGGCGAACAGCGGTTCAACTGGGCTGAGGCTCACCTGTCGCTGCGCACCACCAAGCGGCTGGGCCGCGAGGCCACCACGCTGGAGATCTCCGCCGGTGACCAGCTGTTCGTGCTGGGCCGGCTCGAACTCGGTGCCGATCCGGTGGACGTGCTCGAGGTGCTCAGCACGTTGCGGCGGTGAGCAGACCACGCCCTACAGCTGCGCGTCGCGGTAGAAGTACAGCGCGAGCAGGGCGAGTGCCAGCAGCATGAGCGCACAGACCTGCCAGGCGACACGGTTCTTCGCCGGTGCGTACACCAGCGCCGCCGTCGCCAGCGCACCGACGATCAACCCGCCGAGGTGCGCGAACAGGGAGATGTTCGGCAACGACACGGTGAGGACCAGGTTCAGCACGATCGTGCCGATCGCCGGCCCGGGGTTGAGCTTCAACCGCAGCACCGCGATCAGGACCCCGCCGAGCAAGCCGTAGATCGCCCCGGACGCGCCTGCGGTCGGACCGTTCACCCCGCCGAACTGGAACACCAGGAGACTGCCGCCCAGCAGCGAGATCGCGTACAGCGCGACAAACCGGACCTTGCCGAGCAGGATCTCCAGCTCACGGCCGATGATCCACAGCGAGAACATGTTCACCGCGAGGTGGATGGCCCCGTAGTGCAGGAACCCGGAGGTGACCAGGCGCCACCACTCCCCGCCCGCGACACCGAGCGGCCACAGCACCCACGCGTTGAACAGATCCGACGCCTGGTTGTTCATCGGGCTGCCGGCTTCGAGCGCGGTGACCCCGTAGACCAGCACGTTGAGCGAGATGAGGACCGGGGTCACCACCGGCCGGCTGGACAGCCGGGCACCCGCGATGGTGCGCGCGCCGTAACCCGCGGGCTGGTACTGCCGGCGCTGTCCGGCGTCCTGCCGTCGACCGGCCTGCACACAGTCGATGCACTGTGCGCCCACGGCCGCCTCACGCAGGCAGTCAGGGCAGGCAGGCCGGCCGCAGCGGGTACAGCTCAACCCGGTCTGGCGGTTCGGATGCCACCAGCAACCGGGCAAAGCCGTCGGCGGTGTCTGTGGAGGCTGGGTCACAGTACTTCCAGGCTAGCCGCCGCGCCGTTTTGCCGCCGTCAGCGTTCGATGTCGATCTTCTCGATGACCACGTCGTCGAGCGGACGGTCGGCCACGCCGGTCGCGGTGTTCGCGATCTCGTCGACGACGTTGCGCGACTCCTGGTCGGCGACCTCACCGAAGATGGTGTGCTTGAAGTTCAGGTGCGTCGTCGGCGCGACGGTGATGAAGAACTGCGAACCGTTGGTGCCCGGGCCCGCGTTCGCCATCGCGAGCAGATAAGGACGGTTGAACTGCAGCTCCGGGTGGAACTCGTCATCGAAACGGTAACCAGGGCCACCGCGCCCGGTACCGGTCGGATCACCGCCCTGGATCATGAAACCGGAGATGACGCGATGGAAGACCGAGCCGTCGTAGAACGCGCCCGCCTTCTCTCCCTTCGCGTTCGGCTGGCTGTACTCTTTCGTGCCCTCCGCGAGGCCAACGAAGTTCGCCACGGTTTTCGGGGCGTGATCAGGGAAAAGGTTCAAGCGGATGTCGCCGTGGTTGGTGTGCAGGACGGCCTTGGCCTTGCCACCGACGAGGGATTCATTGCTCTCAGTCACGTGACTCATCGTGCCATCCGCAGCGGGATCCGCCGGAAACGGGCAGGATAGGTCACGGGGAAACTACGAGAAGACCAACGATTGACGAGGTGAAGGCCATGACCCGAGCCGCAGACTCGGTCAGTGAGCCGGTCAAGTCCGGCTTGCGGGGCCTGCGAAGCCGCGCCGTGGAGGCGGGCAAGGCAGCCGAGCAACTTCTTGTCGAGAACACCGAGGAAGTGCGCAAGGAGGCGGTCAAGCGCGGCCGTAAGGCGCGCAAGGAGTTCGCGAAGAAGTCGGGCGAGACCCGCAAGGAGCTGGCGAAGGCCCGTGCGGAGGCACGCAAGGAAGCAGCCGCGCGGCTTGCCGAACTGCGTAAGCCGGGCCGCAAGGCGCGCAAGGCCGCCGTGAAGGCGGCGAAGGCGGCCGGCGAGTCCAAGCGCAAGGCCAGGCGGGACTTCAAGGCGGCGAAGAAGGATTTCCGGGCCGCACTCGCGGAAGCCAAGATCGCCGCGAAGGGCGAGCGCAAGCGCCGCCGCTGGCCGTGGCTGCTGGGGATCGGGCTGGCAGCCGCCGGCGCCGCCTACGCGCTGCGGGCCAAGCAGGAGCCGCCGGTCGCGACCGAGCCGCCGAACAACACGCCGACCTCGGCGGAGCCGAAGCACTCCGCGAACGGTCAGGCCACGTCGCCTTCTCCGGCGCAGAAACAGCAATAAGGCCACCAGACCGTCGAGGCCGCCTGCGGGACTCCCG
Organism: Amycolatopsis pithecellobii; assembly: GCF_009707865.1. Classification (GTDB taxonomy): domain Bacteria; phylum Actinomycetota; class Actinomycetes; order Mycobacteriales; family Pseudonocardiaceae; genus Amycolatopsis_E; species Amycolatopsis_E pithecellobii. The sequence goes on from NZ_WMBA01000030.1 coordinate 16,677, forward strand.
CAGGCGGCCTCACGGTTGGTCCGCCACTCAGGCGTTGGCGGCGTGCTTGTCGATCAGCTGGCCCAGCCGCGGAAGGGCCTCCTCGACGTTCTTCTTGCCGTTCGGGCGCAGCTTCGAGTAGACCTTCTTGATGCTGTCGCGGCTGCTCCGCTCGGCACGAGCGTCGGTGACGCCCAGCAGCGCGTCGGAGGCCTCGTCACCGCGGCCCGACAGGTAGGCGCCGAAGTCGCCGCCGCCCTGGCCCTTGAAGTCCGCGTAGAACGGCTCGAGCGTCGCGGTGAAGTCGTCCAGCAGGCTGTCGACGGCAGAGCCGATGATGCCCGGCTTGATCTTCTTGACCGCCGCGAACCCGGTCTTGATCACGGCACCGGAAACGCCGCCCTTGTCCGAGACCTCTGCGTCGACCAGAGTCTCGAGGTCGCTCACGACGGCGGGACGCCTGCTGGAGTCGAGCAGGATTTCCTTGAGGGTGTCAGCCACGGGTGTCTGTCCTTCTTCACTTCGAGGTACACGGATTTCGCTGCGGCCCGTTGCACGCCGACGGCGGCTGGTCCTCCCCGGCCACAGGTGGGGGTCAGCGTAGTACAGGTTCGAGTTGCGCTTTCAGCCACTGGGCGTTAGAGGCCGAGTGCGGAAATTGTTTGCTTCGCAACGGTTCTCGCTTTGATGGTTTGTTTCTGGTTCGTGGTGACCACGACGGCGGCGCCGGCCTTGGCGACCGCGTACACCGCGCCACCATCGGTCGGCTCGTACCCGCCCTGCCAGCCCGCGGGGTCGGTCGCCGGATTGCTGCTGTTCAGCGGAGCCGCCTTGTCCACCAAGGCTTTCGCGACGCCCGCGTCGCCGACGTAGACCTGAACGGTGAGCTGGAGTTTGCCGCTGAGCGCGTAGAAGAAGCAGGACGGCGGCTTGCCCGCGTCCGCGCTGGAGGTCTGGACCTTCGACACGTGCTGCCCGTTGGTGTCCGCCACGAACGACGTGTCGAGGTACGGGCACGGCCCGGGTCCGGACGGTTGCGGGTCGGGCGGGGGCTGCGCGGCCGCGACCGCCGGCGCGCTGGGACTCGGGGACGGTGCCGCTGGGTGCGATGAGCAGCCGGCCAGCACGACGATGGTCCCCAGCACGAGCACGAGTCGGCGCATAGCTTCCAGAGTGAAGCATGTAGACAAACAGTCCGATATATTGACATAATGTCTGGGTGAACCTCGACGACATCCGCGCCGCAGCCGGACGGCTTGCCGGGCACGCACACCACACGCCGGTCCACACCTCGCACACGCTCGACTCCCGTGTCGGCGCGGAGGTGCTCCTCAAGTGCGAGAACTTCCAACGCATTGGCGCCTTCAAGTTCCGCGGCGCGTTCAACATGCTTTCCCGGTTGTCCCCGGCCGAGCTGGCGCGCGGGGTGTGCGCCTTTTCGTCGGGAAACCACGCACAGGCGGTCGCGCTGTCCGCCTCGTTACTGGGCACGAAAGCGACGATCCTGATGCCCGAGGACGCGCCGAAGTCCAAATTGGACGCTGCGCTCGGGTACGGCGCTGAGGTCCGCCGGTTCGACCGCTACGCCGACGACCGCGCCGCGTTGGCCGCCGATCTCGTGGCCGAGACCGGGTGCACGATCGTCCCGCCGTATGACCATCCGGACGTCATCGCCGGTCAGGGCACCGCTGCGCTCGAATTCCTGACGGACGTGGGCGCGGTGGACGTGCTGCTCACCCCGGTCAGCGGGGGTGGCCTCATGGCGGGCACCGCGGTCGCGGCAACGGCCCTGCACCCCGGGATCAAGCTCGTCGGGGTCGAACCCACGGCGGGAAATGACCACCAGCGGTCATTCGCGGAAGGGCGCCGGGTGAGCATCGACGTGCCCCGCACGATCGCGGACGGCCTCGCGATGAGTGAGCCCGGCGAGCTGACGTTCGCGATCAACCACCGGCTGGTTTCGGAAATCGTGACCGTGACCGACGACGAGATACGCGACGCGATGCGGTTCCTGTTCGACCGCATGAAGCTCGTGGTCGAGCCCAGCGGGGCGACTGTCGTGGCCGCTCTGCTGAACGGAAAGGTTTCCGTCCACGGGAAGAGGGTCGGCGCGATCCTGTCCGGTGGCAATGTGTCGGCGGATCGGTTCCGCGAGCTGCTGGCTTAGCGCCAGCCCTTCGACGGCGGCATCGGAGCGGTGACGCCGTCTGTGTCGGTGAGCGGCTTCGCCTTGCCGTAGAAGGATTTCAGCTCGCTACCGGCGAGGCATCGAGCGGGGAACGCAGCGGACGCGACCCGGCCGGCGACGGCCCGCACCGGAAGCTCCACCGCCGAGGCGGCGAGCACGACGTTGCCGAACCGGCGCCCGCGCAACACACCCGGTTCGGCGAGCAGCAGGGTGTGCGCGAAGACGGTGGCCGCCGTGGCGGCAACGCGGCGGGTGAACATCAGGCCGGGCCCGTCCGCGACGTTGATCAGGTAGGTACCCGAAGGGCGGAGCACGCGGGCGATCTCGCGGGTGAATTCCAGTGTGGCGATTTCCCCCGGCATGCTGGCTTGTTTGAACACGTCCGCGATGACGAGATCGGCGCTGTCGTCGTGGCGGGTGGCGACACCGGCGCGCCCGTCGGTGATCCGCACGCGCAGTTGCGGGACGCTGCGGAGATCGAGTTGCTCGCGGACGAGTTCGATGAGCGGCCCGTCGGCGTCGAACACGAGCTGCCGCGATCCCGGCCGGGTTGCCGCGATGTAGCGGGGCAGGGTGCAGCCGGCACCGCCGATGTGCAATGACTCCAACGGTTCCGCGCCACCGCCGAGGAAGTCGATGACGTCGCCCATGCGCCGCACGTACTCGAACTCGAGATGCGCCGGATCGTCAAGGTCCACATAGGACTGTGCGATACCGTCGACGCTGAGCAGCCAGCCGCCGGGGTGGTCCGCATCGGCAAGCAGTTCCGCGGTCCCGAAACGCACCGGATATTCGCCGGGCATCGGGTCGGTTTGCTTGCGCCGCTTGCTCACTCGCCGGTTTTCCCGTCGATCCGTTCGCGCATCAGGTCGGCATGCCCGTTGTGCCGCGCATACTCCTGGATCAGGTGCAGGTAGAGCAGGCGCACGCAAAAGGTCTGGCCGTCGTGGGTGAAGGCGTCGTCGAGTGAAGCGGCGGCGAAGATACGGTCCGCGATCCGGCTTTCCTCGAGCAACCGCTCGTAGTCTTCGGCCGCCTCGCCGGTGAGGCCGGCGCATTTGGCCGGCACCACGGTGCGATGCCACGCCAAGAATCCGGTGAGCAAGGTGCGCTCGTCCACGCCGATCGGATCATCGACGTACCGGATTTCGGGCGCGGTCCAGGTCACCACAGCATGGTAGCCGGACGTCAGCCCTCGCCGAGTACGTCGCGAAGCTTGCGGGCGAATGCCTCCGGTCGCCCCGCATATCCGTTTTCGCCGCCGAGGAAACCGCCGTGATGACTGGGAAAAACGGTCGCTTGCGTGCCGAGCCGGGCGGCCAGGGCGAGCGACGTCCGTCCGGTGAAGAGACCCGCCGACTCTTCCCCCACAGCGATCACGACACGTGTCGGTGCGGCGGCGAGTGCGCCGAAATCGGGTTCGTAGCTGGTGACCGCCCATGACCGGTCGGACAGCAGCGGATCATCGCGGGTGCCGTCGTCATCGGTGGGCAGCCCGAACTGAGCGGGATCCGCGGCCGGCTGCGCGAAGTAGTCGTCGGTGTATTCGCCTTGCCACGAGGTCATCACGATGAAGGCGGCCATCCCGGCGCCGAACCCCTTCGCCTCGTACGCATTGAGAAAGCCGGTGCGGGCCCGCTCGGCAGCGATGGCGTCGGGAAGCACCGCAATAATCGGCGGCTCATGCGCGACGAGCGTGCTCACGTCATGCGGGTGCGTCGCCACCAGCGCGAGCGCGGTCACTGCACCGCCGCTGCTCGCGAACATTTCGACCGGCCCAGCGCCGAGTGCCTCGATGAGCGCGTGCAGGTCGCGGGCCTGCACCTCGGGAACATGATCGGTCCGGCCGTCCTTGCGAGTGCTGCGGCCGATGCCACGCGGGTCATAGGTGACCACCGTGCGGTCGGGAAAGTAGGACGCGAGCGTGCCGAACCCGTCAGCGGCCATCGGCTGCCCGACCATGAACAGGGGCGCCTGCCCCGCGGTGGGCAATGGGCCGTGCAGGTCATAGGCGAGATCGACTTCGGGCGTCTCGAGAATATGCGTCGTCATGCCGGTGCAGACCCACCACACACCGGGAACTCATCGCGTGAAGTCGGACTAGTTCAGCTCGCCACTCTTGCGTAGTTCGCGCAGCTGCCGCTTGAGGTCGTCCACGTCCCACCGGTGATGCCCACCGGCTGTCGTCAGCGTCGGTTCCACTTTGCCATCCAAGACCCAGCGCGACAGCGTGCGTCGGCCTACGCCGATAGCTGTTGCTGCTTCGGCGGTCGTCACGAGTCGGCCAGGACGGGACACTTACGCACTGTTGCGCACACTTGGCTCGTTAGGCCAGTTGAGTGACTCAGATGACGCAGAATAGAGCGACTTAGCGCGCTTTGGCGCGGTATGGCTCATTTTGCATTCAGCGGAGGTTGCGCAACTGCTGCTTGAGGTCTTCGACATCCCACCGATGATGACCACCGGCCGTGGTCAGGGTGGGTTCGACCTTGCCTTGCTGCACCCAGCGCGACAAAGTACGTCGGCCCACACCGATAGCTGCCGCAGCTTCGGCGGTCGTCACAAGCTGGCCAGAAGGAGGCACTTACGCACTGTTGCGTACGTTTGACGCGTTAGGCCAGTCGAGTGACTCAGTTGTCTCGGAATAGAGCGCCTTGTCGCGGATTGACGCGCCTATGTACTCTTGACTCATTTGGCGCACTTGCCGTTGAGGCACATGGGGACATAGTCCAGCGGAGGCACCGTGAGGGGAATTCACAAAGATTTCGATCCGAAGGGTCGCGAGTATGTATACGAGGCAATGGCCAACCACATCGCCGCCCGGATCGAACGAGGCGACTTGCCGCCAGAGTCTCCACTACCCTCGGAACGTCGGCTGGCGGACGAGTATGGCGTTTCACTCGGCAGCGCGCGGCACGCTACGCGAATACTCCGGTACCGCGGCCTGGTCACAACAACCCGCTCGAAAGGAACGTTTGTCGCAGAGCAGAGCAAGCGGCGAAGGTGAGATCCGTGGTACGTGAGGATTTCGGCCGGCCTGAATTAAAACGTTCAGGAAATTCCTACTGCTATATACAGGTGGCGGAGCAACTGGCTGCGCTCATTGCCGGCGGTGACCACCCGCCCGGCACCAGCCTGCCGCCGGAGCGGGATATGGCACTGCACTATGCCGTTTCGACAAACACAGTGCGCCTGGCATTGGACGAGCTACGCCGGCGCAACCTTGTCGAAACGGTTCCCTTCAAAGGCACATTCGTTCGGGAAGATGTCGAGCCTGCTTTACTGCGCGAACTGCCGAGCGGCTTGGCAGATCCCAACAACTCGGACGGTCACACCTGCTACCGATGCGGGAAAACGGCAGACCTGTACAGCCTGGACCTGAACGACAAATTGTGGTGGACCTGTACCGACCATCACGGTCGCCTCATGCAGGAACTTCTGCGCGGCCGGCGCCACCATGGGGCATACAGGTGACACGGCTGCCGGACCTGGCCTTTGTCATGTCCCTTAAAGGGTGGAGCTGAGGGGAATCGAACCCCTGACCCCCGCCTTGCAAAGGCGGTGCTCTACCAATTGAGCTACAGCCCCGGGACGCGGGCGGAACCCGCGCGAGTTCAGTTGTTCTGGCCGGCACCCGTGGCGTGCGCCGGGGTGGTGCCGTTCGTGGAGACTGAGCCCAGCGGCTTACCCGTCGGGGCGGTGGTCTCGCGCCAGAGGTCGGCTTCGGCCTTGGCGTCCTTGTTGCGCTTGATGACGAACAGCACACCACCCGCGACCGCTGCGAGCGCCAACAGCTTCTTCACTTGAAGCCCCTTATTCCGACGTTTCCGCTGACCTCAAGATGCTACCGGACAGCCCGCATCGGCCCGACACCCCGTTCCACGTGGAACCATGCTTGACCTTGACCTCGGGGCAAGCGCCACGGTGTCGGATGTGAGGAGGGTGAGCATGGAGTTGCTGACCATCGGCGCCTTCGCGCGGGCCGCACGCCTGTCACCGAAGGCACTGCGGCTGTACGACGAGCTCGGCTTGCTCCGACCGGCGTCCATCGATCCTCGTTCCGGCTACCGCTGGTACTCGCCGGAGCAGCTCGACCACGCTCGGCTCGTTGCCTCGCTGCGACGGATCGGCATGCCACTCGCGCGGATCAAGATCGTGTGCGAGCTCGACAATGCCGGTGCGGCAAGGGAAATCGCCGCCTACTGGCGTCAGGTCGAGGCCGATATCCGGTCGCGGGCGAAGCTGGCTTCCTTCCTCATCGAACAGTTGTCGAGAAAGGAAGCGCCCATGTCGCCACTGACCATCCGGTACGCCGTCCACTCCGACCGTGGCCTCGTCCGTGAGTCCAATCAGGACGTCGCCTACGGGGGACCGCATCTGCTCGCCGTCGCTGACGGGTTCGGCGCCGAGTCGGAAGAACGCCTGGCGAGCTCCGTCGCGATCGACGCGTTGAAGCACTTGGACACGACCGTCCCCGCCGGCGACCTGCTCAACGCGCTGTCCGACGCGGTCGAACGCGCCGGCACCGCGGTGCGGGGACTCGGCGCGGGCGTCGGCACCACGCTCACCGCGCTGCTGTGGTCGCGTCCGCGGCTCGCGCTCGTGCACATCGGCGATTCGCGGGTGTATCTGCTGCGCGGCGGCCGCCTCAGCCAGATCACGCAGGACCACACGCTGGTCCAGTCGATGATCGACGAAGATCGCCTCACCCCGGAGGAAGCCGCGGCGCATCCGCAGCGGGCGTTGCTGGTGAAGGCCCTTCACGGCGGTAAGACCGCCGAACCCGATATCGAACTGCGTGCAGCCGAGCCCGGTGACCGCTATCTGTTGTGCTCTGATGGCTTGCACACTGCCGTCACGATGGACGCGTTGCACGAGGTGCTGGCTACAACCGCGGACCCGCAGCAGACGGTCCGTGAACTCGTCGACAGTGCGAACCGCCACGGCGGCGCCGACAATGTCGCGTGCGTGGTCGCCGACGTTGCTTGATCAGGCGCGGATCGCCTGCACGTCCAGCTTGATCTCCACCGTCGAGCCGACCACGGCGAGTCCCTTGGCGAGGGTCTGCTGCCAGTTGATCGTGAAGTCCTCGCGATGCAGTTCCGTTGTGGCACGGGCGCCGAGTCGGTCGCCGTTCCACTCGCGCAGCCCCAGGTAGCCGGCGTCGAGCCGGACGCCCCGGCTCGCGCCACGCAGGTTCAGGGTGCCGTCGAGAATCCAGCGGTCACCGGCGGCACGCTGGATCTGGTTGCTGAAAAAATGCAGCCGCGGGTAGTTCTCCACGTCGAGGAAATCCGCCGAGCGCAGGTGTTCGTCCCGTTGTGGGGAACCGGTGTCGATGCTGGCCGCCTCGATGACCACCTCGACGGATGAGTCCTCGATCCGCTCGCCGACATTGATGCTGCCGCGGAAACGCGTGAAATGCCCGTGCACGCGCGACAATCCGATGTGCCGGGCGACGAACCTGATCGATGTGTGGGGCTGGTCGAGAACCCACTCCCCGGGTTCGGGCAGCCGCAGGCTCATGTCGGGCTGGAGCGCCAGCTCACCCAGCGCGGTGTGGTCGCCGCTGACGACCTCGATGTTGTGCGTGGACTCGCGGTAGCCGCCCGCGTTGATCGACACCGCGTACACACCGGCGCTCGCCGTGGTCACCACGAGCCCGTAGTCGTCCGCGGTCGCACGCGTGACCCGCGGTGTCCGCTTGTGCCGCAACACCATTTCGGCGCCGGCCAGCGGTTTCCCGTTCTCGTCACGAACTCGGGCACTCACCAACCCGGCACCGATGTCGAACGTCACCGGCTCCCCCTGCCGGCCGTCCCTGCGCAAACGGCCGAACATAACCACACTCCCGTCGCTCGCCAATGTCCGAACGGACACTAACCAAGCACAAAAGAGCACCACCCCTGATGTAACCCAAACCACAGAAACCTGGACGAAACAAAAAGGAAGCAAGAGAAAGGTGGTCTCGTCGTCGGGCGCACGCTCAGGGGCGTACGCGAATGACGGTCTTGCCTTTACGTCGCTCGATCGGGTTGAGCGCGGGGATGGCGTCGTCGAGGGTCGTGCCGGCTCCGATGTGCGTGCGAAGGCGCCCGTCCCGCACCCGGTCGACGATCTCCACCAGCTGACTCGGGACGGACTCGACGACGAAGTCGATCGCGAGGCCGTCGACAGGGCGGGCCTCGGCAGGGCCGACCACCGACACCAGCGTTCCGCCAGGCCGGATGATGCTCGCCGAGCGCCGTTGGATGTCACCGCCGATGACATCGAAGACCAAGTCGACCCCGCCGATGTCGTCGAGATCCTCGTGGTCGAGGTCGAGGAACTCGTTCGCGCCGAAGTCAAGCGCCGCCTGGCGGTCCGCTGCCCGCCCGGTACCGATGACGTAGGCGCCGAACTCCCGGGCAAGCTGCGTCACCACCGACCCGACCGCGCCGGCGGCGCCGTGGGCGAGGACGCTCTGCCCCGCCTGGAGACGGCCGTGCTGGAGCAGGCCTTGCCACGCGGTCAGGCCGGAGATCGGCAGACTCGCACCCACTGTGAAGTCGACGTTCCCCGGCAGCGGCGCAAGGTTGCGTGCCTCGACGGCCGTGTACTCGGCCAGGGTTCCATCGCGGTGCCAGTCAGTGATCCCGAATACCCGCTGTCCCAGCGAAAGTCCCGTCGTGCCGTAGCCGAGGGAGCTGACCACCCCGGCGAACTCGTGGCCGATGATCGCCGGGACTCGATCGTGACCGGAGCGGTCGACCCATGTCGAGGGCCACTCCCACTCGGCCGGGACGAAGCCTGAGGCATGGACTTCGACGACGACGTCGTTGATCGCCGGTGTCGGCTCAGGCCGCTCCGCGAGTGTGATCCCGGCAGTTTCCGCAGCCCGGTCGGTCGCGACGATTGCCTTCATCGGTACCTCCGTAGGTCTCTCAACAAGGCGACATGCTCCTCGCCCAAAGTCGCCCGCGCCATCGCAGCGGTGAAAGAAATACCGCCGGGCGAGGCCCAGCAGGCCGATCCCTACTAATCTAAAACCCCGGCACGCTGTTTCGACTGATCAGCGTACCGGGGTAATGGTGGGCCCAGGAGGACTTGAACCTCCGACCTCTTCGTTATCAGCGAAGCGCTCTAACCGCCTGAGCTATGGGCCCGTGAACGAAAGAAAGACTACAGGACGCCTTTCACTCCCGTTCAGAGAGGGTGACCTCAAGGCCACCGGCCAAATCGGCGGACACGTTGTAGATGAACGCGCTCACCGTGGCCAGCGCGGAGAGCAGCACGATGTTGATCGCGCCGAGGATGGCGGCGATGCCGAACACCCGGCCGGCGCTGATGAGTGGCTGGGCCGGGGTGTCGCCGCCGTCGCCGGAGACCAGTGACGAGTACGTGCCGTTCAGCTTGTCCCACACGCCCATGCCGTCGAGCACCGTGTACAGCACGCCGACCGCGACCAGCCACACGAAGAACAGCGCGACGCCGAGGACGAGCGACAGTTTGAGCACCGACCACGGGTCGAACCGCTTGATCTGCAGACTCGCACGGCGCGGGCCGCGGCCGGGGCGACGGAGCGCGCTGGGGGTTCCGCGGCCCTTGGCCGCGGCGCCCGGCACGTTCACGGTGTCCTGCCCCCTCAGCCCGGCAAAGGGATCTTCCCGCGGCTCGGCCGGCCCGCCGAACAGCCCGGCCGCCGCGCTGCCGGTGACCACCGTCGTCTGGTCGCCACCGGTGCCTTTGGAGTCATGCGCATTTTCCCCGGCCTGGCTGCTCGGAAGCCACTGGGTCGGGCCTTCGGCCGTGCCGTTGCCGTTGTCCTTGCTGAGCCGCTGCCACGGCGGCGCCGCCTTGTCACCGGCCGCCGCGGGCGATTCCGAGTTCTCGGGCGAAGTCACTCAATAAATCCTTACGCTTCAGGCTGCTGAGCCTGTGCTCCGGTCTCGTCTTCGTTGCCTTCACCATTACCGACGTCCGAGGGTTCGTCGGCGTTGCGTGCCACCGCAAGAAGGGTAGTGCCTTCCCCGAGGTTGATCAGCCGCACGCCCTTCGTCTGCCGTCCGGTCTTGCGCACCCCTTCGGCGGTCGTCCGGATGACCCCGCCGTTGGAGGTGATGGCATACAGCTCGTCGTCCTCGTCGACGATGAGCGCACCTACCAGCCTGCCACGCTTGCGGTCGTGCTGGATGGTCAGCACACCCTTGCCGCCTCGGCCCTGCACCGGGTAGTCCTCGATCGGTGTCCGCTTCGCATACCCGCCGTCGGTCGCGACCAGCAGGAACTTCTCCGGCTTGACCACGTTGAGCGCGAGCAGCTCGTCGCCGTCGTTGAACCGCATGCCGAGCACACCGGACGTGGCGCGGCCCATCGGCCGCAGTGCTTCGTCGGTGGCGTGGAACCGGATCGACTGCCCTTCCGCGGAGACCAGCAGCAGGTCGTCGTCGGGCCCGGCGAGCACAGCGCCGACCAGTTCGTCGCCTTCGCGCAGGTTGACCGCGATGAGGCCGCCCGCGCGGTTCGAGTCGAAGTCGCTGAGCTTGGTCTTCTTGACCAGGCCCTTGCGGGTGGCCAGCACGAGATACGGCGCGACCTCGTAGTTCGGGATCTCGATGACCTGGGCGATTTCCTCGTCCGGCTGGAACGCCAGCAGGTTCGCGACGTGCTGGCCACGCGCCGCCCGGTTCGCCTCGGGCAGTTCGTACGCCTTCGCCCGGTACACGCGGCCCTTGTTGGTGAAGAACAGGATCCAGTCGTGCGTGGAGCACACGAAGAAGTGCTGCACGATGTCGTCCTGCTTGAGCTGCGCGCCCTGCACACCCTTGCCGCCGCGTTTCTGCGAGCGGTACAGGTCCGTCTTGGTGCGCTTCGCATAGCCGGTGCGGGTGATGGTGACGACCACGTCCTCGACCGCGATCAGGTCCTCGACCGAGACATCCCCGTCGAACGGGATGATCTGGGTACGCCGCTCGTCACCGTACTTTTCGACGATCTCGGTCAGCTCGTCCTTGACGATCTCCCGCTGCCGCTCCGGCCTGGCGAGGATGTCCTGCAGATCGGCGATCCGCTCCTCGATCTCGGCCAGTTCGTCGATGATCTTCTGCCGCTCCAGTGCGGCCAGCCGGCGCAGCTGCATGTCGAGGATCGCGGTGGCCTGGATTTCGTCGATCTCCAGCAACTCGATCAGGCCGGCGCGCGCCTCGTCGACGGTCGGCGACCGCCGGATCAGCGCGATGACCTCGTCGAGCATGTCCAGCGCCTTGACCAGACCACGCAGGATGTGGGCCCGCTCCTCGGCCTTGCGCAGCCGGAATCGGGTGCGCCGGATGATGACGTCGATCTGGTGGTTGACGTAGTGCCGCACGACCTGGTCCAGTCGCAGCGTGCGCGGCACGCCGTCGACCAGGGCCAGCATGTTGACGCCGAAGTTGTACTGCAACTGGGTGTGCTTGTAGAGGTTGTTCAGCACGACCTTCGCGACCGCGTCCCGCTTGAGCGTGACCACGATCCGCATCCCGCGACGGCTGTTGGACTCGTCGGCGATATCGGCGATGCCGGTGAGCTTGCCGTCCCGGACCAGCGCGGCGATGTTCTCCACCAGGTTGTCCGGGTTGACCTGGTACGGCAGTTCGGTGACGACGAGGATCGTGCGGCCCTTGAGGTCCTCGTCGACCTCGACAACGGCACGCATCCGCACCGAACCACGACCGGTGCGGTAGGCCTCCTCGATCCCGGAGTTACCGAGGATCAGGCCCTTCGTCGGGAAGTCCGGGCCCTTGATGCGCATGAGCAGGGCGGCGAGCAGCTCTTCCTCGCTCGCGTCCGGGTTCTCCAGCGACCAGATGACGCCCTCGGCGACCTCCCGCAGGTTGTGCGGCGGGATGTTGGTCGCCATCCCCACCGCGATCCCCGAGGTGCCGTTGACCAGCAGGTTCGGGATGCGGGACGGCAGGACGTCCGGTTCCTGCGTGCGGCCGTCGTAGTTGTCCGAGAAGTCGACGGTCTCCTCGTCGATCTCGCGGAGCATCTCCATCGCGAGCGGGTCCAGCCGCGACTCCGTGTACCGCATCGCGGCGGCGGGGTCGTTGCCTGGTGACCCGAAGTTGCCTTGGCCGTCGATGAGCGGGTAGCGCAGCGACCACGGCTGGGCCAGTCGCACCAGTGCGTCGTAGATCGCCGAGTCACCGTGCGGGTGGTAGTTGCCCATGACGTCGCCGACGACGCGCGAACACTTGTTGTATCCGCGGTCCGGCCGGAAACCCGAGTCGTACATGGAGTACAGGACGCGGCGGTGCACCGGCTTGAGACCGTCGCGCACGTCCGGCAGCGCCCGCGACACGATCACGCTCATCGCGTAGTCGATGTAGGAGCGCTGCATCTCCTGCTGGATGTCGACCGGCTCGGTGCGGTCGTGATCCGGCGGCAAGGTTTCCGTCATGAGGTCCTTCTCGAAGGAAAAACAGAGTCAGTGCACTGTGGACATACGAGTGGTCAGACGTCGAGGAACCGGACGTCCTTGGCGTTGCGGGTGATAAACGAGCGGCGTGCCTCCACGTCCTCGCCCATCAGTACGGTGAACAGCTCGTCGGCCGCGGCCGCGTCGTCGAGCGTCACCTGCAGCAGCAGCCGGTGCGCCGGGTCCATTGTGGTCTCCCAGAGTTCTTCGGCGTTCATCTCGCCGAGCCCCTTGTAGCGCTGGATCGCGTCGTCCTTCGGCAGCTTGCGGCCGGCTTCGGCGCCGGCGGCGATCAGCCCGTCGCGCTCCTTGTCGGAGTAGGCGTACTCCGGATCCGCCCGCGGCCACTTGATCTTGTACAGCGGCGGCTGCGCGAGATAGACGTGGCCGTGCTCGATGAGCGGCTTCATGAACCGGAACAGCAGCGTCAGCAACAGGGTGCGGATGTGCTGGCCGTCCACGTCAGCGTCGGCCATCAGCACGATCTTGTGGTAGCGCAGTTTCGAGAGGTCGAAATCGTCGTGGATACCGGTGCCCAGCGCGGTGATCAGCGACTGCACCTCGGTGTTCTTGAGTACCCGGTCGATCCGGGCCTTCTCCACGTTGATGATCTTGCCGCGGATCGGCAGGATCGCCTGGAACCGTGACTCGCGGCCTTCCTTGGCCGAACCACCCGCCGAGTCACCCTCCACGATGTAGAGCTCGCACTCCTCCGGGTCCGTCGACTGGCAGTCCTTGAGCTTGCCCGGCAGACCGCCGATCTCCAGCGCTCCCTTGCGGCGCACCAGATCCCGCGCCCGTCGCGCGGCCATCCGCGCCTGCGCGCTCGCCACAGACTTGTTGATGATCGTCTTGGCTTCGCTGGGATTGCGCTCGAACCAGTCGGCGAGCCATTCGTTCGTTTTGGTCTGGACGAACGACTTCGCTTCGCTGTTGCCCAGCTTCGTCTTGGTCTGGCCTTCGAACTGCGGCTCGGCGAGCTTGATCGACACGATGGCCGCGAGGCCTTCGCGCACGTCCTCGCCCGAAAGGTTCTCGTCCTTGTCCTTGAGCAGCTTCTTGTCCCGCGCGTACGCGTTGACGACCCGTGTGAGCGCCGCACGGAAACCTTCTTCGTGCGTACCGCCTTCGTGCGTGTTGATGGTGTTCGCGAAGGTGTGCACCGATGGCGTGTAGGAGTTGTTCCACTGCATCGCGACCTCGATCTCGAGGCCCTCGCCCTTGGCTTCGAACGAAATCACGCTCGGGTGGATCGGATCCTTGCTGCCGTTGATGTGCTTGACGAAATCCTCGAGCCCACCCGGGTAGTGGAACACCCGCTCCTTGAGGCGCGCCTGCTGACCGTCCACATCGGACTCGGCGTCCGCTTCGGAGACTCGCTCGTCACGGAGGCTGATGTACAGGCCCTTGTTCAAGAAGGCCATCTCCTGCAGGCGGCGCGCGACCGTCTCGGCGTTGTATTCGGTCGTCTCGAAAATGTCCGGGTCGGCCCAGAACGTGACGATGGTGCCGGTGTCGTCGGCGGGGCCGACGTCGATCAGCTCGCCCGGCTCGGAGCGGTCGTAGTGCTGGCGCCACAGCCGCCCGTCGCGGCGGATCTCGACGTCGAGCGCGGTGGACAGCGCGTTCACCACCGAGACACCGACACCGTGGAGACCACCGGAAACGGCATAGGAGTCGCTGTCGAACTTGCCACCGGCGTGCAGCACGGTGAGCACGACCTCGACGGTCGGCCGCCGTTCCTTGGGGTGGATGTCGACCGGGATGCCGCGGCCGTCGTCGACGACCCGCACACCGCCGTCCGCGAGCAGGGTCACCTCGACCCTGGTGGCGAACCCGGCCATCGCCTCGTCGACAGAGTTGTCCACGACTTCCTGGATAAGATGGTGGAGACCGCGCTCGCCGGTCGAGCCGATGTACATACCGGGACGTTTCCGGACGGCTTCGAGACCCTCGAGCACGGTGATGGAGGACGCGTTGTAGTCGTTCTGCTTGGCTGCCACAGGCCTGCTTTCTCCTCAGTCTCGCCCAAGGGACCCCGCTCCCTCGTACAGTCTACTTGGCCACCTCTGCTCAGGTGCGGCAAGGACACCCCTAGTTTCCCCACAGAGCGACGAATTCGAAGTCGGTTGAGTGACGAGATGGATGCGCGTCAAGCCGCGGCATCGTGGCGCGTTCAGATGTCAGCCGTAAGTGTCGCGGGGACCCCGGCCCGGGATGTGCCGGGCACCTTTGCGCCAGCTCGGTGCGGTGGGCCCGTGGATGCGCATCCGCTTCACGACGCCGTGCCCGACGACCGCTGCGATCTTGGTCAGCAACTGCCCCTGTAGCAGGCGCAACTGGGTGGCCCAGGCGGTCGAGGTGGCCCGGACGGTGAGCTCGCCGTCCTTCAGGGAAACAGGCTGGGCGTGCTCCGCGACCTCGTCACCGACCAACTTCGCCCACTGACCGAACACCTGACCGTCGTTGAGGCGCTGCGACCAGCCACGATCGGCCGCGAGCCGCGACATCAGGCGGCCGAGCGGCTGGGGGTCGCGGTGGTCCGCGCCTGGTCCGGACCAGCGACGACGCCGCGGATTCTGGCCGAACTCGGCCGCCGTGCGCTTGCGGACGCCGGGCTCGGACCCCCTCGACTCGGCCTTGGCGCGTGCGGCGGCCAGGGCCTGCCGCGCCAGGTCGCGGCCGGACACGTTCGGCCCACCGGTGGTGTCACTCTGTGTTGACGATATGGTGTCTTCGGCCGGAAGAGGCCCCATCTGGGCGCTGGAATGTGACTCATCCGGCCTCTTGATCACCGGCGGCGATGACAAGTTCACCGTGTTATCCACACTATCCACAGACTTGTCCCCAGATAGGTGGGTAAATCTTGTGGCCCCGGTCACTCGCGGTGGGCGAGCCGCTCTCGCTGGTTCCTCCTCAACCATGCCTGACCTCCCCGTTCGAGACCGTGAACCGGGTGCCCGATAGCTCTTCGGGCACGTCCTCATCCACCGCGGCCGTGATCAACACCTGTTCGGCGGCCGCCGCCACCTCGGCGAGCCGGGCCCGGCGACGGCGGTCCAGCTCGGCGAACACGTCGTCGAGCAGCAGTACTGGCTCGCCGTTCTCGCTGCGCAGCAACTCATAGGACCCGAGCCGCAACGAGAGCGCGAACGACCACGACTCCCCATGACTCGCATACCCCTTCGCAGGCGCGTCGCCCAGCACCAGCTCCAGCTCGTCACGATGCGGACCGACGAGGCTCACTCCCCGGTCGAGCTCGGCCTGCCGCACCTCGGTCAGCGCGTTCAGGAGGATGTCGGTCAGCTTCTCCGGATCGGCCCGCTCACCGTCGGACTTTCCATACCCGTGCGGCAGTCCTTCGCCGAGGCTGGACCGGTACGAAATGATCGCCGGCCGCGAGTCCGGCGCGACTCCCAGATACGCGGCCGAGGTATGCGGCCCGAGGTCGGCCACGAGGTCGAGTCGCGCGGCGAGCAGCTGCGCGCCGACCGTCGCGAGGTGGTTGTCCCACACTTCGAGCGTCGAGAGCGCGTACGGATCCTCACGCGTTCCTTTTCTCTTACCCGCCGTTTTCAGCAAGGCGTTGCGCTGGCGCAGCACGCGTTCGTAGTCCGACCGCACCCCCGCCCAACGCGGCGCGCGCAACACCAGCAGCTCGTCGAGAAACCGCCGGCGCTCACCGGGATCACCGCGCACCAGCGCCAGGTCCTCCGGTGCGAACAACACGGTGCGCAGGATGCCGAGAATGTCCCGCGGTTTGCCGACCGCGCCGCGATTGACCCGTGCGCGGTTCGCTTTTCCCGGCGTGATCTCCAGTTCGATGGTCAGCTCGCGGTCGTCGTTGACCACGGCCGCCCGGACCAATGCGCGCTCACACCCGTGCCGGACGAGCGGCGCGTCGCTGGCGACCCGGTGTGAGCCCAGCGTCGCGAGATACCCGATCGCCTCCAGCAAGTTGGTCTTGCCGCGGCCGTTCGGCCCAATCAGCACCGTCGGCCCCGGCGTCAACGGCAGGTCCGCATGCTCCCACGAACGGAAGTCGGTGACCTGGAGATGACGGAGGTACAAGACGCGCCTACTGACCGACCTTCTTGACGGCGTGCCCGCCGAACTGGTTGCGCAACGCGGCGACCGCACGCATCGCGGCGGAATCCTTCTGCCGCGAGGAAAACCGCGCGAACAGCGCGGCCGAGATCACCGGCGCGGGTACCGCATTGTTGATCGCCTCTTCCAGCGTCCACCGGCCCTCGCCCGAATCCTCGACATATCCCTCGAGATCGTCGAGCTCCGGATCGTCGTCCAGCGCCCGCACCAGCAGATCGAGCAGCCAGGACCGGACCACGGTGCCGCGCTGCCACCCCTTGATCACGGCGGGCACGTCGTTGATCACATGCGCGGCTTCCATCAGCTCGAAGCCCTCGGCGTAGGCCTGCATGATCCCGTACTCGATACCGTTGTGGATCATCTTCGCGTAGTGCCCGGCACCGACCGAGCCCGCGTGCGAAAACCCTTCCTCGCGCGGGCCGTCCGGGCGCAGCGAATCGAAGATGGGCATCGCGCGCTCGACGTCCTCCGGCGCGCCGCCGACCATCAGGCCGTACCCGTTTTCCTTACCCCACACGCCACCGGACACTCCGCAGTCGAGATAGCCGATCTTCTTGGCCGCCAGTACCTCGGAGTTGCGCTGGTCATCGGTGAACTTCGAGTTGCCGCCGTCGATCACCAGATCGCCCTCGGACAACAGCTCGCCGAGCTCGTCCACGGTGCCCCTGGTCGGGCCGCCGGCGGGCACCATGATCCAGACGATCCGCGGTGCGGCGAGCTTCGAGACCATGTCGGCGAGGGAGCTTGCGTCACTGACTTCGGCGTTGCGGTCGTAGCCGACCACCTCGTGCCCGTCGGCCCGCAACCGCTCACGCATGTTGAAGCCCATCCTGCCGAGGCCGACGAGTCCCAGCTGCACCATCGAAATCCCCTTCTGGTCGCGCGGTTTCCGGTCAGCCGGGCAGGCGGACCGGCATCAACAAGTAGAGGTAACCAGGAACGACCTGGCCCTGTTCGTCCGCGGGCTTGATCAGCGCCGGCCGGTTCGGGGTGGTGAAGGTGAGCTCCGCCCGGTCGGCGTGCAGTGCGCCGAGACCGTCGACGAGATAACCGGGGTTGAACGCGATCGTCACCGGCTCGCCTTCATAGTCGACCGGCAACTCTTCCTCCGCGCTGCCCTCGTCGTCACCACCCGCGGACAGCCGGAGCAGACCGTCCGCGAACTCGAGCCGCACCTGCGTACCCCGCTCGGCGACAAGCGACACGCGCTTGATCGCCTCGGTCAGCGGGGCGACGTTGATCACCGCGCGCGACGTGTGCTGGGCGGGCAGCAACTGACGGTAGGGCGGGAACTCCGCGTCGAGCAGGCGGGTGGTCGTATACCGACCGGAACCGGCGAGACCGAGCAGACCCTCACCGCTGGCGAGGCTGAGCGAAACCTTCGCCCCGCTCGTGCCGAGCGACTTCGCGGCTTCCGCGAGCGTGCGCGCCGGGACGAGGACGGCCGCGTCATCGAGCCCCTCGGCCGGCTCCCAGGTGAACTCGCGCATCGCGAGCCGGAACCGGTCGGTCGCGACGAGGGTCAGCGAGCTGCCCGAGATTTCCAGCCGCATCCCGGTCAGCATCGGGAGCGTGTCGTCCTTGCCCGCGGCGACGGCGACCTGGGTGACCGCCTGGCCGAATGCTTCACCCGCGACCTCACCGGCCAGCGCGGGCTGGGCGGGCAGCGCCGGGTAGTCCTCGACCGGCATCGTCGGCAGGGAGAACCGGGCGTTGCCACAAGTGATGGAGGCGCGGGCACCATCGACGAAGATCTCCACCGGCTGGGCCGGCAGCGACTTGGTGATGTCGGCGAGGAGCCGACCGGACACGAGCAGTCGCCCACCGTCGGCGATCGTCGCCGGGACACCGACCGTGGCCGAGACCTCGTAGTCGAACCCGGACACGGTGAGTGCGTCGGTCGTCCCGTCGGAACCGGCATCGAGCAGGACGCCGCCCAGTACCGGAACAGGTGGCCTCGACGGCAGGCTGCGGGCCACCCAAGCGACGGCGTCGGCCAGCCCATCTCGCTCGACGCGGATCTTCATGCGCCCATCCTTTCGACGGCCGAGCCACCCCTTGGGCTCGAGAAGGTCGGCAAACGGCCCTGGACGCGCGATGCTCAGCACGGTGACCAGGGATCTCGTTGTGTGGTGGAGCCCGGAGCCGATGTCGCCAACGACCTGCGGGCTTGGGTGTGGATACCCACGTTAGAACGTGACCCGGCCCGCCGTCATTCGGGGCAGCCCATCGACATGTCGACAAGACGTCCCGCCTTGGCGGGTTGTCCCCAACTCCACAGCTCGCCTGTTTTTGCTTTGAAAGATCTTCTTGAAAGAACAAAGGCAGTAACAGTAATAGGGGCTGTGGATTCTGTGGATTTCTGTCGTCGTCGCAGGTCCGTAGGCGTGGCGGCCTGTGGATACCTGGGGACTACTTCGGTGGATGGTTTGGGGGTCTCCGTGGACAACTTCGAGCGGTCCCCAAACCATCCACAGCTATCCACAGTTGTCCACACATTCTTCCCCAGTTGTGGGCGAAGTTGTACCCAGCCACCGCGTCCGGACGCGGCGTTCGAGACTTCACCCCCGTGAGCGAACGCCGCCGCCTTTCGATGCCTTGTCGTTATTGGCATCACAAGCGGTTCTTGCCGGATACCCTTGGGACACAGGCATAAACGCGGCATGACGCGGTGCACTGTCCTACTTGGACCAATCAGCTTTTGCCCGATAGGGCAAGGAGACTGCGCACCGAAAAAAAGACAGCCGCGGTAGACCGCGACTGTCCGAAGTGGATTGAAGGATGCGCTACTGGCGGGCGCGCTGCTTGATGCGGAAGGTCAGTTCCTGCACCTGGTCGTAGATCCGCCGGCGCTCGGCCATCTCCTTACGGATCTTCTTGTCCGCGTGCATGACCGTCGTGTGGTCGCGGCCGCCGAACGTCTGCCCGATCTTCGGCAGCGACATGTCGGTCAGTTCACGGCACAGATACATGGCGATCTGCCGGGCCGTGGCGAGCGCTTTGGTCTTCCCGGGACCACACAGATCGTCGATCGTCACGTCGAAGAACTCGGCCGTCGTCGCCATGATCGTCGGTGCGCTGATCTCCGGGACCTGTGAATCCGGGATGAGATCGCGCAGCACGATTTCGGCGAGGCCGACGTCGACCGGCTGCTGGTTCAGCGAAGCGAACGCGGTGACGCGGATGAGTGCGCCCTCGAGTTCGCGGATGTTCGCCTCGACCCGCGACGCGATGAACTCCAGCACCTCACCCGGCACCGCGAGCCGGTCCTGCGCGGCCTTCTTCCGCAGGATCGCGATCCGGGTTTCCAACTCGGGCGGCTGGATGTCGGTGATCAGGCCCCACTCGAACCGCGTCCGCAGCCGGTCTTCCAGCGTCTCCAGGCGCTTGGGCGGCCGGTCGGAGGAGACCACGATCTGCTTGTTCGCGTTGTGCAGCGTGTTGAAGGTATGGAAGAACTCCTCCTGAGTTCCTTCCTTGCCTTCCAGGAACTGGATGTCGTCGACGAGCAGGATGTCGATATCCCGGTAGCGGCGCTGGAACGCCACCTTCCGGTCGTCGCGCAGTGAGTTGATGAAGTCGTTGGTGAACTCTTCGGTCGACACGTAGCGCACGCGCATGCCGGGGAACAGTCGCTGGGCGTAGTGCCCGACCGCGTGCAGCAGGTGCGTCTTGCCGAGGCCCGACTCACCCCAGATGAACAGCGGGTTGTACGCGCGGGACGGTGCTTCGGCCACCGCGAAGGCGGCCGCGTGCGCGAACCGGTTCGAGGCGCCGATGACGAAGGTGTCGAACGTGTACTTCTCGTTCAGGCGCGTCTTCGACGTCTGCGGTTGTGCGGGCGCGGTGTACGGCTGCCCGGCGATCGGCTGCCCCGAGAACATCGGCCAGATCTCGTGCGCGGCGGCGAGCGCCTCGCCTTCCTCGTCGACCTCTTCTTCGCTGTCGTCCTCGGGGATGATCGGCTTGCTCGGCTCGGCCTGGACGCGGCCGCGTCGCACCGGCGGGAGTATCCCGTCCTCCAGCGGCGGCAGCACCGGGCGCGTCGGCGCATCCGCGACCGCCCTGTCCACTCGCGGGGGCGCCGGGGCGTACTGCGGCGCGGGGGCGACCTCAGTGCTGTCGACCTTCACCGCGAGTGACACCGGGCGGCCGAGCCGCCGGGACAACGCGTGGGTGATGGGCTCACGCAGCGCGCGCTCGATCGCTTCCTTCGCGAAGTCACTGGGGGCGGCGAGCAGCGCGGTGCCGTCGAGCAGGCCGATCGGGCGCGTGACGCGCATCCACGCGCGTTGCTGCGGGGAGAGAGTGCCATCGGACAGTTCGCGAACGACCTGGTCCCACACGACGCCCAGATTCATCTGGTGCTCGGACACCGAATTCGCTCCCCTCCCCTCGTCCACCCCAGACGAAATCGCCCTGGCGGCGATGTTCCCACCCGATCGAGCGGGTTCCCGCGGCCGCGCGGAGTGACCGCGCGCAGCAGCCATCCACAGAGTTGTCCACAACTGTGCACTAATGTACGGCGGCCCACAGCGACTCCACCTGCGGGTCGAAACTACGCCAGCCAGAGCCTCCACACCTTTGACGGCGGTGCCTACCCCCACGAACGGGTGACTCAAGAGGAGACACGCTAACAAGGCTCGGGCTGTCAGACAAGTCGCTTGCCCCAGAAGGATTCCACGCTCTACGCGGAGTCGCCACCCGGTCCGAGTCCGTGCTGATGGGGGCCGGTTGCCGGGGTCGGAGAACGAGTGCGTACCCTCGTAAAGTCACCCCGCTTGCCGCGGGCACCTTCGCGTGTCCGCGTTCGCGAGCCGGTTTGTCGAGACCAGGAGAAGCAGAGTCGTGAGCAAGGGTAAGCGCACTTTCCAGCCGAACAACCGCCGACGCGCCCGCACGCACGGATTCCGGCTGCGCATGCGCACCCGTGCCGGCCGGGCGATCCTTTCGGCCCGTCGTCGCAAGGGCCGCGAGAAGCTGTCCGCCTGACCGCGCCACCTCCAGGCGCACCGAATGCTGCCCCCGGCCGCGCGTCTGCGGCGAAGTGAGGACTTCCGTGAAGTGATGCGCCGGGGGTCCCGCGCGGGGCGGCGACGTCTGGTCGTCCACGCGTTGCAGGCCAGAGACCCCCCCGCCGGTCACTCACCGCCACCCTCAACGGAGACGCAGGGCGTCGCTGATTTGTCCGGAGCACCGTCGCGGGCGGGTTTTGTGGTGAGCAAGGCGGTCGGGAACTCCGTCGTCCGGCACAGGGTGAGCAGGCGGCTGCGGCATCTGGTGGCCGCCCGGCTCGGAACCGTCCCGCCCGCCACGGCGTTGGTCATTAGGGCATTACCGTCGGCGGCCACGGCGTCGAGCGCCGAACTCGGCGCGGACATCGACGCCGCGCTCGTGCGGTTACGCCTCCTTCCGGACCGCCGCACTGACCGGCCCGGCAGTGACCACACTGACCACGACAACGATGGGCCTGCGGTGTGAACGAAGACACGGCCGCGATCGGCGACGGGACCGAAGAGGTCATCCGCCCTGGCCCGGTTGCCCGGGTCTTGCTGCTCCCCCTTCGCTTCTATCGCAAGTTCATCTCCCCCTACCTCCCGCCGAGCTGCCGGTTCTATCCCAGCTGCAGCACGTACGCGGTTGAGGCCCTGACCCGGTTCGGCGCTGCCCGCGGTTCCTATCTCGCGTTGCGCCGACTGCTGCGGTGCGGCCCGTGGACGATGCCCGGCCGCGACCCGGTGCCCGAGACGTTCTCCTGGCGCCACACCAGACCTGGTTTGTCAACCGAGGAGTAGCTCAGTGCTCAACTTCATCTACTACCCCGTGTCCTTCATCCTCTGGTGTTGGCACAAAGTCTTCGGCTTCGTGTTGGGGGACAACAACGCGTTTGCCTGGATCCTCGCGATCATGTTCCTGACGTTCACGGTTCGCGGCATCATGTTCAAACCGTTCGTGAACCAGGTCCGGTCGATGAAGAAGATGCAGGACTTCGCGCCGGAAATGAAGAAGATCCAGAAGAAGTACGCGAACGACAAGCAGCGTCAAGCGGCGGAGATGCAGAAGCTCCAGCGGGAGCACGGCGTCAACCCGCTCGGCAGCTGCCTGCCGATGGTTCTGCAGATCCCTGTCTTCATTGGTCTGAACTGGGTGCTGCGCGCGTTCTCGATCCAGCCCAAGGACGGCAGCCCGAAGACCAACAACTACTTCTTCGATCAGGCCGGCGTCGATTCCTATGTGCACGCCAAGCTGTTCGGCGTCAACATCGGTGACGCCATCCACCACGCGTCGGTCCTCGGCGGCACGGGTGGCGGCTGGAACTGGAACGTTGCTCCTGTCGCGATTCCGCTGATGATCCTGGCGAGCGTGCTGACCCACCTGACGGCGCGGCACTCGGCAGCCCGGCAGAGCGCGGCGGCCGCGGAGGCGACCCCGCAGACCGCGATGATGCAGAAGCTGACGATGTACATCTTCCCGCTGGGTGTGCTCGTCTTCGGTGCCTTCTTCCCGATCGGACTGCTCGTCTACTGGTTGTCGAACAACGGCTGGACGCTGATGCAGCAGCGCCTCGTATACACGCGTATCGATAAGGAAGAGGAAGAGAAGAAGGTCGCGGAGAAGGAGAAGCGCGACGCGCTCGCCCCGAAGCCCGGCGCCAAGCCGAAGCCCGGTCAGAAGCCGGCGCAGCAGACAAAGCCCGTCGCCACGGAGGAGGAGTCGTCCACGAGCGAGTCCACGACGGGCGGCAATCGCGCCGCCGCCAACGGCGGTAAGGGCAACTCGAAGGCCGGATCGCCTCACCGGTTCGCTCAGCAGCCGCAGCGCCCGAAGAGCGGGACAGCGCAGCAGCGGAAGAAACCGGCATCGGGCGGCAAGAACCCTGGACAGAAAGGCTCGGGGCAGAAGCGTCGCTGACAGCTTCCCCGGGAGAGGAGACGAATGATGTCGGAGACGGTCGAGACGATCGACACCGAAGGCAACGCCGACACCGAAGTGAGCGCCACGGGTGGTGCCGAACTGCTGGTGCGGGAAGGCGACATCGCGGGCGACTACCTCGAACGCCTGCTGGATCTGCTGGACTACGACGGTGACATCGATCTCGATGTCGAGGCCGGCCGGGCGATTGTCAGCATCGACGGCGGTGACGATCTGGAGAAGCTCGTCGGCGGCCGGGGTCAGGTGCTCGAGGCGCTACAGGAGCTGACCCGGCTTGCGGTGCAGCAGGAGACCGGGACTCGCAGTCGGCTGATGTTGGACATCGCCGGCTGGCGAGCGGCGCGGCGGGAGGAACTGCGCGAGCTTGGCCGGACGACCGCGGAGTCGGTGGTCTCGACGGGTGAGAAGGTGCGACTCCAGCCGATGAGCCCGTTCGAGCGGAAGGTCGTGCACGACGCAGTCGCCTCGGTGAAGGGCGCTCGTAGCGAGAGCGAGGGCGAGGAGCCGAAACGGCGCGTGGTCGTTCTGCTGGACGACGAAGACTGACAAGCCAGGACTAAGAGCGGCCCACCGGGATCCGGTGGGCCGCTTTTTTGTATTACTCGTTTCACGTGAAACGGGTCCACCTCCCCCTCTTGATGTTCGCGTCGGGGACAATCAGTCGCGACGCAGTTTCACGTGAAACGGGGTGACGAGTGGAGGACGTCGAAGACTCGACGGCCAAGGTGTTCGGTGCCGGCTTGCCACGGGCCAAGCGGTTCGCGGAGTTGTTGGAGCAACACGGCGTCGAACGTGGGCTGATCGGTCCTCGCGAGGTCGAGCGCCTCTGGGAACGGCATCTCCTCAACTCCGCCGTGATCGGCGAGCGTATCCCCGACGGGGTGAGCGTCGTCGACGTTGGCTCGGGCGCTGGACTCCCCGGCATCCCGCTTGCGATCGCCAGACCGGATCTGGAGATCACTCTCGTCGAGCCGATGGCGCGTCGCGTCGACTGGCTTGCGGAAGTGATCGAGGAGCTGGACCTCGATGTCCGGGTGATCCGTGGGCGCGCCGAGGAGAAGGTCGTGCGCGCGGAGATCGGCACCGCGGATGTGGTGACCGCCCGCGCGGTCGCTCCACTCGCCCGCCTGGCGGGTTGGTGCCTTCCGCTGCTGCGAGAGGGTGGCATGATGCTTGCGGTGAAGGGGGCCAGCGCGCGGGACGAAGTCACCCGTGATGCGGCCGCCGTGTCCCGGGTCGGAGGCGGCACGCCCACGGTCTCGGAGTGCGGCGCGGGGCTCGTGGAGGTCCCCACCACCGTCGTCATTATCGAACGAATCCGCCCGCAGGCGCCGGAGCCGGGGAAACGGCGGCGGAACGCTGTCGGTGTCCGGTCGAAGCGGAGGGGATGAAAAGATGGCCATGTTCCACGTGAAACCGCGCGGCGGAATATCAATCCCAGAGAGGTGGCTCGGCCGGTGACCCCGCCTTCAACAGACTGGACCCCGATCGCCGAAGAAGCCGAGCGCGCGGCGCGCGTTCTGCATCCCGAATCCAACCGCCTCCCCCGTCCCGACCATCGCCGCGTGCTGACGGTCGCCAACCAGAAGGGCGGGGTCGGCAAGACCACCAGTGCTGTCAACCTCGCCGCGGCGCTCGCGGTGCACGGGCTCAGGACGCTCGTCATCGACCTGGACCCACAGGGCAACGCCAGCACCGCGCTCAACGTGGACCACCGCTCGGGCACGCCGTCGGTGTATGAGGTGCTCCTCGGCGAGGTATCCCTCGCGGACGCGACCGCCGTCAGCGAGCAGTCGCCGAACCTCCTGTGCGTCCCCGCGACGATCGACCTCGCCGGTGCCGAAATCGAACTCGTCGAGATGCCCAATCGAGAGTCGCGGCTCAAGGAGGCGCTGTCGTCCGAAGCGATCGATGAGGTCGGCGTCGACTACGTCTTCATCGACTGTCCCCCGTCTCTCGGGCTGCTCACCGTCAACGCGATGGTCGCGGCACGCGAGGTGCTCATCCCGATCCAGTGCGAGTACTACGCGCTCGAAGGTCTGGGCCAGTTGCTGAGCAACATCGATCTGGTGCAGAAGCACCTCAATCCCAGCCTCGCCGTGTCCACGATCCTGCTCACGATGTACGACGGCCGCACCAAGCTGGCCGATCAGGTGAGCGCCGAGGTGCGCGGTCACTTCGGCGACGTCGTGCTCAAGACCGTCATCCCGCGCAACGTGAAGGTCTCCGAGGCGCCCAGTTACGGCCAGACCGTGCTGGCGTACGACCCGGGTTCTCGTGGCGCGATGAGCTACATGGACGCGGCGAAGGAAATCGCCGAGCGTGGCAGCACCAACGGATCGAGGAGCGGAACGTTATGACGGAGCGCAGAGGAGGACTCGGCCGCGGCCTCGCGGCGCTGATCCCCACCGGGCCGGCGAACGGTGAACAGCCGGAGGTTCGGGTCGAGACGTCCTCGCGCAACGGCGACAAGGACTGGTTTGCCGCGAACAACGCGGTGCCGGTTCCCGGGGGCGAGGTGGCCGGTGCCGTCTACCGTGAGATCCCGGTCGGCGCGGTCAAGGCCAATCCGAAGCAACCTCGGCAGGTCTTCGACCAGGAGGCGCTGGCCGAGCTCGAGCATTCGATCCGCGAGTTCGGGCTCATGCAGCCGATCGTGGTGCGCGAGCTCGGCGATGGCGGCTACGAGCTCGTCATGGGCGAACGACGGCTCCGCGCGTCGCAACAAGCCGAGCTCGAGAAGATCCCGGCCATCGTCCGGCAGACCGCCGACGAGGCGATGCTGCGGGACGCGCTCCTGGAGAACATCCACCGAGTTCAGCTGAATCCGCTCGAAGAGGCCGCCGCGTATCAGCAGCTGCTCGATGAGTTCGAGGTGACACACGAGGAGCTGGCCGGCCGCATCGGTCGTAGCCGCCCGGTCATCACGAACACGATCCGGTTGCTCAAGCTTCCCCTCCCCGTGCAGCGCCGAGTCGCGGCCGGGGTGCTTTCGGCCGGACATGCGCGAGCGCTGCTGTCGCTCGAGGACGCCGAGGCGCAGGAGGAGCTGGCGACCCGCATCGTCGCCGAAGGTCTCTCCGTGCGCGCGACCGAGGAAGCGGTGACCCTCAAGAAGTCCGAGGCGCCCGCGAAGCCGAAACCGCAACCGCGCAAGGCCATGCACGCGCCGGGTTTGCAGGACCTGGCGACCCGCCTCTCCGACACGTTCGACACGCGGGTGAAGGTCGACCTCGGCCGCCGCAAGGGCCGGATCGTCGTCGAGTTCGGCTCGGTCGACGATCTTCAGCGGATCGTGGACCTGATGGCGCCGAATGCGGCAAAACAGACATCCGATTTCGATGAGGAATGACACCAGGTCGTTTCGTCACGGTGATGAATAGCAGAACGGCTCCCTTCGCGCGCGGCGAGGGGAGCCGTGATGTTTCCGCGGGGGTCAGCCCCGCGCGATGGCGCGAGTGACGAGCTCGGCGAAGACCTCGCCGAGATTGGTGCCGGCGGACTCCATGGCCATCGGTACCGTCGAAGTTTCCGTCAGCCCCGGCGACGAGTTCACTTCGAGGAACTGCACTGTGCCATCGGGCGCGACGATCGCGTCGGTCCGCGAAATGTCACGCATGCCGAGCAGCCGGTGCGCCGCGACGGCCAGCTCCCCCACCGCCTTGGCCACATCTTCGGACAGCCGCGCCGGCGAGAAGAAGTCGGTCAGTCCGGCGGTGTAGCGGGCCGTGTAGTTGTAGACCCCGCTCTCCGGCACGATCTCGACGGGCGGCAGCGCCTGCGGGCCGCCGTCGCGTTCGATCACGGCGATCGCGATCTCCGTGCCGTCGATGAGCCGCTCGGCCAGGACCGTGTCCCCGTAGGCGAAGCACCCGACCATCGCGGCGGGCAGTTCCGCGGCATCGCGCACGACCTGCGTGCCGAGCGCGGAGCCACCCTGGTCCGGCTTGAGGATCAGCGGCAGCCCGAGCTGGTCGACGATCGCGTCCAGCACCTCCTGCGCGCCCAGTTCACGGAACGTGCTGTTCGGTAGCGCGACCCAGTCGGGCGTGGCGAATCCGGCGTCGGCGACCAGCGCCTTCGCGGTCGGCTTGTCCCACGCGCGCCGGCATCCCTGCGAACTCGTTCCCACGTAAGGAATCTTGAGCATTTCGAGAATGGTCTGGACCGAACCGTTCTCGCCCTCGCCGCCGTGCAACGCGATCACCGCCGCGTCCGGACGATCGGTGCGCAGCCGGGTGAGCAGCCCCGCGTCCGTGTCCCATTCCTCGACGGTCAGCCCCTGCGACCGCAGGGCGGCGGACAGCCGCCTCCCGGAACGCAACGAGACATCTCGCTCATGCGAAAGCCCGCCTGCGAGAACTGCGACGGTGGGCAGAACCACGCCGATACCCCTTTGAATGTCTGAAATGGACTCTCAGGCCGTGTCCGGAGACGGGTTCTCCGGCCCGGAGATCGGCTTCATGCTGACGTTACCGAAGGTCCGCACCAGGTCCATTTCGGACTCGAGAACCCCGGCGAGCCTGCGCACGCCCTCGCGGATCCGTTCGGGCGTCGGGTAGCAGTAGGACAACCGCATCTGCCTGCTGCCGAAACCGTCGGCGTAGAAACCTGTTCCCGAGGCGTACGCGACCCGGGCGGTCACCGCGCGCGGCAGCATCGCCTTGGTGTCCACGCCTTCCGGCACGGTCACCCACACGTAGAACCCCCCGTCCGGGGTGGTCCAGCTGCAGCCCGTGGGCATGTGTTGTTCGAGCGCGCCGAGGATCGCATCACGGCGCTCCCGGTAGTTTTCGCGGAAGGTCTTGATCTGGCCCTTCCAGTCGTGCGTGGTCAGATACCGCGACACGATCATCTGGTTCAGCGTGGGCGGGCACAGCGTCGCGGACTCGGCCGCCAGCACCAGCTTCTCGCGTACCGCGTGTGGCGCCAGAACCCAGCCGACCCGCAGGCCCGAGGCGAACGTCTTCGAGAACGACCCGAGGTAGATGACGTTGTCCGGGTCGAGGGAACGCAGCGCCGGGTAGGTCTGCCCGTCGAAGCCGAGTAGACCGTACGGGTTGTCCTCGATCACCAGCACGCCGTGCGCGCGGCAGATCTCGACGATCTCGGCGCGGCGTTCGACGGCCAGTGTGACTCCGGCCGGATTGTGGAAATTCGGGATTGTATAAAGGAACTTGACCCGCTTGCCGGCTTTCGCGGCCTGGGCGAGTGCTTCGCGCAGCGCCTCCGGCACCAGGCCGTCGTCGTCCATCGCGACGTGCACGACCTGCGCCTGATACGCGGCGAACGACCCGAGCGCGCCGACGTACGACGGCCCCTCGGCGAGCACGATGTCGCCGGGGTCGCAGAACAGCCGGGTGACCATGTCGAGACCCATCTGGGAGCCGACGGTCACCACGACGTCGTCAGGATGGGCCGAGATGCCTTCGAGAGCCATGATCTCGCAGATCTGCTCTCGCAGTACCGGGATGCCGTGCGCGGACCCGTACTGGAGCGCTACGAGCCCCTCGTCGGCGATCAGCTCACCGATCTGAGTGGAGAGGCTCTCCAACGGCAGTGCGGCCAGGTTCGGCATGCCGCCCGCCAGCGAGACGACCTCGGGCCTGCTCGCCACCGCGAACAACGCCCGGATCTCCGACGCCGTCATCCCGGCGGTGCGCGCGGCGTACCGGTCGAGGTGCGGGTCGAGGTTGTGGCGGCCGGATCTGTCGGGCGTGGAGGCAGTCATCAGCACTTCGCAGGTGTCGGCGGTCAGTCCGTCGAGTGTAACCACCCGTCCTTGTGACCTTCGCGGACTTTCGACCTGCGTCACATACGCCTATCCTCGGAAGCGGCCGAAACGCTGACGCGGTGCGCTGTGCCCGTCAGCCGGTCACGAAACATTCTGGGAGGTCGGGTGTCGCGTCGCGTCGTAGGCGTCACGCTGGACAACCTGGAGCAGCTGCCCAAACACTGCCGCCGGTGCGTGTACTGGGAGCTCGCGCCGCATCTGCGCGCGCAGGCCGAGGAGTACGGCTCGACGGAGGTCGAGAAGGAAGCCTGGGTGTCCAGCGTGCTGCTGGAATGGGGATCCTGTGGCCGGCTCATTTTCAGTGACAACCTGCCGGTCGGGTTCGTGCTGTACGCCCCGCCGAACGCGGTCCCGCGAGCCAGCGCCTTCCCGACGTCGCCGCCCAGCGCGGACGCCGTGCTGCTGACCGGCTTCCACGTGCTGCCGGAGTTCCGTGGCGGTGGGCTGGGCCGGACGCTCGTCCAGGCGGTCGCGAAGGACCTCACCCGCCGCGGCGTGCGGGCCATCGAGGCGTTCGGTGACGCGGACCCGGACGAGCCCGCGAACGAGGCGGTGGGACACACCTGCGTGGTCCCGGCCGACTTCCTCAGCGCGGTCGGGTTCAAGACCGTGCGCCCACATCCCAAATGGCCGCGGCTGCGCCTGGAACTTCGCTCGGCGATCTCCTGGAAGGAAGACGTCGAGGCGGCGCTGGAGCGTTTGCTGGGCCAGGTGAGCATCCAGACGGCGGAACCAAGCACCCTTCGCGCGTAGTTGTCCACAGGTCTGTGGACAGAGTTATCCACTTGTCCACAGTTGTGGGTAGGCACTGCTCTGTTTGAGCGTTTTCGGGCCATTCTGGGACGGACGCGAGCCGCTTGAACAATGATCAACCCCTGTGGCGGAGCCGAGATGGATAACGAAAAACGGCAAGCGCATCCTGATCAACCAGAAGAAGGGGGGCGTGGCGATCGCTGCGGTTGCGGTCGCCGGGGGCGTGGCCTTCGCCGGAGCGGGCGCGGGAGTCGGCGGCGGTGGGACGGCGGCTGATGGCGCGGCTCAGAGCCTGCGCGTCAAGACGAACAGCAGCAAGGGCGAAGCGCGTCAGGGGCGCAGCCAGCAGGCGTGGGCAAGGATGGGGTGGAAGCAGCTCGAGCGCAAGGCAGAGCGAGCGCTGAAATGCGCCGCCGCTTCTTATGGAGAGGTGCAGGAATTCTTCTTCCGGACGCCCTGCAGATCGCTGGATCGAATGCTCTTCGCGCTGGCGGACGAGAAAGGCAACACCTTCACCATCTCGGTCTCCTGGGTGCGGATGGATAGCGCCCGCGACGCCGAACGGCTGAAGCAGCTCGTGGATACCGACGGCACTGGCAACGTCTCGCCGCTCGGTGCGGCCGCTGTGCAGGCGGGGTTCACCGGCAAGTACTACGGCTCCGACCGGCGCGGTGCACTGGCCGTGATCGCCGAGGCCGCGCCCGGGAGGGGCAAGCCAGGCGGCGACGAGATGGACGCCGCGGCTGAGATTGCTGTGCTGTTGCCGCCGCCCTGAACTACCTTTCCGCTTTCGCGAGTTCGTGGGCCAGGACGTCGGCGAACGTGAAGGTGCCGGTCGGCTGGTCGCCCTCACCGAGCAGGTACAGGCGTTTGACGGCCACCAGGATGCCCTCGGCGACGACGTCACGGAACGCCGAGTCCGACATCCGGGCCCGGTCGTTCGGGTTGCTCAGGTAGCCGATCTCGATGCGCACTGCCGGGCATCTGGTCAGCCGCAGGATCTCCCAGGTCTTCGCATGCGTCCGGCAGTCCAGCAGGCCCGTCCGCGCGGCCAGTTCACGCTGGATGAAACCGGCGAGCAGCTCTCCCACGGTGGACGTCGTGCCATATCCGTTGCCGAAATGGAACGTCGCGACGCCCTGCGCCTGAGGCGACTGGTTCGCGTCACAGTGCAGCGACAGGAACAGGTCCGCGCCCGCCTCGTTGGCGAACGCCGCCCGGTCGGCCTCCGTCGGTCCGGTGTCCCGGCCGCGCGAAATCAGCGCCTCCATGCCCGTCGCCTTCATCCGGCCTTCCAGCCGGCGCGCCAGGTCCCAGGCCACATCCGCTTCGCGGACGCCCTCGATGTCGACGCCGGTGTCGCCGCCGCCATGTCCCGGGTCGATCACGATGCGCTTGCCCCGCAGCCGCGGCCCGGCCTGGCGAACCTGCTCCTGCTCCCGCAGGAACACCGGCCGCCCACCGCGGGCTCGTGGGGACAGCTGCCGCAGCGCACGCACCGTCGCCGGGCCACAGATGCCGTCGATGGTCAGGCCGTAGTCACGCTGGAAGTTGCGCAGTGCCTTCTCGGTACGGCTACCGAACAGCCCGTCGGGGCGGCCCGCGTCATATCCCAGTTCAGTGAGCCGGTCCTGCAGTGCGAATACGTCGTCACCGTGCACCGGCGCGGAAATCAGGAACGCGAGCGGGCGGCTGCCCAGGTGGTAGGTCGCGCCGCGCAGCACCTGGTACGTGGCAGGCCCGACGACGCCATCGGTGATCAGCCCACGACGCTGCTGGAAGCCCCGAACGGCGCGCTCGACCTCCTGGTCGAAGAACGCGTGACCGTCTGCCTCGCCTGACGTCTTGAGCATGCCCAACGACACCAGCATCGACCGGATCTCAGCGACGTCTTCCCCGGCGTCACCGCGGCGGAGTACCCGCATGCACTCCTCGCTCTTCCTTGGGCACCGGCAAGGAAAACCGGTGCGGCGCAATCAGTTTCGGGCGGCTGGCCCAGCTTCCTATTCTGCCCTGCCGACTCTGCGTGACCACGCAGGGCCGGTGGGTGCGTCGCCCGTTCGTGGTGAGAGCAGCAAGAAACCCGGGGGCCGTCTTATAAAGACGCAAGCCCCCGGGTTCGGGTTGCCTTGCGGGTCAGGCCAGAACGTCGGACAGGTCCGACAGCAGCGCGGCCTTCGGCTTGGCGCCGACGATCTGCTTCACCGGCTTGCCGCCCTGGAACAGGATCAGCGTCGGGATCGACATGACCTGGTAGTCACGAGCGGTGCCCGGGTTCTCGTCGACGTCGAGCTTGGCGACCTTGATCTTCGCCTTGTGCTCGCTCGCGATCTCCTCGAGCACCGGCGCGACCATCTTGCACGGGCCACACCAGGTCGCCCAGAAGTCGACGAGCACCGGTGTCTCGCTCGTCAGGACGTCGTCGGCGAACGTCTGGTCGGTCACCTTCACGGTGTCGGACATGTTTTCTCCTTACCAGTGGGATTGAACGTCAGTGGGTCAGTTGGCCGCACCGTAACCGCCGCCGACCAGTTCCGGCGTGGTTTCGGCGGCTTCGGTGCCGGCATGCTCGGCCAGCCAGCGCTCGGCGTCGATCGCCGCGCTGCAGCCTGAGCCGGCGGCGGTGATCGCCTGGCGGTAGGTGCGGTCGACCAGGTCACCGGCCGCGAACACCCCGTCGAGGTTGGTGTACGAGGACCGGCCCTTCGTGACCACGTAGCCATCCTCGTCGAGGTCGACCTGGCCCTTGACCAGCGCGCTGCGCGGGTCGTGGCCGATGGCGACGAAGTAGCCGGTGACGTCGAGCGTCGACTCTTCCCCGGTGACGGTGTCCCGCAGCGCGACACCGTGCACCTTGCCGTCGCCCTCCACCCCGGTGACCTGCTTGTTGAGCGCCCAGCGGATCTTCTCGTTCGCGCGGGCACGCTCCAGCATGATCCTCGACGCGCGGAACTCTTCGCGCCGGTGGACGACCGTCACGGACCTGGCGAACTTGGTGAGGAAGGTGGCCTCCTCCATCGCCGAGTCACCACCACCGATAACCGCGATGTCCTGATCGCGGAAGAAGAACCCGTCACAGGTGGCACACGCGGACACGCCGCGGCCGAGCAGCTCCTGCTCACCCGGCACGTGCAGGTACCGCGCGGCGGCCCCCATCGCCAGCACCACCGCCCTGGCGGCATAGCGGACACCGTTGGCGGTCACGTACTTGATCTCGCCGGTCAGCTCGACCTCTTCGACATCCTCGGCGCGCAACTCGGCACCGAAACGCTCCGCCTGGCTGCGCATCTCCGTCATCAGCTCAGGGCCCTGGATGCCTTCCTTGAAGCCCGGGTAGTTCTCCACCTCGGTGGTCGTCATCAACGCACCACCGAACTGGGAACCCTCGAACACCAGTGGCTCAAGCTGGGCGCGCGCCGCATACACGGCGGCCGTGTATCCAGCGGGACCAGAGCCAACGATGATCAGGTTCCGAACGCTTTCCGCTGTCACCCGTGACCTCCGCTCGTCTTCACCTGCGTACCAGGCTCAACACGATCGTAAGGTCAGGTGTTCCCGGCGGGGATACCGCTCGGGAAAGGTAACAGTCACTTGCCGACGACGCGGTCGAGCAGGGGTTTCGGGCCGCAGACCGGGGACAGCGCGACCAAGCGGAACTCGGCGAGCTTGCCCGTGGTCAGCAGGACGAACACGGCGGGCTGCCCGTCGAGTGTGCCCGAACTCACTCCGATCGGTGACGCCGTGTCCGCGAAACCGGCCGCCTGCAGGCAGGCATTCAGTCGCTGCGCGTCGCCGAGCGGGCCGTAGTCCTTCGTCCCGGTGCTCAGCCGGCCGACCGCGGCCTGTGGCTGGTCACTGCGCACGGCCAGCGAGGAACCACCCGCTGCGCTGTTCACCGGCGGCGCGGCGACCGGCTTACCGGTCGTCTGCGTCGAACCGGGCACGGCGATGGCGATGGCCGCCACCGCGGCAGCGGCGACGGCCACCACCCCGCTGATCCACCCGATCCGCTGGTTGCGTTTGCGCCGGACCGCGGCGAGATCCACGACGGGGGCGAGCCCCCGTGCCTCCGCGGCGATGGCGGTGTCGATCCGGGCGGCCACCGCAGGCGGCATCGGGGGTGCCGGCGCCGTCGCGAGACTCGCCAGGTCGGCGGTGGTCGCTTCGAGCGCCTGGATGATCGCGCGTGCCTCGGGATCGGCCTGCACCCGCGGCCACAACCGCGCGGCTTCGCGCTCGTCCAGCACACCTGCCTGCAGGTCAGCGAGCAGGTCGACAGACCAGGGCGGGCCCGCGGCCTCGATTCCCCTGCCTTCGTCCGTCATCGTCCCTCCCGTGCCCGCACCCGCTCGGCCCGGTCTTTCCCGGCGACGCCACTCATCGGGCCTCCCGTCGGCGTTTGCTTTCGGAAGTTGGGACGTTCGCAATCGCATCGGGGTTCCGCAGATGACCGAGAACCTTCGCGAGTTTGGCCCGGCCGCGGGCACATCGGCTTTTCACCGTGCCCTCGGCGATTCCGAGCAGCTTCGCGGTCTCACTCACCGAGTAACCCTCGATGTCCACCAGGACGATCGGTGCCCGCTGCTCCTCCGGCAACTGGTCGAGCGCGGACTGGATGACCAGCCGTGTCTCCCGGTCGGCCATCGAGTCGCGCGGGGTCGCCGGTTCGCCCTGGCCGGTCTCCGGCAGCGGCACCGTCGGCCGGGCCTGCCTGCGGCGGACCCGGTCGAGGCATGCGTTGACCACGATCCGGTGCAGCCAGGTGGTCACCTGCGATTCGGCGCGGAAGTTCCCGGCGGCCCGGAACGCGGAGATGAAGGCGTCCTGCAGTGCGTCTGCCGCCTCTTCGGGGTCACGCAACGTGCGCAGCGCGACAGCCCACATCCGGTCCCGATGCCGCCGCACCAGCTCACTGAACGCGGAGGCATCTCCGGCCGCATGGGCCGCGATGAGGTCGGCGTCCGTCGGTACGGCAGCGGTCACCCGCGACACACTACTGGGCGGGCAGGAACGTCAATTCGCCCATCTGGGACTGGTATTTGCCGCTGCTGTTCGTCAGCTGGGTGATCCAGACCAAGAAGTACTGGCCCTGCTGTGGTTGCGGCAGCGTGATGTCGGTGGACGGGCCGTTCAGCGTCGCTTTGCCGAGCACCCGGGTCGACTCGAGGTCCGGGTTCTTCGAGTCCGCCGACCGCAGTTCGACCACGGTGTTCGGGCTGCCGCCCTGGATGTTCAACTTGGCCAGGTTGATCGGGTTGTCGAAGCCGACGATGATGCCGACGCCGCGCTTGACCGTCGGGAACTGCTGACGGTACTGGTCGGTGCGCCACGTCGTGCCAGGGTCACCGTCAATCAGGTTCTTGGCGCGGCTGGTGTTGTCACCGTCGCCGTCCGGGTTGAACACGGCGGCACTGGACGGCTCGACGGCCGCACCGACCTGCGCCTGCCCTG
The DNA here is from genome assembly GCF_009707865.1 of Amycolatopsis pithecellobii. Classification (GTDB taxonomy): domain Bacteria; phylum Actinomycetota; class Actinomycetes; order Mycobacteriales; family Pseudonocardiaceae; genus Amycolatopsis_E; species Amycolatopsis_E pithecellobii. Next base: position 52,320 of record NZ_WMBA01000030.1, read on the forward strand.
GTGGTGGGTTGGTCGGCGATGGAGGCGGCGCCTCCGTGGACGGTGGCGGACCTGCCGTCGGGGTCGGCTGCGCGACGTTGATGGCGGGACCACTGTTGGGATTGTCCTGGAAAAAGCTGATCGCGAGCATGCCGAGCCAGGCCAGGATGCCGACCGCGGCGACCACCAGCACGGTCACACCCAGCGCGAGCTTTCGCCGCCGCGCCTTGTCCTTGACCGGTTTTTTCGTCGTCCAGATCGTGCCGTCGCTGTCGGGTTTCACGCCGGCGGCGTTGATCAGCTGCGTGCGCTCCTCGGCCTCGGCCGCGAGTTCGAGCGCCCGCAGGATGGCCGCGCTGGTACGGATCCCGCCGTGACCGCCGTCTTCGATCGTGCGGACGGCGAGTGAGGACAGCTCGGCCGGCACGGCGGGCACCAGCGAGCGGGGCGGGACCAGCCGCCCGTTCGGCGCGTGCGGTGCCGCGGGGATCGCCGCCGGCCCGCCCGGCAGTGCCCACCGGCCGGTCAGCAGCAGGTACAGCACCGCGCCGATCGCCTTGACGTCGTCACGCAGGGTCGCGTCGGGCAGTGGGCCGGGGAACGCCAGCCGCAGCGTGCCGTCCGCGGTGAGGCGCAGCCGCTGCGGATGGTCCAGACCGAGCACGAGACCCGAGTGGTGCGCGCGCTCGACCGCTTCGGCCAGCTTCTGCACCATCCGCGCCGCGGTGAGCGGGACGACGGGACGCTCGGCCACCAAGTCGATGAGGTCGGTGCCCTTGGTCCACTCGGTCACCACGACACCCAGCAGCCCCTCGCCGGAGGTGATGCCGCTGCCGAGGCTGAGCACGTCAAGCACCCTGGCAACGCCTTCGTGGTTGAACTTGGCGGCGTGAGCCGCGCGTTCGAGCGTGCGCCGGGCCGCCCGGGCCGATTCGGCATCCGCCGGGTCACCGACCAGCAGGGTCAGCGCGACATCCCGGCGCAGCTGCCCGTCACGCGCGCGCCAAAGGTGCGCGCCCGCGCGTTCGTCGATCCCGAACTGGGCAAGGAGCCGGTACCTGCCGTCGCCGACGACACTTCCGGGCGCGAGGGAGCCTCCCCGCGCGCGGACCCCGACCTGCTCGCTCCGCTTCTCGTTCACCCCACGCTCTCTCTTTCGCGCACCTGCTAGACGAGCGTACGCGAGTACGACGAGTCGTTCAGACTTATCCGTGTGTCGATCGTTACCGGCGCTTGATCAAACGGGTGAAGCGTTTCGTCGCCGGGGCGAGCTCCTCCACCTTCAAGGCTGCCAGCACCCCGAACGACACGCCGAGCCCGACGATGCCCTGCAAGACAAGCTTGAGCCAGGCGGTGACGCGCGGCCCGAAGTCCGGCACGATCGAGCCGACGAGCACGGCCGCGAGCACGCCGAGCGCGCTCGCCACGAGCGTGAACAGGATGACCCCGAGTACCCGCCTGCTGCGCAGGTTGCCGAGGCTCACCCACAGCCAGACCTGTCCCATGATCGCGCCGACCACGAACGTCAGCGAGTTGACCATCATCGCGCCGAGCACGATGTTCTGGGCCGTCAGCAGCGCTTGGCACAGGTACAGCAGCGGGATCTTGACCAGCGTCATCACGATCATGATCAGCGTCGGCGTGCGCGCGTCCTTCATCGCGTAGAACACCCGCAGTTGCAGCATGACCAGCGCATACGGCAGCAGGCCGAACGCTGAGATGGCCAGTGCCTCGCCGAGCCGCGCCGCGTCCGTTGCCGAGTTCTGTCCGCCGCTGAACAGCGCGACACCGATCGACGACCCGATCACGCTCATCACCGCGGCGATCGGCACCAACATCACCGTCGAGATGCGGGAGGCGTAGGACAGGTCGGCGACAACCTTGCGGGTGTCCCCGTCGGCGGCGTTGCGGCTCAGCCGCGGCATGATCGCGGTCAGCAGCGAGACCCCGATGACGCCGTAAGGCAATTGGAACAACAGCCAGGCGTTCGAGTAGATCGTCACGCCACCGGCGTCGCCGCTGGTCAGCACCCGGGTGTTGATCGTGAAACCGATCTGGCTGACCGCGACGTAGCCGAGAATCCACAGTGCGAGCCCGCCGAACTCGCGCATCCGCCGGTCGATGCCCCAGCGCCATTTGAACCGGAATCCCGTGCGCAGCAACGGTGGCACGAGCATCAGTGCCTGTACGACGATGCCCAGCGTCACGCCGATGCCGAGGACCAGCAGCTTCGTGTCACCCATGTGCACCGGGTTCAAGCTGATCTCGCCCGGCAACACCATGAACAGTGCGAGCGTCACGATCACGACGAGGTTGTTGACCACGGGCGCCCACGCGGCAGGCCCGAAGATCTGCTTCGCGTTGAGCACCGCCGACAGCAACGCGAAGATGCCGTAGAACAGGATTTCGGGCAGCAGCAGCCGCGCGAACGCGGTGGTGAGTTCGGGGCTCGCCTGGCCCGAACCGCCGTCCAGGTACAGCGACGTGAATGCCGGCGCGGCGATGACCGCAATGATGCTGCCGAACAGCAACAGCACGACCGCGACCGTCAGCATGCGCTGGGTGTAGGCCTCGCCGCCGTCAGGATCGTCCTGCGACCGCACGAGCAACGGCACCACGACACTGCTCAGCACACCGCCGAGCAGCAGCTCGAAGACGATGTTGGGCAGCGTGTTCGCGATGTTGAAGGAGTCGTTGACGATGCCGGTGCCGACGGCCCAGACCAGCATGATCTTCCAGAAAAAGCCGGTGATGCGGCTGATCAGCGAGGCGACGGCGATCCGGCTACTGGACTTGACCAGCGACGGCGCCGCGGCGACCGGTTTCTCGACCTTCGGGAGGAAACCGGTCGCGTCGAGACCGGGACCTTCACCGAAGGAGGAATCCGTGGCCGGGCTCGGCAGCCGCGGCAGCATCCGCGTGGCGAGCGAGTCATACGGCCGCATCGAGTCCGGGTCGGCGACCGGCCATTTCGAGCTGGCGGGCACCCCGCCGATCCGCGGGATGAACGTCGTGGCGTCCGGGTCGTTCGGGGGCAGCGGCGGTGCGCCGAACGGCATGCTGTCCGGCGCTGCCATCTCCTGACGCCACGGCCGGACCGGTGCGCGGCGCGGCGGTGGCTGACGCGGCGGCTGCTGGTGGACCGGCGGGAACCTGCCCTGCTGGTGCTGGGGAGGCGGCGGCACCGGCCTGCGGTGCCCGTTCGCGGGCGGCACCCACTGGGTGGGCTGGTCCGGCGGCGGTATGCGCTCAGGTGGCGGTCGCCGAGTGACGCGTTCGGCGGGACGCTCGGGTGGCCACCCCGGCTCTGTGTCCAACGCGTGCCCCATCTTCGGCGGTCGATACGGTCACTCCAGGGTAATCAACTCTGGTTGCGAGCCCTGATCCGGCGATAGATCTGACGTCCGGAAAGCAACACGAGCGCCACGCCGCCCGCGATCGTCAGCACCAGGGTCACCACGCCGTACTGGTTGGACCGCAGCTCGAACCGCGCCGGGTTGCCGAGCTGGGTGCCGCCTGGAGTGCTGAGCGCGACCGTGATGCTGAAACGGCCCGCGCGCAGCGCCTCGGCCGGGATGGTGATCTTGCGGTTGGCGCCGAGCCCGGCCGGCAGCAACTGATCGCCGATGTCACCGGTGCGCAGGCCGTTGCTGTTGTTCAGTGTGATCCGCACCGCGACCTGCACCGGCAGCGCGTTGTTGAGGAACACCGGCAACGGCGCCGAGCCCGAGGCCAGCGAGATCGGCACGGCCGGGGTGTCGACGGTGACCTGGCCGAGCAGGGCATCCAGCTGGGCCCGGGTGTCGGCCGCGGAGACGCCGGCCGCGTTGCCACCGCGCTGCCAGGCTGTCGAGCAGTTGCGGACGAGCGCGTACCGCAGCGGGATCAGCAGCTGGTCGGGATCGATCTGGGCGGCCGGGTCGACGGCCATCGCAGTACGCAGGTCCGCCATCGTCGCCTCGACGGAGCTCATCGAGTCGGTCACGGGAGCCGGGGTGGCCGCGGCGACATCCTCCGCGGTGTAGTTCATCGTCGCCGAGCCCCCGGGCGCTGAGCCCAGCAGCTGCGGCAGCGCGACCGGGGTCAGCGCCCGGCGGTTGATCAGCTCGCCGAGCGACCCCAGCAGCTGGGACAGCTCGTTCTCCGGCGCCGACCAGCGGTGTGGTGGCGCGACCAGTACCGGCCCGCCGCCGCCGGTCAACCCGCGATACACGAGTGCGGCCAGCCCGTTCTGGGTGCTGATCGCCGGGTCGTCGGGTGGGGTCGAGGCCGCCGACCCGGACCGGCCGGGGGCGCCGGCCAGACCGGTCGACACGAGCGAGTCGGTCGGCTGCGCCCGTAGCGTCGTGCCGTTGACGGTCACGCCACCGTCCTCGTTGCCGGACAGATCGGCCGGGTCGGTGATGAGTGTCCTGATTCCGTTGCCAGGCAAGGAACTCAGCGCGGCCGAGTCAAGCGGACCCGCCGCCCACAGCACACCGGGCAGCGGCTGGGTGCCGATGATCTGCTGGACGCGCTGGGCGGTGTTGAGCGCGTAGTTCATCAGATCGCCACCACGCACACCGGCGAGCGCGGACAGGTCGGCGTCGGCGTAGGGCAGCTGGACCACGCACTGGTTCGCGACGAGCCCGCGCAACGCGGTGAGCCACGTCCTGGCCACCTCCGTCCCGCCGCCCGGGATGTTCCCCCGCGCGGTGCGGATTTCGTAGCCGCGGCTCATCGCGTCCACCGTGTCGAGCAGGTCCGGGTCCACGGCGTAGCAGAGCGACCGGCTCAGCTGCGGGTCATCGCGGACCGACGACGCGGCCGACACCAGCGCGTCCAGCCGCCCGCCCGGCCGCAGCTCCTCGGCCAGCACGTCGTCACCCAGCACGACCTTGCCGTTGAACGGGGCGGCGACGATCCGCGGGCGGGTGTCCGCGATGGGCCACAGCATGGTGACCCTCGCGGGCTGGCCAGGCGGCGGGGCGGTGGTTTTGCCGGGGCTGCCGGCGACGGGCAGCAGCAGGCTCATCGCCGCGAGCCGGGCCTGGCCGCCGTATGCCGGGGTGCCGTTGACATTGACCAGCAGCGGGTACACGCCGGTGCTACCGATCCGCAGGCCGCCGGCGGACCCGTCGAGGCGCACGGTGACGTTCAGCTGGCTGCTCTGTCCCGGTTCGAGCGTGCCGGGGTCGAGGTCGAGGAACTTCGTGCTCGATACCGCCGTCGCGGGGGTACCCGACATCGCCGAGCGGACCTGTCGCTCCGTGCCCAGCTTCTCGCCGAGTTCCAGGCGAACCTGCAGCTCGCTGATCCGGCGGTCGCCGACGTTCGTCACGGTTCCGGTGATGGTGAGCGTGTTCGAGGTGGACGTCACCGTCCGCGGGTTCAGCTGGGTGATGTCCAGCCGTAGCCGGTTCGGTGTGTCCGTGATCGACTGCGCGCCCGCGGTCAGCGGCGCCAGCAGGATGATCAAGATGGCGACCGACGCGGCAACCCACAGGTTGGCGGCGAACCGCTTCACTCTCCGACTCCTTCGGCCGCCGGCTCTTCACCGGCGAACAGTTCGAGGGCCTTGCGCACGAGCGCGCGCTCATCGGGGTAGGCGAGCCTGTTCTCCAGGTCAGCGAGGGGCACCCAAGCCACCTCGGTGACTTCCACATCTTCGTCGGAAAGCTCGCCACCGACAGCTTCCAGCAGGAAATGATGCACCGTCTTGTGCACCCGCCGACGCTCGGCCACGAACCAGTAGTCGATCTTGCCGAGCGGCGACAGCACGCGCGCCGAAATCCCGGTCTCCTCCTTGACTTCGCGCTGTGCCGTCTCTTCGGTCGTCTCGCCGTCCTCGATGTGGCCCTTGGGTAGCGACCACAGGAGCTTGCCGTGCCGGTCGAGGCGGCCGATGAGCACCGCCCGCGCGCGGTCCGGGTCGACCACCAGTCCCCCGGCCGAGGTTTCGTCGACCGTGCTCATCCTTCTGCCGCGCCGACGCCGCGACCTGCGCCGCGGTTGGCCACCGCTGGTGCGACCGGCCGATCCAGACATGCTGTGATGTTAGTCGTTACGGGTGCACGCGGGCGGTGAACGCGTAGTTGCCTCCTTACTTTCGGTCGATGGGTAGGCTGTTTTCTCGTGTCTCGTCCGGTAACAGTGGACCGTGCAGGTGGTTGTGTCCCAGTGAACGAACTCGCGGCCAAGCGAAACGCCGTCATCGAACTGATGCGGTTGCAGCCGCTCGCCGATGAGCTCGGCGGGCTGTTCGCCGCGGCCGGTCACCGGTTGTACCTGGTGGGCGGCAGTGTGCGGGACGCGTTGCTCGGGAGGCTCTCGTCCGATCTCGACTTCACCACCGACGCGCGGCCGGAGCGGATCCTCGAGATCGTGCGCGGCTGGGCCGACGGGGTGTGGGACACCGGGATCGAGTTCGGCACGGTCGGTGTCACCAAGCGGGGTTCGACGCTGGAGATCACCACCTTCCGCGCGGACAGCTACGACGGCGTGAGCCGCAACCCCGAGGTCACCTTCGGCGACACCATCGAAGGCGACCTGCTGCGGCGCGATTTCACGGTCAACGCGATGGCGATCGAATTGTCGACGAAGGAGTTCGTCGACCCGCACAACGGGCTGGACGCGCTCGCGCGAAGGGTGCTGGATACACCGGCAACGCCGCAGGAGTCCTTCGCCGACGACCCGCTGCGCATGCTGCGGGCCACCCGGTTCGTCTCACAGCTCGGTTTCGAGCCCGCGCCGCGCGTGGTCGAGGCAATGACGGCGATGGCGGGCCAACTCGAACGCATCACCGCTGAACGCGTGCAGGCCGAGCTGTCGAAGCTGATGCTGGGCGCGTACCCCCGCCGCGGGCTCGAACTGATGGTGGACACCGGGCTCGCTGGGCACGTGCTCCCCGAGTTGCCGGGGATGCGGCTGGCGATCGACGAGCACCACCAGCACAAGGACGTCTACCAGCACTCGCTCACCGTGCTGGACCAGGCGATCGCGCTCGAGCAGGACGGCCCGGACCTGACGTTGCGGTTGGCGGCGCTGCTGCACGACATCGGCAAGCCGGCGACGCGGCGGTTCGAATCAGGCGGCGGCGTGAGCTTCCACCATCACGAGGTCGTCGGCGCGAAGATGGTGCGCAAGCGTTTGCGTGCCTTGAAGTATTCGAAGCAGATCGTCGATGACGTGAGCCAGCTGGTGTTCCTGCACCTGCGGTTTCACGGGTACGGCAAGGGCGAGTGGACCGACTCGGCGGTGCGCCGCTACGTCACCGATGCCGGCCCGTTGCTGGAGCGGCTGCACAAGCTGGTCCGTGCCGACTGCACGACGCGCAACAAGCGCAAGGCCGCCATGCTGCAACGCACCTACGACGAGCTGGAAGAACGCATCGCCCGGCTCGCCGCCGCGGAGGATCTCGCACGCGTGCGGCCCGACCTCGACGGCAACGAGATCATGAGACTGCTCGGGCTGCCGCCGGGGCCGCTCGTCGGTCAGGCCTGGCGGTTCTTGAAGGAACTGCGCCTCGACCGCGGCCCCCTTTCGCATGACGAGGCGGTGGCCGAGCTGCGGCGGTGGGCAGAGGAGAACGGCATCCCGTAACTTCCGCGCGGGTTCGGCGGACTCTAGGGATGTGAACTTCCCACCTCGCCGCGCCGGGTTCCTGATGACCCTGTTGCGCCGTGGCGCGCCCGCGATGGCGACAGCGACCAGCGACCTCGACGACCGGATCGCCGACCCCGCGCCCGTCAGTGCCTTGCGGCGGATGCGCCGGATGACGGGCGCGATCGACCCCACAGTGCAGGACAACCTGCTGCTGCGCGCGACCCGGTACGTGGCGATGGTGCCGCTGCTGTACCGGATTGTCGCCGTGCTGGGTGCGCTGGCCGCGGCTTTCGCCGAAGGCGTCCGGTCCCCGGTCGTCGTGGTGGTGGCGGTGTTGTGCGTGGTGCTCAACGTGGCCGGGCTGCGGTGGCTGGTGCGGTCGGCGCCGTTCCGGAGCGGCGACGTCCTCTGGTTGCTGGTGCTGGATGTGGTGTTCACGCTGGTCGCCTACCTGGTGGTCGCGGCGTCGGTGCCGGCGTCGTTGTTCGATGCAGCGATACAGGTGCCGGGCAAGGAGCTGCTCGGTGGGATGGCGCTGCTGACGCTCGCGCTCGGTGTGCAGTACGGGGGCGCGCTGCTGGTGCTCAGCATTCCGCTGCGGATGGTCGCCTGGTGGCTCAGCTCGGGCGTGTTCAACGTGAAACAAGGGTTCACCGACCTCGGCACGATGCTCGGGGTGGTGCTGACCGCGACCGGTGCGCTGGTCCTGCTGGGGCTGGGCACCCGGCTCGCGCTGGCGTACGGCATCCGGCACGGCCGGCTGGCGGAACAGGCTCGGCAACACCGGGCGTTGCACGATTCGGTGTTGCAGACACTGGAGATTCTGGCGCTGCCGCGGCAGGGCGACCCGGCGCGACAGCTGGCGGAGCTACGCGGAATCGCGCGAGCCGAAGCGCTCGAAGTCCGGCAGGTGATCGAGTCGGCACAACGCGAATCGGCCGAGGAGGCGGCCCGCCCGCTCGGTGAAAAGCTCACCGCACTCGCGGCGGAGATGGCTCGCGAAGGGTTGCGGGCGCAGCTGGTGATGGCGGAGCTCGACGAGGCAACGTTGTCCGAGGTCCGTCAGCTGGCGATCCGCGACGCCGCCCGCGAGGCGATGCGCAACACGCTGAAACACGCGGGCACCGATCAGGTCGTGGTGCGGGTGGCCGAGCAAGCGGGCGGGATCGCCGTCGTGATCCGGGACCACGGCACGGGTTTCGACGAGGCGCACCGGCCGGCGGGCTTCGGAATCAGCGAGTCGATCACTGCCCGCCTCGCGGAGGCCGGCGGACGCGCCCTGGTCGAGTCCAGCCCCGGCAGCGGGACCCGCGTGACACTCTGGATGCCGCGGTAGAACGGGCCCTGACGAGGCGCCGCGATATGACGCGTCCGCAGGTCAGGGGCCATTTTCGGGGTGGTTACCGTGCTCCCATGACCGAACAACTGGAACACCGGATGACCGTGGTCGAGCTCAACGCCAGAGAAGCGCTTGAGATCGCCAAGACGGCACGAGAGGATGCCCGCATGGCCCTGGAAGCGTGGCGCACCCGGCAGCTCACAGACAACGAGCTGCTCAACAAGCTCCGCGAGACTCAGATCGAGCACGACCAGCTTTTGAAAGAACACAGCCAGCTCCTGAGGGAGCACAGCCAACTCCTGAGGGAGCACAGCCAGCGCATCGATCGCCTCGAAGGTGAGATGAAGGCAGGCTTCGGCACGATGTCGCTGGGTATGGACACGATCATCGATCTGCTGAGGAACCTCGAGCGAAGCTAAAGCCGCTCCAGCGCCCCGGAATCGAGGTGCTGCCCAATGGGGCGCGGTAGCAGGTACCCTACCGCGCCGCCGGGCATGGGGCCCCACGGCAGGGTCACGCCGGTGAGCACCGGGATGGCTCTGACCAGGCGGTATGTCTCGCGTAGCTGTTCGCGTTCCGGGGTCAGCGAAGTCTCCGGGAAGGGCGTCGACGGGGCGTGCACCAGGTTGCCCGCCTCGTTCCCGTAGCGCAGGACGGTCGTCCCGGCCGCAAGCGTGATCAACCGCTTGGCGCGGAAGAAGTTCAGCGGCGGCTCCCCGCGCAGTGGCACGATCGGCCAGTCCACCGTGTCCTGCTCCGCCGTCCGTGCCGGGTACAGCAGCAGCGAACCCAGCAGGAATCGCGCTGCCTCCTCGACATGCGCGAACGCCGCCGGCTCGCCGTCACCAGGGCCGGCCACCTCCCAGCTGGCCTTCGTCCGGTTCAGTGTCCACACGCCCTCGGCGCGCTCGCCGATCCGATACGCCTCCGGCGGGATTCCGTACTCCGCCAAGCGACGTTCCAGCACCGCCAGCACTTCCGAGGCCCGCAGGCCCAGCGTCGGCTCGCCGCCTCGGTCGATCAGGGTCACCGCGTCGAGTTCGGGCACCGCGGCCGCGGGCGGGTGTGGCCGGCCGAGCACCTCCGCTTCCGCCGTCGCTCGCAACTCGGACGACAGGTACGGCACCCGGTAGGTGTTCGCCCTGATCTGTTCCAGCAGTTCCGGCTCCGGCGCGATCCCGTACTTACGCAGGTAGTGCGGGACCGCGGCCGGCCAGATCCACGCACCGTCGGTGTGGAACGCGTCGGGCACGTCCGCGGGCGCACCAGGGTTCAGGGCATCCGGCAACCGGCCGGGCCTGCTCAGCACCACCGGCGCGCGGTACAAGTAGTCGAGCACCGCGCGGAACTCCTCCGGCGCAAGCGATTGCGGCTGCTCGGGCAGTCGCGCGTGCCGGAAAGTCACGTCCAGCGGCAGCCCGGCCTTCGCGGCGAGCCAGTTCGGCACTTCCTTGCGGTCACGGGGAAAGAGCTCCAGCTCCGCGTCGTACGTTCGCGCGGTCAGCCGTCCGGCCGGGGACTGGCGCCAGTTGGGCTCGTTCGTCGTGTCGTAGTCGAACTGGAACGAGGACGGCGCCGTCAAGGTCAGCGTGCCTTTGAACCAGGTGCCGGTGCCGGGCCGGTACATCGCCGAGCGCAGCTGCTTGAACAACTGACCGAGCTGCGGCGGCGCGTTCAACGACACCGACGCGCCGTCCCCGACCGCCCTGATCTCGATCTCCGCGTACTCCCCGACCTGCCGGAACTGCGCTGCGACACGTTCCCAGCCCTCGGGCAGGATGTCGCGCACCAGCAGCGCGATCGACCGGACAAGCCCCTCCGGCTCACCGGCCCCGGGCTCGGGCCGGGTCGCGGTGGGAAAGTCATGCCGTTCCTGCCACAGCGCGGAAATCTCGTCGAGCGCCGCCTTGGCGGTCAGGCCCACGAGCCCCAGCTGCCGCGCCCGTTCCTCGTCCTGCTGCTGCCAGCGCAAGGTGAGAGGCCCCTGGTCGGAGCCGGGCGCGATGTGAAAGATCTCGTCGTCGAACAGGCAATGCGTCTGGAGGGTGAAGGTGGCCTCGGCTTCGTCCTGGGCGATCACCTTCGCGGGCCGCGAGTTCCACGTGGTGTCGAAGCCCTCGGGCGCTTCCTCGTCGGGTGCCGCCGTGAGCATGAGCGTGCCGTCCGCGGTCGACTGTTCCGCTCGAAATGCGCGGCCGTGCCACACCCCGTACAGCCCGTCCGGCTGGTCCGTCAGCTCGACTCGATATCGCACTTCTCCCCCTGAGAACAATGGCCAACCCAACTTAGCTGATGAGCGGCTCCAAGCCGCCCTCCGCGACGTGCTCCCGGACAGCCTTCGGCAGCACGTAGCTCACCGCTCCGCCGGGCAGGTTCGCCCACGGCACCGCGATCCCGATGATCACGGACAGCGGCCGGCACAGCCGGTACTTGCCCTCCTGCCGTTCGCGTTCGATCGGCAATGACGTGGTCGGGAAGCGGACCTCGTCGTGGTGCACGAGGTTCCCGCCGTCGCCGCCGAACCGCAACACGACCGTGCCGGTGCCGAGCCGGACGATGCGCTTGTTGCGCAGCAGAGTCAGTGGTGGCTCGCCATCGACCGGCTGGATGGGCCAGTCGGCGAGTTCGGCCGACGTCTCCAGCGGGGTCTTCATGCCGGCGGTCATCCGCGCGGGATGCAGCAGCAACGCACCGAGCAGGAACTGCGCGGCATCCTCGACCCGGGCGAAATACCGCGGCTCGACCGGCACCGAGTTCTCGTGCCAGGCCACTTCCCAGCCGTCCGCGGTCGCGTTGAGACACCACGCGTGGTCGGCCCGCGCCGCGATCCGATACGCCTCCGGCCATACGCCCTGCTCACCGAGCCGCTGCGCCAGGACGACAAGCACCGCCGGGTCCTCGAGTTCAGGGTGTACCTCTGTTTCCAGTGCCGCCGCGACGTCGCCGCTGGTGGGGCCCAGCTCCCGCGGGTCGGCGCGCGGCCGGGGTCTCCCGAGCAGATCGGCGGCTGCCGTGCGCCGGAGCAACTTGTCGACATACGGCGGCTGGAACTGCTGGGCGCGGATGTGCTCCACGAGCTCGGGCTCCGGCGGCGTGCCGTACTTGCGGAGGTAGTACGGCACCGACGCGTGCCAAACCCAGGTGCCGTCGGTGTGGTAACTCTCCGGCACATCGGCGCCACCGGTGAAGATGTCCGGGCCGAGCCCGCTGCCGACGAGCACGGCCGGCTGGCGTTCGAGGTAGCGCAGCACATGCGGGAGCTCGGCCTCCGGCACGGGCGGCCGGTCCACGACCGGAAGTTCGCCGGCGCGGTGAGAATCGACGACCCGTGCATGCCGGAAGGTCACGGCGAGCGGGTGTCCGGCCGTTGCGTCCATCATGATCAGGCTAGCGGCGTTCAAGTCCGCGGATTGCGCCTGATGGCAAGGAGATAGCCCGCGCCACCGAGCAGGTAAACGAAGGTCGCGACGAGCAGCAGCGTCGGTGAGCGACCGTTCAGCGGCACCACCGCCGCCGCGGCCGCGACGGCGATGACCTGGGTGATGTTGAACAGCGTGTCGTACAGGGCGAACACGCGGCCGCGTGCCTCGTCGCCGACGTCACGCTGCACGGCGGAGTCGACGCACAGCTTCAGCACCTGGCCGGCCGCGGTGATCAGGAACGCCGCGACGAGCACGGTCGGCAGCACCATCGGCAGGCCGAGTCCGGCCTGACTCAGGGCCGCAAGCAGCAGTGAGCACAGCACCACCCGATGCCGGCCGAACCGCCTGACCAACCGTGGCGTGGAAAACCCGGCGAGCAGGATGCCGGCGGCCGCCATCGCCGCCAGCTGCCCGAGTCCTGGCAGGCCCGCCTTGAGCAACCCCATGTCCTGAAAGGAAAAACGCAGCAACAGGACGGTCAGCAGCAGCGAGATCCCGAACGACGCGCGGTGCGCGAACAGTGCGATGAACCCGGCGGTGACGGTCGGCGCTGCCAGCGCGGCCCGGCCGCCGTCGGCGAGACCACGGGCGACCGCGACGATCGCCTCGTCGGGTTCGTCGACCGAGTCGGGGCCGAGGCTGCCACGGCTGAACCGGGACGCGACGAACGCGGCGACGATCGTGCCGAGCACCGCGAACGACGTCGTCCACGCCGAACCGGCGTCGTTGACGCCGAACAACGAGCGCAGGCCGATGGCGCAGCCACCGCCGATGACCGCGACGATGGAACCGAGCGTCGCGGCGACCGCGTTCGCGCTGACCAGCGTTTGCCGTGGCACGACATGCGGCAGTGCGGCGGACATCCCGGATCCGACGAACCGCGAGATGCCCTCGACGGCCAGCGCGAGCACGAACAGTGCGACGCCCGAAACCCCGAACCCGACGGCGGCGGACGCGGCGACGACTGTCAAGCCCCGCAACAGGTTCGCGAACACGAGCACGCGGCGCCGGTCCCATCGGTCGAGCAGCGCGCCCGCGAAGGGCCCGATCACCGAGTACGGCAACAGCAGTACGGCGAAACCACCGGCGATGGTCAGCGGATCCGCGCCGCGCTCGGGGTTGAACAGGACCGCACCCGCGAGTCCGGCACGGAACACCCCGTCCGACCATTGCGCGGCGAAGCGGGAGAACAGCAACCGGCGGAAGCCCGGTATGGCGAAGAACGCGCGCGGCCCGAGCTGCTTCACTCCCGCGCCCACTGTCACAACCGGACAGCATACGGTGCAGCGAAGATCCCAGCCGAAAAGGAAGGCGGGCCCCGAACGGGACCCGCCGACCAACGCTCGGCCGCACGCACTTGGTCGCCTCTCGGCGGCGTGGCGCAGTGTGGCTCCTGCCGAACGGTATTCCACAAAGGCTGTTCTCAAGTGGGCCCGGGGGACACGAAGTACGCCGGCCACTGAGTCCAACGGGCAAGGTGCGCGGGTTGTTCCCGCTCCGCCTGAATCTTCGGTGCGGGGGGTGGGATCATGTGGGCGTGCCAGCGGACGCTGAGGTTGAACCGGGCTCGCTCCTGGTTGCCGCCCCCACGATGTTCGATCCCAACTTCCGCCGGACGGTGGTGTTCATCATCGATCACCGGGCCGAGGGCACCCTCGGGGTCGTGCTGAACAGACCGAGTGAGGTTCCGGTCGACGAGGTGCTGCCGAGCTGGGGCCGGCATGTGGTTGAACCACAGTCGGTGTTCGTCGGCGGCCCGGTGGAGAAGAAGACGGCGTTGTGCCTTGCCGCGTTGCGGGCTGGGGAAACCGCGGGCACGGTGCCGGGGCTGATCGGCGTGCGCGGCCCGGTCGCGCTGGTCGATCTCGACGCCGATCCGGACCTGCTGGTGCCGAAGGTGCGCGGGCTGCGCGTCTTCGCGGGTTACGCGGGCTGGGATTCCGGGCAGCTCGCCGGGGAGATCGAGCGCGGTGACTGGCTCATCGTGCCGGCGTTGCCGAGTGATGTCCTCGCGACACCGGAGCGGGATCTGTGGGGCCAGGTGCTGCGCCGCCAGGGTGTGCCGACGGCGCTACTGGCCACCCATCCCGGTGACCTGCAAAGAAACTAGCGCCGGCCCCTCGCCCCTGATCGAAGCGCTTTGCGCGACTAGGCCTGCTGCAACGTACAGCTCCCGCAAGCACAACCGGAGCAGCCGGCCGGTGCGGGCTCGGGTACGGCGAGCGCCGCGCGGTGCCCCAGCATCCCGCCGGCGGCCACGAGCGCGAACATCCCGACCAGGCCCACCACCGCGGCGACGATGGTGCCGGCCGTCGTCGGCATGACCAGCCCGGCGACGCCGGCGAAGATCCCCACCACCCCGGCCACGATCGTCGGTAGCCCGGCGACCTTGTTGCCGACGCGGAACGCCTCGTCGGACCGCAACGTCGCGTCGGTGCGCACGCCCGCGCCCCGGTCCGACAGTTTCTCGCGCCAGCCAAGCAGGCCACCCCAGGCGACCATGAGACCGAGCACGACGGGTATCAGCGCAAGAACGAACACCCGGCAAGGATACGGGTCAAATCCGGATGGACCGGCGGCCTACCATTGGTGTGTGAGTGAGGCAACCGAGGAGACACCTGGCCACCGCTACAACGCGGACGTGGCCGGCCGGATAGAGCTGCGCTGGCAGAACTACTGGGCGGACCACGGTTCCTATCACGCGCCGAACCCGGTTGGCCCGCTCGCCGAGACTCCCCTGCCCTCGGACAAGCTGTTCGTCCAGGACATGTTCCCCTACCCCTCGGGCTCGGGCCTGCACGTCGGCCACCCGCTCGGGTTCATCGGTTCCGATGTCTACGCCCGCTATCACCGGATGATCGGGCGCAACGTGCTGCACACCATGGGTTTCGACGCGTTCGGCCTGCCCGCCGAGCAGTACGCCGTGCAGACCGGGCAGCATCCGCGCAAGACCACCGAAGAGAACATCGAGACCTACCTGCGTCAGATTCGCCGGCTGGGCCTCGGCCACGACGAGCGGCGCCGGATCGCCACCATCGACCCGGAGTACTACCGCTGGACGCAGTGGATCTTCCTGCAGATCTACAACGCCTGGTACGACGAGAAGGCCGGCCGCGCCCGCCCTGTGAGCGAGCTGGAGCAGGAGTACGCGCTGGACAAGCGGCGCACCCCGGACGGCCGCAACTGGTGCGAGCTGACCGTCGCCGAGCGGCAGGAGATCATCGACTCGCATCGCCTGGTGTACATCTCCGACGCGCCGGTGAACTGGGCCCCGGGCCTGGGCACCGTGGTCGCCAACGAGGAGGTCACCGCGGACGGCCGTAGTGACCGCGGGAACTTCCCGGTGTTCCGCAAGAACCTGCGCCAGTGGATGATGCGGATCACCGCGTACGCCGACCGCCTGCTGGACGATCTGGATCTGCTGGACTGGCCGGAGAAGGTCAAGTCCATGCAGCGCAACTGGATCGGCCGGTCACGCGGCGCCCGGGTGTCGTTCGCGGTCGTCGACGAGAAGGTCGAGGTGTTCACCACCCGGCCCGACACCTTGTTCGGCGCCACGTATCTGGTGCTGGCCCCGGAACATCCGTTGGTGGAGAAGCTGACCGCCGAGTCATGGCCGTCCGAAGTGGACGGATCGTGGACCGGTGGTGCGGCGACGCCCGCGGAGGCGGTCAAGGCCTACCGGCTGGCGGCCTCGCGCAAGTCCGATTTGGACCGTCAGGAGAGCCGGGACAAAACCGGTGTGTTCATCGGCTCGTACGCGGTGAACCCGGTCAACGGCAAGGAAATCCCGGTCTTCATCGCCGACTACGTGCTGATGGGGTACGGCACCGGCGCGATCATGGCGGTGCCGGGACAGGACCAGCGTGACTGGGATTTCGCGAAGAAGTTCGGCCTGGAGATCATTCGCACCGTGCAGCCGTCGGAAGGGTTCGACGGCGAGGCGTACACAGGTGAAGGCCCGGCCATCAATTCTCGCCAAGAAAATGGACTCAGTCTCGATGGTCTGGATGTCGCCGAGGCGAAGCAGGCGATCACCGAGTGGCTGGAGGAACGCGGCCACGGCGTGGGCACCACCCAGTACAAGCTCCGTGACTGGCTGTTCGCCCGGCAGCGTTACTGGGGCGAGCCGTTCCCGATCGTCTATGACGAGGACGGCAGGCCGATCCCGCTGCCGGAAAGCGAACTGCCGGTCGAACTGCCCGACGTCGACGACTATTCGCCGCAGACGTTCGACCCGGACGACGCCGACTCGGAGCCGTCGCCGCCGCTGGCGAAGGCGACCGACTGGGTCAACGTGACGCTGGATCTGGGTGACGGGCCGAAGCAGTACCGCCGCGACACCAACGTGATGCCGCAGTGGGCGGGTTCCTGCTGGTACCAGCTGCGTTACATCGACCCGACGAACTCCGAGGCGTTCGTGGCGCCGGAGAACGAGCAGTATTGGATGGGTCCGCGCCCCGCCGAGCACGGCGTCAACGATCCGGGTGGTCTGGACCTGTATGTCGGCGGTGTGGAGCACGCGGTGCTGCACCTGCTGTACTCGCGGTTCTGGCAGAAGGTGTTGTACGACCTGGGGCATGTGTCGGCGAAGGAGCCGTACCGCCGGTTGTTCAACCAGGGCTACATCCAGGCCTACGCCTACACCGACGCGCGCGGTGTCTACGTTCCTGCCGAAGAGGTCGAGGAATCCGACGGCAAGTTCTTCTTCCACGGCGAAGAGGTCAAGCAGGAATACGGAAAGATGGGCAAGAGCCTGAAAAACGTGGTCACGCCGGACGAGATGGCGGCGGACTACGGGGCCGACACCTTCCGGTTCTACGAGATGGCGATGGGCCCGCTGGCCGATTCCCGCCCGTGGGCGACGAAGGATGTCGTCGGCTCGCACAGGTTCCTGCAGCGGGTGTGGCGCTTGGTTGTTGACGAGCAGACCGGGGAGTCCCGGGTGTCGCTGGCCGAAGCCTCGGAGGAGGACCGCAGGCAGCTGCACAAGACGATCGCCGGGGTCCGCGAGGATTACGCGGAGATGCGGTTCAACACCGCGGGCGCGAAGCTGATCGAGCTGAACAACCACCTGACAAAGGTCTACGGCTCGGCGGACGGCACGCCGCGTGAACTGGTCGAGCCGCTGGTGCTGATGCTGGCGCCGCTGTGCCCGCATATCGCCGAAGAACTGTGGCACCGGCTGGGCCACGTGGATTCGCTGGTGCACGGCCCGTTCCCGGTGGCCGACGAGCGGTACCTGGTGGAGGACACGGTCGAGTACCCGATTCAGGTCAACGGCAAGGTGCGCGCGCGGATCACGGTCGCGGCCGACGCCGGCAAGGACGCGGTGACTTCGGCCGCGCTGGCCGACGAGAAGATCGCGGCGCTGCTGAACGGCGGCGAGCCCCGCAAGGTGATCGTCGTGCCGGGCCGGCTGGTCAACGTGGTGGTCTAGGACAGGCTGAGGCCGATCTCGCGAGCGAGATCGGCCAGCAGCGCGTCGAACACGGCGTCCGGTTTGGACAGTGGAATCGGGTAGTTCCCGAACACCTCGAGGGTGATGTGCCCGTAGAGCCGGGCCCAGAACTGGATCATCACGTACGTCGTGCCGAGGTTCAGCTTGTCCGGCGGGAACTCGATGCCGGACTGGTGCAGCACGGACAGCAGCTCGGACTGGAACGCGCTCAGGTCCTGGCGTAGTTCGACGGGCACGGCCTCTGCCGACGGGATGGTCAGCTGGTGCGTCGCGAGGATCCGCCCGGCGGTGACGAGGAAGATCCGCCCGAATGGTTCGCTCGCCCGCTGCATGGTGGTGACGCTGCCGGCCGCGGATCCGACGTCACCGGTGGGCGAGGCGAAGACCAGGGTGAATTCCTTGGTGTGGGTCAGTGCCCAGCGGCGGAAACCGCGGCAGATCGCGAACAGCTGCTCGCCGCCGTCGTCGGTGAGGGTGGCGATCTCCTCGCTGAGCTCGGCGGCGAGGTCGGCTATCACGTCCAGCCGCAGATGCTCGACGAGATCGTCGCGCGAGCCGTAGTAGCGGTAGAGGGCGGGTGCGGTGATGCCGAGCTCGCGGGCGATCGCCCGCAGCGTCACCGCCTCGGGTCCGCGTTCGATGAGCAAGGTGCGGGCTGTCCGGCGGATGTCCTGGTCGGTCGCCACGCGCACGCGGCCCCGGCGCGTCGGCTTGTCCATCCCAGCATTCTAAGAGGCTTACGGCGGGAGGACCGCAAGATCAGCCGGGGCTGGGCGCCGCCGGCGCCGATCACTCGGGGGGCTACGTGATCGGCACCGGCGACCCGTTGCCCGTCCACCGGCGGGACCGGGGGCGGACAGTTGAGGAGAGTCCTGCGCGGTACCGAACGGGACGGCTCGTCTGGCAGGTTCGCCCGTTCGGGTTAAGCGCTGGACGCTCGCTCTAGTGTCGCATTGTTCGGCCCGCAAAGTACAAAGTTCTTCACATTTGCCAATGGGAGGCCGCCAGCCCTGACGGAGGCGCTTCGCGCCGCTAGGTTCTAGACATGAGCGACGTCCTCGTCATCGGCTCGGCCAACGCCGATCTCGTCGTGCCGGCGGACCGGCGTCCGGCCGGCGGGGAGACCGTACTAGGCGGTGACACCACCGTGCTGCCCGGCGGGAAGGGCGCGAACACCGCGGTCGCCGCCGCGAAGCTCGGCGCGGATGTCGCGCTGCTCGGCGCCATCGGGGACGACGCGTACGGCCGCCTGCTCACCGATTCGCTGCGTGACGCGGGCGTGCGCACCGACCTTCTTCGTACCGTCGAGCGGCCGACCGGCATCGCCTACATCACCGTGACGCCGGATGGTGAGAATTCGATCCTCGTTTCGCCGGGCGCCAATTCGGTGCTCGAACCCTCAGCCGTCGAAGGGGTGTTCGGCGGGGTCGAGGTCATGGTGGTGTCGCTGGAAATTCCCCTGCCAACGGTGGAGCGAGCCGTCGCGGCGGCTGCCGAAGCGGGAGCTCGCACGTTGCTCAACCTCTCGCCGGCCGCGGAGCTTTCCGCGCGCACGCTCGCCGCGCTCGATGTGTTGCTGGTCAACGAACACGAAGCCGCGTGGCTGCTGGGTTCCGGTGTCGCCCCGGCAAAACTGCTCGACCTCGGGCCGCGGTCCGCGGTGGTCACCCTCGGCGCCCGTGGTGCGCTCGTGATCACCGAAGACGGCACGACCGGGATCCCCTCACCGAAGGTCGAGCCCGTGGACACGACCGGCGCCGGCGACGCGTTCACCGGCGCTCTTGCCGCGTCGCTCGCCGAGGGCGTCACGCTGGAGGCTGCGGCCCGCAAGGCTGTCCAGGTGGCGGCGATTTCCGTGACGCGGCAGGGTGCGCAGCCTTCTTATCCGTCCGACGCCGAACTCGAGAGAGTATGCGCCAGCCACTTCCCCGCCACCACCTCAACGGAGGCGCTGCGCGCCGCAGATAGGTTCATACCATGAAGTTGTCCGGAGTAGCGGTGAGCCCGGGGCGCGCGCGTGGCCCTGTCGTCCGAGTCGCCGAACCACTGGGCGAGCCCGCGAATGAGCCCGCACCCGAAGATCCACAGGCGGAGGCCGCCCGGATCGGGCCGGCGACCCAGGTCGTGGCCGCCCGGCTGGAAGCGTTGTCGGAGAACGCTTCCGGGGAAGCCGCGACGATCCTGCTGACCACGGCGGCCATGGCGGGTGACCCGGCGCTGATCAGCGAGGCGGAACGGCTCGTCGTCGCCGAGGGGCTGCCCGCCCCGCGCGCGATCTACGAATCCGCCAACGGTTTCGCCAAGACGCTCGCGTCCGCGGGCGGCTACCTGGCCGAGCGTGTGCGTGACATCGAGGACGTGCGGGACCGGGTGATCGCCGAGCTGCTCGGCGTGGAGCCGCCCGGTGTGCCCGCGCTGTCCACCCCCAGCGTGCTCGTCGCCCGCGACCTCGCCCCCGCGGATACCGCGGGACTCGACCCGGCCAAGGTGCTCGCCCTGGTCACCGAGGAGGGCGGCCCGACGAGCCACACCGCGATTTTGGCCAGGGCACTGGGAATTCCGGCGGTCGTCGCGGCACGCGGCGTGCTGTCGCTGGACGCCGGCGCGCTGCTGGTCGACGGGGACACCGGCGTGGTCGAGGTCGCGGACGCGGACGCCCCGGTGCTCACGGCGGTTGCGAGTGGACCGGCCGAATGGGACGGTTCAGGGTCCACTTCGGACGGTCACAAGGTCAAGGTGCTGGGCAACGTCGGATCTCCGGCCGATGCTCGGGCCGCGGCCGACGCGGGCGCCGAAGGGGTCGGCTTGTTCCGCACCGAATTCTGTTACCTGGACGCGGAAGCCGAGCCGTCCGTCGCCGAACAGCGCGCCGCGTACGCCGCGGTGCTGACGCCGTTCGCCGGAAAGCCGGTCATCGTGCGCACCCTGGACGCCGGTGCGGACAAACCGCTCGCCTTCCTCTCGCCGGAGGCCGAACCCAATCCGGCGCTCGGCGTTCGGGGCCTGCGGGTCGCGTTCGACCGGCCCGACGTGCTCGACCGCCAGCTCGCGGCGATTGCCGATGCGGCAAGCGATTCCGGTGCCGAGGTGTCGGTGATGGCACCCATGGTCGCGACCGCGGCGGAGGCCGCCTGGTTCGCCGACCGCGTGCGCGCCGCCGGGATAGCGCGCGCGGGCGTGATGATCGAAATCCCGGCCGCGGCGTTGTCCGCCAAGGAGATCCTGGACGTGGTCGACTTTGTTTCGGTCGGTACCAACGATCTCGCGCAGTACACATTCGCCGCCGACCGGCAGCTTGGCGCGGTCGCGACACTCAACGACCCGTGGCAGCCGGCACTGCTGCGGCTGCTGAAACTGATCGGCGATGCCGCGAAGGCGGCGGGCAAGCCGGCGGGCGTCTGTGGTGAGGCGGCGGCGGATCCGCTACTGGCGCGGGTACTGACCGGCCTCGGCGTGACGAGCCTGTCGATGAACGCACCCGCCGTCCGTGCCGTCGGCGCAAGCCTCGCCACGGTGACCCTCGCGGAGTGCGAAGAGATCGCGGCGCGGGTGCTGAACAGTCCCGATCCCGTCGCGGCTAGGAAAACAGCCCGCGGCGCGGATGCCGGATAGTCAGCGAACCACCGTGGACCCGCCCGGAAAACACCAGCCGGGGGTTCCCGACGCGCCCGTCGGTGCCGGTTTTGTCCTCGAGTGAGCCGTACTTGATCTCGGTGATCGCGTTGAGGTCGATCGAAGCGCCCTCGGGAATGATCACCTCGATCGACCCCCACTTGCAGTCGAGGTCGATCTGCACGGTCGGGCTCGTCACCTGGGCTTCGCTGAAATCGAGCTTCGTGGAGCCGTACTTGTTCTGCACCGCGATCTCGGGCGGCACGAGCCACTGCCCGTTGCGCACCAGCGAGGAGTACTTCGCGGACAACACGAGACGCTGATCCGAGCTCACCATCGGCGGCGGCGCCCCCACTGCCCGGTTGACCAGACCCGGAATGTCCACCAGCACTGCGTTCAGCTCGCCACGGGTGCGGGCGGCGAGCGCGGTGTCGGTGCGCTGGGTGAACTCGTCGAGATCGAGCATGCCCCGGCCGATGGCCTTCTGCAGGACCGTGACGACGTGCTCGCGCTCCTCATCGGAAACCCGGAGATTGCGCGGGTCGGTAGTCGTCTCGGTGTCTTCGCCCATGCGCACCAGCGTAGGAGCGCGAGGTCCGGGGCGAATCCGGGAAAAACCCGGAGTTACTCCTTGTCCAGCCCGTGCTCGATGGCGTACCGGGCGAGCTCGACCCGGTTGTGCAGCTGGAGTTTGCGCAGCGTCGACTGCACGTGGTTCTCCACCGTCCGGTGCGAGAGCACGAGCCGCTCGGCGATCTGCCGCGCGGTGAGTCCTTTCGCGACGAAGCGGAGCACGTCGGTCTCGCGCTCGGTCAGCCGTGGCGGCGGCGCCCCGCCATCGGGCGCGTCGGCCATCCGCCGGTACTCGCCGAGTACGAGACCCGCCAGGCCCGGGGTGAACACCGGATCGCCCTGCGCGGTCCGTTCGACGGCGTCGACGAGCTCCTTCGCCGACGCCGATTTCACCAGGTAGCCCGACGCGCCAGCCTTCACGGCCTCCAGGACGTCGCTGTGTTCCCCGCTCGCGGACAGCACCAGCACACGCGTATCGGGCAGCGCCATGGTGATCTCGCGGGTCGCATCGACTCCCGAGGTCGTGCCCAGATTGATGTCCATCAGCACGACGTCGGGCCGCACGGCGGTCGCGATGCGCACCGCCGCCGCCCCGTCCGGCGCCGTCGCCCGCACCTCGAACCCGTGCTCCGTCAGATCACGGGCGACCCCGTCGCGCCAGATCGGGTGATCATCCACGACCATCACCGAGATCATCGTTTCGTCCACGCCTTCGGCACCCGAACCTCCCATTCGGTCCCGCGATCCGGAGCGGTCTCCAGTGCGATCGTCCCACCCAGCTCGCGCACCCGTCCCCGCATGGACCGTGCGACACCGAGATGCCCGTCGGCCTCGGCGGTTTCGAGCCTGCCCTCGGGGATGCCGGGACCGTCGTCCCGGACCGTGATCACGACCTCCGTCGCGAGGTCTTCCAGCAACACCCAGACCTTCGCCCCCGGCGCGTGTTTGTCCACATTGGACAATGATTCCCGCACGACGGCGACCAGTTCGGCCGTCGTGGCGGCCGGCAGCAGCACATCGCCCGCCGGTGTCGCGATCTGCACCCGCGACGAGCCCAGCAGTTGCAGCGCGCCCCGGAGGTCGCTCTCCCCGGTGTGCGTCGCGGTCGGTTCGGTGGTCACTAGCGCGCGCAGCGCGATCTCCTGCTCACCCGCCAGTTCCGCGAGCTCCGCCGCCTCGCCGCCGACCTCCGCGCCACGGCGGCGAACCCGGGCGAGCACCTGCAACACGCTGTCGTGGATCGACCGCGCGAGCCGCTCGCGCTCGGCGGTGGCGACCTCCTTGCGCCACGCCTCGGCCAGTGCCGCGGCCGACTTGCGCGCGGTCGTCGCGCTCATCCCGATCAGCAACCCCGTCGCGACCAGCAGCACCGCGTCCCGCGCGACATCGAGGGTGAACGCCTGCCGTGCCAGCGCCGTCGAGAGGCCGACGACCAGACCGGCCGCCATCCCGCCATAGCCACCGAAGCGAGTGCCCGCGGCGACCGGGACACCCGCGACCCACACCGTCGTGATCAGCGGGTCCACCCCGGCGAGCTGCCTGGGGCTCAGGATCAGCGGCGACGTCAGCATCAGCGCGCACACGACGACGACGTCGGCCACCACGAACCACCGCCACCGCCAGCGCAGGGCCTCCCGCGAGTAGACGAGCGTGGTCAGCACGGTCCACGCGGCCATCGCGCCCAGCACGATCCAGGCCAGCGCCGGACGCCGGTAGTCCGCCTCGTGCACGACAACCGCGCCGAGGGCGAACAACCAGGTCAGCACCCGCAGCGCGATCCCGCCCCACCACAGCGGGGTGGCCGGCTCGACCGCGGTCGGCCCGAACCGCTTGCTCATGTCGCTTCGGCCGGGTCTCCGTCGGGCGCGGCCGCTTCCTGGTCGTGCAGCACGTCCACCGCCTCGGGATGTGGGTCTGTCTCGTGCAGCAGCGACCGGATGCCCGCGTTGAGTACGGCCAGCAGCGGCACGGCGAGCAGCGCGCCCGCGATCCCCGCGAGCACGAGACCCGCCGAGATCGCAAGCACCACGGCCAGCGGGTGCAGCTTCACCGCGCGGCCCAATAGCAGCGGCTGCAGGATGTGGCTTTCCAGCTGCATCACCAGGATCACGATGCCCAGCACGATCAGCGCGGTGACGAACCCGTTGGTCACCAGCGCGACCAGCACGGCAACCGCGCCGGCCACGACCGACCCGATGATCGGCACGAACGCGGCCAGGAACACCAGTGTCGCCAGCGGAACGACCAGTGGGACCTGCACGATCCACAGCCCGACGCCGATGCCGACCGCGTCCACGACGGCGACCGCGGCGGTCGCCCGCACGTAGGCGACCAGCGAGGCGAACCCGCGGCGGCCCGCCACGTCCACCCGGTTACGCACGTGTGGCGGGACGCCCTTCATGAGGAAGCCCCAGATCTGCTCACCTCCGGCAAGAAAGAAGATCGTCACGAACAACGTCAGCACGAACCCGGTGAGGATCACGCCCACCGTGCCCGCGGTGGTCAGCGCGCCGGTCGTGATCGCGGCCTGGTTGCTCTGCAGGAGGTTGATCGCGTTGTCGATGAACTGCTGGATCTGCTCCTGGCGCAGGTGCAGGTCGTTCACCAGCCAGTCGCGGACCTGATTGAGGCTGTTGTTCAACTGCTGCTGCAACTGGGGCAGGCCATCGGTGAACTGGATGATCACGAAGGTCAGCAGCCCGCCGAGCACTGCGAGCCCGGCGACCAGCACGATCGCCGTCGCCAGCCCGCGCGGTACCCGCATGTCGACGAGATTCCCGACGGCCGGTGCCATCAGTGCGGACAGCAGCAGGGCGATCGAGACCGGGACGACGACCTCGGCCAGCTTGCTCAGGAGCTGGAAGGTCACGTACAACGCGGCGACGACCAGCAGGAACCGCCAGGCGAACGCGGCGGCGACCCGCAGTCCGGTCGGCACCGCACTCGAGATGCGAGCCGACTCGCGACGGAATCGGGAGGGGTGGGGAGCGGTCACGGGCTCACCCTAGCCACTCCGGCGTTTCCGGCGTCTGTATCGCACGATCAGGGCAAATTTCCGTGTCCAATATGCGGCCTGCCCGGTGAGTCTGGGAATCTTCCACAGACCGAAAGATCAACACGTCACGAGGAGCAAGAGCGCGACATGACGCGACCGATGCTCGGCAGACGTTGCCGGAGGGTGCCCTGACCGCGCCCAGTCGTCCCGCCAACTGATTCTTTTTCACTTCGACTTCCGTTTCGGCGTGCTCGCGAACAATTCGCGGACGCCATTTTGGCATGCCATTTTTCGCTCGTGATCATTCCTCCGATCAGGTGGTACACGATCAGGTAGGCCAGGTGGAAAAAGGATTGCGAGGATGTTTAACGTTCTTGGCGAGGGAGCACCGATTCCCTCACGGAACTGCCACAAAGTGAATTCGAGAACCTGTGCGAATTCGTGGCCGGTGTAGCTATTCGAGGAGAACTCGTGAAGTTCAGCAAGGCCCGCAAGGTGGTCGTCACCGCGGTGGCGGCAGCGGCCGGGGTGCTGGCGATGGGAGCCGTTGGCACTCCCGCGCTGGCAGCAACGAGCCCCGTCCACCACGAAGCGGCCCACACCGTTCAGTACGACCCGCGGTGTGGATGCCAGCCGACACCCGCCCCCGATAAACCCGCACCGGCGCCGGCGAAGCCCGCGCCTGCGAAGCCCACGAAGCCGGCGAAGCCCGCACCATCGCCGGCTCCGAGTAAGCCGAGCACGGGCAGCGTGACCTGTCCCGCCGTCGTTCCCCAGAACCCGACGGGTGCCGACTACGTCAACGCCTGGAACCTCTCCGGCACCTGCCTCGGTGCCGGCGCGGCAGGTCTGGTCAGTTCGGCTTGGGCGGGCGCGATCCCGTCCATCATCCAGGGCGCGTCCGGCGCCCTCGGCTGAGTCCTCTCCAACCACCACCAAGAAAATCCAACGAAGGGAAGTAGTTCCATGCGCAAGACCCTCACCCGCACCGTTGCCGTCCTCGCCCTCTCGGCCGGCACGCTGGGCATCGCCGGTGGCGTCGCCTCGGCTGACGAGCTGACCGCTCCGGTGGTCGTGCCGTCGCACCCGACCGGTGCGGACTACGTGAACGCCTGGAACCAGTCCGGTGCGCTGCTGGGCGCCGGTGCCGCCGGCCTGATCAGCTCGGCCTGGGCGGGCGCGATCCCGTCGATCATCCAGGGTGCGGCCGGCTCGCTGGGCTGAATCCTCGCCAACTGACAAAGGCCCGCCCGGGGCAAGATCGCCTGGGCGGGCCTTTTTCATTGGAGTTCTTCACACGATCGTGCGATCAAGTCGTGTCCAACGTGCGGAGGTAACCCGGTTTTTGGTTACCTCGTCCAGGCAAGCCCGGTCCCTATTCGACGTGAAAACCATTCGAATTGGTTTCTGTCGCGTTCGATCAAGGCGACAACGCACATCCTCGGCAGGAGAACGGTGAAGCAGCAGAACACGTCCGCGCAGCGGGGTCCGGCACGTGCCGGCCGCTGGCTCGCGCGTGCTCTGCTCGTGGTCGGCGGCGCCGTCGCCGGTACCGCCGCCGCGTGGGCAATCGGCACAGCCAGCGCCTCCGCCGAGACCGCCCCGCCCACGGCCACGAGCGTCCAGCAGGGCGACGAGGCCACCCCGGTCACCGACGCCGTGCTCGGCGCGACTGACGACGTCCTGCTCGGCACCGCGCAGCTCGCGGGTGACACGGCAGGCGCAGCCGTCCGCGCCGGAACCCAGTCGCCGGATGGCATCGCCCGCAGCCAGGAAGCCGCGAACGACGTGACGGACGCGGTGCACGACTTCACCCAGCACGTGGTGACCAAGCCGGCCGAGCGCCTGCTGGGCTCCGCGGAGCAGATCACTCGCAAGCCGCAGAACGCGCCGCGGGTGATCAGCCAGGCACTGACCACGCCGCCCGACCTATGGAGCTTCTTGCACCCCAGCGGTTCCGGCCTGGTGCACCTGCCCGCGCTGCCCGCCCTGCCCGGCACCCACGCCATCGGCCAGCACACCTCGGCCGGGTCACCGGTCGTGCTCCCGCAGGCGGCTCCGCAGCTCGCGGACGCGATGGGCCCGATCGCCACCGTGCTGCCGCAGGCACACTGGGCGGCCACGCATTTCGATTCCGGGGACGACGCCGGCCTGCGCCACCACGGCGACCAGACCGACCGGTTCCCGTTCGCCCCGGTGCGCGGCCCGCTGGCCCCGTCCGGAGTTCCCTTAACCCCCGGCGGTTCCATCGCCGGCGGTCATGTCGACGGTCCGTTGCTCGGCGTCCCCGCCGGCGCGGTCTCGTTCGTCAACGCGTACGGCGAACGCGCCGTGCGCTTCGGCATCCGGCACACGCCGGTCGAGCCGGGCTCGCAGCCCGGCGTCACGCCTGACTGATTCACGCGCGGGGTAGCTGAACGCGCACTGTCGCCGTGCCTCCTTTTGCCCGGCCGCGCGTTCCCTGCACCCCGCTTGTCACCGCGAACTCCTGTTCGCGACCCCGGGTGAACTCTCACCCATTTCACAAGCCCCGCAAGGGAACCCAAGGAAAAGGAGAAATTCTCTATGCAGACCTGGGCAAAGCGCGGAATTCAGACCGCGCTGGTCACGGGTGGCCTGCTGATGCTGGGTACCGGCATCGCGTCTGCCGACGAGAACGTCAACCCGGACACTCCGGCCGGGCCGTTGGACCTGACCGTGAGCGTTCCGGTCGACATCTCGAAGAACGCGGTCGGGACTCTCGGCAAGCAGGTCAACCTGCCGGAAGTGCACAAGGAGATCAGCACCAAGCCGGTCACCGACAAGCTGAACCAGGCGCTCGCCCCGGTCGCCAGGACCGAGGCGTTCAAATCGGCCGCTCCCGCCGTCGGTGCCGCCAACCAGGTCACCTCGAAGGCCACCGCCGCGACCGCGCAGCTCGGCCAGTCGCTGGGCAAGGCCGGTGCCAAGCGCGCCGACGCGCCGTCGGTCGAGTCGACCGGTGACCCGTTCATGGGCAACAAGATCGTCGGCAACCTCGCGGTGCCGATCCAGATCACCGGCAACGCGCTGGGTGTGCTGGGCAACGCGTCCGTCGACTCCGACGAGACCCAGACCTACGAGCACAACTCCGATGTGAACACCAGCGGTGCGGGCGGCGGCCTCGCCGGCAACGTGGTGAACCTCGACTGGGCACTGCCGGTGCAGATCTCGGGCAACGCGCTCGGCCTCGGCGGCAGCGGCAAGACGTCGGGCAGCGCGAAGCAGTCCGCGACGACCAGCGGTGACACCACGACCGACGGCACCAACGGCGGGCTGGCGGGCAACGTCATCGCCCCGCAGGGTGCGACTCCGGTGCAGGTCTCGGGCAACGCGCTGGGCTGGTTCCTCGGCCACGCCGAAACCGACTTCAGCGGCGACAGCCAAGCCTGCTCGGGTGGTTCGATCGAGACCCACGGGTCGAAGGGTGCGGGCACCGGGAACGTCGCCGGTGTGCCGCTCGCCGTGCCGCTCAAGGCCTCCAACAACGCCGTCTCGTGGGGCGGTGACGCGGACTCGGCCGGCAGCGCCAACGCCGACGCCTATGCGGGCGGCGTCAAGCCGGGCCTGAACGACATCCCCAGCTACATCCAGACGGACGGGGACGAGTCGTTCCTCGCCGGCAACATCGTGCAGCCGCAGGGTGCCGTGCCCGGCACGGTCGTCGGCAACGCCGCGGCCTGGGTCGGCAACTCGGTCGCGGGTTCCGGCGCCGACCGTCAGGCCACCAACCTGGGCAGCGTCGCGCAGGCCGGCGGCTTCTCCTCGACCAGCGGTGAAAACGCGGCCGGGTCGGGCAACATCGCCGACGCGCCCGCCGCCCTGCCCGTCGAGGTCTTCTGCGTCGGCGGCACCTGGATCGGCAACGCGCACGCGGGCGGCTGCGACAACACCGTCGACGCGACCGCCGGCAGCGGCACCTACACCAGCGGCAACGGCAGCTTCATCGGCGGCAACAGCGCCGACGTGCAGCCGGCCGGCACCGCCGAGGTGTTCGGCGTCGGCGGGTCGTGGATCGGCAACGCGTCCGGTTCGGCGACCGAGACCAAGACCGTCAAGGCCGGTGGCTACAACGGCAGCCAGGGCAACGACTCGAGCGGTTCCGGCAACGTGGCGCAGGTCCCGGTGGCCGTGCCTGCCGAGATCTTCGGCGTCGGCGGCTCCTGGATCGGTCAGGGCAGCGGCACCGCGTCCGAGACCAAGGACGTCACCGCGGGCGGTGGCGGCAACACGCAGGACGACCACGGTGCGGGCAGCGCGAACCTGATCGCGGCACCCGTTTCCGCTCCCCTGCAGGCGTTCGGCATCGGTGGCGCGTGGATCGGCCAGGGCCACGGCAAGGCGTCCTCCGACACCACCTCGACCGCCGGCGGTCACCTCAACGCCAACGGTAAGGAAGGCTTCGCCGCGGGCAACATCGGCGAGGTTCCGGTGTCCCTGCCCGCCGCGCTGCACGGCATCGGTGGCGCCTGGATCGGCAACGGGTTCGGCGAAAGCGAAAACATGACCGACTCGACGGCCGGTGGCGACGCCACCGCGACCGGCGAGGGCGGCTCGGTGGCCGGCAACATCGTCCAGGTGCCCGCGGGTGCGGCGGCCGGTGTGTTCGGCCTCGGCGCGGTGTGGGGCGGTGTGACGGGTGGCGACGCGACGAACGACGTCGTGTCCACCGCCGGTGGCAGCTCCGAGACCAATGGCGACGGCGGCTCGATCGCCGGGAACGTCATCAGCGGCCAGCTGCTGCCGATCGCCCAGGTCTTCGGTGATGCGGCCAGCCTGACCGGCGTCACCCACGGCAGTGCGGTCAACAGCACCGACGTCACCTCCGGCGGGGACATCACCACGTCCGGCGTCGGCGGCGCGCTCTCCGGCGACATCTTCGACCTGCCGGTCGCGGCGGTCGCCCAGGTGTTCGGCGTGGCGGCTTCGCTGGGCGGCGTCGCCCACGCGGTCGCGGACAACACCACGACCGGCACCGTCGGTGGTACCGACACCACCAGCCCCACTTCGGTGAAGGCACTGTCCGGGGTGAACAAGCAGCTCCCGATCGGTGTCGTGGCGCAGGTCTTCGACATCCCGCTGGGCCTGCTCGCCGTGGTGAGCTCGGAGACCAGCAACGTCACCGACATCTCGGTGGCCGGACACGAGCCGCAGATCAACCTGCCGATCACCACGACGGAGCTGTCCGCGACGAGCCTGCCGAAGATGCCGGCGCTGCCGCTGTCCTCGGCGCGTGACGACCTGCCCACCGCCGGCGGCCTGCCCTCACTGCCGTCGGTCCCGGGTGTGGACGGTCTGAGCGGCGCGCTGCCTGGGCTGTCGGCCCTGCCGGCGCTTCCGGGCACGGTGCCTGGCGCCAACCTGCAGTCGCCGGCCATCGGCGAGCTGCTCCCGCAGGCCCAGCTGCCGCAGGGCCAGCTGCCCGCACTGCCGGGTCTGAACGCGGTCAACCCGACCACGGTGCTGTCCCAGGTCACCGACGCGGTCAGTGGCAAGGGAATGCACATCCAGGCGTGATTTTCGCAGCCTGAGATGAAGGCGGGCCCGGGAGCAATGGCGCTCCCGGGCCCGTTCCGTGTGCGGAACCGGTCAAGTGTGGCAGCGGCCGGGGTCGCGGCGCCTATCCTGAGTCATGTTCGGCCTGGTCGGGAACATCCTCAGCTACGTGGCGCTGTGTGTCGTGCCGCCGCTGGTGTTCTGGCTGGTGTCCAAGGTTCCACGCTGGGCCGACCGGATCGCCGAGCGCCACCGCGCCCGCCGGGTTTCGCCGGACGGCCCGCCGATCGGACGGCTCGCCGCTGATCTGCGCCGGTTGCACCGGGATTTGGAACAGCTGCCGCCCAGCGCACCGGTCGTGCGCCGCCGCGCGACGAACCAGGCCTACGACGCGTTGCTCGCGCAGGCCTGTCACGCGGTGGGCGAGGCGCATTGGCTCGACGGACTGCCCGATGGTCTGGACCGCGAGATCGAACGCCTCCGCATCGAGGAAAGCCTGCGCCGCCGCGGACTCGTGGTGCCGTGACTCAGCTCTGCGCGAGATCGGCGAACCGGCTGTAGTGCAGTTGGTGCGCGACGACGATCGTGCTCGTCGGGCCCGCACGGTGCTTCGCCAGTATCAGGTCCGCCTCGCCCGCCCGCGGATCGTCACGCTCCCAGGCGTCGGGCCGGTTGATCAGCAGCACCATGTCGGCGTCCTGTTCCAGGGAACCGGACTCACGCAGGTCCGACAGCATCGGGCGCTTGTCCGTGCGCTGCTCGGGCCCACGGTTGAGCTGGCTGATCGCGACCACCGGCACCTCGAGCTCCTTGGCCAGCAGTTTCAGCTGCCGGGAGAACTCCGAGACCTCCTGCTGGCGGGACTCGACGCGCTTGCCCGACGTCATCAGCTGCATGTAGTCGACGACTACGAGCTTGAGATCGTTGCGCTGCTTGAGCCGCCGGGCCTTCGCACGGATCTCCATCATGGTCATGTTCGGCGAGTCGTCGATGAACAGCGGCGCCTCGCTGATCTCGCTCATCCGGCGGGCCAGCCGCGTCCAGTCGTCGTCGGACATGCGGCCACCACGCATATCGGCGAGCCGGATCCTGGCCTCCGCCGAGAGCATGCGCATGACGATCTCGATCCGGCTCATTTCCAGCGAGAAGATGACGCTCGACATGCCGTGCTTGATGGAGCACGAGCGGGCGAAGTCCAGCCCCAGCGTGGACTTGCCGACACCGGGCCGGGCCGCGACGATGATCATCTGACCGGGGTGCAGGCCATTGGTCACCTCGTCGAGATCCATGAATCCCGTGGGCACACCCTGCGCCGTACCCCCGCGGGACGCGATCGCGTCGATCTCGTCCATGGTCGGCTGGAGCAGCTCCTCCAGCGCGACATAGTCCTCACTGGTCCGCCGCTCGGTGACCTCGTAGATGGCGGCCTGCGCGCGGTCGACTACTTCGTTGATCTCACCACCGTCGTTCGCCGCACCGTAGCCGTATTGCACGATCCGGGTGCCGGCCTCGACCAGCCGCCGCAGGATCGCCTTCTCGGCGACGATCTCGGCGTAGTACCCGGCGTTGGCCGCCGTCGGCACCGTCGCGATCAGGGTGTGCAGGTACGGGGCGCCGCCGACGCGGGCCAATTCGCCGCGCCGCTCCAGCTCGGCGGAGACGGTGATCGGGTCAGCCGGCTCGCCACGGCTGTACAGGTCGAGGATGCAGTCGTACACCGCCTGGTGCTTCGGCAGGTAGAAATCGCCGGGGCGCAGCGCTTCGACGACGTCGGCGATCGCGTCCTTGGACAGCAGCATGCCGCCGAGCACCGACTGCTCGGCCGCCACGTCCTGGGGCGGCTGCCGGTCGTACTCACCGGGCCGCGGCCCCGGATCCTCCGGTCCGGGATCGGACGCGTAAGCGGGACCGCGGTCGTCCGTCAGCGCCACCGCGCGGACACCTCCTCGTAAGCGAACACCAGTTCGATTATGCCGGATCTTCCAGCCGGAGCCCACCCTTTTGGCAGGCATGTCGCGCACGGCGCGCAACCAGCTCGCGGGCACGCTAGAGCCCCCGGAAGGACCAACGCAAACCCGCCTGTTGATCGACTGGGGACACCCTGTGGACAACTTGTGGAAGGGTGGCCCAAACCAATCACAGGTATGCCCGAGCCTGTGTACAACCTGGGGACAGAAACTCGTTCCCGCACAAGATGCGCAGGTCAGACCCTGTGGGCAAGCTGTGGAAAACATTGCGGACAACCCGTCGGCGTGTCGCGGAAGTACGCGCGCTCGGCGTGTCGTACCGGTGTGCACGCGGCCCGGAAAGGTTCGACCTGTGGATGAATGCTACGGACGGTAGGCGCTCAACCGATTGGGCCGGACGGGCGCGGTGGACCGCGGTCAGCCGAGCGCGCTGTGTGCGTTCCGTAACCGCTCGCTCAGGACCTGCGGCGATGCCGGCGTGAAGACGACAAGCGCGTCGTCACGTCCTGGTCGCTCCTCCATCAACCAGCGGCCTTCGACCGTATCCACGAAGTTCAGCGGCCGTTCACAGCGGCGCCTCGCACCGCTCCGGGTGCGGGCCGCGACGTAGAGCGTGCCGGCACCCGTACGGGGCGCCTCCATGATCCGCTTCATTTCCTTGGCCGGTGCCGGCGTGGTGTCGCGGCCGGACCGCATGACGGTGTACTCACCGTCGGCGCGCGCGTCCCGGCCCGCCAGGAACTCGGCCTTGGTGGTGATCAACGGCTGACCGGTCGCGGGGCGGGCGACGGGGATCTGGTTGACGAAGCCCGACAGCATCTCCTCGGGACGCTCGGGCGCGAGGAGCACCGCGTCTTCGCCAATGATGCGAACCAGCACGAACGCGCCACCAGCGCCGCTGCCGGCGAGCACGGCGAAATTCCTTGGTGCGCTGGGGAATTCGCCCTCGAACCAGCCGTAGTACTCGACCTGCGGACGCGAGATCGACTCGACCGCGTCGAGCAGGCCGCGGTCCATGCCGCGAGGACCCAGCAGGCCGTGCTGGGTGAGCAGCGCGTTGACCTCCTGGTCGATGGTCCGCTGGGCGCCTTCGTCGTACCAGGTGGGGACGCTCGACAGGGTCGGATGCGGCTCGCCGCCGCGGCGCCGGATCAGGTTGAGCAGGATCGGGGTGGCGAGCTTGATGGGAGCGTTCAGCACTTCACTCGCCGATCACGGGTGGTGCGGTCAGCTCGTCGGTGCCGAACAGTTCGTTGGGGTCCTCGCTGACGAGGTACTTGGTCTGGTGCTCCTCGTCCTCGCTGCCCTTGCCGCGGCTACCGTGTCCGCCCATCCCACCCATGCCGGAGGTTCCGGCGCGGCCACCCGCACCGACCCCGCCGCGGCCGGCGCCCGCACCCGCGGCACCACCGGCACCGCTGGCGGCACCCGAACCGGTGCTCGAACCGGCTCCCAGCGACCCCGCGCCACCCGGCCCGAAGCCGGCCGCACCGAACGACCCGCTGCCGTAACCGCCGGTCCCTGAGCCAGACCCGGCCCCACCACCGAAGTTGCCGTAACCGGCTCCGGTCGGCCCGAAGCCACCGCCGAAGTCGGTGTCGGAGGTGCTGGGCGTGAAGCCGGCGGCCGTGGTGCCGTCGTTCCAGCTCGGCGGCCGATAGCCGACGTTGGGGGGGTTGGGCTGGTACTTGTCGTGACCGTTGCTGTCGTCCAAGCGGCCGGGGTCGGTCAGCTTGGGGTCGTATCGCGACGGGTCTCCAGGG
>NZ_WMBA01000031.1 GCF_009707865.1 Amycolatopsis pithecellobii
CCCCAGTACGGCTCACGTTCGAACAGTTCGACCTCGACGCCGCGCTCGGCGAGCGCGGTCGCCGCGGTCAGCCCGGCGATCCCGCCACCGACCACGGCGACGCGTTTGCGTCCCGGCACCCGCTCATGCCCGCCGGGCGCCTCGACCCGGACGCGCCGGGAGTCCCTCACGGTTTGCCCGCGCGGAAGGTGTGCACGATGCCGCGCTGCCAGCCGGTCATCGTGCGCGTGTGCACGCGCCCGAACCCGGCCCCGCGCAGCCGTCCGGCGAGCGCGGTCGCCCCGTCGAAGTCCCGCACGCTGCGCCACAGGTACCGGTAGAGCCCCGCGTCACCGGACACGACCCGGCCCAACGGGATGATCACCGACCAGCACACCGCGTGCCAGATCAGCCGCGCCCGCCGGCTGTCGGCGACGCTGTAGTCGTGCACGACGAGCACCCCGCCCGGGCGCAACAGGGCGAACATCGCGGCGAGCGTGGTGTCCGGATCGGGCAGGTTCCGGATGAGATACGCGGCGAAGATCGCGTCGAACGGCCCGTCGAGGGCCACGTCCTCGATCCGGCTGTGCACGAAGCGCACCGTGTCCGGCCAGGGTTTCCGCCTCGCTTCGGCGAGCATGCCCGCCGAGCCGTCCACCCCGACGATCTCCGCGCCCGGCACGACGCGCAGCAACGCGCTCGTCGACGCGCCCGTGCCGCACCCGGCGTCGAGAACCCGCTTCGCGTCAACGGGAATCGCCGCGGCCGAGCGCCGCAGGTGCGCGTGATACCCGGGGTTGAGGCCGACGAGCCGGTCGTAGGCGCGGGCTCCGCGATCGAACGCCGCCGCGAGGGTCATGTGGTTTTCCTTCCGCGAAGCCAAAGCAGCAGGGTGAGCGTGACGAGACTGAAGCCGAACAGGTAGTCCTCGACCGGGATGTCGAACGGGAACCGCAGCCCCGTCAGCTGGTCCGGCTCGTACCGGACGATGGGCGCGGACAGTTTCGTCAGCCAGCCGTCGGCGAGAACCTGGAACGCCACCACGATGACCATGGAAATCCAGTACCCGGGGCGGCGGAACAGGCCCGTGCGCAGCCAGCACAACTCGACCGCGACCACGGCCGGTACCGACAGGACCGCGGGCAGCGTGTAGCCGATCACCGCAGCATCCGCTCCACGGTCTCGAACGTCAGCAGCCCGCACACCGGGATCACCAGGAAGAACAACGCCTCCTCCAGCGGCACGCCGAACGGCAGCGTGACGCCGAGGAGAAAGCGTGGGTTGTAGTTCCACACCCCGCCCGCGATGGCCAGCACGTCCCACACCAGGAACACCGCGGCGGCCGGGAGCACGGCCCGAGCCAGCCGCGCCGGCTGCCGGTACACGCGTGACCCGGTCAGCTCCAGTGGCAGCGTCACGACCAGGCACGCGGCCAGCAGGAGCAGGTACTGCCAGTGATCCATTCCCCTTGCCTTCCCGTTCAGCCCGCGGCCCGTGCCCACAGCGCGCGAGCCGCCGCTCCGCCGGCCAGCGCCAGCCGCCGCCCGCCGCCGACCTTCGCCCGCACCGCGAACACGTTGTGCCCGTGGTCCTCGATGCGGTCGAGGATGCGAGCGTAAAGGCTGAACGCCGTCGCCACACACGGGCGCGACACGGGGTCGAGCAGCGCGATCCCCGGCCGGGCGCGCCGGTACACCGAGCGGGTGACCGCGATCTGGTGGGCGAGTGCGCGCCGCACCCGCGAATCGGCCTCTCCGCTCCGGCGGCACCGGAGGAGCAGCTCCCGGTCGACGCCGAACGCACGCAGTTCGTCGGCCGGCAGGTACACACGGCCGCGGTCGAGGTCCTCGGCGACGTCGCGCAGGAAGTTGGTCAGCTGGAACGCTTCCCCGAGCGCCGCGGCGTAGGGCGCGGCCTCGGCCGGGTCGGTGACGGTGCCCAGGACCGGCAGCAACTGCAGCCCGATGACCTCCGCGGACCCGTGCACGTAGCGGTGCAGGCTTTCCCGGTCCGGGTAACCGGTGACGGTCAGGTCCATCCGCATCGACTCCAGGAACGCCGCGTGCAGTCCCGGGTCGATGCCGAACCGGTTCGTCGTGTCGATCACCGCGGCCAGCACCGGATGCGCCGAGCGCCCGGTGCGCAGTCCCTCCGCCAGCTCGGCCTGGACCCGCTTGAGGCTTTCCGCCACGTCGGCTCCGGGCTCGGGGTGGTCGACGAGATCGTCGGTGTAGCGGGCAAATCCGTACAACGCGTGGATCGCGGGACGCTGGCGGGGACGCAGCAGCCGGGTCGCCAGGAAGTAGGTGCGCCCGTGCTCGGCGTTGAGCGTGCGGCATTGCGTGTACGCCGCGCGCAGCCACGGGTCGGTGATGCGCGCCGCCGCGAGTTCTCGCCGGGACAAGGGCCGCTCCTGGGAATGAGGGGTCTGTCCTCATGATCCCTGCCCCGGCGTGCGGCGGCAGTACGGGGAGTCCGCGTCAGGACGGTGACTTCGGCGGAGCGGTGCGGAGCCCATCGACGAGCAGGTCCAGCTGCCGTCCGGCTTGAGTGCGGTCTTCGGCGGTGAGGAAGATGCCGGCCAACGTGGCGACGACGTCCTCGACCCGCACGTCCGCTCGCAACGTGCCCGCGTGCACACCGGCGGTGATCAGGCTGCCCACCGCGGCGGTAAGGGCCGCTTTCGCATCGCCGGACGGGACGGTGCCCACGGGGATCGCTGTCGCGCGGGTCTTGGCCATGCCGTGCTTGACGGCGACGAACCCGGCGTAGAAGTCCATCCACCTCCGTAACGCGACCACGGGTTCGTGCTCGTCCAGCAGCGGTTTTACCCGCGCGCACAGCTCTTCCCGTTCGGCGCGGAACACCGCGTCGACCAGTGCTTCCCGGGTCGGGTAGTTCCGGTACACCGTGCCCACACCCAAGCCCGCTTCGCGGGCCAGCGCCTCGATCGACGGCATCCGGCCGCTGAGAAAGGCGGCTCGTGCGGCGGCAAGTAAGCGCTCGCGGTTGCGCCGGGCATCGGCCCGTGCGGGGGATCGATCACCAGCCGGCACAAGCGGAATCCCTTCCGGTTATTCTTCGTTGCGGAAGGCCTTCCGCTTATCGTGAACCTACCCGAACGTCAGGAGCGTCCGCCATTGACAGCCATCAACGCGTCGTCACCACGCAACCCCCCGAGCGGCCTTGCCCGCCTGAACGCACGATCCATCGCCCGGATCGGCTACGGCGCGATGCAGCTCGAGCACGGCGACGACGAGTCCGCCCACGCTGTACTGCGCCGCGCCGTGGAGCTGGGCGTCGAACACATCGACACGGCCCAGTTCTACGGGGCGGGGCGGGTGAACGAACGCATCCGCGCCGCCCTGCACCCGTACCCGGAGCGGCTCGTGCTGGTCAGCAAGATCGGCGCCACGAGCGATCCGGACGGTGAGTACGGGCTGCGCCCGGCGCAGCGGCCCGCCGAGATGCGGGCCGCGGTCGAGGACAACCTGCGCTCGCTGCGCCTCGAACGCCTCGAAGTGGTCAACTTCTATCCGATGTACCGGACCGACGGGGTGCCCGCCGCCCAGCGGGTGGACTTCGACGACCAGCTCGCCGAGCTGATCGCCCTGCGGGACGCGGGAAAGATCGGCGGTTTCGGGCTCAGTCACATCGGTGCGGATGACCTGTACCGCGCGCTGCCCGCCGGCGTCATCTGCGTCCAGAACAGCTACAGCATCGTCGACCGCTCGGCCGAACCGCTGCTGCGGATCTGCCGCGAGCACGACATCGCGTGGGTGCCCTACTTTCCGCTCGGGTCGGGGTTTCCCGGCCTGCCGAGGGTCACCGGCCAGGCCGCGGTCAGAACGGTCGCCACGCGGCTGGGCGTGACCCCCGCCCAGGTCGGGCTCGCCTGGATCCTCACCCGCAGTCCTCAGGCGCTGCTCATCCCCGGTACCCGCACGGTCGCGCACCTCGAAGAAAATCTCGCCGCGGGCAGGGTAACCCTCGACGAGGAGTCGCTGAGCATTCTGGAGTGACGACGGTGGCCGCCCCCCCGCGGGCGGCCACCGCCTCCCTCAGTCCGCGAGGATCTTTCCCGTCTCCAGCAACGATTTCAGGTCGCTGAGGATCCACGGCCAGCCGCCGCCGGCACCCTCCTGCTCGCCGGCGCCGTCCACCATGGCGGCCAGTTTCGGCATGCCGTCGAGCTCGTGCACGACGGTGAGTTTCGTCCCGCCCGCGGTCGCGGCCAGTTCGTAGGTCAGCGTGCTGAAACCCTCCTCGGCGACACCGGGGTCCATCAGCATCCGCCAGGTCAGCACCAGTCTGTGTGGTGGCGTCGCCTCGACGACCTCGCCGTCGATGATCACGTCGGGAATCGGGAAACCCTGCTCTTTCGACGCGTCGATCATCGACTGGCTCGGCCGGGTGCCGAACTTCGCGCCCGGCGTCAGGTCGTAGTCGGTGAGCCCGCCGTACCCGTAGCGGTCCGTCCACTCCGGCTTGGTGATGGCTTCCCACACCTTCTGGGGCGCGGCCTTGATGTAGATCCGGTGCACCTGTGTCGTGGTGGTCATGGTTCCCTCTCCAGTTCTTCCTTGAGCTCCGTCAGCGCCGCGGCTTGGCGCTCGGTGTACTTGTCGATCCACCGGTCGTGGATCGACCGGATCGGCACCGGGTTGAGAAAGTGCAGCTTCTCCCGCCCGGACCGGCGTGTGACCACGAGATCGGCGTCCTCGAGCACCTTGAGGTGCTTCGCCACGCCGAACCGGGTCATCTCCAACTCGGACTCCAGCTCGGTGAGCGTGCGGCCGTCACGCGCGAACAGCAGATCGAGCAGGAAGCGACGAGTGGGGTCCGCGAGTGCCTTGAACACCCGGTCGTCGTCGTTCACCGAGCCAGAATAGGTGACCGGAAGGTCACATGTCTACCTTGGACGTATGACACGCGAGCATGCCGACGTTCTCATCATCGGAGCCGGGCTGGCCGGCGTCGGCGCCGCGTGCCGGCTGCGGGACGAGGCGCCCGGCAAGACGTTCGTCGTCCTCGAGGCGCGCGGCGCGGTCGGTGGCACCTGGGATCTGTTCCGCTACCCGGGCATCCGCTCCGACTCGGACATGTTCACCCTCGCCTATGATTTCCGGCCGTGGACCCAGGTACAGTCCATTGTCGACGGTGACGCGATCCGTGGGTACATCCGCGAAACCGCGGCGCAGTACGGCATCGAGGACCGGATCCGCCTTCACCACAAGGTGGTCCGGGTCGAGTGGTCCAGTGAGAGTGCACAGTGGACGGTGCACGCGGTGCGCTCGGACACCGGCGAGAACGTGGAGTTCACCTGTGGCTTCCTGTTCTGCAACACCGGGTACTACGACTACGACGAGGGCTACACCCCGGATTTCCCTGGTGTGGAACGCTTTCGCGGCACAGTGGTGCACCCGCAGCACTGGCCCGAGCACCTCGACTACGCGGGCAAGCGCGTCCTCGTGATCGGCAGCGGCGCGACGGCGGTCACGCTCGTCCCGGCGCTCGCGGAGCATGCCGCGCACGTGACGATGGTGCAGCGTTCGCCGGGCTACCTGCTGGCCCTGCCCACCGCCGACCCGCTCGACGGGAAGCTGTACCGGTTTCTCCCCGCCCGGCTCGCCGTTCCGATCGTGCGCTGGCGGCACGCGCTGCTGACCGGGTTCGCCTACCAGGTCAGCCGGCGCCTGCCGGGAGTGGTGAAAAAGGTGCTGCGCCGGCGCATCGAGCGGCAGCTGCCGCCGGGCTACGACATCGATCGCCACTTCACCCCGCGGTACGAGCCGTGGGACCAGCGCCTGTGCATCGCACGGGACGCCGACCTGTTTCGTGCCCTGCGCGCCGGCACGGCTTCCATTGTCACGGACCGGATCGAAACGTTCACCGAGCGCGGTATCCGGCTGGAATCGGGACAGGAACAGGAAGCCGACATCGTGGTGACCGCGACCGGGCTGAACCTGCTCGTCGCCGGCGGGATCACGTTCACCGTGGACGGTGAGGCCGTCGATTTCAGCAAAACGGTGGAGTACAAGGGAATGATGTTCTCCGGGGTGCCCAACTTCGCGCTCACGGTCGGCTACACCAATACCTCCTGGACACTCAAGGCCGATCTGGTCGCGCATTACGTGACCCGGCTGCTGCGTCATATGGACACGCGCGGTTACCAGGTGTGCCTGCCTGTCGCCCCGCCCGGAAAGCTGCCCAGCGCGCCGTTCATCGATCTGCAATCCGGATATGTGCTGCGCAGTGCCGCGAAACTGCCACGGCAGGGAGCGGCGAGGCCGTGGCGGCTGCACCAGAACTACCCGCGTGACGTGCTGTTCTTGCGCCTCGGCCCGATCGAGGACGAGGGTGTGGTCTTCTCACAGGTGGCCACCGAAGTGGCCGTTTGACCATTTTTCCGCACGTTTCGTTGACCCCCGGCTATGGACACCTCTAGGTTCGGCGGAATGGCGGATTGCGTGAGCTTCGACCTCATTGTCGGGCACCCGCGGGCCGATCTTTGGCCCGTCATCACCAACCCCGAACTCTATCCACGATTCTTCCGCGGTGTCGGCGCGTGCGAACGGATCGCCACCGAGGGCCGTGGCGCGCGCTACCGGATGCGGCTGGGTGTGTGCGGGCCGCCGGCCGAGCACGAGTGGCGGGTGTTGCTCAGCCGCCGCGGCGAGCAGTTCGTGCTGGACTGCGAACCAGGCGGGCAGGGCAGCGTCTCGGTGAAGCTGGCCGACGCCGGCGGCAGGCAAACCCGCGTCCAGTGCATGTTCTTTCTCCCGCCGGGCTCGCGGGCGACGGCGGCCGAGCTCAAGGAGTGGATCACCGACGGGCTCGACCGGGTCGGCCGCAGCCTCAAGGGGATCGGTGAACCCCTGCCGCCGGAACGCACGCCGTCGACCCTGCAGGTGGCGAACGTGCTGGTACAGGCCGGGATCCTGACCACGGCCCGCCCCGACCGGCTGGTCCGCCAGCTGCGTGCGGCCGTGAAATGGGGCGCGACGCTGGCCGGCGGGTACACCTCGGCCGCGTTGCGCTCGCCGAAAGCGCTTTCTCTGATCGACGAGAAAGGCCCGCGGTGGAGCTTCCTCGACCTCGCCGACCGGACCGACCGGCTGGCGTCGGTGCTGCGCAAGATGGGCGCCGCGCCGGACAACAAGGTCGCCGTGCTCGCCCGCAACTCCAGCGCGCTGATCCAGACCCTCGTCGCGTGCGGCAAGCTCGGCGTCGACGCCGTCCTGCTCAACACCGGCCTCGCCGAACCGCAGGTGCTCGAAGGGGTCCACAACAACAACGTCCGCATCGTCGTCGCGGACCCCGAGTTCACCTCGCTGCTGAAAAACCTGCCGCACACCGTCGCGTGGGTGCCCACCGACGCCCTCGACCCGCTGATCGACCGTCACCCGTCGGGGCCGAAGCTGGCGCCGCCCGCCACGACCGGCCGGCTCGTCGTGCTCACGTCGGGCACGACCGGTAACCCGAAAGGCGCGAAGCGGCCGACGCCGAAGGGCCTGTCCGCGGTCGTCGCGCTGCTGTCGCGGGTCCCGTTGCGCAGTCTCGACCGCATCCTCGTGTCCACCCCGCTGTTCCACACCTGGGGGCTGGCGGCGGTGCAGATCGGGATGCCGCTGCGGGCCACTCTCGTGTTGCAGCGGAAGTTCGACGCCGAGGAATGCCTGCGGATGATCGAGGAATCGCGGTGCACGGCGATGTTCGTGGTACCGGTGATGCTGCAACGGATCATGGCGCTGCCGCC
The DNA here is from genome assembly GCF_009707865.1 of Amycolatopsis pithecellobii. Taxonomy (GTDB): domain Bacteria; phylum Actinomycetota; class Actinomycetes; order Mycobacteriales; family Pseudonocardiaceae; genus Amycolatopsis_E; species Amycolatopsis_E pithecellobii. Next base: position 7,739 of record NZ_WMBA01000031.1, read on the forward strand.
GGAGGTCCGGGCCCGCTACGACACTTCGAGCCTGCGCGTCGTGATCAGCAGCGGCTCGGCGATGCCGGCGTCACTCGTCATCGGGTTCATGGACGCGTTCGGTGACGTGCTTTACAACTTCTACGGCTCGACCGAGGTGTCCGCGGCCGCGATCGCCGCCCCCGAGGACCTTCGCGCTTCGCCGACCACCGCGGGCTATCCGCCGCTGGGTTCGCGGCTGGCGATCCTCGGGCCGAACGGGGAACCGTTGCCACCGGGGGAGATCGGCTGGATCTACGTGGGCAACGACATGCTGTTCGACGGCTACACCGACGGCAGCGGCCGCAACGTCCGGCACAACCTGATGGACACCGGCGACCGTGGCTACCTCGACGCCGACGGCCGCCTGTTCATCGCGGGCCGGGACGACGACATGATCATCTCCGGTGGGGAGAACGTGTTCCCGCGCCCGGTCGAGGAGGCACTGTCCACCCTGCCCGGCGTATTGGACACGGCGGTGATCGGGGTGCCGGACCCGGAGTTCGGCCAGCGTCTGGTCGCCTACCTGGTGGCACATCCGCACGCCGGCCTCGACGAACGTGTCGTGCGTGACTTCCTGCGCCACCGGGTGGCGCGCTTCGAGATGCCCCGCGAGGTGCGTTTCGTGGCGGACCTGCCGCGCACCCAGACCGGCAAGGTGCTCAAACGGCTCCTGCTCGAAGACGGCTGGCTCGCCGGGACGTAGTCGACTGTCCCTTGTGGACGCGTCAGTCGAGCCCGTCGCGATCGGCCCACTCCAGCAGGGTTTCCAGTGAGTACACCGCGTCGTCGATCCCCTCGTGCAGGTCGCCGAGTTTCGCGAACCGGTGCGGCACCGTCGCTATCGTGCAGTCACCCGGTTCGACGTCGTCCACTTCGTCCCACGCGATGGGCGTCGACACCGTCGCCTCAGGCACGCCACGGACCGAGTACGCGCTGGCGATCGTGTGATCGCGCGTGTTCTGGTTGTAGTCGACGAAAACCTTGGCGGGGTCACGATCTTTGCGCCACCACGTGGTCGTCGCGTCCTGCGGGGCGCGCCGCTCCACCTCCATCGCGAAGGCGAGCGCGGCCCGGCGGACTTCCTGGAAACCCCAGCGCGGCTCGATGCGGACATACACGTGCAGCCCGTCACCGCCGGAGGTTTTCGGCCAGCCGGTCGCGCCGAGCTCGTCGAGAACCTCGCGCGCGAGATGCGCAACCCGGCGTACCCGCGCGAAATCCGCCTCCGGGCCGGGATCGAGGTCGATCCGCCACTCGTCGGGCCGTTCGGTGTCCGCGCGGCGCGAGTTCCACGGGTGAAACTCCACAGTGGACATCTGGACCGCCCAGATGACACTGGCCGGCTCGGTCACGCACAGCTCGTCGGCGTGCCGGTTGTAGCGCGGGAAGTGCACGCGCACGGTCTCCAGCCACGGTGGTGCCCCGCCGGGGATCCGTTTCTGGTGCACCTTCTCGCCGCTGACCCCGGACGGGAAGCGGTGCAGCATGCACGGGCGTTCCCGCAGCGCGCGCACGATCCCGTCGCCGACCGCGAGGTAGTAGCGGGCGAGGTCGAGCTTCGTCTCGCCACGCGCCGGAAAATACACGCGCTGCGGGTTCGAGATGCGCACGGTCCGCTCGCCGACCTCGAGTTCCACCGCCGGATCCTTGCCCATGGTCGAAATCTAACCCGCGAGCGCTCAACTCGCCCCCCACGAACGGCCGAGTTGAGCGGTTAGGCGACGGGGAGGAGCGCCTCGCGACGGCCGGGGGCGCGTAGTTCCGACAGCGCATCCTGTTCCAGACGCCGCGCCTGCGAGCGGGTCACCCCGACCTGGTCGGCGGCCTGCTGCAGGGTCCGTTGACGGCCGTCGTCCAGGCCGTACCGCAGCGAGATCACCCTCTTCGCCAGCGGCGGCAGACTGTCCAGCGCGTCGTCGAGCAGCCGCGACGTCATCTCGCGCGCGATCGTGTCCGCGACCGGATCCTCGTCGGCGCCTCCGATGAGGTCACCGAGCGCCACCTCGCCGTCCCCGATCGGCACGTCCAGGCTCGTCGTCACCTTCGCCACCCGCTTCAACTCGACGACCCGGGCCAGCGGCAACGACGACGCCTCCGCCAGCTCCTCCATCGTCGGGTCGTGGTCGGCGTCCGCCCGCAGCGCGTTTTCCGCCCGCTCCAGCTTCACCAGCTGGTCACTCGTGTGCTCGGGCACCCGGATCGCCCGGCTGTTGAACGCGATCCCGCGCTGCATCGCCTGGCGGATCCACCACATCGCGTAGGTGGAGAACTTGTAACCCTTGGTGTAGTCGAACTTTTCCACCGCGTGGATCAGCCCGAGGTTGCCCTCCTGCACCAGATCCAGCAACGGCACCGACCGCTCGCGCCGCTTGCGTGCCGCGGCCACCACCAGCCGCAGGTTCGCCTCGATCATGTGGTCCTTCGCGCGCTGACCGTCACGGACGACCAGTTCCAGGTCGCGCCGTCCGGTGGCCGGCTCCTGCTCACCGGCGTCCGCGCGGCGAAGCAGCTCCGCGGCGTACACGCCCGCTTCGATCCGCTTGGCGAGTTCCACCTCCTCGGTCGCCGTCAGCAGCGGAACCGCGCCGATCGCGTCGAGGTAGTCACGCACGGAATCCGGCTCCTCCGTACGCCGGTCCGTCCTTCTCGCCATGATCATCACCCCCTTCCGGAGCATTCCGTCTGCTTCAACGGACAAAGCATGTCCGGAATTCCATTGGGTGGGAACGCTCAGGCGACCGCGGCGTCGAGGAGGGGAGCGAGTTCGCCGGCGACGGCGTCCAGCGGGGCGAGGTCGTGGTGGGCGCGGGCCAGTACGATCGCGCCCTCCAGCGAGCTGATCATGAGCAGCGCCAGGGAGAGGCTGCGTTCCGGCGGGACGCCCATCCGCCGCAGCTCCTCGGCGACCGGTTCCTGCCAGGCCTCGAACGCCGCGCTGACCGCCGCCCGCAACCGCTCGCTGGCCGCCGCGGTGTCGGCCGTCGTGGCGACCAGCGGGCAGCCCCCGGCGTACCCGAGCTTCGTGAACTCGTCGCGCCATTGCCCGACCATCGCGGCGTACAGCTTGCCCGGCGACGGTTCCTCGAGCGACGCGGCGTAGCGGCGGACCCGGCGGGCGGCGTAGGCCCCGGCCCACGCGAGCGCCTCGTCGACGAGCTGTTCCTTGCCGCCGGGAAAGTAGTGCTGCAGCGAACCGCGTGGCGCCTCGGCGTGCTCGACGACCTCACGCATGCCGGTCCCGCTCACCCCCTGTACCCGGATCAGCTGCGCGGCGCTGAACACCATGCGCTCTCGCGGTGACTTCGTCACCCGGCCACCTCCTCCATGACGCGCGTCATGCTAGCCGCTCCGGGTAACCGCAGTTCGAATTCCCGCGAGCCGTCGGCTGAGGAGATGTGCCGGAATCCTTGCCGCGCCAGGAATGCGAGCGCCGCGTCGTTGCCGGCGCGGGCGGTCGCGTACACCGTGTGCCCGGCCCAGTGGCCCGAGCACCACACCGTCTCGGCGAGGCGTGTCCCGACGCCCTGGCGCTGCCACGGGTCGGCCACCAGCAAGCCCAGCTCGGCCACGCCGGGTGCCGCGGCCGCCACGTTGAGCAGGCCGGCCGGGTGGTCACCGGCCCAGGCCACCAGTGCCTCACCGGTCAGCAGGAACTTCCGGTAACGGCACCAGATGTCCCGAGGGTCCGGCTCGCCACCCAGAAAGAAGCGCTGCCGCAGGCTGTTCGCCGAGCAGGTGGTCAGCAACCGCTCGACTGCGCCCGGGGCCGCCGGTGTTATGACAATCGGCATGACGTCCAGTAGAGCAGAAACCCGGGCCGTTCGCCATGACGATCGTCATAGGATCATTCGCGGCCGCGGACGATCGTCGGCTCGAACTCCAGCTCCTCATCGACCGGCTCGACAGCTTCGGCAGGTTCGGGGATTTCGGCTTCCAGTGGGCTCGGCTGTCGCGGCGTGATGATGTCCATGCAGACTTCAATACCCGCGCGACCGCGTTCGCAAGAAGAGGTTGGCTTCAACCCAGGGGAAAACCGCCGGATCGGGGGCGGACGGTTCGCGCGCGGCCCGGGATTGTCGTCCCTGTATGCGAACATATGTTCGTGTCGAATGAAGGGCCGATCCTGCACGCCGATCTCGATTCGTTCTACGCGTCGGTCGAGCAGCGGGACGACGCGAGCCTGCGCGGCCGCCCGGTCATCGTGGGCGGCGGTGTCGTACTGGCCGCGAGCTACGAGGCCAAGGCGTTCGGGGTGCGCACGGCGATGACCGGCGGGCTCGCGCGAACACTGTGCCCGCAGGCCATCGTGGTGCGCCCACGGATGGCGGCTTACGCCGAGGCGAGCAAGGCGGTGTTCGGCGTGTTCGAGCGGACAACGCCACTGGTCGAGGGGTTGTCGATCGACGAGGCGTTCCTCGACGTGGGCGGACTCGCCCGGATTTCCGGTTCGCCGAGCCGGATCGCGGCGGATCTGCGGCGGGCGGTGGCCGAACAGGTCGGGCTGCGGATCACCGTCGGTGTGGCGCGTACGAAGTTTCTCGCGAAGGTTGCGAGCGGGGTCGCGAAGCCCGATGGCCTGCTCGTCGTGCCGCATGACGGGGAGCTGGCGTTCCTGCACCCGCTGCCGGTCGAGCGGTTGTGGGGCGTCGGCCAGGTGACGGCGGGCAAGCTGCGGCGGCGGGGTATCACGACGGTCGGCGAGGTGGCGCGGCTGGGGGAGGCCACGCTGGTGTCGATGCTGGGCCGCGCGTCGGGGCGGCATCTGCATGCGCTGGCGCACAACAGGGATCCGCGTCCGGTACAGACGGGACGGCGGCGCCGGTCGATGGGCGCGCAGCGGGCGCTGGGGCGCCGGCGGCGGTCGGCGGAGGAGCTGGACGCCGTGCTCGCCGCGCTGACCGACCGGCTGGCGCGGCGGCTGCGCGCGGCGAAGCGAGTGTGCCGAACGGTCACGTTGCGGTTGCGGTTCGCCGATTTCAGCCGTGCCACGCGGTCACACACGCTCCGCGACCCGACCGCCGGCACGGCGGCCATCCTCACGACGGCGCGTGGCCTGCTGGCCGCCGCCCGGTCCATGATCGAGGACGACGGGCTGACCCTGCTGGGCCTCACTCTGTCCAATTTGGACAATGACGGTGCGGTGCAGTTGATGCTTCCTTTCGACGGTGCCGAAACCGGTGCCCTGGACGCCACCCTCGACGAGGTCCGCACCCGCTTCGGCGCCACAGCGGTCACCCGCGCCATGCTCCTCGGCCAAGCGGAGGGCCCGACGGTGCCACTGCTCCCGGACTGAGCCGCACACTGCGCGCCGCCACGGCACCGGTTCGTGCGATGCGAGCGTCACGGCCGGCCGCGCCGGTTGAGGTGGCCGACACGATGCGGGTCACCGGTCGGCGGTGACGATGCCGTACTCGTGGATCTTGCGGTAGATCGTCGCGCGGGAAATGCCCAGCAGCTTCGCGGCGCGCACCTTGTTGCCGCCGGCGTCCTCGAGGCTCCGCACGATCGCGTCCCGCTCCACCGCCTCGAACCGGTTGAGCGGTCGCCGGGTGAGCGTGTGGTACTCCGCCGGCAGGTCGGTCGGCACGATCGTGCCGGTGCGGCGGCGCTGGCCGATCTGCTTGAGCACGCCGCACAGCTGCCGGACATTGCCCGGCCAGCCCGCGCGCATCAGCAGGTGCAGGGCCGCGGGGGAGCAGGTCAGCTGCCCGCCCCCGGCGAGCCGGGACAGCATCAACGGCACCAGCTCGGCCAGGTCCTCCGCATGCCGCCGCAGCGGCGGCACGGTCACCGTGCGCGGGAACAGCGCCAGCAGCCCAGGATCGGCGTCGGTGTCCGCGGACACGGTGACCGTCACCCAGGTGCTGCTCGGCGCCTGCTTCAGCACGGACACCAGCGTCCGCACGTCCGGCGCCGCGAGGCGGTCGACGTGCCGGATCACCAGGGTGTCCACCGGGTCCTCGACCAGCTCGCGGAGTAGATCGTCGTGCCAGTCGGCGGTCACCCGCGCCGCGTCGAGCGTGTGCAGCCGGCCGGCAGGATTGCGCCGCTGGTGCACTCCGCGGGCGAGGGTGAACTTGCCGGTGCCGGGCTCACCCGCGAGCACGAGCCACTCGCCGCGGCTGAAGCTCGCGTCCACATCGTGGCTCGCGCGCAGCCACGGGGCCGCCGAGCCGACCACGCCGGGCAGGAACATCGGCACCATCGGCAGCGAGGACTGGCCGGGTGTGGTGTCATCGGCCTCGATGAGTTTCACCGAAAGCACCCCGCCCGCGATGTCGCCGTCGCGGTGGCCCTTGACCCGGCGGCACACCGCGCGCACCTTGCTGCCGCTGGAAAGGACGATCGTCACCGTCGCGCGGCGGGCTTCGGCCAGCTCGTGCTGGGCCCGGCTGAGCAGCAACGTCTGGTCGGCGGGAGCGAGCAGTTGCCGCGCGCTGTCGTTCATCATCACGATGTCCTTGTTGAAGGCCATCACGATGCCCGTGGTGCGGCGGCAGGCCTGCAGGTAAGCCTGGAACAGCACCAGCTCGCGCAGGTCGCTGTGGGTGAGCAGGGCTTGGCGCACCTGCTCGGCCGTCGTGCGCGCGAGCGCGACCAGCAGCCCGCCGGCGTCCTTGCGCCAGCACGTCAGGTCGACCGCGCCGATCGTCTTGCCGGTGATCGGATGCTGGATCGGCACGCCGGCGCAGGCCAGGTTCTCCAGGTGCTCGGCGTAATGCTCGTGACCGAACACGTAGCTGGGGCGGCCGTCTTCGAGTGCGGTGCCGATGCCGTTGGTGCCGACGAAGCGCTCGCCGTAGCTGTAGCCGGGCACCAGCTCGACATGTTCCAGATGCCGGTGCAGGTCGGTGTCCCCGGTCCGCTGGCTCACCACGATGCCGGTGGGATCGGTGAGAATCAGGCTGATCGGCTGTCCTTCGAGCTGGTCACCCAGCCGTTCCAGGACCGGCGCGGCACCGCGGATCAGGGGCGTGTCGAGGTTCTGCTCGCCGGTGTAGGGCAGGTCGATGCGGTCCGCGGGAACGTGGAACTCGCGCGAGCGCCACCACGAGGCCAGGATCGCCTCACGCACCTGGTCGGGCCCCACAGGTTCCGAGGTCAGGAACCGTTCCCGGGTCCGGGCCAGGCCTTCGTCGTCGGGCAGGATCGCGGTCGTGACACGGTCCACTGGGCCTCCCGGCAGATCGTTGTGTCGCGCATTCCAGACTAGGCCAATCGGACGCTTCACCGTGTCTCAAATTGAGACACGCCGGCCGTCGCGCACGGCTGTCTCATGGACACATGGCCGACGAGACGTACAACCCGTGGACCGTCGTCAACGTGGTCTTTCACCACCTGGTGGAGCAGGGACTGCACCCCGAACTCGGCGAGGGCGGCCATCCGGGTGACCCTGCCGCCGAGCTGCTGCGTGCGTTCGGGATCCAGCCCCATGTCGAGGGCGATGCGCGGGTGCACGACAAGGTCCGGCAACAGCTCGCGGACCTGCGCGAGCGGATGCTCGGCGAGCAATGAACCGGGTGTCTCAAATTGAGACCCGCGTCACATCGACGGGGCCTTGTAATCGTCCCATAAGACGTGTGCCCACGCGCCGAACCTGAACTCGCCCGCGATCACGGGTAAGGAGCCGCAATGAGCCGTCAGAGCGTGGCGAAAGCCCACCAGAAAATCCAGGAACTCTCCTGGGAGCCGGCCTATCACGAGCCGGTGTCCCAGTACGGGACCGACTACACCTTCCGCAAGGCCAAGAAGAAGGACCCGTTGAAGCAGGTGCTGCGGTCCTACTTCCCGATGCAGGAGGAAAAGGACCACCGGGTCTACGGTGCCGAGGACGGTGCCATCCGCGGCAACATGTTCCGGCAGGTTCAGGAACGCTGGCTGGAATGGCAGAAACTGTTCCTGTCGATCATCCCGCTGCCGGAGATCTCCGCGGCGCGGGCGATGCCGCTGCTGTTCCGCACCGTTCCCAACCCGGAGCTGCACAACGGACAGGCCATCCAGATGATCGACGAGGTACGGCACTCGACGATCCAGCAGAACCTCAAGCGCCTGTACATGAACAACTACATCGACCCCGCCGGCTTCAACTCGAGCCTGCGCAACTTCCAGAACGACTACTGCGGCACGATCGGCCGCCAGTTCGCGGAAGGGTTCATCACCGGTGACGCGATCACCGCGGCGAGCATCTACCTGACGATCGTCGCCGAAACCGCCTTCACCAACACCCTGTTCGTCGCGATGCCCGCCGAGGCCGCCGCCAACGGCGACTACCTGCTGCCGACGGTGTTCCACTCGGTGCAGTCCGACGAGTCGCGGCACATCTCCAACGGGTACGCGACGCTGCTGATGGCGCTGTCCGACGAAAGCAACCACCAGCTACTCGAACGCGACCTGCGCTACGCGTGGTGGAACAACCACGCCGTGGTGGACGCGGCGATCGGTACCTTCATCGAGTACGGCACCAAGGACCGCCGCAAGGAGCGCGAGAGCTACGCGGAGATGTGGCGCCGGTGGATCTACGACGACTACTACCGCAGTTACCTGGTGCCGCTGGAGAAGTACGGCCTGGTGATCCCGCACGACCTCATCGAGGAGGCGTGGAACCGGATCTGGAACAAGGGGTATGTGCACGAGGTGGCGCAGTTCTTCGCCACCGGGTGGCTCGCCAACTACTGGCGGATCGACCCGATGACCGACGAGGACTTCGAGTGGTTCGAGTACAAGTACCCCGGCTGGTACGACAAGTACGGAAAGTGGTGGGAGAACTACAACCGGCTGTCCGTCCCGAACGGACACAAGCCGATCGCGTTCGAGAACGTCGACTACGTGTACCCGCACCGCTGCTGGACCTGCATGGTGCCGTGCCTCATCCGCGAGGACATGGTCGTGGACAAAGTGGACGGTCAGTGGCGTACCTATTGTTCGGAGACCTGCCGCTGGACCGACGCCGAGGCGTTCCGGCCGACCTACCAGGGGCGCAGCACCCCGAACATGGGCCAGCTCATCGGTGCCCGGGAATGGGAAACCCTTTACCACGGCTGGAACTTCGCGGACATCGTGCAGGACATGGGCTACGTCCGTGACGACGGCAAGACCCTCGTCGCGCAGCCACACCTGGACCTCGACCCGAAGAAGATGTGGACGCTGGACCACCTGCGCAGGTGCCCGGAGTTCCCCAGCCCGAACGTGCTGCTCAACGAGATGACCGACGAACAGCGGTCCGCCTTCGTCGCCGACTACAACCGGCAGGGCCCGGCGGGGCGTCCCGCACCGGCCGAGGGCTGACGGTTGTGGACCGGGGAGGGCGCACGCGCCCTCCCCGCCTGTAGCGCCGATCGAAGGAGTCTCGTTGGCGGACAAGCATGTGGTGCGGTTCGAACCCGTGGGGATCGAGATCGAGGCGGACGAAGACCAGACGATTCTCCGCGCCGCCGCCGAGCAGGGCGTCATGCTGATGCACGGCTGCAAGGAAGGCCAGTGCGCCTCCTGCAAATCCTTCATTCTCGACGGCGATGACGTCGAGCACGACCGGTACTCCACCTTCGCGCTGCCCGATTTCGAAAAGGAGGAGGGATACACCCTGCTGTGCCGGGCACACGCCTACGAGGACCTCACGATCGAGCTGCTCAACTACGACGAGGAGATGATCCACTCCGGACTCCCGATCCAGCAGGCGGTCGTCGAGGTGGTCTCGAAGGACCGTGTCACCCACGACATGCGGCATCTGATCGTGCGGCTGGTGGAGCCGGAAACGGTGAAGTTCTTTCCGGGGCAGTATCTGGACTTCTCGGTGCCCGGCACCGGCGAGACCCGGTCGTTCTCGATGGCGAACACGTCCTCGCGGGAAGGCGGGCGGCTCGAGTTCGTCATCAAGTGCTATCCGGATGGGCTGTTCTCGAACTTCCTCGACACGCGCCTGGAAGTCGGGGACCGGCTGGACGTGACCGGACCGTTCGGGGTGTTCACCTTGCGGGACAACCCGGACGCGGATCTGGTGTTCATCGGCGGGGGCGCCGGTATGGCGCCGATCCTGGCGTTGCTGCGCTCGATGGCCGAGCGCGGTATCGAGCGGAAGACGACCTTCTACTACGGCGCGCGGCGTCGCAAGGACCTCTGTTTCGAGGAGGAACTTCGCGCGCTGGAGGAGAAGCTGGCCGATTTCCGTTACGTACCAGCACTGTCCGAACCGGACGGTGAGGACTGGGACGGGGAGACCGGGTTGATCACCGACGTGCTGCGCCGGTGCGAAACCGGTCTCGACGGTGCCGACGCGTATGTGTGCGGGCCGCCACCGATGGTGGAGGCGGCGCTGGAACTACTGCCCGCCTTGGGTGTGGCTGAGAAACGAGTCTTCTACGACAAGTTCACGACGACGGGTGAGGGATAACGAAATGTCAGCTCCGACAACTGGGTCGACCACCCAAGAACGCAGCGTGCCGAAGCCTGTTTTCACCGACGCCGAGGCGGGCGCTAAACAGTTCCCGGACTCGCAGCTGCGGCGGTTCAACTACTTCAACCCGGCCAAGCGCAAGCAGAGCCACTACGAGGACGTGACCGTCGAGGTTCAGCCGGATCCGCGGCACTATCTCACCCAGGGCTGGCTGTACGGCTTCGCCGACGGCCGCGGCGGATACCCGCTGGAGTGGACGAAACTGAAGGCATGGGGCACGGACCGGCCGGTGCCCGAGCGGTACCCGGGTTCCGGCGGCAAGGGCTATGACTGGCCGGCGCTCGGCTGGCACGAGTTCCGTGACCCCAACGAGGAATGGGAGCTCACCCTCTACCGCTACAACGCCAACGTGGTCCGCCAGCTCAACCAGAACGTCGACGCGGCACGCCAGTCCAAGGCGTTCGAGCAGTGGAACCGCAACTGGGTGCACTTCGTGGCACAGCACGTCGGCGCGTGGATGCACGTGGACCACGGACTTGGTCTGTACCTGTTCGCCAACGCCAACCGGCGTGCGCCGACCAACATGCACAACAACGCGATCTCGGTGAACAGCATGCACCGGATCCGGGCCGCACAGGACCTGGCGCTGTACAACCTGACCCTGTCCGAGGAGATCGAGGACTTCGACGGCGGCGCGCATCTCGTGACCTGGAACGAAGATCCGGCGTGGCAAGGCGTACGGGAGGTCGCCGAGCAGCTGACCGGGATCGACGACTGGTGCGAGGCGATCTTCGCCGCCAACGTCGTGTTCGAGCCGTTGGTGGGCGAGTTGTTCCGCAGCAACCTGGTGCAGCAGGCGGCACCGGCCAACGGCGACTTCGTGACACCGACCCTGATCGGCGCCGAGGAGTTCGACTACGCCGAGCGCGACCTGCGCTACACCCGCGTGATGTTCGATTTGCTGGTCAACGACAAGGAGTTCGCCGAGCACAACCGGGCGCTGTTGCACGAGTGGCTCGGCACGTGGGTGCCACGGTGCATTCGCGCCGCGCGGACGCTGCAACCGTTGTGGTCGCAGCCCGACGCCAAACCCCGGCGCTTCGAAGACGGTCTCGACCGTGCGAAGAGCCGCTTCGGCGGCATCCTGTCCGATCTGGGTCTGCAAGCACCGAAGGAGCTGGCGCAGTGACCACGTTCAAGACGGCCGAGAGCCCCTACAAGTCCGACAACACCGCCTCCAACAGGTGCGGTTTCACGCTGATGAACAACCAAGTCGGCGTGATCGTCGCCGAGGTGCTGGAGAAACTGCCCAACGTCACCATCACCCACCTGCCTTCGATGATCCGGGTGGACGGTCAGAACAGGTTCGACGTGGTGTACGCCGACGTCGACGAGGCCGCCGGTGAGGAGGAAGGCTGGTTCAACGCGGCCGAGTTCGAGGAGAGCATGTCCACCCACTACGGCCGGATGGTGCACCTCGACGACCGCACGATCATGTTCGCCAACCCCGAGGACGCGGCCGAGTATCTCGACTTCGACCTCAAGCCCATCCGTTAAAACCATGCTGAGCGTGGCTTGCGTGGCGGCGTGGGCAGCAGAGTGCCGGTTAACGGCCCACAGCAAGCGGCTCCGCCGCTTCAACAAGACGATCGAAAGGGGGTCAACCCGATGTACGAGAAGGATGGCGAGAAGTACTTCGTCGTCGACGGGCACACCCATTTCTGGGACGCGAGCCCGGAGAACTGGGTACCGGGACAGGAAGAGTACGCCAAAGGCTGGATCGAGTGCTTCCACGCCTACCAGGGGCTCGGTCCACAGGACACGCACTGGCCGATCGACCGGTTCCAGAAGTACTCCGAGGAACTGATGATGCACGACCTGTTCGAGGTCGGGCACGTGGACAAGGCGATTTTCCAGCCGACGAACCTGCGGCAGTGGTACATCAACGGCTTCAACACCACCGAGTCCGACGGCGCGATGGCCGAGCGGCACCCCGGAAAGTTCCTGGTGAACACCACGTTCGACCCGCGTGAGGGCGACGCCGGGATGCGGGCCTTCGAAGAGCGGGTCAAGCGTTACGGCTGCAAGGGTGTCAAGCTCTACACCGCCGAATGGCGCGGGGACTCGCGGGGCTGGAACTTGAAGGACCCGGAAGCCGCGCGGTATCTGGAAAAGTGTGAGGAGCTGGGCGTCAAGAACATCCACGTCCACAAGGGACCGACGATCTGGCCGCTGGACAAGGACGCCTTCGATGTGTCCGATGTGGACTATGTCGCGACGAACTTCCAGGGGCTCAACTTCATCGTCGAGCACGTCGGCCTGCCACGGATCGAGGACTTCTGCTTCATGGCGACGCAGGAGCGCAACGTCTACGCGGGCCTGGCGGTGGTCATCGGCGGGCTGATGCACGCCCGGCCGAAGTTCTTCGCGAAGGTCATGGGCGAGCTGATGTTCTGGCTCGGTGAAGACAAGCTGATCTTCGGTGCCGACTACGCGATCTGGGAACCGAAGTGGCAGGTCGAAGGGTTCGTCGACTGGAACATGCCCTCGGACGAGGAGCTGTCGGACTTCCCGCCGCTGACCGTGGCGCAGAAGAAGAAGATTCTCGGGCTCAACGCCGCGCGGCTGTACGGCATCGATGTGCCCGCGGAGCTTGACCTTCAGGCGCCGAAGGTCGTCGAGCCCGTCGGCGTGCCGAACCCATGACGGCACTGCACGAGCGGGGTGCCCGCGCCGGCTACGCCGAGGTGTGGTCGGCGCTGGGCACCGTCCGGGATCCGGAACTGGACGAACCGTTGACGGACCTGGGTTTTGTCGCGCGGTGCGAGGTTTCCGCCGGCAGAGCCCAGGTCCAGTTGCGGCTGCCGACGTATTTCTGCGCGCCGAACTTCGCCTTCCTGATGGTCGCGGACGCCTACGACGCGGTGTCCGCGGTGCCGGGCATCGAGGAAACCGAAGTCGTGCTGCAGGATCACTTCGCGGCCGAAGCCATCAACCGGGGCGTCGCGGCACGCTCTGGTTTCGTCGCTTCGTTCGAGGGTGAGGCCGTGGACGAGCTCGATTCGCTGCGCGCGGACTTCCTGCGCAAGGCGGTGCTCGCCGGGACCGACCGGGTATGCCGTGCACTGGTTTCCGCCGGGCTCGACACGGCGCGCCTGGCGGAGCTGACTCTCGGCGAGATACCGTCCACTGTGGACATTACCAGGCTGCGGGAGCGCCGCCACGAGCTGGGTTTGCCTGCCGGCGACGACGCTCCGCTGCTGATCGATCCCGGCAGCGGTACCGGTGTCGGCGCCGGGGATGTCAAGCGGCACCTGGCCTTCGCCCGCCTCACCCGCACCAGCATGGAGGCGAACTCGGGGGTGTGCCGCGGGATGTTGCGCGTCCGTTACCAGTCCGACCGGAAGTAGGCGGACACGGACCGCAGCCGATGCGCTTGTAGCACCCGTTTCCGCCGTGGCTGCCATCGGATTGGTAACAACAGCACAGTCGCAGATCGACAACGAGGAGGGTGCGGGATGAAAGCCGTCCGGCTGCACAAATACCACCAGCAGCCCGTCGTGGAACAGGTGCCGGAGCCGGCCGCGAAGGAACCCTTCGACGTGGTCGTCAAGATCGGCGGAGCCGGGGTGTGCCGGACCGATCTGCACATCATCGAGGAGCAGTGGGCGGAGAAGTCGGGGGTCACCCTGCCTTACACGATTGGGCACGAAAACGCGGGCTGGGTGCACGAAGTCGGTCCCGGAGTGTCCAATGTGGAGGTCGGTGACACGGTGATCCTGCACCCGACGCCGACCTGCGGGCTGTGTCATGCGTGCCGGGCCGGCAACGACATGCACTGCGAGAACAGCAGGTTTCCCGGCATCGACAGTGATGGCGGGATGGCCGAATACCTGCTCACCTCCGCACGGGCGTGCATCAAGCTCGACCCGGGAACGCAGCCAGCCGATGTCGCCGCGCTCGCGGACGCGGGCATCACGGCCTACCACGCCGTCCGCAAGGCCGTACCGCTGCTGTACCCGGGCACCGTATGTGTCGTCAACGGGGCCGGGGGACTGGGGCACATCGGTATCCAGTCGCTGAAAGCGCTGACCGCGACGAAGATCGTGGTGGTGGACCGCAACGCCGACGCGCTGAAGCTCGCGGCCGAACTGGGCGCGGACGAAACCGTGCCGGCGGACGGGAAACAGGTCGGCGCCGTGCTCGACCTGACCGGCGGCAACGGGGCCGAGGTCGTGCTCGACTTCGTCGCCGAGCAAGGCGCGCAGCAGGACGCGTTCGCGATGACGCGTGCGGGCGGCTCGCACTTCGTGATCGGCTATGGCAGCAACATCGACATTCCGACGATCGACATCATCTCCACCGAGCGGAACGTGGTGGGGAACCTGGTCGGCACCTACAACGATCTCGTCGAGCTGATGGTGCTGGCGCAGGCGGGAAAGGTGACCCTGCACACGAAGAAGTATCCGCTGGATGCCGCGCTCGACGCGCTGGCCGATCTCGACGCCGGTCACGTCCGCGGCCGCGCGATCCTGACCCCTTAAGCTGGAGGAGTAGGCGATGGCCAAAGAACTGCGGTTCGGTTCGGACGCCCGCGAGCTGCTGCTGTCCGGAGTGGACAAGCTCGCCGAGGCGGTCAAGTCCACGCTGGGCCCCAAGGGGCGCAACGTGATCATCGAGAAGATCACCGGCTCCCCGGTGGTGACCAACGACGGGGTCACCATCGCCCGCGAGATCCATTTGAAGAACCAGTTCGAGAACATGGGGGCGCAGCTGGTCAAGGAAGCGGCGATCAAGACGAACGACATCGTGGGCGACGGCACGACCACCGCGACGGTGCTCGCCCAGGCCATCGTGCGTGAGGGGATGAAGGCCATCGGCAGCGGCGGGAATCCGGTGCTGGTCAAGCGCGGGATCGACTATGCCGTCGCGAGGCTGGTGGAGCGCCTGGAAGAGGTGGCGCATCCTGTGGTGTCCGAAGCGGACTATGCGCGGGTCGCCGCCATCTCCGCCAACGACGACGACGTGGTCGGCGCCGTCATCGCCACGGCGTTGCACACCGTGGGTGAGGGCGGTGTGGTAACGGTCGAAGAGGCGCCGCAGATCGGGATGTCGGTGGACTTCGTCGAGGGCTTCGAGTTCGACAACGGTTACCTTTCGCCTTACCTGGTCACGGATCCGGGACGGCTGGAGGCCGTGCTCGACGACCCGTACATCCTGATGTGCGCGGAAAAGGTCACCAGCGTCCAGCAGCTGATGCCGGTGCTGGACAAGATCATGCGCGCACCGCGGCCACTCGTGCTGATCGCCGAAACCGTCGAGGGGTCGGCGCTGTCCATGCTGGTGCACAACCACGTCAACGGCACGTTCCAATCCGTCGCGGTGCGTGCGCCCGGGTTCGGGGACCGCCGGCTGCACAAGCTGGAGGACCTCGCGGCGGTCGTCGGCGGCTCTGTCCTTTCGCGACAGTCCTCGTTTTCCATGGAGACGATGACGCTCGAGCATCTCGGCCGCGCGAAGCAGGTCCGGGTGACCGAGAACATGACCACGATCGTCGGCGGTGCCGGTGGCCCCGCCGAGGTGGAGTTCCGCGTGAACCAGCTGCGTGCCGAGCTGGAGCGGGCGCAGTTCGGCATCGACGAGGACGTGCTGACCGAGCGGATCGGCGCGCTCACCGGCAAGGTCGCGATGATCCGGGTCGGCGCGGCCACCCCCTCGGAGCTCAAGGAGCTGCAGCACCGCGTGGAAGACGCGCTCTCGGCGACTCGCGCGGCGATGGCGGAGGGCATCGTCGCCGGTGGCGGCGCGGCTCTGCTGCACGCCGAAAAGGTCCTTGCCGGAGGAGAACTCGAAGGCGACTATGCGACCGGCGCCGAGATCGTGCGGCGGGCGTTGAGCGAGCCGGCGTTCCTCATCGCGCGGAACGCCGGCTACGCGGCGCACGAGGTGATCGAACACATCCGCCGGCTCGGTGACGACGACGGGTTCGACGCCTTGCTGGATCGCTACGGGAACATGATCGACATGGGCATCATCGACCCGTTGCGGGTGTGCCGCTCGGCCTTGCAGAACGGCGCCTCGGTCGCCGGGCTATTGCTCACCACGAACTCGCTGATCGCGGAGGAGCAGACGCCGTGGGGCGGCAGTCCCGCGCTGATGACCGAATACGGGCCGCTGGACGAGGGCCTGCGGCAGCCGTCACCGGACGCGAGCACCCCGCAGTCGCTCGGGCTGGGGCCGTCGGTCGGCTGAGCGTTATCTCGCGGCGCCGCCGGCGTGGGACTTCGGGTCTCACGCCGGCGGCATTTTCTTGCGCGGTCGTGAAGTCTGCACCGGATCGGCTCTTGTTTAGTTGGTTCAGACCATGCATACTTCGTTGTCACCAACAACAAACGTTGATCCGCTGGTGGTGACGCCGATGTCCCTCCGCACGTTGTTTCCGCTTCTTGCGGTCGTGGGTGCGCTCGTATTGACCGTCGTGTCCCCGTTCGCCGCGCAGGCGGCGACCGGGCAGATCACCGGCTACGGCGGCAAATGCGTCGACGTGGCGGGGGCCGCCACCGCGAACGGAACGCATGTCCAGCTCTACGACTGCAACGGTACGGCCGCGCAGCGGTGGACCACCGGCGACGGCACCGTCCGCGCGCTCGGCAAGTGCCTCGACGTCACCGGCGGCGCCACTGCCAACGGCGCCAAGGTCCAGCTGTATGACTGCAACGGCACGAGCGCGCAGAGCTGGACCTACAACAGTGGTACGAAAGCCTTGGTGCACAACGGATCCGGCAAGTGTCTCGACGACACCGACTGGAACACCGCGAACGGGACCCAGCTGCAGATCTGGGACTGTGCCGGCACGGCCAACCAGCAGTGGTCCGCGCCCGGCGGCACCGCCACGGGCGGGTCGATGGCCGTCGCGCCTTACCTTTACGAAGGCTGGGGAAACCCGCCGAATCCGGCCGACATCATGTCCGCCACCGGGGTCAAATGGTTCACCCTCGCGTTCGTGCTGTCCGGCGGCAGCTGCAACCCGCAATGGGACGGCGCGCGCCCGCTGACCGGGGGCGCGGACCAGTCGGCCGTCACCACGATCCGGGCCGGCGGCGGCGACGTGATCCCCTCCTTCGGCGGCTACAGCGGCAACAAGCTCGAACAGTCCTGCGGGAACGCGGGCGCGCTCGCCGGGGCGTACCAGGCCGTCATCAACGCGCTGGGCTTCAAGGCGATCGACATCGACCTCGAAGCCGACGCGTACAACGACCCCGCCGTGCAGCAGCGCACCGTGGACGCGCTCAAGACGATCCGCGCGAACAACGCGGGAATCAAGATCTACGTCACCATCGGCACTGGGCAGGCCGGCCCCGACACGAGCCTGATCAACCGGGCGGCCTCCTCCGGATTCGAGGCCGACGCATGGACGATCATGCCGTTCGACTTCGGTGGCGCCGGCCAGAACATGGGCACCCTGACCACGCAGGCGGCCGAAGGACTCAAGAACGCGTTGAAGAACGCGTACGGCTACAACGACGACACCGCTTACCGCCACAGCGGTATTTCATCGATGAACGGGATCACCGACCAGTCGGAGACCGTCACGGTGGGCGACTTCACCACGATCCTCGGCTACGCGAACGCGCATCACCTGGCGCGGCTCACTTTCTGGTCGGCGAACCGGGACCGCCCGTGCCCCGGCGGCCTGACCGACTCGTGCTCGGGCGTGGCACAGTCCAATTGGGACTACACCAGGGTCTTCGCCCAGTACGCCGGTTAGCCACCCATCACTTCTCCCTGACACGAAAGGTAATCAGTCACCCCATGGCGTGGGGCTCACCGGGTCGGCGGTGGGCCCCACTTCGCGTCGTCCGTCCATAGTGGACGTTAGGTGCGCCCGCGCGTGCAGAGGTACGGTGAACTGGCATCGGTTCGACGACGAAACGAGGTGCACGATGACGGGCAACAAAGCCGTTGCGTACGTCGGCAAGGGCACCGTCGAGGTCGAGGAAATCGACTATCCGACCTTTGTCCTGCACGACGGCCCCGGGGTCAACAAAGCCAACGTGGGACGCGAAGTTCACCACGGCGTGATCCTGAAGAACGTGGCGACGAACATCTGTGGCAGTGACCAGCACATGGTGCGCGGGCGCACGACCGCGCCGGAAGGACTGGTACTGGGCCACGAGATCACCGGCGAGGTGGTCGAAGTCGGCCGGGACGTGGAGTTCGTGCATGAGGGGGACCTGGTCTCGGTACCGTTCAACATCGCGTGCGGGCGGTGCCGCAACTGCAAGGAGGGAAAGACCGGGATCTGTCTGAATGTCAACCCGGACCGGCCGGGCTCGGCCTACGGGTACGTGGACATGGGCGGCTGGGTCGGCGGGCAGGCCGAGTACGTGCTGGTGCCCTACGCCGACTGGAACGTGCTGAAGTTCCCGGATCGCGACCAGGCGATGGAGAAGATCCTTGACCTGGCCATGCTTTCCGACATCTTCCCGACCGGATTCCACGGCTGCGTGTCGGCCGGGGTCACGGTCGGTTCGACGGTCTACATCGCCGGTGCCGGGCCGGTCGGGCTGGCGGCCGCGGCGTCGGCACAGCTGCTGGGCGCGGCGGTGGTCATCGTCGGCGATCTCAACGCCGACCGGCTCGCGCAGGCCCGCTCGTTCGGCTGCGAGACCGTGGATGTGTCGCAGGGTGACCCCAAGGACCAGATCGCGGAAATCCTGCACACACCGGAAGTCGACTGCGGCGTGGACGCGGTCGGGTTCGAGGCGCGCGGCCACGGTCGTGAGGCGGAAACGGAAAAACCGGCCACCGTGCTCAATTCGCTGATGGACATCACCAGGGCCGGCGGTGCGCTGGGCATTCCGGGCCTGTACGTCACCGGTGACCCTGGCGCGGCGGACCCGGCGGCCCGCGAAGGTTCGCTGTCCATCCGGATCGGCCTCGGCTGGGCGAAATCGCACGAGTTCACCACCGGCCAGTGCCCGGTCATGCGCTATCACCGCAAGCTGATGATGGCCATCCTGCACGACCGGGTCCAGATCGCGAAGGCGGTCAACGCGACGCCGATCCCGCTCACCGAAGCGCCGCGCGGGTACCGCGAGTTCGACAGCGGTGCCGCCCGCAAGTATGTGCTCGACCCGCACGGGTCCCTTGCGCGGACCTGACACCGGCGGCGGCACACTCGGGTTCCGCCGGGCCACTGGCTAGAGTGACCCCGGCGGAAACCCGAGCGTGCAGCCGAACCATGAGCCGGCAGCCGCGTGTGACAGTGCGGAGGTCGACTCGTGGACTACGGCCGTGGTCGTCGCGTGCCGCGGCGGGCGTTGTGGCGCCGCGTGCGCCGGACCCTTTACGTCGTACTGGGACTGGGCATGTTCGTGCCGGTGGCGGCCTTCGTCATCGGCTACTTCCTGGTCGACGTGCCGGACCCGAACGCGCTCGCGGCGAGCCTCAACCAGCCGGTCACGCTGTACTACGCGGACGGCTCGACGCTGTATACGAAATCGACCCAGAACAGCCACAGTGTGGTGACCTGGGACCAGATCCCGGCGTCGATGAAGAACGCGCAGATCGCGGCCGAGGACGAGACGTTCATGACGAACTCGGGCTTCGACCTCAAGGCGATCCTGCGCACCGTGTGGAACCGGGTGACCGGCGGCACCGGCGGCGGTTCGACGATCGGGCAGGAATACGTCAAGAACGCCACCGGCAACGACGATCCGACGCTGTCCCGCAAGTTCGTGGAAATGGTCGAGTCGTACAAGATGACCCGTACCTATTCCAAAGAGGACATTCTGACCGCGTACCTCAACACTGTCTATTTCGGACGTGGTGCGTACGGGATCGCCGCGGCGGCGAAGGCGTACTACAACGAGGACGTGTCGCAGCTGAACACCGGGCAGGCCGCGTTGCTTGCGGGTCTCGTGCAGTTGCCGGCGCAGGCGGACAATCCCGCGTACCAGCAGCGCCGCTACGCCTACGTGATGGGGCGGTTGCTGGCCAATCACTGGATCACGGCCGCGGACCTCGCGTCGGCGCCGTTTCCCACGCCGGTACCGGGCCCGGCGAAGAACGGCGGATCGGCGCTGGCCGACCGGCAGTACATCGTGTCGCAGGCCTTCGCGGAACTCGCGCAGGCCGGCTACTCCGAGCAGTCGCTGGCGGCCGAGGGCGCGAAGATCTACCTGACTGTCGAACCGGCCGCGCAAGCCGCCGCGGAGCAGGCCGTCACGAAGATCATGGCCGCGGACAAGGATTATCCCGACGAAGGCAGCGCGCTGGTGTCGGCCGACCCGCGCACCGGGAAGATCCTCGCGTACTACGGCGGCGACGGCTCGACGGCGTACGACCTGGCGACCACACCGCAGCAACCCGGTTCCTCGTTCAAGCCGTACGTGCTCGCGGCGGGAGTGCGGGCGCAGCCGGAGACGATCGGGCTGAACACGATCTACGACGGCAGTGACAACCAGACCATCGCCGGTCAGGTGGTGCACAACTCCGACGGCGAGGGTGCGCCGCAGATCACCGTCAAGGACGCGATGACCCAGTCGGTGAACACGGTGTTCTACCGGATGGGCGCCGACATCGGGGTGCGGGACGTGCGGCAGGCGGCCTGGGACGCCGGAATTCCCCGGCAGATCACCACTTCGCTGGGATCGACGTACGACTCGCTGCAGAACGACGATGCGGATGGGAAGGGCACCGGCACCACGGAACTGGGCATCACACTCGGCCAGTACGCGGTGCGCCCGCTCGACCAGGCGCAGGGGTACGCGACGTTCGCGGCGAACGGGCAGTATGTGCCGCTGCACCTGGTGGCGCGGGTGACCGATGACGCGGGCCGGGCGCTGTACGGGTTCACGGCCACCCCGAAACCCGCGTTCTCCACCGATCCGGAAACGAACTCGGCCATCGCGGCCATCGTGACGCAGTCGATGACATCGGTGTCGGAGTCCTCGGGAGACGGGTTGCCGGACTCGCGGCCGAACGCGGCGAAGACGGGCACCGCGCAGTACCAGGACAGCGGGCACAACTCGGAGGCGTGGATGGTCGGGTACACGCCGCAGGTGGTGACCGCGGTGTGGTTCGGCAACAAGAAGCAGCCGGCGCCGATCTACGGGAACTACCACAACGGCAAGGGAAAGGCGCGCGGGTACGACGTGTACGGGCGCGAGGAGCCGGGCTACATCTGGCAGGCATACATGGGCGGCTACCTGGACGGCAAGCCCGCGATGGCGTTCCCGGACGCGCCGGACCTGACCGCCCCTTCGACGACCGAGGCCCCGCCGACGACCGAAGAACCGACCACGACGGAGCCCGACGAGACGACGACGGAGGAACAGCCGCCCAGCACGGTCCCGTGGACCCGCCCGCCATGGCGCACCTCCACCGCGCCGGACTGCTTCCCGGGCGACGGGTGCGACACGAGCACGGACACCCCGACGTCGAGTTCGCGGCAGCGGCCCGTCACGGGCTGACGGCCTGGCGTCGGCGCGGGTCCGGGTGTGCGGTGGCGTCTCGTCCTGTGCGGCAGCCGTGCGGTGCGTGGTGCAGGGTCGACTCGTGCAACGGCAACGTTCAACTCGTGCAACGGCAACGTTCAACTCGCGCGGCGGGAATGCTCGACTCGTGCAACGGCAACGTTCAACTCGCGCGGCGGGAATGCTCGACTCGCGCGACGGGAATGCTCGACTCGCGCGACGGGAACGTTCGACTCGCGCGAACGGAACGCTCGACTCGCGCGACCGGAACCGGGGGTTAGGTCGGCGGGGTGGTTTGGTGGCGGGTGAGCATGCCGTCGGGTGGGGCGGTCGGCGACCATTTGCCTTCGGCGGCGATCCAGGTCTGGCCGTCGAAGGTGACGCGGTCGACGGCGAACCGGGTCGCGTTGGCGACCAGCCAGGTCGCCAGTGCCCACCCCGGTGCCGGGTCGTGCCTGCCGGTGAACGCCGCCGTGCCGAGTTCCGCGTTCGCGGCCGCGATCAGCGCGGGTGCCGTGGCGGTGCCGAGGACGAGATCGTGGCAGGCGAGCGTGGCCGGGGTCTGACCCGTCAGCGCGCCGGCGAGTACCCGGGCTTCCGGTTCCCACTGGGCATACGCGTCGGGCGCGCCGGAACGCTGCACCAGCTGCGCCGCCTGCGTCACGCTCAGCTGCGTCCAGTTCGGCTGCTGGCGCAACCGCTGATAGAACGCCGTCGTCGCGTAGACCGGGTCGGTCACCTGCTCGTAGCTGCCCCAGCCCTGGCTCGGCCGCTGCTGGAACAACCCCGCCGAATCCCGGTCACCGCCGGTCAGGTTCCGAAGCTTCGATTCCTGCAGCACAGTGGCGAGCGCGACCGTGACGGCGTGGTCCGGCATGCCGAGCCGCATCCCGACCGCCGCGATCGTCGCCGCGTTCTGTGCCTGGTCCGGGGTCAGGCTGTACTGGCCGGCCGAACACGCCGGAGCCGGTGGCTTGCGCAGCACGAGGACCAGCCACGTCACGCCACCGGCCACCACGGCGATGACGAGCACCAGACATCCCCACCGGCGCGCCTGCACATTCTCTTCTTACCAGGGGTCTTGTCACGCCTGGTCAGGGTTCCAGGTCAGCAGCCGCACGCGGCGGACCGTGTCCAGATGCGCCCGCATCGCCTCCGCCGCGGCCGGAGGGTCCTGAGCGCGGATCGCCTCGGCGATCTTCGTGTGCTGCGCGAGCGACCGCGGGGGACGAGCGGGCTGGCGCAACGATTCCCGCCGCGTTTCCGCGATCTGCGCGCCGATCCGGGCCATGAAGTCGGCCAGCAGCTCGCTGTGCGCGGCCGCGGTCACCGCGGCGTGGAACCGGCGATCCCCGTCCTCACCGAAGGCCCCGTCCTCGATTTCGGCGCGCATCGCGTCCAGCGCCGCGTCGATCTCGGCGAGATCGGCGTCGGTTCGCCGGGCCGCGGCCAGCTCGGCGAGTTTCGTCTCCATCGCCTCGCGCGCGTCCAGCACATCGGGCAGTCGCCGGCGCCGTTCGACGAGCTCGTCCACCGGCTCCGGATGCAGGCTGTCGGTGCGCAGGTAGGTGCCGCCGCCGTGCCGGATTTCCACCAGCCCCTGGACTTCCAGCACCACGATGGCCTGTTTCAGCGACGCACGGCTGACCCGGAGCCGGTCGGCGAGATCCCGTTCGGAGGGCAGCCGGTCACCGGAGCGCAGGCCCGCGGCATCGGCGTACGCTCGCAGCTGCCGCACCACCTGTTCGTACAGGCGCAGGCGCGTGACCGGGCGAAGCGGATCGGACATCCGCGTCAGCCTAGTGGATGAGTGGCTCAGCCAGCCGGATTGGCTTGCGGTGTCTCAGATTGAGACGCGCGGCATGGGGGAGCGGGTCTCCAATAGGTCCGATAGGACTGCCCACTCGAAGGTGGATCGCCATGTCACAGGTGCAGCGCAACGAGTCCACACCCACCCCCACCGCCCACGAGGTCCGTTCGATGGTCGAGCGGTCAGGGCCGGCAGGCGTCGTCGTCGGCGCCGGCGGGGACCCGCTGATCATCGGGTTGCCGATCTTCGCCGTCGGTTCGCTCGCGCTCGGCATGGCGCTGATCGGGGTGATCCCGGCGACCGCGCTCGGCGCCGTCGTGCCGATCATCGTGTTCGGCACCGGGCTCTTCCTCACCATCGTGACCGTCTGGGCGGCACTGCTCGCCCAGACGATGGTCGCGGGTATCACCGGCACGTTCGCCGGATTCTGGCTCAGCCTCGGCGCGTTGCTGCTCGGGCTCGGCCACAACTGGTACGGCGTGACCACCGCGCAGGCAGGCTCGGTGCAGGAACTGTTCTTCATCGCGTGGGGGTGCTTGTTCCTGTTCCTGCTGGTACCCACGTTGCGATTGCCGGCGATCTACCCGGCGGTCGTCGCGCTCGTCGTGGCGGCGCTGGCGCTCGCCGCGGCCGGCGCGGCCACCGGTGACGCGAACCTGCTGAAGGCAGCCGGATACGTCATTCTCCTCTTCGCGCTCCTCGGTTTTTGTGCTTTTGTGAACGTCGGACTCACCGCTATGGGCGCGAAAAGGCCGTTCCCGCCGCTCGGCCGGGCACTCGTCGACTGAGGCGATCGGCTCCGCGTGTGCCGCCGCCGGGAGAACCCCGCGTGCCGGTAAGGTTCTGTGGTGGACGGGACCGAGGACCGGCCCGGCACGACGTTGGGGGAGCTGCTGCGACGGCACCGGCGTCGTCGTCGGCTGACCCAGAGCGAACTTGCCGAGACGGCCGGGATCAGCGTGCGCACGCTGAGCAATCTCGAGCGCGGCCGGTCCCGTACCGCGCAGCGCCGGTCCGCCGAGGTACTCGCCGACGCGCTCGGTCTCGACGGCACGGATCGCGCGGTTTTCCTTGCGGCGGCCAAGGAAGGGCGGCGGTTTCCCGAACCCGCACCGGTCGCGGGCGCGCCGCCGCCCGCTGTCGCGGACCTGGTCGGGCGCGTCGGTGAGCTCGCGTTCCTGCGCCACGCCGCCGAGGCCGCGGAGGACGCGCCGGCCGGTGTGGTGGTGCCGGTGATCGGGCAGCCCGGGGTCGGCAAGACCGCACTGGTCCAGACCGCCGCGCACGCGCTGAGTTCCTTGTTCCCACACGGATTCCTGTCGGTGGACCTGCGTGGCATGGACGACCAGCCGGTCGGCCCGCGTGTCGCGCTGGATTCGCTGCTGCGCTCACTGGCCGTGCCCGCCACGCGGATCCCGGCGACCGTCGGCGAACAGGCCGCGCTCTACCGGTCCCTGCTGGCCGGGCGGCGGTTGCTGGTCGTGCTCGACAATGCCGCCGGCGAGGACCAGGTCCGGCCGCTGCTGGCGGAAACCCAGGGCTGTCTCACGCTGATCACCTGCCGCCGCGCGCTCACCGGGCTGCCGTCCGCGCGCCCGTTGCGGCTGAACCCGCTCGCGGAGGCCGACGCCACGGCACTCGTCGGGTCGATCATCGGCGCGGAGCGGGCCGCCGCCGAGCCGGCGGCCACGGCCGAACTCGTCGAGCTGTGCGGGAATCTGCCGCTGGCCGTGCGCATCGCCGGGAACCGGCTGGCCAGCAGGCCCGACTGGTCGGTGACGTACCTGGTCGGCCAGCTGCGTGACGAGCGCACCCGGCTCGGCGCGCTGTCGGCCGGTGATCTGCGGGTGCGGCCGGCGTTCGAGATCTCCCACTGGCGGCTGTCCCCGGACGCGCGGCTGGTGTTCCGGCGGGCCGCGGTGATCCCCGGCCCGGATTTCGGGGTGGCCCTTGCCGCCGTCGCCACCGGGTTGCCCGAAACCGAGGTGCGGCGGCATCTCGACGAGCTGGTCGACGCGAGCATGCTGCGCCCGGCGGCCGCGCCGGGACGCTACGCCTATCACGACCTGATCCGCATCTACGCCCGCGAACAGCTCAAGGACGAGGAACAGACCGGGCGAAGACAGGAACAGGCGGTCGTCGATCATCTGCTCGCCGCGGCCACCGA
Organism: Amycolatopsis pithecellobii; assembly: GCF_009707865.1. Classification (GTDB taxonomy): domain Bacteria; phylum Actinomycetota; class Actinomycetes; order Mycobacteriales; family Pseudonocardiaceae; genus Amycolatopsis_E; species Amycolatopsis_E pithecellobii. The sequence continues at coordinate 33,607 of NZ_WMBA01000031.1, forward strand.
AGCGGGAAAGATGTTCCTGCCCGAAGCCCGCACGAGCGACGGCCGGTTCGCCACCCTCGACGAGGCCGCCGCGTGGCTCGACGCCGAAGCCGGGAACTGGCTGGCCGCGCAACGCATCGCGGCGCGCGCCGGGCAGCATCGCGAGGTGCTCGATCTGGCCGAGGCGCTGCACTGGTACGCCGACGTCCGGCTCCAGCAGTACCCGTGGGACGAGGTCGCCGAGCTCGGTCTCGCCGCGGCCCGCGCGCTGGGCAGCCGCACCGAGGAAGCGTCGATGCTCAATGCCCTTGGCTGGGCACGGTATTACTGCCTGGGTGACGACGAGGGCGGCCGTGCCGTGCTCGAGGAGGCGCTGGCGCTCGCGAGCCGGATCGGTGACCGGCGTCAGGAGACCTGGGCGCTGGGGTATCTCGGTGCGGTGTTCATGAAGCTGGGCCGTTCCGACGAAGCGCTGCGCCATATCCGCCGTGCCGTCTCGATGTCCGGTGATCTCGGGTTCTGGCTCGGCCAGAGCACGATCCGCAACGCGCTCGGCCGGATCCTGTGCGCCGTCGGGCGCGCCGACGAAGGGCTCGCGGTGCACCGGGCCGTGCTCGTGGACGCGGAATTCAACCGCGACGCGACCAACGCCGATTCCTACCGGATGCTCAAGGCCTACACCATCCAGTGCATCGGCATGGCGCTGGAAGCGCTGGAGGACTGGCTGCGCGCCGGCGCCACGTTCGGCACCGCCCGCGCCCTGTTCGCCTCGATCCCGTTGCCGTTGCGGGAAGCCGAATCCGCGTTGCACGAGGGCATGGCATGGCGCCGGGCCGGACGTCGTTACCTGCCGTTGGCGGCCGGGTCGCTGCGCACGGCGCTGTCGGTGTTCACCGGTCCGCTGAACCGGTGGGACCGGGCACAGACGCTGTCCGAGCTGGCCGCGGTGCTCGAACTCACCAGCGATCCCGCCGGTGCCCGCCAGTGCCGTGCGGAAGCCGTTGCGCTGTATGAAGAACTGGGCACCGACCGGGCCAAGGAGCTCGCGGCGCAACTGGCCGCTCCGCGACCACGGCCCGCACGCCTGTCGGACCGGTTGTCCGCCGCCCGCAACCGCGCGTTCGCCGGGCGCGCCGAAGAGCTGGCACTGGTGCGGGCCGCGCGGCGCGCGCAGGAGCCGCCGTTCCACGTGCTGTGGCTGCACGGCCCCGGAGGGATCGGGAAAACCGCGTTGCTGCGGCGGATCGCCGACGACGCCGGCGCGGACGGCGAATCGTGCGTCATGCTCGACGCCCGCACGTTCACCCCGACACCGCAAGGTTTTCGCGGCGCGCTGGGTTCGCCCGACTGGCCCGCCGGGGTCCGGTTGATCGTGCTGGACACCGCGGAGCTGATCGGGTCGCTGGAAACCTGGCTGCGTGAGGCATTCCTGCCGACCGCGCCACAGGACGCCATCCTGGTCATCGCGAGCCGCGACGAACCGGCGCCCGAGTGGCTGTCGGACCGATCGTGGTGGAAGTCGTTGCGCACCATGCCCGTTCCGCCTCTGGCCGCAGGTGAGGCCGCGGATCTGTTGCGGCAGCGCGGATTCCCGGACAACGCCGTGGCACTGGAGTTCGCCGGCGGTCACCCGCTGTCGCTCGGCCTCGCCGCGGACGTGCTGCGGCAGCACGGTGCGGGCGCCCCGGACTGGGAGATCGGTTCCGATGTCGTCGCGTCACTGACCCGGCACCTGATGGAGACGGCGCCGTCGTTCGCGCATCGCGAGGCGCTGGAGGTCATGGCACTGGCCAGAGCGACCACCGCGGATCTGTTGCGGCACAGCCTTTCCGAGCCGCCGCCGGACGCGGGGACACTGCTCGAATGGCTGCGTGAACTGTCGTTTGTGGACAGTAGCGGCGCGGGGCTGGTGCCGGACCGGGGCGTGCGGGCGGCACTGGCCGCGCAGGTGTCGCAGGACAGTTACCAGCGGGTGTTCCGGTATGTCGCGGAGCGGATGCTCGCGGCACCGCAGGAACACCGCCGGGTGCTCGACTTCCTTTACCTGAGCCGGTTTCGCATCGACGGTGCCGGCGAACTGGCCCCGGACACCCGGGTCGACGCGGCGGCGCCACCGGATGAGCAGGCCGTGCTGAAACTGATCGAGCACACCTCGGGCGCGCGTTCGGCACGGCTGGCGCGGCGGTGGTGGCGGGCGCAACCCGGGGCGTTCACCGTGCTGCGCCGGCGCGACGGCGGGATCGACGGTGTGGCGGTGCTGCCCCGGCTGACGGCAGGGGAGCCGGACGTGCCCGACGACCCGGCGGCGCGGGCGGCGCTGGCGTGGGCGCGGGAGCATGCCCCGCTCCAGCCGGGGCAGCACCTGCTGCTCGGCCGGTGGCTGGCCGGCGACGATCTGTGCGACCAGACCGTGTCGTTGCTCGTGCGCCGGTGGTTGAGCACACCCGGGCCGGCCCTGAGCTACGCCGTGGCCGGGGACGACGCGTCGACGGCGATGTTCTCCTTCCTCGGGCAGCGGCCGTTGCCGCGGATACCCGATGCGGGCACGCCGTTCGTGTTCGACTGGCGGGAAACCCCGCCGGCGGAATGGATCCGGCTCATCGCGAAGTGAACGCCGCCAGCACCGCGTCGGCGGAGCGGTCGACGTCGGCTTCGGTGGTGCGCCAGCTGGACACCGAGATCCGCATGTACTCGCGGCCATGCCAGGTCGTGCCACCCATCCAGCACACCCCGGACCGCTGCACCGCCGCGAGTACTTCCCGGGTGCGCTCGTCGTCGCCGAAGGAGGCGAGAACCTGGTTGAGCACCACGTCGTTGCCGATCGTCACGCCACCATCGGCCAGGCGGGCGGCGAACCTGCGGGCCAGGGCGCAGCAGCGGTCCACGAGCTCGGCGAAACCGGAGCGGCCGAGTTCGCGCAGCACTGCCCAGGTCGCGAAACCGCGGGCGCGCCGCGAGGATTCGGGGGCGAAGGCGCTCGGCGAGCGGAACCCGTCCTGGGCCCGTCAGGTAGGCCGCGTGATACGCGGTCGCGGCGGCGTGCGCGTCCGGATGCGCGCAGAACGCGTAACCGCTGTCGTAGGGGACGTTGAGCCATTTGTGCCCGTCGGTCGACCACGAATCCGCGTCCTCGACGCCGTTCGTCAGCTGTCGCAGGGCGGGGCTGGCGGCGGCCCACAGCCCGACCGCGCCGTCGACGTGCACCCATGCGCCGTGGGCGTGCGCCGCCTCGATCGCGGCGGGGAAGTCGTCGAACGCGCCGGTGTTGACGTCCCCCGCCTGCAGGCACACGATCCGTGGACCGTCCACTTCGGACAGAAGGCGGCGGAGCTCGCCGACGTCGGCGCGGCCCTGGGCATCGGTGCGCACCGGGATGATGGCCGCGGTACCCAGCCCGAGCAGCCGCAGCGCCCTGTCGATGGTCGCGTGCCGGTCGGCGGTGGCCAGCACCCGGACGCGGGGTGCGCCGGAGAGACCGTCACGCTCCACATCCCACCCGGCGGCGGCCAGCACGTGGTGCCGCGCCGCGGCGAGGCAGACGGTGTTGGCGGCCTGCCCGCCGGTGACGAACCCGGCCGACGCGCCGGCGGGCAGCCCGAGCAGTTCCTTGAGCCAGGTCGCGGCGACGTCTTCGACGGCCGCTGCGGCGGGGGAGCTGATGGCGTTGGCGGCGTTCTGGTCCCAGGCGGTGGTCAGCAGGTCGGCGGCGGTGGCGGCGTCGGTCGAACCACCGATGACGAAACCGAAGTACCGTGGGCCGGTGCTGGCGACCAGCGCCGGTTCGGCCACCTTTGCGAGCTCCTCGACGACCTGGGCCGCGGGCGTCGGCCCGTCGGGCAACTCGCCGCCGAGCGCGTCCCGCACGGATTCCGGGCTCGTGGCAGGGAAAACCGGCTCGCCGGCGGCCCGCTCCCGATAGTCGGCGGCCCTCGCCGCGGTGGTCACGAGCAGTTCACGCAGTTCCATGCCCTGAGCCTAGCGAGGGGGAAGGTGCTGTTTCCTCAGCGGCACAGCCGCTTGTTGTGGGCCGTCAGCTTGCATCGCCACCTGCACCGCCACGCAAGCCTTCACCCCATTCTCTAACCTCGGGTCCATGAGCGTTTCGGTGCTGGAGCTGGTGCGGGCGCGAGCGGCGGACGGCAGCGTCCCGGGGGCGCGGGAGGATCCGTACCGGCTGGGGCTGGCGATCGAGGGTGGCGGGAGCCGGGGGACCTACGCCAGTGGGATGGCCGTGGAACTCGAGCGTCGCGGGCTGACGCGGGTGTTCGACGACGTGTACGGCTCGTCGATGGGCGCGATCACCGGGGCGTGGCTGCTGTCGGGCAAGGCCGAGCACGGCACGTCGTTCTGGTGGCATCCCGAGGTCATGCCGAATGTCATCAAGCCAAGGGCCGCGCTGCGCCGGAAACCGGTGGTGGACCTGGAATTCCTGATGAACGAGGTGTATCAGCGCTGGGCCGGGCTCGACTTCGCGGGCGTGCTGGCCGCCCCGGCGCGGTTGCATCCGATCGCCACCGACGCCGACAGCGGTGAGGGCATCGACCTCGCGCCGCACCTGACCGACGCCGAGTCGCTCAAGCTCGCCTTGCGCGGTTCGGCCGGCCTGCCGCTGCTCGCCGGTCCGCTCATCCGGCTCGACGGCCGCCGGTTGCTGGACGGCGGGCTCACCGAGCCGATCCCGTTTCACTCGGCCCTGCGCGACGGCTGCACCCACGTGCTCGTGTTGCGCACCCGCCGCGCCGATGAACGTCCCCTGCCGCCGTCGCGGATGGAAAACCTTGCGGTGACGGCATTTCTGCGCCGGACCGCACCCGCGGCGCTCGGCGCGTGGCGCGAGCGCACCCGCCACCGCCGCGCCGACGACGAACACCTCTCCTCGGCCGGGCCACTGACCCAGGTCCTCGTCCCACCCGGCGCACCGGAGGTCTCCCGCCTCGCCGTCGACCCCGCCCTGCTGCGCCGCGCGCTCGACCTCGGCGCCGCGGCCATGGCCACCGCGCTCGACATCGAGACCTAGGCTTTCCGCCTACAGCAACTTGTCCAGGGTGATGGGCAGGTCATGGACACGGCGGCCGGTGGCGTTGTGCACGGCGTTGGCGACCGCCGCCGCCGAGCCCACGGTGCCCAGTTCGCCGATACCGCGCACCCCGGCCGGATTGAACACGGTGTCCGCGTGCTGCACGAACCGGACGTCGATATCGGGCACGTCGGGATTGACCGGCAGCAGATACTCGGCGAGGTTGGCGTTGGCGAACCGTCCGGTGGCCGCCTCGACCCGGGTGCCTTCCAGGAGCGCCTGACCGATGCCGAAGATGACCCCGCCCGCGATCTGGCTGCGTGCCGCTTTCATGTTGACGATCAGCCCCGCGTCGATCACGGTGGTGAACCGCGACAGCCGTGGTTCCCCGGTCAGCCGGTGGACGCGGACCTCGCAGAAGTGAGCGCCGAACGAGTGGAACGCGTATTTCGCCGGGTCACCGCCGGCAGGTCCGCTCTCGGTGGCTTCCACGGCCGGCGTACCGGTCAACTCCAGCAGGGTGCCGAAACCGATGGTGCGGCCACCCCCGATGAGCGAACCGTCGCCATAGCGCACGTCGTCCGGTGCCATCCCGTGGAACGGCGAACGCGGGTTGTCGAGCGCGAGCCGGGTCAGCGCACGCGTGGCGGAATCGGCCGCGGCACGCACACCCGGCGCGACACCGGCGGTGGAGGCGGAACCGAAAGCGCCGTAGTTGTTCGGCAGCGCCGAGTCGCCGAGGTCCGGCCTGACCCGCTCCAGCGGGATGCCCAGTGCGTCGGCGCCGAGGATCGCCAGCACCGTCCACATGCCCGTGCCCAGGTCGGCGGTGGCGCTGGAGACCGCGGCGGTGCCGTCGGCCTGCAGGCGCACCTTCACCGAGGTCGCGAACCGGTTCGCCGGGTAGATCGCGGTGGACATGCCCATGCCGACCAGCCACTCGCCGTCTTCGTTGGTGACGGAGCGGGGCACCGGGTTGCGCCGGGCCCAGCCGAACGCCTCCGCGCCGACGCGGTAACACTCGTCGAGATGCTTGCTGGACCAGGCCCGGTCGGTGCCGGGCAGGACCGTGGCGTAGTTCCGCATCCGCAGTTCGATCGGGTCGATCCGGAGCCGGATCGCCAGTTCGTCCATGGCGCTCTCGATCGCGAAGGAACCCGAGTTCTCGCCCGGCGCCCGCATGAAGGTGGGTACCGGCACATCGAGGGCGACGACCTTCTGCCCGACATGCAGGTTCGGCGACCGGTACAGCACGCGCGACGTGGTGCCGGGCCCGGACTCGGGACGGCCCCCCGAGGCCGACGTGCTGGAGTAGGCGTCGTGCTTCACCGCGGTGAGCACACCGTCCCGGGTGGCGCCCAGTGCCACGGTTTGCGCCACCGTCGAGCGGTGCCCGGTGACCGTGAACGTCTGCTCGCGGGTGAGCACGGTCCGCACCGGGCGGCCCAGCGCCTGCGCGGCGGCCACCGTGAGCGGGGCGCAGGACCAGGTGGTTGCCTTGTTGCCGAAGCCGCCGCCGACGAACGGGCTGATCACGTGCACCTTCGCCGGATCCACTCCGGTCCACGCCGCGATGTCACCGGCGTGCCTGTTCGGCGACTGGGTGCCGCTGTAGACCGTGACGTGGCCGTCCTGCCACACCGCGGTCGTCGAGTGCGGCTCCATCGCGTTGTGGTTTTCGATCGGCTGGCTGTAGTCGCCGGTCACCGTGACTTCGCTGGCGGCGAGCGCGTCGTCGATCGAGGACACCCCGGGGGCCAGGAAGTCCTGCACCGCCGGCTCGCCGAAACTGGGCGGCGGGATCGTCGCCGTGGGGAAGCCGGCCTCGAACGACGCGGCGGGTGGCCGGGCGTCATAGCTGGTCCGGACCAATGCGGCGGCATTGCGGGCCTGCTCGAACGTCTCGGCCACCACCAGCCCGATGATCTGCCCGTGGTAACGGATTTCGGTGTCCTGCAAGGGCGCCCAGTTCTGCGCGCCCGCCGCGTCCGCGGGGGCGAACAACTTCAGCGGATTGAACGGCGTGAAGACGGCCAGCACGCCGGGTGAGTGCTCCGCGGCGCCGGTATCCATCGACCGGATGCTGCCGCGGCCGATCGTGCTCACCACCAGGTAGCCGTTGGCCAGCCGGTCGAAGCGGAAGTCCGCCCCATACCGGGCGCCACCGGTGACCTTGAGCCGGCCGTCGATCCGGTTGACCGCGGTCCCGAAAGGAGATCGTCGAGGCATGTCTCAGTCCTTCAAACTCATCAGGGCGCGAACGATGGTCCGCTGCAGCAGCGCTACCTTGAATCCGTTGTGTGCCAAGGGATGAGCTCCCTCGACGGCGCGCTGCGCCGCGGATTCGGCCAGATCCTGGCGCAGCGGCCGGTTCCGTAACGCGTCCTCGACCGCGGGCAGCCGCCACGGTGTGGTGGCGACGCCGCCCACCGCGACCCGCACGTCCCGCACGATCGGCCCGTCCAGGTCCACCGCGACCGCCGCCGACGAGAGGGCGAACTCGTACGACGCCCTGTCGCGGATCTTGAGGTAGGCCGAGCGACGTGCCCAGTCGAGCCGCGGTACCAGCACACCGGTGACCAGCTCGCCGGGATGCAGATCGAACTCCCGCTCCGGCGAGTCGCCGGGCCGGAGGTAGAACTCGGCCAGCCGCACGCTGCGCGTGCCCGTCCGGCCCCGGAGTTCGACCGAGGCATCCAGCGCCACCAGCGCGACCGCCAGGTCGCTGGGATGGGTGGACACGCAGGAGCCGCTGGTGCCGAGGATGGCGTGCATGCGGTTTTCGCCGTTCAGCGCCGGACATCCGGTGCCGGGTTCCCGCTTGTTGCACGGCGTCGCGGTGTCCCGGAAGTAGCCGCACCGGCTGCGCTGCAACAGATTGCCGCCGATACTGGCCATGTTGCGCAGTTGTGGCGAGGCACTGGCCAGCAGCGCCTGGGCGAGCACCGGGTAGCCGGCCGTCACCAGCGGATGGGCGGCGACGTCGCTCATCCGCTCCAGCGCCCCGAGGTGCAGACCTCGTTGATCCAGCCGGATCCCGGGCAACGCCAGGTGATTGATGTCGACCACGTGCCGGGGTGTCATCACCTCGAGCTTCATCAGGTCGACCAAGGTGGTACCACCGGCCAGGTAGGCGGAACCGTCCACGGGCGCCGCGAGCGCCTCGTCCACGGTGCGTGCGGTGGCGAAATCGTAGGGCCGCATCAGCGGGCACCCCCGGTGCCATGGACGGCTTTGATCGCGCCGACGATGTTCGGGTACGCCCCGCACCGGCAGATGTTGCCCGCCATGAACTCCTGGATCTCCGCGTCGGACCCGGCGTGTCCTTCGGCCACCACGGCCACGGCGGACATGATCTGACCGGACGTGCAGAATCCACATTGGAACGCGTCGTGGTCGATGAACGCCTGCTGCATGGGATGGAGCCGGTCACCGTTCCCGCCCGCCGGCGGCAGGCCCTCGATGGTGGTGACCGCCCGGCCGTCCGCCGCACCGGCCAGGGTGAGGCAGGACAGCACCCGCCTGCCGTCCACGTGGACGGTGCACGCGCCACATTGGCCGCGATCGCAGCCCTTTTTCGTGCCGGTCAGCCCGAGCCGGTCGCGCAGTGTGTCGAGGAGGGTCGCCCGGGGGTCGGCGCGCAGCCGCTCGGTGTGCCCGTTCACCGTCAGCATGACGTCGACCAGGTTTTCCCCGCCCGGAACGGCGGCCGGTCCGGCGCCGGGGCCCGCGGCGGCCGCCGGTGCCACGTGTGCGCCGGCGGCGAGACCGGCGGACGCGATCGCCGACCGGGTCAGGAAATTGCGGCGGGACACCGGATCGGTCCGGCCCGCCTCGGCCGTCGAATCCGGCAACGGTTCTGTCAAAGCCATTCGTGCTCCCCAGTTTTTCTGATGCGCGGCCGGGATGCCCGGCCCGCCGGCTCACCGTATCTCAAGCGTCGAATTAGCGTCAAACGCTTGATACTGATCAGCATGCCGTATAGTTCTCCGCGGTGGCACGGGAGGGGGCAGGGTGGCGGAATTGGTCTGGGCGCTGCGGAAGGCCGAGGTCGCGGTGGCGGCGCGTAAGGAGCAGGGGCTGCGGAAGGTGGGGATGGCGCCGGCACACTTCTCGCTGCTCATGGCGATCAGCCGCCAGCCCGGCCTCACCGGCGCGGAGATGGCTCGCCGGCTGAACGTGACGCCGCAGGCGGTCGCGTCACTGGTGGCCAGGCTGGAGGGCAAGGGCCAGCTGGAACGCCGGCCGCATCCACGGCACGGCCATGTGCAGGAGCTCCATCTGACCGAGGCCGGCCGTGACGCGCTGCAGGCCGCCAAGCCCGTGGTCGCGGAGATCGAGCGGAAACTCAGGCGGGACCTGGGCTCCGCGGAGGCGGACCGGCTCGCCGCGATGCTCGACCGGGTGGCCGAGGTCGTCAAGGACGATCGGGATCTTCCGCGACGCACGGCCGCCGCCGAGCAGCCCTGAGAATCCGCCTGCCGTCTGCGCACGGTCCATTGTGGACTCGGTTGCGCGACGCCGCGCTGAGCATTCCCGGAAAACGGTGGTGGGAACCATCCGAATCGGGCATCCTGGGCGCACTGGGGAAGGCGCGGCACAGGGGAGGGTGCTATGCGGATCATCGTCGCGGGCGCGGGAATCGGCGGCCTTGTCACCGCGCTCCGGTTGCACCACCTGGGAATCCACTGCGAAATCTACGAGCAGAGCGATCTCGTCCACGAACTCGGCGTCGGCATCAACGCATTACCGCATGCGGTCAAGGAACTGAGCGAACTCGGGCTGCTCGACCGGCTCGACGAGGTCGCCATCCGCACCCGCGAACTGGTCTACAGCCACCGGCTCGGGCACGAGATCATGCGCCGGCCATGTGGGCTGGCAGCAGGATTCGCCTTGCCGCAGTTCAGCGTGCACCGCGGCCGGTTGCAGGGCGTGCTGCTGCGCGCGGTGCGCGAACGCCTCGGCAAGCACGCCGTGCGCACCGGGCACCGCCTGGTCGGTTTCGACCAGGACGCGGGTGAAGTCGAGGTGCGGTTCGCGGGCCGGGAACCGGTGCGTGCCGACGCGCTCATCGCGGCCGACGGGATCCACTCCGAGGTGCGCGCGATGCTGTTTCCCGCCGAGGGCCCGCCCCGGTGGAACGGCGTGCTGATGTGGCGCGGGGCAACGGAATGGCCGCGGTTCGGCGACGGGCACCGGATGGTCATCGCGGGCGGGACCGCCGCGAAGGTCGTCATCTACCCGATCGCCCCCGGCCGGACCCCGGAAACGCGGCTGACGAACTGGGCGATCGGCGTGCTGGCCGGGCAGGCCGGTGACCCGCCGCCGCAGCGCCAGGACTGGTCCCGCCGGGTCGATCCCACCACGCTGGCCGGACCGCTCGCGCGATTCCGCATGCCCCACACCGATCTGCCCGGTCTCGTCGCGGCGACGAGCGAGGTGTACGAATTCCCCATGTGCGACCGCGATCCGTTGCCGTACTGGACACACGGACGGGTCACGCTGCTCGGTGACGCCGCGCATCCGATGTACCCGATGGGGTCGAACGGTGCCGGACAGGCGATCCTCGACGCGAAAAGTCTCAGCGAGCAGCTCGCCCGCTACCATGATCCGGTCGAAGCATTGAAGGCGTATCAGGACGAGCGTCTCCCGGCGACCAGCGAAGTGGTGCTGCGCAACCGCATCGGCGGGCCCGAGAGCGTCATCGACGAGGTGGAACGCCGTGCACCGGAAGGGTTTTCCCGCATCGACGACGTGATCGACCCGGCGGAGCTGGAGGCGACCGTGGCCGCCTATGCCAAGGCGGCCGGGGCATCGCGTGAGCAGGTGAACCGTGGACACAGTGGGGAGCAGACATGACGAATCTCGGCCCGATCGGCGCCGCGACCCGGACGGACGACACCGCGGTGCTGGCCGAGCTGGAACAGCTCGGCTACGGCACATTGTGGCTGCCCGGCGGGGAAGGCGACGCGCCGGCGCGGGTGAGCGAAGCCGTCCGCGCCACCCGTACCGCCACGATCACCACGGGGATCATGTCGGTCGACCAGGTGCCCGCGGCCGATGTCGCAGCCACGTACACGAAGCTCGCCGAGTCGCACCCCGGCCGGTTCGTCCCGGGCCTCGGCGGCGCGCACGGCGCGAAACCCCTTGCCACGCTGAACGCGTACTTCGACGCACTGGACCCGGTGGTGCCGGCGACGGCACGGATCCTGTCCGCGCTCGGCCCGAAGATGCTGCGCCTCGCCCGGGACAGGGCAGCCGCCGCATATCCCTTCCTCGTCACACCGGACTATGTCGCCTCGGCGCGCGAAATCGTCGGCCCTGACACGGGATTGGCGGTGCTGCTGACCGTGGTCGCGGACGCCGATCCCGGGCAGGCGCGGGAAAAGCTGCGCGACAGCGGGTTGCGGTTCCTGTCCGGAGTGCCTGGTTACGTCGCGAACTTCCGTCGCATGGGCTTCACCGAGGACGACGTCGCGAACCTGTCCGACCGGCTCGTCGACGGGGTCACGGTGTGGGGCGATTTCGACACCGTGGTCCGGCGGCTGCGGGAATACCAGGCCGCGGGCGCCGACCAGCTCGTCATCCAGATCGACGCGCTGCCCCGTGACTGGTGGTCCGCGCTCGCGACGGCGATCACCGGCTGAGCGTTTTGCCCCTGCCCCTGCCGGGTAGGTGACCGGCGTATCTGTGCCCGGCACCAGGGGAGGTTTTCATGACACAGCCGTTCACCACGACGGATGCCGGTATCCCGGCTGAAAGCGACGAACATTCGCTGACCGCGGGCCCGGGTGGTCCGATCCTGTTGCAGGACGGCTATCTGATCGAGCAGATGGCCCAGTTCAACCGGGAGCGGATTCCGGAACGGCAGCCGCACGCGAAGGGCAGCGGTGCGTTCGGCCATTTCGAGGTGACTCAGGACGTCAGCCGGTACACGAAGGCCGCGGTGTTCCAGCCCGGCGCGAAAACCGAGCTGGTGGCCCGGTTTTCGACGGTGGCGGGGGAGCGGGGCAGCCCCGACACCTGGCGGGACCCGCGCGGGTTCGCGTTGAAGTTCTATACCACGCAAGGCAATTACGACATGGTCGGCAACAACACGCCGGTCTTCTTCGTCAAGGACCCGATGAAGTTCCAGCATTTCATCCGGTCGCAGAAACGTCGTGCCGACAACAACCTGCGTGACCACGACATGCAGTGGGATTTCTGGACGCTGTCACCGGAATCGGCGCACCAGGTGACCTGGCTGATGGGAGATCGCGGTATCCCGCGCACGTGGCGTCACATGAACGGCTACACCTCGCACACCTATATGTGGGTCAACGCCGAAGGCAAACGGCACTGGGTGAAATACCATTTCAAGACCGACCAGGGCATCGAGTTCTTCACCCAGCACGAGGCCGACCAGATGGCCGCGGCGGACACCGACTACCACATGCGTGACCTGTTCGAGCACATCGCCGACGGCGACTACCCGAGCTGGACGTTGTCCGTGCAGATCATGCCGTACGAGGACGCCGAGAACTACCGGTTCAACCCGTTCGACCTGACGAAGGTCTGGCCGCACGGCGACTACCCGCTGATCGAGGTCGGGCGGATGACGCTGGACCGCAACCCGACCGACAACCACGCGCAGATCGAGCAGGCCGCGTTCCAGCCGAACAACCTGGTGCCCGGGATCGGGCCCAGCCCGGACCGCATGCTGCTGGCCCGGTTGTTCTCCTACGCCGACGCACACCGCCACCGGATCGGCGCGAACTACCAGCAGCTCCCGGTGAACGCGCCCGCCGTGCCGGTGCACACCTACTCCAAGGACGGTGCGATGGCCTACCGCACCACCACGGACCCGGTGTACGCGCCGAATTCGAAGGGCGGCCCGGCCGCCGACACCGAGCGGTACGGTTCTCCGCCGAGCTGGGAGACCGACGGCACGATCGTCCGCTCCGCCTACGTTTCGCATGCCGAGGACGACGACTGGGGCCAGCCCGGCACCCTGGTGCGCGAGGTGATGGACGACGCGGCGCGCGACCGGCTGGTCGACAACGTCGTGGGGCATCTGCTCAACGGGGTGTCCGAACCGGTGCTGGAGCGCGCTTTCGACTACTGGCACAACATCGACAAGAACGTCGGCGACCGCATCCAGGACGGGGTGCGGGCCAAACAGGGTGAGCAGGACCCGAAGGCGGCCCAGCAAGGGAACCCGGCGCGCCGCAGCATGCAAGACAAGGCCTGACTCGTCCGTTCGGAGCAAACCGCCCGCGACGGGAGGGGTGATCGCGACCCGGTGGGCGGGTAGCTGGCAGCATGCCGCGCATGCGCGTACGCCGATTGATCGCGGCTGTGACGGTGGTGCCGGTGGTGGCCGGCTGTTCGGTGTCGGCCGGGCGGCTGCCGCCGCTGCCCGCACCGCCACCGGTGACCATCCCGGCCGACCCCGGGTTCAACGTCGTGGCGACCGGTGACGTGCTGATCCATCCCGAGCTGACCGCGCAGGCGACGGCCGACGGTTCCGGGCGGCGCGACTACCGGCCGATGCTCGCCGGGATCCGCGACGTCATCAGCCGCGCCGATCTCGCGATCTGCCATCTGGAAACGCCGATCGCCCCGCCGGGCGGACCGTTCGCGGGCTACCCCGATTTCAGCGCGCCACCGGAGATCACCACCGCGCTCGCCGCCACCGGATACGACGACTGCTCCACCGCGTCCAACCACACGCTCGACCAGGGTGCCGCCGGGGTCGCCCGCACCGAGGACGCGCTCGATGCCGCGGGCGTGCGCCACACCGGGTCGGCCCGGAGTGAACAGGAAGCGCGGACCCCGCTCGTGCTCGACGTGCACGGGGTGAAGGTCGGGCATGTCGCGTTCACCTTTGGCTACAACGGCCGGAAGGTGCCGGCGGCCACGCCGTGGCTGGCCAACACCCTCGACGTGGACGCCGTGCTCGCCGCGGCGCGGGCCGCCCGCGCGGCCGGGGCGCAGATCGTGATCGTGAGCCTGCACTGGGGCACGGAGTACCAGCAGGAGGTGACCGCCGACCAGCGCCGGATCGCGCAGCGCCTGCTGAACGATCCCGCGATCGACCTGATCATCGGTCACCACGCGCATGTGGTGCAGCCGTTCGAAAACATCAACGGCAAGTGGGTCGCCTACGGCCTCGGCAACTCCATCGCCCGGCATTCCGAACCGCGTGGCACCACCGAGGAAGGCGTCATCGCCCGCTTCCATTTCGTGCCTTCGGCCACCGGGTGGAGCGTGGACCGCGCCGAGTACCTGCCGACCGTGATCGACCTCGGCCCGCCGATCCGGCTCGACCTGGCCGGCAGCCCGCAGCTGGACCCGGCTCGTGCGGCGAAAGCCTTGCAGGACACCGATTCCGTGGTACTCAGCCGCGGTGCCGCGAACGCCGGCCTGATGCGCGCGATGAACTGACCTTGCCGTGGAGGGCACGATGATCGAGATCCCCGAAGGCACCCACCCCGCGCTGGCCGCCGTCGCTCGTGCGGCCGCGACGGCGTTCCACGACGCGCGGAGCGGCCACGACCGGGCGGCGCTGGCCGAGAAGATCGGCATGGGCGCGGACGGCACGCCCACCACCCGGCTCGACCAGCTCGTCGACACCGCGGTCGCGGAAACCGCTGCCGCGCACCGGGTCAACCTGATCAGCGAGGAAATCGGGGTGGTGGACAACGGTTCCGCGGTCACCCTCGTCGTCGATCCCGTCGACGGCACCGCGAACGCCGTCGCCGGGGTTCCGCTGGCCGCGTTCGCCGGAGTCGTCGCCATCGACGGCACGGCCGTGGAATCGCTGACCACATGGCTCGACACCGGCCGCAGCTGGCATGCGAAAGCCGGGGAACGGGGGCCGTGGCGCACCAGCGGACGCCGGGAGCTCGACGGCGCCGCGGTGAACCTGCTGCGCCCGCACCCGGGGAACGAGGCGGCGTGGCTGCGGATCAGCCGTCGCGCCGGGCGGGTGCGGATCCTGTCCAGCAGCTGCATCGAAGCCGCGCTCGTTGCCCAGGGCAGCACGGATGCGTTCGCCGACGCCGGTTCCGACACCCACCGCATCATGGACATCGCCGCGGCGGCGGTGCTGGTGCCCGCCGCGGGTGGCGTGGTGATCGACGCCTTCGGCCGCACGGTCGAGATCGACCCGGACCTGAGCCGCCGCTGGTCGGGGGTGGTCGCCGCGACGCCGGAGCTGGCGGAGGAGATCGCGGCGACGATCGTGGGGTGAACTGATTTCCGATGACCGCCGTCTACCCGGTGGAATCCGGAACGCAGTACACCGAGGAGAGACATGCGCACGACCGTGGTCACCCTGACCGGCGCCGTTCTGCTGACCGCCGGGCTGGCGGCCTGTGCGACCAGCACGGCCGCGAGCACCCCGCTCACCGCAGCCGCCGTGGCCGCTCCCGCAAAGTCCGGCGCGCAGCCCGCGGCGCTCACCTACGACACCGAGCGGGTCCCCGCCGGAGCGAAACTCGGCACCTTCACGACCGTCGACAATGGACAGACGACGGTGCACCTGACCGCGAGTGGTCTGCTGCCCGGGACTCAGTACGGCTCGCATGTGCACACCAAGCCGTGTGGCGCGAAGCCTGCCGACTCGGGCCCGCACTACCAGAACGAGAAGGACCCGGTGTCGCCCAGCGTGGACCCGAAGTACGCCAACGCCCAGAACGAGGTGTGGCTCGACTTCACGACGGACTCGTCAGGCACGGCGAACGCTTCGGCGACCGTCGGGTGGCGGTTCCGGCCGGGCGAGGCCAACGCGATCGTCCTGCACGCCATGCACACCTCGACCGAGCCCGGCAAGGCGGGCGGGGCGGGCGATCGGCTGGCGTGCCTGACCGCGAAGTTCTGACGCCCGGCTGAACTCCCCGCCGCGTCAAGATGCCGTCAAAATCCGGTGTCGTGGCGCACGAAGCGCGGCAACGGCGGGAGCTGCGGGCCGGAAGTGCTCGTGCAATAAGGGTATGCGCACGTCACGTTGGCCGGCGCCGCCGGTGTCCGGCAGGTTCGGGTTTCCGCTGGGGTTCGCCGCGGGGATCGGGGCCACGATCCTCATGGTCGCGGCCGGGGCGACCGCGCGGCCCGGCTGGTCGGTGGCCATGCTGGTGGTCGTGGTGGCCGGCATCGCGGCACTGAGCACCCCGGCCGCCGCGTTCGGTACGGCGGTGCTTGCCTGGTGCCTGCACGACGGGTTCGTGCTCGGCCGGCACGGGAACCTGGTCTTCACCCCCGCCGCCGGGGCCGTGGCCGCGATTTTCGCCGGCGCCGCGCTCGTCGCGATCACCATTGCCGCGCTGGTCCGGTTGTCGCGGCGGATGACCGCCCCGGCGGTGCCGGCCCCACGTGTGGCGAGGGAAAGCCTGGCGCGCCTGCCACACTAGGGTGGCGCGCATGGCTCGCACGAGGCTTTACCGCGACGGTGTCCTGGAGGCGGAAAACTTCCCCGTCGCTGACGTATCCGACCATCTTGCCGACACCGGGGCCACGGTGTGGCTGGACATGTGCGGCCCCACGGAGGAAGACCTGGCGTCGATCGCCGAGGAACTGAACCTGCACCGGCTCGCCGTCGAGGACGCCGTGCACGAACATCAGCGGCCCAAGCTCGACCGGTACCAGACGCACGCCTTCCTCACCGCGTACGCCGTGCGGCTGGACACCACGACCGGGATGCTCGGCAAGTTCGAGGTCGCCGCCTTCCTCACCGAGGGCGCGCTGGTGACGGTCCGCAAGGACGAAGGGTTCGCCATCGACGAGGTCGTCGCCCGCTGGGACGGCGCGCAGGACCTGGCCAAAGGCGGCGTCGGTTTCCTCGTGCACGGCCTGCTCGACTACGTGGTCGACAGCCACTTCGACGCCGTGCAGACCCTCGACGAGGAGATCGAGGCGCTGGAGGATCTCGTGTTCGCCGACAACGCCGATCACAAGGAGATTCAGCGCCGGTCGCTGCACCTGCGCAAGAGCCTGGTCACGTTGCGCCGGGTGGTGCTGCCGATGCGGGAGGTCGTGAACACCTTGATGCGCCGCGATCTGCACATCGTCGACGACATGCTGATGCCGTACTACCAGGATGTCTACGATCACGTGCTGCGCGCCACCGAATGGACGGAATCGTTGCGGGACCTGGTCACCACGATCCGCGAGACCCAGTTGAGCCTGCAGGGCAACCGGCTCAACACGGTCATGAAGAAGGTCACCAGCTGGGCCGCGATCATCGCCGTGCCCACCGCCGTGACCGGTTTCTACGGCCAGAACGTGCCGTACCCGGGCTTCGACAAGCTTTGGGGCTTCTGGGCTTCCACGATCGCGATCGTCGCACTGGGCGGTGGGCTCTACGTAGCCTTCCGGCGCCGCGACTGGTTATGAGAGCGATGAGATGGCTTTGCGTCGCGGTCAATATCCGCGCGAGTTGCGCGTTCCCGGTGCGCGAGTTGCGCGTTCCCGTCGCACGCAACGCTCGACTCGCGCGCACGCAACGCTCAACTCGCGCGGGCCTGGGCGCGCGGTAGTGTCCGCGTCGGTGCGCGGGGGACACGCCGCCCGCGCGGAGGAGGGCGTGCGGTGGCCGATCGGCAGCAAGTGACCACACCGGACGTGACGGCGCCACCCGGCGGTCACGGCGCACCGGACAGCGCCCGGCTCGCGCTGGTCATCGGTGCGCTGGGCGTGGTGTTCGGCGACATCGGCACCAGCCCGATCTACACCCTGCAGACGGTGTTCAACCCGGCCGACCCGCATCCCGTCCCGGTCAGCACGCAGAACGTGTTCGGCGTGGTGTCACTGGTGTTCTGGTCCGTGATGATCATCGTCACGGTCACCTACGTGCTGCTGGCCATGCGCGCCGACAACGACGGCGAGGGCGGCATCATGGCCCTGATCACCTTGCTGCGGCGGTGGCGCGGGCAACGCGGGCGCCGCGCCGCGCTCGTGCTCGCCGGGGCCGGCATCTTCGGTGCATCCCTGTTCTTCGGTGACAGCATGATCACCCCGGCGATCTCGGTGCTGTCGGCCGTGGAAGGGCTCAAAGTCGTCCAGCCATCGCTGGAGGAACTGGTCGTGCCGATCACCGCGGTGATCATCGTGCTGCTGTTTTTGTTCCAGCGCAAGGGAACCGCGGCGGTCGGCCGGGTGTTCGGGCCGGTGATGATCCTGTGGTTCACCGTCATCGGCGTCTGCGGGATCGGCGGTATCACCAAGAACCCGCGCATTCTGGAAGCGCTTTCACCGACCTACGCCATCGGCTTCGCGGTGCAGCACTTCGGCATCGCGTTCTTCGCACTCGCCGCGGTCGTGCTGGCCGTCACCGGCGCCGAGGCCCTGTATGCCGACATGGGACACTTCGGCCGCAAGGCGATCACGCGCGGCTGGGTTTTCCTGGTATTTCCCGCTTTGACCCTCAGCTACCTCGGCCAGGGCGCGCTGATCCTCGAGGACCCGGCGAACATTTCCAGCCCGTTCTTCCTGCTGGTGCCCGGCTGGGGCCGAATCCTGATGATCGTGCTCGCCACCGCGGCGACCGTGATCGCCTCCCAGGCCGTGATCACCGGCGCGTATTCGGTGACATCGCAGGCCGCGCAGCTCGGTTACCTGCCGCGGTTGCGGATCGCGCACACCTCGGCGTCCACCATGGGCCAGATCTACGTCCCGTGGATCAACTGGCTGCTGATGGTTTCGGTGCTGACGCTGGTTTTCGCGTTCCGCAGCTCGGCGGCGCTGGCGTTCGCCTTCGGTATGGCGGTGACCGGCACGATCACCATCACCACCGTGCTGTTCTTCTTCATCGCCCGGGAGAAATGGCGCACCCCGGCGTGGCTCGCCGGGATCGGCGCGACCGTGCTGCTGGTGGTGGATCTGCTGTTCCTCGCCGCGAACTTCACCAAGCTGCTGCACGGGGCGTGGCTGCCGCTGCTGATCGGCCTGACCGCGTTCACGATCATGATGACCTGGCAGCACGGTCGCCGGATCGTGACCGCGGAACGCGAACGGCGCGAAGGCACGCTGGCGGAGTTCGTGGAAAAGCTGCGGAGCAAGAAGGCCCTGATCCGGCGGGTGCCCGGCACGGCCATCTTTCTCAACCGTGGCAAGGAAACCGCACCGCTGGCGCTGCGGGCCAATGTGGACCACAACCATGTGCGGCACGAGCACGTGGTGATCGTGGCGATGGAGACCGAGCCGGTGCCGCGGGTGCCGGAGGATCAGCGGGTGGTCGTCGACGACCTGGGCTACCGCGACGACGGGATCACTCACGTCACCGTCCGCTTCGGCTATATGGAGTCCCCGGACGTGCCGCGGGCGCTGCGCGTGCTCGACCCCGACGAGACCGAGGGCAGGCTGGATCTGGCGAACGCGTCCTACTTCCTGTCCACGATCGAACTGCGCCGTGGCACCGAACCGACGATGGCGTCGTGGCGGAAGCGGTTGTTCATCGCGACCTCCTACATCGCCGCGGATGCGGCCGAATACTTCAACCTGCCGCGCGAGCGCACCGTGATCATGGGCTCCCATATCGAGGTCTGACGCCGGCCGTGACCAGGCTCTCACCGCGGGCGACCCCGGTGCCGCCGGGGGAGTGCCAGGTCAGGCTCGGCGTTTGGAGGGTTCCCACAAAAAACGCCGTCCGGCACGCAACATGGCCGATGAGCACATACCGGCCGGTAAGCGGAATGCTGGACGGCGGCCAAGCTGCCACGTTCCGTCGTCGATTTTTGTGAGGCTCGTTCGGTGTTCAGTCGTGTCGCGATCGTCAACCGGGGAGAGGCCGCGATGCGGCTCATCCACGCCGTCGGTGAGCTCAATGCGGAGGGCGGGCCGCGGATCGAGACGGTCGCCCTCTACACCGACGCCGACGCCACGGCCACTTTCGTCCGCGAGGCCGACCTGACCTACGACCTCGGGCCCGCCTCGGCGCGCCCGTATCTCGATCTCGAGGTGCTGGCGCGTGCGCTGACCGAGACGGGCGCCGACGCGGCGTGGGTCGGCTGGGGGTTCGTCGCCGAGGACCCGGCGTTCGCGCAACTGTGCGAGAAGCTCGGCGTGACCTTCATCGGCCCCGGTCCGGATGCGATGCGCAAGCTGGGCGACAAGATCGGCGCCAAGCTGCTCGCCGAGGAGGTCGGTGTCCCGGTCGCGCCGTGGAGCCGTGGCCCGGTCGAAGATCTCGGCGCGGCGCTGCGCGCGGCCGAGTGGATCGGCTACCCGTTGATGCTCAAGGCGACCGCGGGCGGTGGTGGCCGCGGGATCCGCGTCATTACGGGTCCCGACGAGCTCACCGAGGCCTACGAGCGCACCAGCCTGGAGGCCGAGCGCGCGTTCGGCAGCGGGGTGGTGTTCCTCGAGCGCCTGGTCACCGGGGCGCGGCATGTCGAGGTCCAGGTGATCGCGGACGGTCAGGGCACCGCGTGGGCGCTGGGCGTGCGCGACTGTTCCGTGCAGCGGCGCAACCAGAAGATCATCGAGGAGTCGGCCTCGCCGGTGCTGGGCCCGGAACAGGTGGCCGAGCTCAAGGCGTCGGCGGAACGCCTCGCGGTCGCCGTCGGCTACCGCGGCGCGGCGACCGTGGAGTTCCTGTACCACCCGGCCGACAAGCTGTTCGCCTTCCTCGAGGTCAACACGCGGCTGCAGGTCGAGCACCCGATCACCGAGGCCACCACCGGGATGGACCTGGTCAAGGCGCAGCTGCAGGTGGCATCGGGCGGGCGGCTCACCGGCACCCGGCCCACCGAGACCGGGCACGCGATCGAGGCACGGTTGAACGCCGAGGATCCCGACCGTGACTTCGCACCGGCCCCAGGCCGGATCGCGCTGCTGGATCTGCCGGCGGGCCCGGGGATCAGGGTGGACACCGGGGTCAGCGAGGGCGACGTGATCCCGGCCGACTTCGACTCGATGATCGCGAAGATCATCGCCTACGGCCGTACCCGCGACGAGGCCCTGTCCCGGCTGCGGCGCGCGATGCGGGAGACCACCGTCCTCATCGAGGGCGGCACCACGAACAAGAGCTTCGTGCTCGACCTGCTCGGCGAGCCCGAGGTGATCGACGGAAGCGCCGACACCGGCTGGATCGACCGTGTCCGCGCCGAGGGACGCCTGGTGTCGCACCAGCATTCCGGCGTCGCGCTCGCCGCCGCGGCGATCGAGGCGTACCAGGACGAGAAGCAGGTCGAATTGCAGCGGCTGCTGGACACCGCGCACGGCGGGCGGCCGCAGGTGCAGCACGAAAGCGGCCGCCCCGTGGACCTCAAGCTGCGCGGCGCCGGCTACCGGGTCACCGTCGCCGAAACCGGACCCGGCCGCTACCGCGTCGGGTTCGTCACCGGGGACGACGTGCGGACCGTCGACGCCGAGCTGGAGCGGTTCGACGAGCACACCGGGCGGATCCGGCTCAACGGGCAGCCGTTCCGCCTGGTCACCGGCACCCACGGGCCGATCCACCTGGTCGAGGTGGACGGGGTCACGCACCGGATCAGCCGCGACGAGGGTGGTGTGGTGCGGTCCCCGGCGCCCGCGCTGGTGGTCGCGACGCCGGTCGCGGCCGGTGACGAGGTGGAGGCGGGCGCGCCGCTGCTGGTGCTGGAGAGCATGAAGATGGAGACCGTGCTGCGGGCCCCGTTCCGCGCGCTGCTGCGGGAATGCGTGGTCTCCGTCGGCAGCCAGGTCGGGACCGGCGCGCCGTTGCTGCGCCTGGAACCGCTCGACGACACCGCCGCCGAAACCTCGTCCGACACCGGGGCGGTCGAGCTGGACCTGCCCGCCGAACCCGTGCCCAGCGCGGAACAGCGCGTCCGGCAAGGCCTCGCGGATCTGCGCAGCATGCTGCTCGGGTTCGACCTCGACCCGCGCGACGGCGGGCGTACGGTGAAGCACTACCTCGCGGCTCGCGCCGAGTTGCCGCAGCGACCGCTGGACGCCGAGGTCGGCCTGCTGGAGGTCTTCGCCGACCTGTCGGAGCTGTCCCAGAACAAGCCGGTCGGCGAGGAAACCGAAGTCCACACGCGGGTGCACAGCCCCCGCGAGCACTTCCACGCCTACCTGCAAAGCCTCGACGCCGAGCGGGCCGGGCTGTCGGAAACCTTCCAGGGCCGGCTGACCCGGGTGCTCGGGCACTACGGCGTCGATGGTCTGGACCGCACGCCCGCACTGGAAGAGGCGGTGTTCCGGATCTTCCTCGCCCAGCGGCGGGCCGGTGCGGACGCCGCGGTGATCACCTCGGTGCTGCGGCAGTGGCTCGAGGAGGCGCCGCCGCGCGGGGCGCTGCGGCAGACCGTCGGGCAGGCGCTGGAGCGGCTGATCGTGGCCACGCAGCTGAGGTTTCCCGCGATCGGGGACCTCGCGCGCAGCCTGGTGTTCCGCTGGGCCGCCCAGCCCCTGCTGCGGCGCAACCGCGCCGAGGTCTACACCCGGGTGCGCCGCCATCTGCGTTATCTGGACCAGCATCCGGACGCGCCCGACCGCGACGAGCGGATTGCCGAGATGGTCGCCAGTCCCGAACCGCTCGTCCGGTTGCTCGGTCAGCGCATGACCCGCCCCGGCGAAGATCCGGGCGCGCTGCTGGAAGTCATCAGCCGGCGTTACTACCGCGAGTACCGGCTGTCCGGGGTGCGGTGTGCGCCGGAGGGGGAGCGGCCGGTCGTCACCGGCGGGTTCGAGATCGACGGCCGCCGGATGCGGTTGCTGTCCACGGTCGCGGACTTCGATGACCTGCCCGAGGCGCTGGCGACCGTGGCGCGACTGGTCGGAACCGAGCCGGACGCAACGGATTCCGTCGCCGACGTCTACCTGACCTGGGCCGGTCAGCCTGCCGACGCCGAAGAAATGGCGAGGCGGTTGCACACGGTGCTGTCCGCCGTCGCCCTGCCCACGCGGCTGCGCCGGATCACCACCACGGTCGCCGGCAGCACCGGTGCCGTGCCGCACCACCACTTCACCTTCCAGCCCTCGGCCGAAGGGCTCGGCGAGGACAGGCTGATCCGCGGCCTGCACCCGCTCATCGCGGAAAGCCTGCAGCTGTGGCGGTTGCGGCAGTTCGACCTCACCCGGCTGCCCTCGGCCGACGAGGACGTGTCGCTGTTCCGTTGTGTCGCACCGGAAAACCCGGCCGACGAGCGGCTGGTCGCGATGGCACAGGTGCGTGACCTGACCCCGCTGCGCGACGACGCGGGCCGGATCCTCGCGCTGCCCGCCGTCGAGGGCGCGCTCGGCGCGTGCCTCGACGCGATCCGCAAGGTCCAGGCACAGCGCCCGGCGAAGAAACGCTTGGACACCAACCGGATCGTGCTGTACGTGTGGCCGCCGAGTGACCTCAGCCTCGAGGACCTGGAGGCGGTCGCCCGGCGGGTCGTGCCCACCACGGCCGGTGCCGGGGTCGAGGAGGTGCTCGTCCTCGGCCGCCGCCGCGACGCGGAAACCCGGCAGCTGCGCCCGATCGCGGTGCGCGTCTCCTATGACGTCGCCACCGGCGTCCGGCTGGAACCCACCGAACCGCCGGCCGAGCCCATTCAGCCGCTCGACGACTACGGCCAGAAGGTGTTGCGGGCGCGGCGCCGCGGCACGGTCTACCCGTACGAGCTGGCGGGCATGATCGCCGGCCCCGGCGGGGCGTTCACCGAGTACGACCTCGACGACAAGGGCGTGCTGGCGCCGGTGGACCGGCCGAAGGGGCTCAACAAGGCGGCCATCGTCGCGGCTGTGGCGACCACGCCCACCGAGCGTTACGCCGAGGGCATGACGCGCGTGGTGCTGCTCGGCGACCCGACGAAGGCGCTCGGCGCACTGTCCGAACCGGAATGCGCGCGGGTCATCGCGGCGCTGGATCTGGCGCAGCGGCTGGGAGTTCCCCTCGAGTGGTACGCGCTGTCGGCGGGCGCGCGGATCGCGATGGACTCGGGCACCGAGAACATGGACTGGATCGCCGCGGCACTCAAGCGGATCGTCGAGTTCACCCAGGACGGCGGTGAGATCAACATCGTGGTGGCCGGGATCAACGTGGGTGCCCAGCCGTACTGGAACGCCGAGGCCACGATGCTCATGCACACCAAGGGAATCCTCGTGATGACCCCGGACTCGGCGATGGTGCTGACCGGCAAGGAGGCGCTGGACTTCTCCGGTGGCGTGTCGGCCGAGGACAACTTCGGCATCGGCGGCTACGACCGCGTGATGGGTCCCAACGGCCAGGCCCAGTACTGGGCGCCGGACCTGCGCGCCGCGCACCGCGTGCTGCTTTCGCACTACGACCACAGTTACGTGGCGCCGGGCGAAACGGGTCCTCGCCGGGCGGTCACCACCGACCCGGTGGACCGCGACGTGTCGGCCTTCCCGCACGCGGTGGTGGGCAGTGATTTCACCACGGTGGGCCAGATCTTCTCCCGCGAGACCAACCCGGACCGCAAGAAACCGTTCGACATCAGGACGGTCATGCGGGCACTGTCCGATCAGGACCATCCGGTGCTGGAACGGTGGGCGGGCATGGCCGACGCGGACACCGCGGTCGTGCAGGACGTGCACCTCGGTGGCCGTCCGGTGTGCCTGGTGGGCATCGAGTCGCGATCGGTGCCGCGGCGCGGGTTCCTGCCCACCGACGGGCCGGACGCCTACACCGCGGGCACGCTGTTCCCGCGCTCGTCGAAGAAGGTCGCGCGGGCGATCAACGCGGCGAGCGGGAACCGGCCGCTGGTGGTGCTGGCGAACCTGTCCGGGTTCGACGGGTCGCCGGAGTCGCTGCGCAAGCTGCAACTGGAGTACGGCGCGGAGATCGGCCGCGCGATCGTGAACTTCCGTGGTCCCATCGTGTTCTGCGTGATCTCGCGGTATCACGGCGGCGCGTTCGTGGTGTTCTCGAAGACCCTCAACCCGGGCATGACGGTGCTGGCCGTGGATGGCTCGTACGCCTCGGTGCTGGGCGGCGCGCCCGCCGCGGCGGTCGTGTTCGCCGCCGACGTCAACGGCCGGACCGCTCGTGACCCGCGGGTGACGGAGCTGGAAGCTCAGCTCGCGCCGGCCGAGGGCGCGCAGCGGGCCGCGCTCGTCGCCCGGCTGGCGGATGTCCGGGCATCGGTGCGGGCGGAGAAACTGGGCGAGGTCGCGGCCGAGTTCGACGGGGTGCATTCGATCCAGCGGGCCCAGCAGGTGGGCTCGGTGGACGCGATCATCCGGCCGGAAGAGCTGCGGCCACAGATCATCGCCGCCGTCGAACGGGGACTGGCCCGGTGACTCCGGGTGTCACCGCCGGCGGGGGTTTCCTCGCCGGCGGGGCGGGGTCTTCGCGGCCGGCTTGCGCTTGACGGGGGCTTTGGCCTGGGCCGGTGCCGGTCGTCCGCGGGTGCTGTTGACCGTGCGCCCGCGGACGATCCCGATGAACTGTTCCATCTCATCGGTCGTCTCGTCCTCGGGCCACGACAACGCGACGCGGGACTCCGGGACGTCCGAGAGCGGGCGATAGGTGAGGTCCCGGCGGTGGTGCAACCGGGCGAGCGACTGCGGCACCACGAGCAGGCCGGCCCCGGCCGCGACCAGTTCGATCGCGTCCCCGGTCGTCGCGGGGCGCTGGATCGCGGGCAGGCCGGGCGGCTGTTCCCAGCCGAGGGTGTCGTCGAGCGGGTGCAGCACGACGTCGTCGGCGAGATCGCCCGGGCTCACCTCGTCGGCCGCGGCGACGAGATGGTCCTTGGGGACCACGACGACGGTGGTCTCGGTGTAGAGCGGGATGGCGTGCAGACCGGACCGGTCCGTGGGCAGCCGGAGCAGGACCGCGTCCACGTCACGGCTGCGTACCAGGTCAGCGGCTTCGGCGGCGGCCACTGCGACAAGGGTGAGCGGGACGCGCGGCATGCGTTCGCCCCAGATCCGGACCCATTTCGCGGGCGTGACGCCGGGGACGTAGGCGAGCCGGAACGACGTCATACGGCCAAGATTACTGGCAGTGATCGCGACCCCTATCCTTGAGCCCATGACGGCGCGCAAGACCCCGCAGACGATGAAGCCCGCGACGGCGGCGAAGAAGCTCGGGGTGTACCTCGAGGCCACTCCCGCCCAGTTCCGGGAGGGCGTCGTCTCGCGCGACGAGCTGAACGCCCTGCAGGCCGACCCGCCCGAGTGGCTGCGCGAACTGCGCCGCAACGGCCCGCACCCCCGGCCGGTCGTCGCCGCGAAACTCGGCATCTCGATCAGCGGCCTCGCCCGCGGCGGCATCACCGAGGCGCTCACCACCGAGCAGATCGACGCGCTGAAAGCCGAGGCGCCCGACTGGCTGGAGCGGGAACGCGCCACGCAGGCGGAGGTCCGCCGGGAAGCCGCCCGGCTCAAGGAAACCAGGCCGGAGTGACGCGCGGTCAGCTTCCGTAGGGCCGGGTGATGATCTCCAGGCGGTGGCCGTTGGGGTCGTTCCAGTAGACGCCGCGGCCGCCGTCGTGGTGGTTGATCCGGCCGGGTTCGCGCTCGTACGGGTCGGCCCAGTACGGCAGCCCGCGGTCGGTGATCCGGCCGAAGATCTGGTCGAACTCGTCCTCGGCGACCAGGAACGCGTAGTGCTGGGGGTGCACGGGGCCGTCGGTGTCGGCCACGTCGAGCGAGACGTCGTTGGTCACCTGGACGACCGCGAACGGGCCGTAGCTCACCGCTTTGGGCAGGCCGAGGATGTCCGTGAGAAACGCCGCCGTCTCGTGCTTGTCCCGTGCTTCGACGATCGTGTGGTTCAGCTGTACCGGCATCGTTACCTCCTGCTACCGACGCTACTCCCGCGTCGCCAGCGCGAGGTAGCGTTCGTCGCCGTCGTCGACGGAATCGCAGTGCCAGCCCGCTCCGGCCAGTGCGGCACGGATGTTCGGCTCCGCACGAATGTCCTCTGTGGACAGTTCGCGGCCGTGCCTGCGGGCCAGTGCCGCGCGGCCCAGGGGATGGAACACCGCGAGCCGCCCGCCGGGGCGGCACACCCGGGCGAGCTCGGCCAGCCCGGCGAGCGGGTCGCCGAGATGGGCCAGCAGGCCGGCGGCGAACACCGCGTCGAGGCGCCCGGTGGGAAACGGGAGCCGCATCGCGTCGGCGAGGACAAGGGTGGCCACCTTGTCCCGGCCGCGCGCGGCGGCTTCGGCGAGCATCTCGGCGGTCACGTCGACCCCGAATACCGCGCCACCGGCGCCGACCGCGTCCCGCAGCTCCGGCAGGGCGCGACCGGTCCCGCACGCGACGTCCGCGACCGCCCCGCCTGCCGGGGGAGCCAGCTCGGCGACCGCCTGCCGGTAACGCGGGCCGTCGCCGGGGAACTTGGCCTCCCACCCGGCCGCCCGCGGACCGAAGAAGGCGCGCGTCGCCGCAAGGTCACCGCTCATGAACACCGGATTCTAGTCCCGCCCGTGACCGGCGCCACGATGCCGCGAACCCCGCCAGAGGACTAAGTTCGGGAATTAGCGAAATAACGAAGGTGGTCCCGTGCTCGACCAGTGCAAGGCCCTGGCCAACGACACCCGGCTGCGGATCCTCGAATGGCTCAAGGACCCGGCCGCCAACTTCGGCTGCCCGGAGGTCGTCGAACTCGGTGTGTGCGCCGGGCTGATCCAGCGGAAGGCCGGCACGTCGGCGTCCACGATGTCGGCGCATCTTGCGGTCCTGCAGCGGGCCGGATTCCTGACGGCGACGCGCCGCGGCCAGTGGATCTACTACCGGCGCGACGAGGACCGCATCCGGGCGTTCACCGAACATCTCAACCAGGTCCTCGTGCACGCGAGCGCGACGACACAGAAAGGCCGTTGACCATGCCCGTCGCCCTGTCCATCCTCGACCTGGCGCCGATCGCGCCGGGCCAGACCGCGCGCGAGACCTTCGCCGCCAGCGTCGAGCTCGCCCGCGCCGCCGAGCGCAACGGGTACCGCCGGGTCTGGTACGCCGAGCACCACAACGCGGCGACGATCGCGTCGAGCGCGACCAGCATCGTGATCGCGCATGTCGCCGAGCACACCGACAGCATCCGGCTCGGTTCCGGCGGGATCATGCTGCCCAACCACTCGCCGCTGGTGATCGCGGAGCAGTTCGGCACCCTGGGCTCGCTGTTCCCGGAGCGGATCGACCTCGGGCTCGGCCGCGCGCCCGGCACGGACCAGACCACGATGCACGCCATGCGCCGCGACGCGATGTCGGCGGACACGTTCCCGCAGGATGTGCTGGAACTGCAGGGGTATCTGCGCGGCAGGTCGCGTGTCTCGGGGGTGCAGGCCGTGCCCCGGCCTGAAGGTGAGGTGCCGCTGTACATCCTGGGTTCGTCGCTGTTCGGCGCCCAGCTCGCCGCACAGCTGGGCCTGCCCTACGGTTTTGCGTCGCATTTCGCGCCGGACGCGCTGCACCAGGCGGTGGCCGTCTACCGGCAGCATTTCCAGCCGTCGGACCAGCTCGCCGAGCCGTACGTCATCGCGGGGGTCAACGTGTACGCGGCCGACAATCGCGAAGACGCGTTGGTACAGCAGAAGATCGCAGGCCGGTTCCGGACGAGGTTGTTCATCGAGCGCGGCGCCGGCGGCAGGACCTACACCGACGAAGAGGTGGACGCTTTCATCGAGTCGCCGGGAGGGCGCCAGCTGAAGAGCATGACGAAGTACTCCGTCGCGGGCACTCAGGACGAAGTGCGCGAATACCTGACGGACTTTGCCGATTCCGTCGAGGCCGACGAGCTGATCACCGTGCACCACGCGGTGGATATCGCCGACCGGGTTCGTTCGGTGGAGCTGACCGCCGAGGCGATGCTGCAGGCGCACGTCTGAGCTCTCGCCACCGTCCGTGGTCCTCTTCGGACGGTGGCGGGAATAGCGCGTCCGGGTTCCGCGCTGTAGCCCGTGGTGGGGAGAGTGCCACGGAGGTGCGGAGATGAACGGCTCCGGTCAACGCCGGACTGTCGAGACCCGGTGTGGTCGGGAGATCTCGATCGGGCGGACGGTGCTGCCGGCGGTGCCGTTGCGCTGGGTCACGGTGCGGATCTCGTCAGGCCTTGGTGACGGCGGCGCGGAATGGGTGACCCTGAGCGGCGCCGAAGCGGCCGCACTCGCCGAGGCCCTGCTCGAACAGGCCAGGACCGTCTAGGGAGCACCGCGCGAGTTGACCTTTCCCGCTGCGCGAGTTGCGCGTTCCCGTCGCAAGCAACGCTCAACTCGCGCGCTCCCAACGCTCAACTCGCGCCGGCCTACCGTACGGCGACGGCTTTTCCGGACGGGGACAGCAGCTGCGCCAGCACCGCGCGATGGGTCGGCTTGGCCTGCCGGTAGCGTTCCCGGCCGGCGTCGGTGAGGGTGACGAAAATGCCGCGCCGGTCGGACTCGCACATCGACCGCTCGGCCAGACCTTCCCGCTCCAGCCGGGCGACGAGCCGGGACGTCGCGCTCTGGCTCAGGTGCACGACCTCCGTCAGGTCCGCGCCGCGGCACTGCCCGGTTTCGTTGCGCGCCAGCGCTTCCAGAGCTTCGAACTCGGTGACGCCGAGCCCGTGTTCTTCCTGCAGGCGGGTTTCGAGCGTGCCGGACACGGCCGCGTGAAGGGCCAGCAGGTCATGCCACTGGCGCACGAGACGTTGTTCGGCGACATCGCTCACGACGGGAATCTTAACATGCGGGAAAATATTATGCAAACGGATTAAATTCTCACGCATTAGATGCGTGCGCATGTAGTGTCGTCGTCATGAGCCCAACCGGACCACTGTCCACCACCTCCAACCGCTGGAACGCCCGGCTGTGGGGCGTCCTGCTCACCGTTTCCACCGTCATCGGGCTCGACGCGCTCGACGTGTCGATGGTCGGGGTCGCGCTCCCGTCCATCCGGACCGACCTGGGGCTGTCCACCAGCGCGCTGCAATGGGTCGTCAGCGGCTACGTCCTCGGCTACGGCGGCCTGCTCCTGCTCGGCGGCCGCGCGGCCGATCTGCTCGGCCGGCGTCGCGTCTTCCTCGTCGCGGTGAGCGTGTTCGCGCTCGCCTCGCTGCTCGGCGGCCTCGTCGACAGCGGCGCCCTGCTGATCGCGAGCCGGTTCGTCAAGGGACTGGCCGCGGCGTTCACCGCACCGGCCGCGCTGTCGATCATCACCACGACCTTCAAGGAAGGCCCCGCGCGCAACCGCGCGATCAGCATCTTCGCCGTGTTCGGTGCGAGCGGGTATTCGGCCGGGCTGGTGTTGTCCGGCCTGCTGACCGAAGTCGGCTGGCGCTGGACGTTCCTGCTGCCGGTGCCGATCGCACTCGCCGCGCTCGCCTTCGGCTCCCGGTTCATCCCCGCCTACCAGGCGGAGCGCTCCGGTGGTTACGACCTGCCCGGCGCGGTGACAGGTGCGCTCGGCGCGCTGCTGCTCGTGTTCGCGGTCGTCGAAGCGCCGCAGATCGGCTGGGGCGCGCCGCGCACGCTGATCTCGTTCGCCGCTGCGGCCGCGTTGCTGGCGGCGTTCGTGATCATCGAGAAACGCAGCCGGCATCCCTTGCTGCGCCTGGGCATCCTGCGTTCGGGGCCGCTCGCGCGGGCGAACCTGGGCGGGGTGTTGTTCTTCGGTCCGTACATCGGATTCCAGTTCGTCGTGATGCTCTACCTCCAGTCGGTGCTGCACTGGTCGGCGCTGCAGACCGCGCTCGGGTTCCTGCCGATGGCGCTGATCGTGGCGGTGAGTTCCCCGCGGATCGAGCCGCTCATCGAGCGCGCCGGCACGTCGCGCGCGATTCTCGGGGGCGTGGTCGCGCATGTCGCGGGCTACCTGCTGTTCCTGCGGGTCGACGAGCACTCCGGGTACTTCGGTTCGGTGTTCCCGAGCATGGTCCTGCTGGGGATCGGCTTCACGCTCGGATTCGCGGCGCTCAACATCCAGGCGACCGCCGGGATCGCCGACGACGAGCAGGGCCTGGCCGGTGGTTTGCTGAACACGTCGTTGCAGGTCGGCGGCGCGATCGGGCTCGCCATCACGACGGCCGTGCTGACCGCGAACGGCGGCCAGGACGCGTCCGCAGCCGCGCTGCTCACCGGACTGCGGCCCGCACTGACGGTGGTCAGTGGAATCGCCGCGCTCGGTCTGCTGATCGCCCTGTCCGGGATCCGTGCCCGCCGCGCACCGGAACCTTCGACGTTACCGGCAGTGTCGGCGGACGAGCTGGTTTGAACCGTCGGGGAGCCTTTTTCCCGGAAACGCACGCAAACGGTCACCGAGCAAAAGCACCGCATCCTCCGATTGGTGGATCGCGCGAAGAATGGCGCGAATTGTTCGCCGCGGGGTCACAATCGGAAAGGTGACCGTTGTCGAGAACCCGTGGCAGGCGCGACTCGACCGCCTGCGCCGGACCGCGCCGTTGCCCCTGCTGGCCGTTTCGACGGCCGTTTCCTTTGTCACACCGGAAAATCGGCCCACGGTCGGCGAAGCGGTGCTGGTTGTGGCCGCGGCGGTGTGGGCGTTACTGATCGGCACGCGGAAACAACAGGACCTGCCATGGCAGGTGAGTGCGCTCGCGGTGCACACCGGGCTCGCGGCCATCCTGGTGGGGACCGACCCGGCGTTCGGGATTTTCGCCTACACGGGTTTCTTGTTTGCCTATCCGCTCGCGAAACCGTGGCGCCTTGTCGGTTTCGCGGCCACCGCGCTGATTGTGTCGGCGTCGATTTCCGGCGGCTATCCGAGCGCGTTCAGCGGGCGTGGTCTCACCTATCTGCTCGTGGCGGCGGTGGTGCTGGTGCTGATGTTCCATTCCGCCGGCATCACCAGCCATGCGCTGGCACGCGACGACGAACGCGGCCGCATCGTCGCCGAGAACACCCGGCTGCAGGAGCAACTGGTCACGCAGGTGCGTGACGCGGGGATCGTCGAGGAGCGGCAGCGGATCGCCGGCGAAGTCCACGACACCCTGGCGCAGGGCCTCACCGGGATCATCGCCCAGCTCGCCGCGGCCGACCATGTCCGCGACGACCGGGAACAGCTGCGCCGGCATCTGGACCTGGCACGGTCGCTCGCGCGGGCCAGCCTCACCGAGGCGCGGCGGTCGGTGCGGGCGCTGCGCCCGGAGCAACTCGAAGGCGCGAACCTGCCGGCCGAGATCGGGACGCTGGCCAGGGAGTGGACCGAGCAGGCAGGCGTCCCCGCGCAGCTGAGCACCACCGGCAGGCCGCTGCGGGCCGCGGCGGGCATTCAGGACGTGCTGTTCCGGGTGGCGCAGGAGGCGCTCGCCAACGTCGCCAAGCACGCGCAGGCGGAGCAGGTCATGATCACGCTGACCTTTCTCGACGACACGCTGCTGCTCGATGTGCACGACGACGGGCACGGGTTCGACCCGGGCGCGCCGACCGACGGCTACGGCCTCGCCGGGATGCGCAAGCGGCTGGCGGGCGTCGGGGGAGTGCTGACCATCGAATCGGAGCCGGGTGACGGCGTCACGGTCAACGCGGCGGTACCACTGAGATGACGCCGATCCGCCTGCTCATCGTCGACGATCACCCGGTCGTCCGCGACGGGTTGTGCGGGTTGTTCAGCCGTGACGACGAATTCGAGGTGGTCGGGTCGGTGGGCACCGGGGCGGACGCGGTCCGGCTCGCCGAACACCACGAGGTGGACGTCGTGCTGATGGATCTGCGGATGCCGCGGATGAGCGGGGTCGACGCGACCCTGCGGTTGCGCGAAATCGGTCATCCCGCCCGGGTGCTCATCCTGACCACGTACGACACCGACCGGGAAGTGCTGCCCGCCATCGAC
This sequence comes from Amycolatopsis pithecellobii, assembly GCF_009707865.1. Taxonomy (GTDB): domain Bacteria; phylum Actinomycetota; class Actinomycetes; order Mycobacteriales; family Pseudonocardiaceae; genus Amycolatopsis_E; species Amycolatopsis_E pithecellobii. Next base: position 66,293 of record NZ_WMBA01000031.1, read on the forward strand.
GCGGGTGCCACCGGTTACCTGCTCAAGGACGCGCCGCGGGACGAGCTGGTGGGTGCGGTGCGGGCGGCCCATGCCGAGAAGGCCGTGCCCGCGCCGCCGGTCACGGACACGATGAGCCGGCCGGCTGGTGACGGCATGCTCAACGCCCGTGAGCTGGAGGTGCTGCGCCTGGTCGCTGAGGGCGCGAGCACCAAGGCGGTGGCCCGGCGGCTGCTGGTCAGCGAGACGACGATCAGGACCCAGCTGCGGCACATCTACCCGAAGCTCGGCGTCGGCGACCGCGCGGAGGCCGTGGCCGTCGCGTACCGGCGCGGGCTGATTCCTCGGTGACCGGTGCGGCGGCGGCCGTGCGAATGTCCACAAAGGACATCGCGGACCTGGCGGTGCTGCTGCCCCACCATGGCCGCAGGCCCGCTTCGCGTCTATCGTCGGTGTGACGACGGTCATACGAGGGAGTGTGTTTGTGGCCCGGATCATCGCCGTACAGACCAACGACGTGCGGTTTCCCACCTCGCGGACCCTCGACGGCTCCGACGCGATGAACCCCGATCCCGATTATTCGGTCGCCTACCTGCGAATCCGTACCGACGCCGCGGACGGCCACGAAGGGCACGGCTTCGTTTTCACCATCGGCCGCGGCAACGATGTCCAGGTCGCGGCCGTGCGTGCCCTCGGAGACCACCTCATCGGACGCGATGTCGCCGGGACCCTCGCGGATCTCGGCGGCGTGTGGCGAGAGCTGGTGCACGACTCGCAGCTGCGCTGGCTCGGCCCCGAGAAGGGGATCATGCACATGGCCATCGGCGCGGTCGTCAACGCGTTGTGGGATCTGCGCGCGAAGCGCGAGGGCAAACCGCTGTGGCAGCTGCTCGCGTCGCTGCCGCCCGGGGAACTCGTCGATCTCGTCGACTTCCGGTACCTCACCGACGCCCTCACCCGCGACGAGGCGCTCGGCATCCTCCGGGCCGCCGAGCCGGGCCGCGAGGAGCGCGAGGCGCGGTTGCTGGCCGAGGGCTATCCCGCGTACACGACCACCCCCGGCTGGCTCGGCTACGACGACGCCAAGCTCGCCCGGCTCTGCCGTGAGGCGGTCGCCGACGGGTTCACCCAGATCAAAATCAAGATCGGCGACGATCTCGGCGACGACATCCGGCGCCTGGGTATCGCACGCGAGGTGTGCGGGCCGGACATCCGGATCGCCGTCGACGCCAACCAGCGCTGGGACGTCGGCGACGCGATCACCTGGCTCGACGCGCTGCGCCCGTTCGAGCCGGCCTGGATCGAGGAGCCCACCAGCCCGGACGACGTGCTCGGGCATGCGGCGATCGCGAAGGCCGTCGCGCCGCTCCCGGTCGCCACCGGCGAGCACATCGCCAACCGTGTCGTGTTCAAGCAGTTCCTGCAGGCGGGGGCGCTGTCGGTGCTGCAACTGGACGCGACGCGAGTGGCCGGGGTCAACGAGAACGTCGCGATCCTGTTGCTGGCGGCCAAATTCGGCGTCCGGGTCTGCCCGCACGCGGGCGGGGCCGGATTGTGTGAAGCCGTGCAGCACCTGTCGATGTTCGACTATATAGCGGTTTCGGGCAGCGTCGAGAACCGCGTGATCGAGTTCATCGACCATCTTCACCAGCATTTCGTGACCCCGGTCGACGTGCGCGGCGGGCGGTACTACCCGCCGAAGGCCCCGGGCGCCGGCACCGAGATGCGGCAGGAGTCCATTGTGGAGTACAGCCATGGTTACCGATCCGTCCGAAAGTAGGCGGACACGGTCCGCAGCCGATCTGCCTGTAGACACCCATTTCCGCCGTGGCTGCCGTCGGATTGGTAACGAACGGCGCAGTAGCGTGCTGCCCGGCGGGCTCGGGCTCGGCGGGGCCACCCTCGGCAACCTGTTCGCGCCGATGGACGACGAGCAGGCACACGCGGTGCTGGAAGCCGCCTGGGACAGCGGGATCCGCTACTTCGACACCGCACCGCACTACGGTCTCGGCCTTTCCGAGCGCCGCCTCGGCGAATTCCTCGCCACCAAGCCGCGTGCGGAGTTCATGGTGTCCACCAAGGTGGGACGACTGCTGGAACCCGACCCCGGCGGCACCGGGCTGGACGACGCCAACCACTTCTCCGTGCCCGCGAAATACCGCCGGGTGTGGGATTTTTCCGCGACCGGTGTGCGGCGCAGCCTCGATGAGTCCCTCACCAGGCTCGGGCTCGACTCGGTGGATGTGGTGTACCTGCACGATCCGGACGAGTACGAGCTGGGCCCGGCGCTGGCCGAAGGGCTGCCCGCGGTGACCGCGCTGCGGGACGAGGGCGTCGTGTCCGCGGTCGGCCTCGGGTCGAAGTCACCCGAGGCGCTCGCCGCCGGTGCCCGCTCCGGAATGCTGGACCTGCTCATGGTCGCCGGGCGGTACACCGTGCTCGACCAGAGTTTCCTCCCGCCCGGAACCATGGAGGTCGTGGCTGCCGGGGTGTTCAACTCCGGTGTGCTGGCCACTTCGGAACCGTCCGAGTCGGCGCATTACGAATACGCGCCGGTGCCGCCCGAAGTGCTCGTGCGGGCGCGCGAGATTTCCGCGGTCTGCGCGGAGTTCGGGGTCGAACTGCCGGCCGCCGCGTTGCACTTCCCGTTGCGGCACAAGGATGTCCGCACGGTGGTCGTCGGCGCCACGACACCGGGTCAGGTATGGCGGGACCACGCGCACCTGCATGCCGTCGTGCCCGGTGAGTTGTGGACGGTCCTGCGGGACAAGGGGTTGATCCGGTGACACGGACGGACACCCACCTGCATCTGTGGGATCTGCGGGTGAGTGACTACGCGTGGCTGCCGGAAGGCCCGTTGCGCCGCACGTTCACCGCAGGTGAGGCCAAGTCCGAATTGGACGCTGCGGGCATCGGCTCGGCGATCCTGGTGCAGGCCGAGGATTCCGAAGTGGACACCGGGTTCCTGCTCGGTCAGGCGGCCGCACACGACTGGATCGCCGGGGTGGTCGGCTGGATCCGCCTCGATGAACCGGCGACTGCTCAGCGTCAACTCGAGCGGTGGCAAGGGAATCCGGCGTTAAGCGGCGTGCGGCATCTCGTACACGACGACCCGCGCGACGAGTTCCTCGAGCTGCCCACCGTGCGCCGCTCGCTGTCGCTTGTGGCCGAACACGGGCTGCCCTTCGACGTTCCCGACGCGTGGCCACGCCACCTCGCACGGACCGCCGAACTCGCCGATGCGCTGCCGGAACTCACCATCATCGTCGACCATCTCGGCAAACCGCCCCGGGCCCCTGACGCCTTCGCGAGCTGGCGGAGCACCATGCGTGATGTTGCCGCCCGGCCGAACACCGTCGCCAAGCTCTCCGGGCTCCAGCTGCCCGGGGAACCGTTCACCGTGGCCGCCGTGCGGCCCGCCGTCGAGGCGTCGTTCGAGCTGTTCGGCCAGGACCGGCTGATGTACGGGGGAGACTGGCCGATGACCGTCCACTTCGGAGGGTACGGCCCAGCGTGGAAAATCTATTCGGCCCTGCTCGGCGAGCTGTCCGAGAACGAACGGACGGCCGTGCTGTCCACGACCGCGGCCACCGTCTATGGGATCGGGCGCCGCGGCGCCACCGTCAGCCGTCACCAGGCCCGCCCTCCGCGGCGATGACAGCGAGCTCAGCCCGGCAGCGGCACCTCGTGCCACGGGCGGTGTGCGGCCAGGTTCACCTGCCACCGGTGCGCCCGCGCGCACATCAGCGCCTCGGTGCCGCGGGCGTGGTCGACCACCTGGCCGTCCGCCCACAGGATCAGCGCGGTCACCCCGCCCGGACCCGGCGTGAGCCCGATGCGCCAGACGCGCCCGCCCTGATCGAGGGTCGTTTCGGCGGTGGTCCAGCGGCCGGTGGACCCCGCGGTGATCCGCCACGCCGGATCACCGGCGAGGTCGGCCACCGATCCCGGCGGTTGTGCGCCGTTCATACTCCCTGCTCCTGGTGTTCAGCTTCCGTTCCCCTCCTCGCAATATAACCGCTTCCCGGCGGAACGCGGAGCGGTTGCGATCTGAATGACCGGGTAGCCGACCGCGGGCGGCGCGATCGCGGCGAGGCCGGCCAGCAGGAGCGTCAGCGGTTGCTCGCGCAGCAACGCCCCGAACGGCAACCGACGGGGAGAGCAGCGCGCCGAACACCAGCGCGGACGCGCTGCCGAAGATGTAGCTCCTTTTGGCGGCTATAGAAGCGACGGTTCCGGCCGTACCATGGCGCAAGTCTTCGGCCGTGTTGTTCGTCGCATGTGGACAGATGCGGCGGAAAGGGTTGTCCTGTGCTCACATGCGCCGGGCTCACCCTGTTCGTCGGCGGCCTGCCGATCCGGGACGCACTGGAGCGCCTCGGCTCGACGCTCGTGCCGATCGGCACCGGCGCGTCGGAGAAAGCGGTGCTGGCCATGGAAGCCCTCGGCGTCACCGCGTTGCATTCGACCCCGTCCTACGCCCGGGGCGCGCCGGTCACCGAAGGGCTCGGCAACGCCGACATGGCACCGGTGCTGTTCGGTGAGGAACCGGGCAGCGACGGCATGCGGTTCACCGGCGGACGGCATGTCGTGGCGGAGCTCATCGACCCGGACAGCGGCGAGCCCATCCCGGCCGAACATGGCGTCTCCGGCGAACTGGTCTATACCTCGGTGGACCGCGAACGCTGCCCGCCGGTGCGTTTCCGCACCCGCGACCGGGTCGTCGTGACCGATATGGCCGCTGACGGCGCACCGCTGATCCGCTGCATCGGCCGCACGGACGACATGCTGACCGTGCTCGGCGTCAACGTTTTCCCGTCCGCTGTCAGGGATCTCGTGCAGAGCCGGCATCCCCGCACGACCGGCGCGGTGCAGATCGTGGTGCCCGGCGCCGGGCCGCGGGTGGAGCCGCCGTTGCGCGTCGAAGCCGAATGGGGTGAGGCACCGGGTGACCGGGCGCAGCTGCGTGAAGAGCTGGAAAACCTCATCCGCGCCCGGCTTTCCGTGCGGGCCGAGGTCACCCTCGTGCCACCGGGCACGGTGGAACGTTCGGAAATGAAGTCTCGGCTCGTCCGTCCCGCGGGCTGGCCACAGCCTGAACACCGCCACGGTAAGTTCACCGGTATGGCAGTCATCCGCACGGGAATCGCAGGCTTCGGTCTCGCGGGCCGGATCTTTCACGCGCCGTTCATCGAGGCCGACCCGTCGTACTCGCTCGAGGCCGTCGTCACCCGTGACGAGACTCGCCGCGCCGAAGCCGCCGCGTACCCGTCGGTGCGGGTCGTGCCCACTGTGGACGATCTTCATGGTCTGGACCTCGATCTCGTCGTCATCGGCACACCCCCGGCCACGCACGCCGGACTCGCGCACACCTTGCTCGACGCCGGGATCTCCGTCGTGATCGACAAGCCGTTCTGTGTCACGGCGGACGAAGGCCGGGAGCTGGTCGCGAAGGCGGAGCGGCGGGGCCTGACGCTCACTGTGTTCCAGAATCGCCGGTGGGACGGCGACTTCCAGACGGTGCGGGAACTCGTGGCCGACGGCGCTCTGGGTGACGTGTGGCGGTTCGAGTCGCGGTTCGAACGATGGCGGACCGGTCGGGCCACGTCGTGGAAAACCTCGGCCACCATCGGCGAGGGCGGCGGCATCCTGTACGACCTGGGCACCCACCTGATCGATCAGGCGCTGCACCTGTTCGGCGACGCGCAACCGGAGTACGCCGAGGTGACCGGGCGCGGCGCGGGCGCGGTGGCCGATGACGACGCGTTCGTGGTGCTGAAACACCAGTCCGGTGTGCGCTCGCACCTGTGGCTCAGCGGTGTCGCCGCACAGGCCGGCCCCCGGTTCCGGCTGCTGGGCTCAGCCGGCGGCTACACCAAATACGGCCTCGACCCGCAGGAGGGCGCGCTCAAGTCGGGCGTCTCGCCCACCGCCCCCGGGTTCGGGAACGAACCGGACGAAGCGTGGGGCTCGCTCGGTATCGACGGGGACACCCGGCGAATTCCCACGAAACCCGGCAACTACGCGGGCTTCTACGCCGAACTGGCGCGGACCCTGCGTGACGGCGCCCCGCCGCCGGTGGACCCTCGTGACGCGATCCGGGTCCTCGACCTCATCGAAGCGATCCACCGCGGGGTTACTCTGGCTCCTCGTTGACCGGCTGGTCCGGCAGGGGCCGCGCACTGCCTGGCCGCATGGCGTCGATCCCCTCCGGGTCCAGGTCCGGGTCCCGCAGCAACGATCCGACCGCCGACTTCACCACCGCGAGGATCGGCACCGCGAGCAACGCGCCGACGATTCCGGAGACCTCCACCCCCACCGCGATGGCCAGCACCACGGCGAGCGGGTGCAGCCGGACCGCGCGCCCGAGCAGGAACGGTTGCAGCACATGGCCTTCCAGCTGCATCACGCCGATGAGGATGGCCAGCACGATGAGCGCGGCGACGAACCCCTTGGCCACGAGCGCGACCAGCACCGCGACCGCGCCGGCCGCGACCGCGCCGATGATGGGGATGAACGCGCCGACGAAGATGATCGCGGCGAGGGGCACGGCCAGTGGCACCCCGACGATCCAGATCCCGACGCCGATGCACACCGCGTCCAGGCACGCGACGGCGACGGTCGCCCGGACGTAGCTGACGAGCGAGGCGAACCCGCGGCGCCCGGCGACGTCCACCTTGTTCCGCACGTCCCGCGGAACGGCCCGCAGCGTGAACTCCCACACCTGCGAACCGCCGTACAGGAAGAAGATCAGGGTGAACAGCGCGAGCAGCGCCTCCGTCGCGGTGGTGCCGATGGTGGTCGCAGTGCTGAGCGCACGGCCGACCCATTCGTTGGAGTTGCCCTGCAGCGCGCCGACCGTGCGATCGATGAACTGCTGAAGCTGGTCGTGGGACAGGTGCAGCGGGCCGCGCTGCAGCCAGCCGTTGATGTTGCCGAGGCTCGCCGAGAGTTGTTGCTGCAGCTGCGGCAGGCTCGCGGCGATCGTGGTGATGACGAGGGTGAGGATGCCGCCGACCACGAGCAGCCCCACGACGATGGCGATGACCGTCGCGAGCGCGCGCGGGACGTGCCATCGCACGAGCCGGTTCACCAGGGGCGCGAACAGCGCGGACACCAGCAGTGCGATGCCGACCGGGATGGTGACCGCGGACAGGTAACCCAGCACCCAGCCGATGACGCCGACCGCCGCGATGATGAGCAGGAACCGCCAGCTCAGCGCCGCGGCGACGCGGACCCGCCACGGCACGGCATGCCCGGCATTGCGGTACTGGCTCCCCGCGGCACCCGGCGTGCTGCCGCCGCCCGCCGGACGTTCCGCCCCGTCACCCATCGTGCACCTCCCATTGACCTGCTCTACTCGCAGTGTCCCGCACACGGTGATGGAACCACGCCACGACGGCGCACACCTGCGATATTTCCGGGGGAGTTCCCACTGGGCGGTCCGCGCCAACCTCTCCGGCCGCCGACTTTCGGGCACTGCCCGGGTAATGCGCGGGAAAGGCAAGGCAAACAGCCAGGAATGTCGCTGCGGGTGACCGGCGCGGGGCTATATCATCGGCGAGGCCGGGGGGAAAGGCCGCCCGGACAACGAGGACCCGGGGGCATGGAGTGCGACGTGCGGACGGCGCCGGTGAGACAGGCCGAAGATTCGGCGGTCAGAAGGCGAAGGCCGGTGCGCTCGCGGCCGCATCGCTCGCCTTGGTCCCTTTCCTTGCCGGCGGCGGTGTTCCGATAGCACTCACGTCCACTGTGGACACTCCGCAGGTCGGTGTGGACGGTCAGCCCGCCACCGGTCCCGCGCTGAGCCCTGAGGTTCTCGGCGCCGCCGGCAGCCCGATGTTGCTGCTCCAGCAACTGCCTTCGTTCGCCGACGTGCCGCTGACCCCGCTGGGCGCGCCCGTGGTGAGCGCGCTCGGCATTCCCGAGTCCGCGCTGAACGCCTACCACCGCGCCGAGCGGGACCTGGCGCGGCTGGCGCCGGGGTGTCACCTGAGCTGGTCGCTGCTGGCGGCGATCGGCCGGATCGAGTCGAATCATGCCCGTGGTGGCCGGGTGAACGCGGCCGGCGCGGCGGTGTCCCCGATCCTGGGGCCGATTCTCAACGGCGTCGGGGTCGCCGCGATCCCGGACACCGACGGCGGCCGCTACGACGGTGATACGCACTGGGACCGTGCGGTCGGTCCCATGCAGTTCATCCCGGGCACCTGGCGTAATTACGCTTCGGATGGCAACGGTGACGGGGTGGCTGATCCGGACAACCTCTACGACGCGGCGCTGGCCGCCGGGAAGTACCTGTGTGCCGGCGGCGGAGATCTGCGGGATCCGCGGCAGCGGGCGGAGGCGGTGTTCCGGTACAACCAGTCCGACACGTATGTGCGCACGGTGCTGCTGTGGGCCGATGCCTACGAGCGGGGGGCCGGCTCGGTGCCTGATGGCCTGTTGCCCGCCGGGCCGATCGCCGGGGCCGCGGGTTTGCCGGGTCCGGTCGCGGTGCCGCCGCCTCCGGTGACGGTGCCTGCCGCGCCACCCGTGCCGCCCGCGCCGCCGGCAGGGACGGTGCCTGGTTCGCCGCCCGCGCCGCCGTCCGGTCCGCCGGGCGCGCCAGGCCCGTCTGGTCCGCCGGGGCCGTCCGGTCCTGCCGGTCCGCCGGGGCCGGGCGACGGGACGCGGCCGCCGAGTTCCACCACCACCACCACCACCACGCCGTCCACGACGACTACTACTTCGACGACGACGACCACCACCACCACGTCGCCGGGCACAACGACCACGACGGCGCCATCCTGCACGACGACACCGTCCACATCGGACAGTACGACCACGACCGCGCCGTCGAGCACGACGACGGCGCCGTCCACCACTCAGCCACCGGCGTGCGGCTGACCGGGCTTCAGGACAGGGTGCGAGACCGCTTCACGGCCTGGACGTACTCGTTGGACGTGCCGAGCCAGGCGAACACCAGCCCGGCCACGGCGAGTACCAGCGCTATGTACCCGACGACGCCGCTGGCACGGCCCGTCGCCAGTGAGATCAGCTGGATCACGGTGAGCACGGTGAGCGTGATGCGTGCCCAGTTGCGTCCGGCGCGGAGCTTGAACGCGAGCCAGAGGTAGATCAGCGAGATCAGCAGGGCGACGACCAGCGAGACGATGAGGATGAGGTTGGCGCCGTTCTGGATCTGGCTCTCGGTGAGGCCGGCGGTGTTGTTCCGGCGGATGGTGTCCACGATCTGGTCCTTGCTGCCGAGCAGGAGCAGGGCGGAGACGATCCCGATGACGGTGGACCCGAGGTAGCAGTAGAACGCCACGGTGATCGTGGTCGGGATGGGAGGCTTGGCGGCGGGTGGGGAGGCGTCCCCGCCGGAGGGGAAGGGCTCGTAGGGTCCTGGTGACTCGGTCATGCAGGAAATCTAGAGCACGCCGGTGCGTTCCGCCGCACAATGGGCTTTTCCGCGTGCACGATGGGAGCAGGCCATGGCCGACTGGCCGGATGACAACGATGACGAGGTCTTCGAGCAGCTCGACGGCGACGACACCCTGGAATACGGGCGCCCCGAAGATCCACTCGACGAGGGCTACACCGCCGCTGAACGCCCTTGGGCCGTGGATGACTGGGGCACCACGCCGCGAGAGGAACGATCGGGCGAGGGCCTGGACCGCCGCCTGGCGCGGGAGTTACCCGACGAGGACGGCGATTTCGGCGACCTCGGCGACACGGACGACACGGACGGCGAGCTACGAGACGACGAGGTCGGCGACTCCCGCGCGGGCCGCCTGGTCGCGGCGGAGGCAGGGGACGAAGAACTCCGCGCGACCGACCTCGGCATCGACGGCGCCGCCGCGTCAGCCGAAGAGGCAGCGATCCACGTAGTCCCCGGCCCGGACGACGGCTGACGCCGCGGTGCGTGGGCGCGGGAATGCATGTTCTCGGGGTGAGTGGGCTGGGCCTGGCCACGGCGTGGGTGCCTGCCGGGTGCTCGGCGGCGGTGAGATCGGGACCGGGCGCTGGTGCCGCGGAGCGCGGGCGCCGGGGTCTCTGTGGGGTCAGGGTCTCTGTGGCGGCGGGAGCGCCTGGTTCCGCGGGTGCGCGTGGCCTCGGTGAGACCGGGACCGACCGCTGCGACGCGGGAGCACTGTCGCCGCACGGGCTGCCGATGCCGCGGAGGGGCCGGGAAGCCTGATACTGCCGAGCGCTGATGCCGTGGAGCGCCGGTGCCGTGGACCGCGTCGGCTGGCCGTCCCGCCGAGCCTTGGTGCCGCTGAGTACCGAGGCTGCGAAGGACGCCATCCCCCGGAGGCCACCCCGGAGGCCACGGCGGGCGTCAGTCGGCGGCGGCTTTGCTCAGGCGGGCCTTCGCCTCGGCGATCGCGGCGGGGGGTTTCGGTGCTGGGTCGCGGGGTTTCGGTGTCGCCTTCTCCGTCAGGCGCTCGGTCACCAGGTCCACGGTCTGGCCGATCTTCACCAGCTGCTCCAGCAACTCCGCACGGGTTTCGCGCAGCTTCGCGACGTCCTTCTCGGCGCGCTCCACCATCCGCCGGGACTCCTCGGCCGACGCCTTCGCCGCCTGGTCGCGGAAGCGCCTGGCCTGGTCGGCTTCCTGTTCCAGCTCCGCCCGCAACTGGGCGACCTCCTCCACCGCCTGCTCGCGGATCTCCCTGGCCTCCGACTCGGCCAGCGCCACGATCCGCTCCACCCGCGCGCCCATGGTGCCGGACCCCGGCGAGGGCAACGGCACCGCCGGGTCCGCCGCCAGCTCGTCCAGCCGTTGCTCGGCTTCCCGCAACGCGGCGGCCAGGCGTTCCGCCTTCACCCGCGCCGATCGCACATACTCGTCGACCTCCTGGCGGTCGTAGCCACGAAAGGTCGTCGGGAACGTAGGCGTTTCCTCGTCCGATGACATGTCCCGATCCTGAGCGGCCGCTCGAAGGACGGCAAACCGGATCGTGTGAACCCGCCCGTTCGGTTGAACTCGCCTCCGTGTGCGGGAGGGCAAGGCCGGTGGCATTTCGGGCACAGACCCGGTCAAGTGCTACTTGCCCCCCGGATGTGTTACCTAATCTGCTGGCAACTCAGGCGGCATGCCATCGCAAAGGAGCAGGCATGGAGACCGGATAGTGTTGCGCGTTCCCCTCGGCGACGACGGCGCCGAACTCCGGCTGCTCGAGCCGTACCAGGCTGTGGAGTTCATCGCCCTCGTCGACCGGGGCCGCGAGTTCATCGGACGATATCTCCGGTTTCCGGACACCGTCACGGATCTCGCCTCCGGACGGTCGTTCCTCCAGGACTTCGCCGACAAGACCGCGGCCGACACGGGACGGATCTACGGAATCTGGCTGGCCGGCCAGCTCGTCGGCAGCGTCATCTTCGCGATGATCGACGCCGGGACCGGGATCGCGGAAGCGGGCTGCTGGCTCGAACCTTCCGCGGCGGGCAAAGGCCTTGTCACCAGGGCCGCGCGCGCCATCATCGACTGGGCCATCAACGAGCGCGGAATTCACCGGGTGGAATGGCGGGCCGCCGTCGCCAACGAAGCCAGTATCGCGGTGGCCAAACGGCTCGGCATGACGCGGGAAGGTGTGCTGCGCGAATATTATCTCCATCGCGGCACGCGTTTTGACGTGGAGGTTTGGTCGATACTGGCACCGGAATGGAAAGCCGCCGGCGCCTAAATCGACAAAGACTTGACTACATCATCCGAAACCTGGTTATGATTCGTCGCCCCCACTGGTCGGGGCGTTCTGAAATAACAGTCGAAGGGATGTTAGCAATGAAGCGCACCTCGAAGACCGACAGTATCAAGCGCCCGCTCCGCACCATGCTGTAGAAAACCGGTGGGGTGGTCACGTTGCGACGGCACGCGACCACCCCACGCGGGCCGCGATAACGGAATGCCACATCCGAGAATACCGATAGGCATCTCATGAAACTGCGGGCTGAGGAGTTCACCACGTTGCGGGCGAGTCATTTCGCGCCCATACCCGAAGTAACAGGTGCCGGGCATGTGAAGTCGTTCGCCGAAACCTGGAATTGGCTCGAGCCGCTTTTGTCGCGCGTGCCGATCACTCGTGTCTACGACGCAACCCCCATTGACGTGGTCGGGCTCCCGGTGTGGTCCGCCGTGGCTCCGATGGCCCGCGATCTGACCGTTCACGCAGGTAAGGGCACCACCGCGCAGGCGGCGAAGATCAGCGCCGTGATGGAAGCCATCGAGCGGACGTCCGCCGAGGAATTGTCGCCGGACCGCGTGGTGCGAGGTTCCTACCGCGATCTGATGAATTCTGACGCCATCGATCCGGCTTTGTTCGACCTTTCGTTCGATACCGGCTACACGCCGGATACGAAGGTAATGTGGACCGGCGCCTATGACCTGATCAGCGGCAGGCATTCTCTCGTTCCGGCTGATCTGGTGATCAGCCCCGCCGCGGAGGAAATGTGCACCGGTCCCGAAACCAATGGGCTGGCGTCCGGAAACACCTACACCGAAGCGACCTTGCACGCCCTGTATGAGGTGGTCGAGCGGAATTCCGTTTCCGCGGAGGATTTCTATCATACCCATCACGACCCGATGTGGTCACGGAATCGAGGGCTCCGGATAATCGATCCGGCCAGCTTGCCCGAACGGGTCTCGGAACTGGTCGCGAAACTCGCCGGAAACGGTCTCGACGTCTGCATCGACGAGGTGTCCGCCGGCGTCGATATCCCGGTCATCCGGGTGACCCTGCTCGATGAATATTTTCCCGGTTACGAAGGAAGAACAACCTCGTTCCTCGGCTGTGGGGCCGACCTGAATCCGGCCCGTGCGGCGATCCGGGCCATTACCGAAGCGGCGCAGGCACATACGGTCGTCGCCATCGGAGCCCGTGACGAATTCGAGGGGATGCGCCCGGTGCCACAGCGCCCGGCCATGCTGCAGCGTCAGAACCTCTTGCGGTACGGGCCGGCCCGGCATCCGTTCCCGGCTGATTCGGACACCGGCGACCTGTACCGCAACCTGGGCGAGGTCCTGCGCCGATTGCGCCTCGCCGGTCACTCGCGGTGCCTGGTCAGCGAACTGACTCGCCGTGACGTCGGGGTGCCGGTGGTGCGGGTGCTCGTTCCCGGCCTCGCGGCGCCCTACGGCGACAGTTCCCGTGCCCCCACTCGGCGCCTGCTGGAAGAGGTGGTCTAGTCCAGTGACGACGACGGTCTTCACCGGTCCATCGCTGGGACCGGACGAGGTGCGACGCCTGCTTCCCGGCGTCCAGGTCCTGCCTCCGGCCCGGCGCGGTGATCTGTACGCGGTCAGGGAAGCGGGAAGCGGCCGCCTTCTCATCATCGACGGCACTTTCTCCCACACGCTCGCGATTTCACCGCGCGAAGTGATCGAGGTGACGAGCGACGGAGCCGAGGTCATCGGCGCGTCGAGCATGGGTGCGATCCGCGCGGCGGAATGCCACCCCATGGGGACCCGGGGGATCGGCGCGATCTACCGGGCGTACCGGGCGGGGATTCTCACCTCGGACGACGCGGTTGCCGTCACGACGAACCCGGACGACAACTACGCGGCGGTGAGCGTGGCGCTGGTCAACGTCCACGCGGCAGCGACCCAGCTACGGGGCCGTGGCCTGCTCAGCGCATCGGAAGCGGTCGCGCTGAAAAAGGCGGCCGCCGAAACGTTCTTCGCCGATCGATCCTGGCCGCACCTGTTGAGACAGGCCGGAATCGGGGACCGTGGCGGACTGCTGGAAACGGCGTGCCGCCGCGTCGACCTCAAACGCCGGGACGCCCTTCGCGCGGTGCGGTTCGTGGCGGGCCTCGCGGCTGCGGTCCCCTCACCGCACACCACGGCGTTCACCCGGCCCGTCCGTTACACCGGTCACGATCCCTTGCTGGGCAACGATTCCCGGACGGCAGGGGAGGAGCTCGTTCGCTGGCTTTTCGGCAGTGGGCGATATCAGAAGTACGTGTGGCCGCTGGTCGTCGGCGAACCGGAGTTCGCCCGCTCGCCGGGGGCGCAGGACCGGCCGCACCAGCTCCGAGAACGTCTCGCCACGACGCTCGCTCGCGTGCTGCGTGACACTCGCCTGATCGCCGACCGCCTGGTGTGCGAGCTGACGTTTCTCGAGGAGTTCGAGACCGAGTTGATGCAGTGGCACGCCGTTCGCCGCGTCGCCGGGTTGAAGAAGGCCGAGGGCGTCGAACCCGGGGACAAGCTGATCAGGCGCACCAGGGAATCGCTCGCCATCGCGCACGGCTACGAGGACTGGCGGTCGCTGGCCTCGGACAGCACCGATGGGAAGGTGTTCGGCGCGATACCGTTGACCTGGATCGAAGAGGCCTGCGCGAACCTGTCGCTCGCGCGTGCCTGACGGTGCCGCCACAACCAGTGCACGTCGCGGCCGAAGGACCAGGTCAGCAGCGCGAGCGCGCAGGCGGTCACCACGACCGTGACAACAAGAGGCAGCACACCCGACGCGGCGACCACCAGCACGATGCCCTGGAGCGCCGCGACCGTCTTGCGCGCGAAACTCGGCGGCAGGGCCCCGCCCAGCCACGGCATCGCCCAGGCCGCCGCGACGAAGGCGTACCGCATCGCGCCGATCGCGAGCACCCACAGCCCGTGTGCCAGCGCGACCTGGACGCTCAGCACCAGGATCAGGAACGCGTCCACCTCCATGTCGAAGCGCGCGCCGAGCGCCGACGTCGTGCCGGTGCGCCGGGCGACCTGCCCGTCCACCCCGTCGAGCACAAGCGCCACCGAGGCCAGCGTCACGAACAGCGCCACCGGTTGCGCCGTGCCGGCGCGGTCGACGACCAGCGCGGCGACACCACCGACGAGGACCGCCCTGGCGAGCGTCACAAGATCGGCCGGACCCAGCGTGGACGAGCGGGAACGCCGCGTCGCGGACGTGAGCAGCGCCCACAGCGCGGCGCCGAACACACTGCCGGTCAGCCAGCCTGCCGGCCCGAGGCCGGCGAGCGCGCCGAGCCCCGCCAGCAGCAGGATCTGCGCGGCCAATCCGGCGGCGAGCTCCTGACCGGCGGGGACTGTGCTGTACTCGGCTCGTGTGATCATCGTTTCCCTTGTGCGCGAAATGGAAGGACATCGATGACACGAACCGCGCGGGCGTTCTGGTTCAATCCGCCCGGCCACGGTGAGCTCCGCACGGCCGACGTCGGCACCCCGGGGGCCGGGGAAGTGCTGGTGCGCACGCTGTTCTCCGGGGTGAGCCGCGGCACCGAATCGCTCGTGCTGCGGGGCGGCGTGCCACCGAGCCAGTACGAGCTCATGCGCGCGCCGTTCCAGGAAGGGGAGTTCCCCGGGCCGGTCAAGTACGGCTACCTCAACGTCGGCGTGGTCGAGGAAGGAGAGCCGGATCTGCTCGGGCGCACCGTGTTCTGTCTGTACCCGCATCAAACCCATTACATCGTGCCGTCGTCCGCCGTCACCGTGGTGCCCGACGCGGTCCCGGCGAACCGGGCGATCCTGGCCGGCACCGTGGAGACTGCGGTCAACGCGTTGTGGGACGCCGCGCCGCTGATCGGAGACCGGATCGCGGTGGTCGGCGCCGGCATGGTCGGGGCCAGTGTCGCCGGGCTGCTGGCCGGGTTCCCGGGCGCGCGGGTGCAGCTGGTCGACGCCGACCCGGCGCGCCGGGAGATCGCGGACGCGTTCGGAATCTCCTTTGCCACCCCGGAAACCGCCGCGCACGACTGTGATCTCGTGGTGCATGCGAGCGCGACCGACGCCGGGCTCGCGCGGTCACTCGAACTGCTCGGCACGGAGGGCGAGGTCGTCGAGCTGAGCTGGTACGGGGACCGGAAGGTGAGCGTGCCTCTCGGTGAGTTCTTCCATTCGCGGCGGCTGTCCGTCCGCGCCAGCCAGGTCGGCATGGTCTCGCCGGCACGGCGCGCGCGCCGCACGTTCGGCGACCGGGTCGCGCTCGCGCTCGAGCTGCTGGCCAACCCGGCGTTCGAGGTGCTGATCACGGGGGAGAGCGGTTTCGACGAGCTGCCCGAGGTGCTGCCACGGCTCGCGGACGGTTCACTTCCCGCGCTGTGCCACAGAGTTGTCTACGCGCCAGCCC
>NZ_WMBA01000032.1 GCF_009707865.1 Amycolatopsis pithecellobii
GGTTCCGGCGGTGGGGGCGGTTCGATGCCCACGGCCACCACACCTTCGGCCACGACACCGTCCACAGAGGACCCGAACGCCGTTGCGGAGGCGGCGAAGAAGGAAGGGTCCGAGGGGATCAACCCGTACACCGGCAAGCCGATGGAGGTCGATCCGGAGACCGGTGAGCCCTATCCGATCGACCCGAAGACGGGCGAGCCGGTCAAGGATGCGGGTGACGAGCCGGAGACGCTCAAGGTTCAGCAGGGCGACAAGACGATCGAGATGTCCGAGCCGGACAAGGACGGCAAGATGGACATCAAGGTCGACGACGGTGCCGGGCAGCCCAAGGACTACAAGCTCGACTGGGGTGACGGCAAGGGCCCGGCGGGTCAGCATTTCGGCCCGCAGGGCGCGCCGGGGCAGCCGGGCCCGGACGGCGCGTACACGCCCGGCGCGGACGGCAAAATCCACATCGAGGACGGCAACCTCAAGATCACCGCGGAGCGCCCGGAGGGTCCGGACGGCCCCACGGTCGTCACGGTCGACGACGGCACCGGCAAGCCGACTACGTACACCCTCGGCGACGCAAAGGACAACGCGGCGGCAAACCTCGCCGGGAACGCCGACGGTGCCACCCCGAAGCCGGGCGGCGTGCCGGCCGACCCGGCCATTGCCGTGTCAGGAGATGTTGCCGCGCCCGGCGCTCCGACGCCCGAAGGTGCCGCCGGCCCGGGTGGTGCTCCAGGAGCTGATGGCGCCCAGCCTGGCGGTAGTGCCGCCCCCGGCGCGGGCGCTCACACAGCCGAAGGTGCCGGTGGTGCCGCACTGGGCGACGGAGCCACGGCCGGCGCTGGCACTCCGGCGTCTGGTGCCGGGCTCGGCGATGGTGTCGCTGCCGTCCCGCCCGGCGCGCCGGCAACCGAAAGTGCAGCGCCCGGCTCCCCGGGTGGCGATGGTCCGTTGGCTGCCACGACACCCGCCAACAACACCGATGGCCTGAGCGCGGTCGGCGCCGGCGTCACCGAAGGCGCTGTCAGCGGTTCGCTCGGTGATACGGCATCGCTCGGTACCGGCGCACAGACCGGTGCGGGACTGCACCAGCCCGCGAACGCCGCGCTCGGCGCGCAACCGCTCGGCGTTCCCGAACCCGCGGGCGCACACGGTCAGAATGCCGGTGGCCTGACCGGTATGGGTGGCATGCTGGGCGGGCTTGGCGCCGCGGGTGGTGGCGGCGAGGATCAGGAACGCAGTTCGCGCCAGTACCGCATCGATGGTGGCATCTTCAACTCCGCCGGATCGGGCGGCAGGATCAGCGGCTCGCTGGATGATGAGGGAGACCGGTCGGTCACGCAGCGGTGACGAGGAGGGGAACATGGTCTCGGACGAGATCCAGCGGTTGAAGGCGCGGATGGATGGGCTGGTTCGCGAGCAAGCGGACCGGCGGGCGATGCTCGAGCGGCAAGGCGAGGAAATCAAGGCCAAGTCGCAGGAGTACATGACCAAGCAGGTTCAGGCCGCGGAACGGTACGTGCAGCATCGGCGTGAGCTGGGTCGCCGGGAGCGGGAGGCCGGCGGCTGGGGCACCGAGAAAACGTTGGCGGACAAGAGCAACGTGATGGGTTTCGGACCGGAGGACGACGAGGGCCGCGCCACCCGCGCCACGGAATCCATCCCCAGCCCGCCGCCCGAAGAGCGAGCAGAATCCCCTCGCGGGAGACACTCTCGCCGAGAAGACTTCGACGAGGACGACTTTTCCAACAACACCTGGCTGGGCTAACCACCCAGTTGCCGGGGCGGGCGCCGTTGCCTGGGCGGGCGCCGCTCCGGGCTGTGGCCTGCGTTGACCGCTCCGGCCGTATGGCTTGGCGCCTCAAGCCGCGCTGGCCGACGGGCTGCGCAAGCCACTCAGGCTGGCTGGGCCCGGCCCTGGCCGCTCGATTCGCGCTGGCCGCTCGAGCCGGCTGGGCCGGGGACTGGCCGCTCGAGCCGGCTGGGCTGTGGCCGGCCGTTCAGGCCGAGCTGACGGCTCCGGCTGTCTCGGCTGGTCTGGCCCTCAGGCGTTCTGGCCTCGCCGTTCAGGTTGAGCCGGCCTGGTCCCCAGCTCGGGCCGCACCGTACCGGCGTATTTGGCGCCCACCTCCTGCGCGTCCCGGTACTTACCGGCACCGTCCCGCCCGCCGATTCAGACACCTCGCTGGCAGAGCATGGACCCGTACCTCTCGTGAGCGACCTTCTTGCTCGGAAGACTTCTCCGAGGGAGCCTTTTGCGAGAAAGACTTCCCCAACAGGTGCTGACCTGATCGCACCCGCCGAGGCGAGGGCGGTCGTCATCGAGGGAACGTCGTCACCTCAGGGCGGCCCTCATCGAGGGAACGTCGTCACCTCAGGGCGGCCCTCATCGAGGGAACGTCGTCACCCAAGGGCGGCCCTCGCCAAAGACGCACCTCTCGCGGGCAAAAGTCTCGCCAGGAAGACTTTGCCAGGGAAGGTTCCGGCGAACACCGAGCCACCCTGCCCGACCCGTCCCGACCGCTCAAGCCGCCCGCTCAAGACCAGGGTCGTACTCGATCGCAGCCCGTTTGACGTCCGCCTCCAGCAGCGCCCGGAACTTGTCGCTACCACCCAGCTCCGTCAGGAAGAACGCCGTAAACAGAGCACGGACCACCCGCTGCGTGCGCCGCTGCGGTTTGCCGTGCAACAACCGCTGGCTCCAGTGTGTCCCCTCGGTCACGGCGAGGTGGCTCGACTTCCCGAGCAGGCGCAGCTGAACCGGACCACCCCAGGCCTTCGCGATCGCCTCGGCATTGCCGGCCGCGGGGGTCACGAGATCACCTTCCGCGGCCAGGTGCAGGCCCGGCACCGTGATCTTGCGCGCCGCGTCGGTGGCCGGCGGCAAGGTCTGCGCGGCGGCGAACGTCGCGACCGCCCGCACCCGCGAGTCGTCAGCCGCAGCCAGCACCGCCGAACCACCGCCGACGGAATGCCCGGCCAGGCCCAGTTTCGCCGGGTCGACACTCAGCCCACCCGGGCCGAGCCGGACGCCGGTGATGAGGTCCAGCGTCGCCCGCAGGTCGGCGGCGAAGATCCGGTGCGACGGCAGCGGGCCACGCTGCGTCGACGGAGCGGCGGCGACGATGCCCCAGCTCGCCAGATGACTCAGCAGCGCCCGGTACCGCCCCGGCGGCTGGAGCCAGCCGTGTCCGAACGCGACTCCCGGCAAGCCAAGGCCGCTACGTGGGGTGAACACCACACCGGGCAGCCCGGCGAGCGCGAGGTTGCCGCGCACCACCTCGTGCGGTCCCGGATGCGCCAGCTCCTCCAGCAGTTCCTTGGGCTTCGCCATGGTCGGGAGCCTAGCTTGTCGGCGGAAGTGAGCCGGGCGAGAGCACACGCCACGCCCAAGTACCCTCGGGCGAGTGTGCGGAATCGTGGGATATGTCGGCCATCGACCGGCACTCGACGTCGTGCTGGGCGGTCTGCGGCGGATGGAGTACCGGGGCTACGACTCGGCCGGAGTCGCCGTGCTGGACGGCGACGGGAAGCTGATCGTCGAGCGCAAGGCGGGCCGCCTGGCGAACCTGGAGACCGAGCTCGACGTCACCGGCCGTGACCGGTTCACCGGGACCGCCGGGATGGGGCACACCCGCTGGGCGACGCACGGCGCCCCCATCGACCGCAATTCCCACCCGCACCGCGACGCGAGTGAGCGGGTCGCGGTGGTACACAACGGGATCATCGAGAACTTCGCTGTCCTGCGCGGTGAGCTGGAGGCTGACGGTGTCGAGCTGACCAGCGACACCGACACCGAGACTGCCGCCCATCTGATCGCCCGCGCGTACACGGCCGGCCCGACCGCCGGTGATCTGCCGGCCAGCGTCCGGATCGTGTGCAGGCGGCTTGAAGGCGCTTTCACCCTGGTCGTCACGCATGCCGACGAGCCGGATCTGATCGTCGCGGCGCGCCGGTCGTCGCCGCTCGTGGTGGGTGTCGGTGAAGGTGAAACGTTCGTCGCCTCCGATGTCGCGGCGTTCATCGAGCACACCCGCGAGGCCGTTGAATTGGGCCAGGACCAACTCGTCGTGATCAGCCGCGACGGCTATGAGGTCACCGATTTCGCCGGCGAACCCGCCCAGGCCAAGCCGTTCACCGTCGCGTGGGATCTGTCCGCCGCCGAGAAGGGCGGCCACGACTACTTCATGCTCAAGGAGATCGAGGAGCAGCCGGAGGCGCTCGCGAACACCCTGCGCGGGCATTTCGACCACGGCCGCATCGTCCTCGACGAGCAGCGGATGTCCGATCAGGACCTGCGGGACGTGGACAAGGTATTCGTGGTCGCCTGTGGCACCGCCTATCACTCGGGGCTGATCGCCAAGTACGCGATCGAACACTGGACGCGGCTGCCGGTCGAAGTGGAGCTCGCGAGCGAATTCCGTTACCGCGACCCGGTGCTCGACCGGGACACCCTGGTCGTGGCGATTTCGCAGTCGGGCGAGACCGCCGACACCCTCGAAGCCGTGCGGCACGCTCGCGGCCAGAAGGCCCGTGTGCTCGCGATCTGCAATACGAACGGCGCGCAGATCCCCCGTGAGTCCGACGCGGTGCTGTACACGCATGCCGGGCCGGAGGTCGGTGTCGCGGCGACGAAGACGTTCACCTCCCAGATCGCGGCGAACTACCTGGTGGGCCTGGCGCTCGCGCAAGCACGCGGCACGAAGTACCCGGACGAGGTGGCCCGCGAGTTCGCCGAGCTCGAGGCGATGCCCGCTGCTGTCCAAAAAGCACTGTCTACTGTGGATCGCGTGCGGGAACTGGGGCGGCGGATGGCCGACTCGAAGGCCGTGTTGTTCCTCGGCAGGCATGTCGGCTTCCCGGTCGCGCTGGAAGGTGCGCTGAAGCTCAAGGAACTGGCGTACATGCACGCCGAGGGGTTCGCGGCCGGTGAACTCAAGCACGGGCCGATCGCGCTGATCGAGAGTGGGCTGCCGGTGGTCGTCGTGATGCCGTCGCCCAAGGGACGCGCGGTCCTGCACGCGAAACTCGTGTCGAACATCAGCGAGATCCAGGCACGCGGAGCTCGCACGATCGTGATCGCCGAAGAAGGGGACGACACCGTGCGCCCCTTCGCCGACGAGCTGGTCGAGGTGCCTGCGGTGCCGACCCTGCTGCAGCCACTCGTGTCGAGCGTGCCGTTGCAGGTGCTGGCCGCGGAAATCGCGCGCACGCGGGGTTATGACGTCGACAAGCCGCGGAACCTGGCGAAGTCGGTCACTGTGGAGTAGGACGGGGTCCGTGCAGGGAATCTGGACCACCGACCGAATTCGTACCGCCGAACAACGGCTGCTCGCCAAGACACCCGACGGCGCGCTGATGCGACGTGCCGCATTCGGAGTCGCGGTGAACGCGGCGGAAATGCTGTCACACCACGCCGGGCGCGTCGCCGCGAGCCGCGTCGTGTTGCTGGTCGGCGCCGGCAACAACGGCGGCGATGCGTTGTGGGCAGGGAAATTCCTGCGCAACCGGGGTGTCGCGGTGACGGCTGTCCTCCTCAATCCCGAGAAGGCGCACCGGGAAGGCCTCGAGGCATTCCGGCGTGCGGGAGGACGTCTCGTCGGTCTGGAGGAAGCGCCGCGGGTGCTCGAAGCTGCGGACCTCGTGATCGACGGCATCGTCGGGCTTTCTGCGCGCGGGCCGCTGCGCGCGGACGCCGCGAGCCTGCTCGATCACCTCAACGCGCCGGTGCTGGCGGTCGACCTGCCCAGCGGCGTCGACCCCGACCACGGCACGGTCGACGGTCCCGCGATCACCGCGACCCGCACGGTGACGTTCGGCGCGCGCAAACCCGTGCATGTGCTCAACCCACAGCGCTGCGGGGAAGTCATGCTGATCGACATCGGCTTGCTGCCCGAGCTGAGCGACCCCGATATCCAGCGGCTCGATCCCGTGGACGTCGGTCTGGCGTGGCCGGTGCCCGGTCCGCAGGACAACAAGTACAGCCAGGGTGTCACCGGGATCGCGGCCGGCTCGGCGACCTATCCGGGCGCGGCGGTGCTCGCAACGGGGGCGGCCGTGCTCGCGACCTCGGGCATGGTGCGTTATGCGGGCCCGGCGGCCGACCTGGTGCGTGCGCGGTGGCCGGAGGTGATCGCGACGGGTTCGGTGACCGACGCCGGCCGGGTGCAGGCGTGGGTCGTGGGGCCCGGTATCGGCACCGGCCAGGACGGGCGCGACGTGCTACGGCAGGTGCTTTCGGCGGGCGTCCCCGTGTGTGCGGACGCCGATGCGACGACGTTGATGGCGCGCTACCCGGAGGTGCTCGACGCGCGTGACCCGGGCACGCCGCTGGTGCTGACCCCGCACGCCGGCGAGTTCGAACGGCTGACCGGTGCGGCGCCAGGAGCCGATCGGGTGGCGGCGGTAAAGGCGGCGGCGCGCAAGTTCGACGCGGTGGTGCTGCTCAAGGGCAACACGACCTTGATCGCCGCCCCCGACGGTCGGGTGCTGGCGAACGTGGCTCGCGGCTCGTGGCTCGCGACGCCGGGCTCGGGGGACGTGCTGTCGGGACTGCTCGGGTCGTTGCTGGCCGGCGGGCTGGAGCCGTGGCTGGCGGCGGGCGCGGCGGCCCATGTGCATGCGCTCGCCGCCGATCTGGCGGCGAGAGGGGTACCGGTATCGGCCGGCGGAGTCGAGGCGGCCATTCCCGCCGCCGTCCGGCAGGTGCGCCGCCTCGGTTGATACTTCGCACGAGAAGATATCGAGTTATGTGTTAACAAAAGCTCGATCTTCTGGTACAAATACTCCATGCCCCGACCGTCTGAGGCCGAAGTCGAGCAGCGTAGGCAGGAAATCCTGAGCTACGTGATGGAGCGCGGTGACGTGCGCATCGACCGGCTCAGCGAGCGCTTCGGGGTCAGCCTCATGACGGTCCATCGCGATCTCGACGAGCTGGCGGAGCGCAAGCTGCTGCGCAAGCTGCGTGGCCGGGTCGAGGCGTATCCGGCGCTCACCATCGAGACCGCGAAACGCTTCCGCGAGACGGAGAACGTCGGTGTCAAGGAGGCGCTGGCCAAGGTCGCCCAGCATGAGGTGACGCCGGGCCAGACCGTGTTCCTCGACGATTCGACCACCCTGTTTCCCTTGGCGCGCAAGCTGATCGGCCCGCAGGTGGTGATCACCAACTCGCTGGAGGTGGCGCGGATCCTCGCCGACGCCGATGGGATCGAGGTGCACCTGCTCGGCGGTCGTTACACCGACTTCGACTCGTGTGTCGGGCCGGACACGCTCAGCGCGCTCGGCCGGATGCGTGCCGATGTCGGCTTCGTTTCGGCGACAGCGGTCGCCGTCGGCAGGCTCTACCACCCGGATCGTGAGTACGCGGAACTCAAGACGGCGGCGCTGCGGGTGTGTGACCGCAACGTACTGGTGGTGGACCACTCCAAGTTCGGCCGCACCGCGACCTATGCCTACGGCGATGTCAGCGACTACGACTTGGTGATCACCGATGAGGAGGCTCCGGGCGACGAACTCGCCGCCATGGACACCAAGGTCCGGCTGGCCAAGTGGCGCGGCCCGCGCGTGGATGATCATGGAGGCGCGCAGCTATGACGACAGGGCCGCTGGTAGCCGGTGTCGACTCGTCGACCCAGTCGACGAAGGTCGTGGTCTGTGACGCGGCGACCGGAGCGGTCGTGCGCACGGGCCGCGCCGCGCACCCGGACACCACCGAGGTCCATCCTCAGGTCTGGTGGGACGCGTTCCTCGAGGCGAGTGCGGGATTGCTCGACGGCGTGCAGGCGATCGGGATCGGCGGCCAGCAGCACGGCATGGTCACGCTCGACGATTCGGGTGAGGTCGTGCGGCCGGCGTTGCTGTGGAACGACATCCGCTCCGCCGCGGCCGCGGGTGACCTGGTGGCCGAGCTCGGCGGGGGAGACGTCTGGGCCGAGGCGGTCGGCTCGGTCCCGGTGCCGAGCTTCACCGTCACCAAACTGCGCTGGATGGCCGAGCACGAGCCGGAACTCGCCGACCGGGTGGCCCATGTGCTGCTGCCGCATGACTGGCTCACCTGGAAGCTGACCGGCGAGGCAGTGACTGATCGCGGTGACGCGTCGGGCACCGGCTACTTCTCGCCGGCGACGAGCACCTACCGCGAGGACATTCTGGCCAAGGCATTCGGCGGCCGGACCCCGCGGTTGCCCCGCGTGCTGGACCCACGCGAGACCGCAGGCCGGACCGAGGACGGGATCCTGGTGTCCGCAGGCACCGGTGACAACATGGCCGCCGCGCTCGCGTTGGAGCTGGGCGAGGGCGACGTGGCCGTGTCCCTGGGCACGAGCGGTACGGTGTTCGGCGTCTGCGAGAGCGCACCCGCTGACCCGACCGGCATCGTTGCCGGGTTCGCCGACGCGACGGGCCGGTTCCTGCCGCTCGCGTGCACGCTCAACGCCGCGCGGGTGCTCACCGCCACGGCGACGATGCTCGGCACCGACCTTGCCGGTCTGGACCGGCTCGCGCTGGCAGCCGAACCCGGTGCCGGCGGGCTGACGCTCCTGCCATACCTGGACGGTGAGCGCACCCCGAACCTGCCGGACGCCGTCGGTTCCCTCCACGGCTTGCGCCGCACCAACATGACGCCGGAGAACCTGGCTCGGGCGGCCGTCGAAGGCATGCTGTCCGGGCTCGCCGTCGCGCTTGATGCCTTGCAGGACAACGGAATCACCGCCCGCCGGGTCCTGCTCATAGGGGGAGCCGCACAGTCCGAGGCGGTGCGCGCGGTCGCGCCGACGGTGTTCGGGCTGCCGATAGCGGTGCCCGAACCGGCCGAGCACGTCGCGCTCGGCGCGGCACGCCAAGCCGCCTGGGCGCTGGGCGGTACCGGAGAACCGCCGGCCTGGGCCGGGAACATCAGGCTGCAGCTGCCCGCGGGTGACGCGGCGGTCGCCCACGAACTGCGTCAACGGCATCTCGACATCCGTGAGCTCGTGCATCACGTCGACACAAGAGAGGACACCTGATGGCCACAATCACCTATGACAAGGCGTCTCGTCGTTATCCCGGAGCCGACCGTCCCGCGGTCGACGCCCTGGATCTCGAGATCGCCGATGGTGAGTTCCTTGTGCTGGTGGGCCCTTCCGGCTGTGGCAAGTCGACGAGCCTGCGCATGCTCGCCGGTCTCGAGGACGTCGACGACGGCTCGGTCTGGATCGGTGACCGCGACGTGACACACCTGCCGCCGCGCTCACGGGACATCGCGATGGTGTTCCAGAACTATGCGCTCTACCCGCATATGACGGTCGGGCAGAACATGGGTTTCGCCTTGAAGATCGCCGGTAAGCCGAAGAGTGAGATCCAGCAGCGCGTTGCGGAGGCGGCGAAGTTGCTGGACCTGGAGGACTTCCTGGACCGCAAACCGAAGGCGCTGTCCGGTGGCCAGCGGCAGCGGGTCGCGATGGGCCGCGCGATCGTGCGTGAGCCACAGGTGTTCCTCATGGACGAGCCACTGTCCAATTTGGACGCCAAGCTGCGGGTGTCCACCCGGACCCAGATCGCCGCCCTGCAGCGCCGGCTGGGCACGACGACTGTCTACGTCACGCATGACCAGGTCGAGGCCATGACGATGGGTGACCGCGTGGCGGTGCTCAAGGATGGCCTGCTGCAGCAGTGCGATTCCCCGCGCGCGCTCTACGAGCGGCCGGCCAACGTGTTCGTCGCCGGGTTCATCGGCTCGCCCGCGATGAACCTCGCCTCCGCGCGCTTGACTGACGGCGGCGCGGTGCTGGGCGGTGTCACGGTGCCCCTGCCCCGCGAGGTCCTGGCGGCGGCCGATGGTGGTGACGTCACGCTGGGCTTCCGCCCGGAGTCGCTAGAACCGGCGGACGAAGGGCTCGCGGTCACGGTCGAGCTTGTCGAGGAACTGGGCTCGGACGCCTACGTGTACGGCCGCCTCACCTCGGACGGCGCCGACGGCGCAAACGTCGTGGCCAGGGTCGACCCGCGGCACACCCCGTCCATGGGCGCCACCCTGAAGCTACGCATCCGCCCCGACGAGCTACACGTCTTCTCCACCGCCACCGGCCTCCGCCTGGACTGACCGGCTAGATCCCCGGTTCGCGGTGGGCTCGCCCGCCGCGACCGGTAGGGTCGGCGTCCTTCCCGAATATGCGCGTCCGGCGCCGGTCTCACCACACGCCGACATGCTGACCCGGACAGCCTTCGGCGCGGCCCGTGGGTCCACGCCCGGTGGGCGTAGCTGGGTTGGCCGCGCCAGGACGCATCCGCGCCGGCCACACCCACACGCGGCATAGGTGCCACGCTCCCGCCCACACGGGCGCCGGGATGGTCCGCCCCCGACGCTGGGGCTGGGGGTGGCGACCCACGCCCAGACATCCAGCCCGTGGGGTTCGGGCCTGTCCACAGGTGGGCCAGGATGGCGCGACCCCGTCCACATGTGGGCCAGGGTGACTCGCCCCGGTCTAGGCGGGGGCCGGGGTGCTCGGCGCTGTCCAGGTGCGGGTCAGGTGGGTTCGAACCCGGTCGGGAATCGCATCGGTGGGGTGGCGGGGTCCGTGTGGGAAAATCGTCGTCGATGAGGTCCGAATTCTCCCGCGCCGAGGTCGTCGTCGATCTTGACGCTATCCGGCACAACGTGCGCTTACTGACCGACCGCGCGCCGGGCGCTGCGGTGATGGCCGTGGTCAAGGCTGACGCGTACGGCCATGGCGCGGTGCCAGCCGCGAGGGCCGCGCTCGAGGCGGGCGCCCGCTGGCTGGGCGCATGTTCGCTCGCCGAGGGACTTGCGCTGCGCGAGGCCGGCATCACCGCGCCGGTGTTCACGTGGCTTGACGCGCCCGACGTTGATTTCGCGCCCGGGATCGCCGCCGGCATCGACCTGTCCGCGAGCTCGACCGGCGAGCTCGCGCGAATCGTCGACGGCGCCCGCCGGACGGGCAAACCAGCCCGCGTGCATCTCAAAATTGACACGGGTTTGTCCCGCAACGGCTGCCCTCTCTATGCCTGGCCTGCGCTCGTGAAAGCCGCCGCCGCGGAGACGGATGTCGACGTGGTCGCGGTCTGGTCACATCTCGCGTGCGCCGACGAGCCCGGGCATCCATCGATCGACGCGCAGGCACAGCGTTTCCAAGCGGCGTACGACATCGCGCGCGAAGCCGGGCTGAATCCGTTGCGGCATTTGGCGAATTCGGCTGCCACGCTGACCCGGCCCGATTTGCATTTCGACCTCGTACGGCCCGGGATCGCAATTTACGGCCTGAATCCTGTACCGCAGCACGAAAATCTGGTGCCGGCGATGACGTTCCGCTCGCAAGTCGTGCTCACCAAACGGATCGAGGCCGGCGAGTCCGTCTCATATGGACACACGTGGACAGCCGCGCGGGACACCACGCTGGCGCTGGTCCCGGCGGGCTACGCGGACGGTGTTCCGCGAGCGTTGTCCAGCCGGATGGACGTGTGGCTCGAGGGAAAACGACGTCCGATCGCCGGGCGGGTGTGCATGGACCAGCTGGTCGTGGACTGCGGCGACGACGAACCTGCGCTCGGAGCGGAAGTCGTCCTGTTCGGTGCGGGGCGCGACGGTGAGCCCACCGCGCGCGAGTGGGCGGACGCGATCGGCACCATCGACTACGAGATCGTCACCGGGATGTACCGGCCGCGCGTGCCGCGGCGGTACGAAGGAGTCTGATGATGCCTTCCCGTCGGCTGCTGACTGTCGTCGGCGGTGCTGCCGCGCTGGTGACCGGTGCCGCCGCGGCGGGTATCGCGGTCACCGCGCAGCGTAAGGGTGGCGAGGTCGTCGAGCCGGGGGAGCGGCTCGGTGATCTGCATGCGGATCGGGTATCGACGGTCGCCGCCGATGATGGGACGCCGCTGGCGGTGTCGGAGATCGAGCCGGCGGACGGCAAGCCCGAAGTGACCGTTGTCGGCGTGCACGGTTTCGCGCTTTCCCAGCGCAGCTGGTACTTCCAGCGGGGAGCGCTGGCTTCGCTGACACTGCCGCGAGTGAAGCAGGTGTACTACGACCATCGCGGGCACGGACTGTCCGGTGCCGCGACCGCCGAGACCAGCACCATCGAGCAGCTGGCCCGTGATCTCGACGCAGTGCTGCGGGCCGTGGCGCCCCGGGGGCCGATCGTCCTGCTCGGCCACTCGATGGGTGGCATGGTGGTCATGGAGTTGGCCCAGCAGCACCCGGACCTGTTCGCGGACCGGATTTGTGGGGTCGCGTTCCTGGCGACTGCCGCCGGCGAGGTCGGTGCGCGTGGCTTGCCCCGCAGTCTGCTGTCGAAGTACAACCCGCTAACGCGTGGGGTGGGGGAGCTGGCAGGGTGGCAACCTGGTTTGGTGGAGTTCGTGCGTGCCGCCGGCGGCCAGCTGACCCGCCCCGCTGTCCGGCGGTTGGCGTTCGGTTCGCGGGATGTGCACCCGAAGATCGTGGATTTCTTGCTGGAGATGCTGTCGGTGACGTCGGTTCGGGGACTGGTGAACTACATCGACACGCTCGGCAGCCATAATCGGTATGCCGCGCTCGCCGGTTTGATGCATGCGCACGTGCTGGTCGTGCACGGCGACGCCGATAGGTTCACGCCCTTCTCGCATGCGGAGCGGATCGCCGCGGAGCTGCCGGACGCGGAGCTCGTGCGGGTACGCGGGGCGGGACATATGGTGCAGCTCGAACAACCGGAGCTGGTGAACAGTCACTTGATCGACTTGTTGCAACAATGCGCGGGAGTGGACGAAATGGGTTCCTCACAACGGGTCTGGCGATGGCTGACCAAGTGACGCTGCCGACGGAAGCGGACACGGTCGCATTCGGCGAATCACTGGGCCGGCGGCTGCGAGCGGGCGACCTCGTGTTGCTGGCGGGGCCGCTTGGCGCCGGGAAGACGGTGCTGACCCGTGGAATCGCCGCAGGCCTTGGGGTTTCGGGGCGCGTCAGCTCGCCGACCTTCGTGCTCGCGCGAGTGCACCCCGCGGGCGCGGCCGGGGTGCCGCTGGTGCATGTGGACGCCTACCGGCTCGGCGGCGATCTCGCCCAGCTGGACGACCTGGACCTCGACACCGACCTGGAAGCGTCAGCAGTGATCGTCGAATGGGGCGAGGGGTCGGCCGAACGGCTTTCTTCGGACTACCTTGTGGTTCGCCTGGAACGCCGCGAAGACGACGTGCGAACCGCGACGCTGGAACCACATGGCACGTGGAAAGAACGTCTGTGAACAGCGTGATTCCAGGACCGCGCCTGCGGTGATCCGCGCGCGATGATCCCGTCTGTTTTGGCGATGGTGGTTATCGGGGCTGGACGATTCCCTGCGCGACGCCGAGTTGTACCAGGTCCTGCGGGCGCAGGTGGAGCTGATTCGCCGTTGCGGGAATTTCGCTTGCCGGGCGTTTGAGGATTGCCGCGGCGGCTTCAGGAGAAGTAACCGCGAAGAAGCTGTCCGGGGTCACCCAGGTTCGGCCCGGAGCGGCGAAAGCCAGTGCACCGCCGGAACCGCCTTCGCCGACGACCAGTGTGGTCACTGGCACCGAAGCACTTGCCACGGCGGCGAAAACCTCCGCGATCGCGGCGCCCGCGCCTGCTCGTTCCGCCGCGCCGTCGTTCGCCGCGCCAGGCGTGTCGATCAAAGTCAGCACAGGGAATCCGAGCCGGTCCGCGAGCCGGATCAGGCGGGCGGCTGTGCGGAATCCCGAAGGCAGCGTCGGTGTGCCGCACTGTGCCGCGTAGGCGATCGTCACGCCGTCACGGAAACCGAAACCACAACGGACACCCGGATCGACGCCCCCGCACCGGTCACCGCTGACGTCCTCGCACCAGTCGAAATACGCGTCCAGATAGGCATCCGCGTGCGGTCGCGACGCGGCGCGCGCGGCCTGGACGGCGTCCCAGCCCGTTTCGGGCACCCTCGCCGAACCGAGCGCCGCGGGCGGCACCGGTATTGTGCGGCAAGGGTTTGTCAGCAGCGTGAGCCAGCGGGCCAGCGCACCGGGCAGATCTTCGACGATCTGATCCACGTGACCCGAAGCCAGCTGCGACTCCGCCGTATATGCGGAATCGTCACCGGGCGGCCGCACCCGCGAACCCGCGAAGCCGACTTGGGCGCCCGGCAGCGCCAGCACGACATCTGAGCCCGCGCCGAGAGTGGCCCAGCCGCCGCCGGTCGTCGGATCGCGGAGTACCGAGATCTGCGGGATTCCCGCGGCACGGGTCAGCGCTGCCTGACGGGCGATCCGCTGGAGTTGCGACAGCGCCGCCATGCCCTCTTGCATCCGGCTCCCGCCGGTGGCGATGAACGACACCACGGGAGTCCCCAGCTCACGCGCGCGGGCGAAGGCGGCTTCGATCCGGTCACCGGTCCGCCGTCCTACCGACCCGCCGAGGAACCCGAACTCGAACACGATCAGCGTGGCCTCGACGTCACCGATCTTTCCGACACCGCAGACCACCGACTCTGGCTCACCGGTCCGCTCCTGCGCCCGTGCCCTGGCTTCGTCGTAACCCGGCCAGCTAATCGGACCGTCCACATCGGACTCCGCGGGCGGCGCGTCGAACTCGGTGAAGGCCATGCAGACCGACTTGATCAGGTCACGCATGCCCGGCCCCGCCGATGTCCGCGTCACGCCCCAGATGCGGGGCTTCGCGGTTGTCGCGCATCATTGTCCCAGCGCCCGCTTCATCACCTTGCCCATGTCGTTGCGCGGCAATGCCTCCAGGAACCGTACGACCCGCGGCCGCTTGTGCGGGGACAGCAGCCGCGCGACATGATCTGCCAGTTCCTGCTCGGCGGGCGGTTCACCGGCGGGCACGATCCACGCGACGATCCGCTCGCCGAGGTCCGCATCCGGTTCGCCGGTAACCGCGGCCTCCGCGACTCCGGGATGGTCGAGCAGCGCGTTCTCGATCTCCCCGGCGCCGATCTTGTAGCCGCCGCTCTTGATCAGGTCGGTGGCCTTGCGGCCGACGATGCGCAGGTATCCGTCGGCGTCCCGGGTCGCCATGTCACCCGTGCGGAACCAGCCTCGCCCTCCTCCGGCGGCTCCGCCCCCATTGCCGGGGGGACGCCCACTGGCTACGCCCTCACTGGTGAACACCTCGGCCGTCGCATCCCGGCGGTTGAGGTATTCGGTGAACAGGTTTGGCCCGCGCACGTGGATCTCACCGACCGTCTCGCCGTCGGATGTCTCGATGACCGCTCCCGACTCGTCGACGAGTCGCACCTCCACGCCCCGCAACGGCACGCCCACGGTCCCGGGTTTGCGTTCCCCGTCAGCACGGACGCTCGTGTTCATCAGCGTTTCGCTCATGCCATAGCGTTCGATGACCTGCTGCCCGGTCGCGGTCGTGATGCGCTCGTGGTCGTGCACAGGCAGCGCTGCGGAACCGGACACCAGTAACCGTGCGCGCCCAAATGCCTTTGCCAGCTCGGGGTTTTCGCTGACTTCGCCCGCGATCCGGTGGTACATCGTCGGCACGCCGAACATCATCGTCGCGTCGCCGGCCAGCTCGTTCGCCACGGCTTCGACCGAGAACCGGCCGAGGTGGCGCACACTGCCGCCACGGCGCAACGGCCCGAGGATGCCGAGGATCAGGCCGTGCACGTGGAACAGCGGTAAGGCGTGCACCAGCACGTCGTCCGCCGTCCACTGCCAGGCATCCTCGAGCGCGTCCAGCGTGGTCGCAATCGCGCGGCGGGACAGCACGACCCCCTTGGGCGGGCCGGTGGTGCCGGACGTGTAGACGATCAGCGCGGGGGCCTCGGGGCCCGGCTCCTCCGGTAATTCGCCCGAAGCACCGGTGAGCTCGACATCCTTGCGCGCGAGCGCGGCCAGCTCTCCGGGCAGGGTGGCGCCTGGCTCGGCGAGTACGAGCGATGGCGCGCTGTCGGACGCGATGTGGCCCAGCTCGCGTTCCCCGATCTTGGGGTTCACCGGGACCGCGGGCACTCCGGCCAGAAGCGCGGCGATCACCGCGACGCTCGTGTGGATGCTGGGCGTCGCCCAGACCGCGACCCGCGCTGGACCGGCCTCACGCAGTTCACGCGCGAGCGTCCCCGTGACGGAGGCTAGCTCGGCGTAGTCGAGGGAGAGTGTGCCGAAGCGCAGCGCCTCCTTGGCTGGGTTCGCGGCCAGTGCCGGGAACAACCGATCTGCCACGGGGGCCTCCTTGTCTTGGAAGTGCATCGTCCGGGGAAGAGTGCATCGGAAAATTGGCAAAGTGGATGAACCACTTTGCGGCTGCCCAGCCGTCACTGTCAAGCGTAGGAGGGCATACCCTGGTTAACCGTGCTGGTACTCGCCATCGACACTTCGACGCCCGCGGTCACCGCTGGGCTGGCGACGCTGGTGGGCGCTGACGTCTCCGTGCTCGCCGAGCGCGTCACGATCAACCCCCGTGCGCATGGGGAGTTGATCACTCCGCACATCCTCGAGGCCGCGAAGGAAGGCGGCGTGACGCTGCGCGAGGTGGACGCGATCGTTTGTGGGGTCGGTCCGGGTCCGTTCACTGGTCTCCGCGCCGGCATGGCCACCGCCGCCGCGCTCGCCCACGGTCTCGGTATCAAGGCATACCCGGTGTGCAGCCTCGACGGGCTCGCGGCCGCCACCGACCCGACTGAACCGTTCCTCGTGGTCACCGACGCCCGCCGTCGCGAGGTGTACTGGGCCGCCTACGACGCCGCCGGTACGCGCATCGACGGTCCGCACGTCCAAGCGCCCGAACCGCTCGGGTTGCCGGTCGCCGCTGGTGACGGCGCCCGTCTGTACGCCGAAAAACTTGCCGTCCGTGTGCTCGAGCCGTACTACCCCACGGTTGCGGGGCTCGTCACCGCCGCACGCGGCTCCTTCGGGGCCGACCCCGCGCCACTCACGCCGCTGTACCTGCGCCGACCGGACGCGGTTGAGCCGACTGCGAGGAAGCGGGTGACGGTGTGAAGCTCGCTCCGCTTCGCCGCCGGGACATCCGGCGGTGCGTCGAGATCGAGAAGCAGCTCTTCGCCGGTGATGACCCGTGGAGTGTCCGCGCGTTCCAGTCGGAACTCGACGCCGGCGGCTACTACCTCGGCGCTTACACCGACGAGGACGAGCTGGTCGGCTACGCCGGGCTCGCGACCGTCGGCCGCCCAGGCGAGTTCGAGTCGAGCGTGCACACGATCGGCGTCGACCCGGCCTACCAGGGACAGGGCATCGGTACTGCCCTGCTGCGGGCCCTGCTCGCCCGTGCCGACGACCTGCACGCACCTGTCTTCCTCGAAGTCCGCACCGATAACGACCGCGCGCTCGAGCTGTACGCCCGCCATGGCTTCACACAGATTGGCTTGCGCAAGCGCTACTACCAACCTTCCGGCGCTGATGCCTACACCATGATGCGCCCCTCCCACTCCGCGCAGGAGGTCAGTTGATGTCCCGGATCATCATGGGCATCGAGAGCTCCTGCGACGAGACCGGCGTCGGCCTGGTCCGGTTGCACGATGACGGCGCCGTCGAACTGCTCGCCGACGAGGTGGCCTCCAGTGTCGAGCAGCACGCACGTTTCGGTGGCGTGGTGCCCGAAGTGGCCAGCAGGGCACACCTCGAGGCCATGGTGCCCACCGCGAACCGTGCCTTTGAAGCCGCTGACCTCAAACTGTCCGATGTGGACGCGATCGCGGTAACCGCCGGCCCAGGGCTCGCAGGCGCGCTGCTCGTCGGGGTCTCCGCGGCCAAGGCCTATGCGGCGGCGCTCGGCGTGCCGCTCTATGGCGTCAACCACCTCGCCGGTCATATCGCCGTTGACACACTGCAGCATGGGCCACTGCCCACGCCGAGTCTGGCGCTGCTCGTCTCCGGCGGGCACACGCAGCTGCTGCGCGTCGACGACATCGCCACGACCATCACGGAGCTCGGGTCCACTGTGGACGATGCGGCGGGTGAGGCCTACGACAAGGTCGCGCGTGTGCTTGGCCTGCCGTATCCAGGTGGCCCACCCATCGACAAGGCGGCCAAGCAGGGGAACCCGGCGGCGATCGCCTTCCCCCGCGGCATGACGGGACCTCGGGACGCGAAGTTCGATTTTTCGTTCTCCGGCTTGAAGACCGCCGTCGCCCGCTGGGTCGAGGGCGCGGAACGTCGCGGCGAGGAAATCCCGGTGAACGACGTCGCGGCCTCGTTCCAGGAAGCCGTCGCCGATGTGCTGACCGCGAAGGCGGTGCGCGCGGCGAAGGAATCCGGCATCGGCACGCTCGTCATTTCGGGTGGGGTCGCGGCCAACTCCCGGCTTTCCGAGTTGGCGCGCGAGCGCTGCGAGGCGGCCGGTATCGAATTGCGCGTGCCGAGGCCGAGGCTGTGTACCGACAACGGCGCGATGATCGCGGCGCTGGGCGCCCACGTCGTGGCGGCGGGCGTGAAACAGTCCTCTTTGGACATATCCGCGAATCCCGCGTTGCCGGTGGACACCGTCTCGATCTGACTGGGTGCTGTTCACGCATTCCAGTTCACACGCGGGCGGCCGGTGAAGGAACCCCGAATCCGTCCGCCTGTGGACAACTGGGTGCTTGTGGACAACTCCAGGGCTGGACCACGCTCGGCTCCCAATGATCGAGAAAACTCCTCACGATCGCGGACCCAGGCAGGTGAACTCCATCCGGCCTGTGAGCAGTGGAACCCGACCCTCCTTGCGCGGCTAGCACTCGCGTGGATAGAGTGCTAATTGCACGGCACCGCACACGCCCCGGCACCCGCGACGGCGGGGGTGGTAGGCGCCAAAACCTGTAAGTACACCTGCCAACGCTTTCGACGACCCGTGGAGGTCAACCCGGTGAGCGTGAACATCAAACCGCTCGAGGACAAGATCGTTGTCCAGACGAGCGAGGCCGAGGAGACGACGGCTTCCGGTCTCGTCATCCCCGACACCGCCAAGGAAAAGCCCCAGGAGGGCAAGGTTCTGGCCGTGGGCCCGGGCCGCGTCGACGACAAGGGCAACCGCATCCCCGTGGATGTGGCGGTCGGCGACGTCGTCATCTACTCCAAGTACGGCGGCACCGAGGTCAAGTACAACGGTGAGGACTACTTGATCCTGTCCGCTCGCGACGTGCTGGCCGTCGTCAACTGACACCAGCCCACGCATCGAACGCCCCGGGCCCCGCTTAGCCGGGGGCCGGGGCGTTCTGCGGTCTAGAGAGGACTCAAATGCCTAAGCAGATCAACTTCGACGAGGACGCTCGTCGGGCGCTCGAGCGCGGGGTGAACAAGCTCGCCGACGCGGTCAAGGTCACCCTGGGCCCGCGTGGGCGGCACGTCGTGCTCGACAAGAAGTTCGGCGGCCCCACCATCACGCTTGACGGCGTGACCGTGGCGCGTGAGATCGAGCTGGACGACCCGTTCGAGAACCTCGGCGCCCAGCTCGCCAAGAACGTCGCCACCAAGACCAACGACGTCGCCGGTGACGGCACCACGACGGCCACCGTGCTGGCGCAGTCGCTGGTGCGGGTCGGCCTGCGCAACGTCGCCGCCGGTGCCAACCCGACCTCGCTCGGCCACGGTATCGAGGCGGCGGCGGACAAGGTCGTCGAGGTGCTCAAGAGCAAGGCGACCCCGGTCAAGGGCCGCGAGAACATCGCCCAGGTCGGCACGGTCACCTCCCGGGACGCCACGATCGGCGCCCTGCTCGGCGAGGCCGTGGAGAAGGTCGGCGAGGACGGCGTGATCACCGTGGAGGAGTCCTCCACGCTGGCCACCGAGCTCGAGATCACCGAAGGCGTGCAGTTCGACAAGGGCTACCTGTCGGCACACTTCGCGACCAACCCCGAAGAGCAGCGCGCGATCCTCGAGAACGCGTACGTGCTGCTGCACCGCGAGAAGATCTCCGCGCTGGCGGACCTGCTGCCGGTGCTGGAGAAGGTCGTCGAGGCCAAGCGCCCGCTGCTGATCATCGCCGAGGACGTCGAGGGCGAGGCGCTGTCCACCCTGGTCGTCAACGCACTGCGCAAGACGATCAACGCGGTCGCCGTGAAGGCGCCGTTCTTCGGTGACCGCCGCAAGGCGTTCCTCGATGACCTGGGTGTCGTCACGGGTGCCCAGGTCATCTCGTCCGAGATCGGCATGAAGCTGTCCGAGATCGGGCTCGACGCGCTGGGCACGGCCCGCCGCATCGAGGTCACCAAGGACTACACGACGATCGTCGACGGGGCCGGCACCAAGGACGACATCGCCGGGCGGATTGCTCAGATCCGCAAGGAGATCGAGACCACCGACTCCGACTGGGACCGCGAGAAGCTGCAGGAGCGGCTGGCCAAGCTGGGTGGCGGTGTCGCCGTCATCAAGGTCGGCGCGGCCACCGAGACCGAGCTGAACGAGCGCAAGCACCGCATCGAGGACGCCGTGGCCTCCACCAAGGCGGCCGTCGAGGAGGGCATCGTGCCCGGCGGTGGGTCGGCGCTCGTGCACGCGGTCAAGGAGCTGGACGACCTCGGCCTCACCGGTGACGAAGCGACCGGCGTGAAGATCGTCCGCGACGCGCTCACCGCGCCGCTGTACTGGATTGCCGCCAACGCCGGCCTCGAGGGCGCGGTCATCGTGTCCAAGGTGCAGGAGCAGGGTTGGGGCCACGGTCTCAACGCCGCCACCGGGGAGATCACCGACCTCCTCGGGGCCGGCATCGTCGACCCGGTCAAGGTCACCCGCTCCGCGGTGGCCAACGCCGCGTCGATCGCCCGGCTGGTGCTCACCACGGAGAGCTCCGTGGTCGAGAAGCCGGCCGAGGAGGAAGACGAAGACGCGCACGGCCACGGTCACGCGCACTGATCTCGCGCCACCAGAAATGGGGCGGCATCCCGGCCGGGATACCGCCCCATTTTGTACGGTTCAGGAAAAAAGGGGTGGCGCCCCTGCGACGCCACCCCTTTTCCTCCCCCTCACTGGCCGGAAAGACTCAACTCGCGCTTACCGGTCTTGAGGATGTTCTCTCGCTCTGACTCGGAAAGACCGCCCCAGATGCCGTACGGCTCATGCACGGCCAGTGCATGCGCCCGGCACAACCGCAGTACCGGGCACGACTGGCAAATCGCTTTCGCCCGGGCCTCCCGTCGCGCCCTGGCCGGCCCACGCTCCCCGTCGGGATGGAAGAAAGCAGCACTGTCCATCCCCCGGCAGGACCCCTCCAGCTGCCAGTCCCAGATATCGGCATTGGGTCCTGGAAGCCTGCGCGTGTCTGCCATCGTGACCGCCTCCGTAATTCGGTCGGATCCCCTCGTTGTCGCACTGGCAACTACTCCATTCGGTGCAACGGCG
This sequence comes from Amycolatopsis pithecellobii, assembly GCF_009707865.1. GTDB lineage: Bacteria > Actinomycetota > Actinomycetes > Mycobacteriales > Pseudonocardiaceae > Amycolatopsis_E > Amycolatopsis_E pithecellobii. Next base: position 21,253 of record NZ_WMBA01000032.1, read on the forward strand.
GTAACGTTAGAAGCGCGCCAATAGTTGTTCAAGGAATTCGGTCGGATTCATCCTTTGGATGTCCCCCGCAAGCGTGAGCAGGCGATCTTTCCCTGGTCCGGGCGCATAACCTCCAGGTTGCTGGGTAGTCGTACGTCCGCGATATTTGAGCGAATGGATCGCGCACGGCAGCCAGAGCCGACGATGCCGGTGGCCGCGGTGGCCCGGCGGCTCGGCGTTGCCCCCGCCACGCTCCGCACGTGGGACCGGCGATACGGACTCGGCCCCAGCAGGCACACCGGCGGCAAGCACCGTCGCTACGGCGCCGCCGACATCCGCCGTCTCGAGTTGATGCAACGCGCATTGCTGCGAGGTGCCTCGACGGCGGAAGCCGCTCACTTCGCGCTCGAGGCCACGATCACGGACATACCGGCGGAGACGTCACACGGCGTGCGCGCGGCGCCGGATCGCTCCGTCGCGCGCCGACTGCGGGGTGCCGCGCTGGCCATGGATGCCCTCGCGACCCAGCGACTGCTGGCGGCGGCCATCGCGGACGCCGGCGCGGTGGCGGCCTGGGAGATCGTCATCGAGCCGGTGCTGACCGCGTTCGGGGCGGGCTGGCATGGCACGCACGCCGGCGCCGAGGCCGAGTACCTGCTGTCCGAATCCGTGCTCGCCGCGTTGATCCGGGCGACCCCGCTGCTGGAGCAGCCGCGTAACGCCCGGCCGGTGCTGCTCAGCGCGGTCCCGGAAGAGCGGGGCGCCCTGCCGCTCTATGCGCTCGCCGCGGGCCTCGCGGAGCGGGGCATCAGCGTCCAGCTCTTCGGGACCCCGCCACCGGCCGAGGTGCTCGCCGTCGCGGTCCGCCGCAGCGCGCCCGCCGCGGTCGTCCTGCGTGCCCAGCGCACCACCATGGCCGACGGTGGGTTGTTTTCACGCTTGTCGCGAGGTCACCAGCGTGGCCGGTTGTTCGCGTGGGGGCCAGGCTGGGCCGGGACCCGGTTGCCCGGAAAGGTCGAGTTGCTACCGGACCTGCGTGAGGCCGCCGAGCGGATCGAGTACGTCTTACTGGGCCGCTAGATTGCCTTCGTGTCCTGCGCAGAACTGCGGCGGGCGGCCTTCGGTGACTTACCGGCGATGCCGTCCGGCGCTCCCCAGTCGCCGCACGCGAAGCTGCTGGCGGCGATCGTGCTCGGTGCGCAGGGCCGGTACGCCGGTGCGGCGACTTTGCTGGACGAAGTCGCCCGAGGCCGGAATCAGATGCTGGCCTCGCTTGCCTTGTCGACATTCGCCTCGCATCGGCGTCAGCTCGGCGGGCATCGTGCTGCCTTCGGGCCGGACGGCGCGGCGCTCCGACTCGTGACCGGGCTGTCCGGCGCCGAGGACGAGGATGGGATCGATGTCGAGGGCGCGCGAGCGGATGCGCTGCTGGGACTGGCCGCGGACAACCTCGGCGTCGGCCGGTTGGCTCTGGCCCGGCGCCTCTTGGCCCGGGTGACACCGCGAAACTGGCGGTCGAAGGTCCGGCTCGGCTGGATCACCGCCGAAATGGCGTTGGCCGGCGGAGAGCCGGTGAGCGCGGTGGGCCCGGCCGAGGATGCGCTCGCGTTCGCGATCGCGGCGCAGGCGCGGAGGCATATCGTGAAATCGCAGCTCGTGCTGGCTGCTGCGCTGGGCGCGACGGGGAAGCGGGAACGAGCGGTGCACCTCATCGACGAAGCACTCGCCGTGACGGACAAATTCACACTACGCTCGTTGAGTTGGCCTGCCGGATTGCTTGCCGCCGAGCACAGACCTGATGCGCGCGGCCGGGATCGATCCAGGGTCGACCTGGTGTTGCACGCTGTGTTACTACGAACTGACCCCGACGGGAGGCGGCTGGCGAGTGAATCGCCTTGGGTCCCGGCGTGATGCCGGTTGGAGCACTCGAGGTGGCCATACCGACATCCGGGCGAAGATCTTCCAAAAAAAGCCACCGGATCGTGTCAAGGTTCGGCCTAAAGCGTCCGATAGGGGATATGGAAGGTCACCCGGCTGCAGGAAGGAAACCCCGTGACTACGGTCTTGATCTGCGACGACCGACGCAGTGTCCGCGAAGGGCTCACCCGCGTGATGTCTGCTGTTCCCGGCGTCAGTCGCATCGACTGCGTAGCGCACGGTGACGAGTTGCTGGCCAGGTATTCGCGACAGCCGGTGGACGTCGTCCTCGTCGGCACCCAGCGCGCGATGCCGGCCGGGGTGGAGGCGACTCGGCGGTTGGTGTCCGCCAATCCCCAGGCGAACGTGATCGTCTTCGGCGCGCCCGACGATGCCTCCAGCATCGCCGCCGCGATCGCCGGTGGCGCCCGCGGTTACCTGAGGTGGGACGCCTCTCGACCCGAACTCGTGGCCGCACTCGCGCACACGCTGGCGAGCACCTCGGTACCCGCGCCACGCCAGCCCGCCGATCCCGGCGTTCAGCTCACCGAGCGCGAACTCCAGGTGCTGCGGGGGATGAGTCAGGGCAAGAGCAACGGCCAAATCGGCCGCGAGCTCTACCTGTCGGAGGACACCGTGAAGACGCATGCCCGCCGGCTGTTCCGCAAGCTGGGTGTGCGGGACCGCGCGCAGGCGGTCGCCCACGGCTTCCGCCGCGGGCTCGTGTCCTGATGAAAGCCTTTTTCTGACTATCTTTCATGTTGTAAGCTGCGTAAGTCGTTGAATTCTTGAACACCTTCGCGTGAGCTCGCCGGCGCACCCTGGAAACCGGGGTGCGCCCATGGCGACCGTACGCAGACGATGTCGACGCCGAGCGGTACGGTGGGCATCACCGGTGCGAGGGACATCGATCTCGCGTGCCGCCATTTTGTACGCCTACACGTAACGCTGGGACTGTTGTCTGCGATGGGCACTGTGGGGGACGGACTGGAGGAGTCGGTCGCCGCCGCCGTCGAGGGAGATCCTCAGGCGACCGAGCGACTGCTTGCCGCTATCCGTCCTCTAGTGGTGCGGTACTGCCGCGCCCGAGTTGGCCGGCAGGAGCGTTCGTTCGCTTCGGCGGATGACGTAGCTCAGGAGGTGTGTCTCGCGGTGCTCACGGCCCTGCCTTCGTACCGTGACCAAGGACGCCCGTTCCTGGCTTTCGTGTACGGCATCGCCCAGCACAAGGTGGCCGACGCGCATCGGGCAGCAGCCCGCAACCGCGCCGAGCCGGTGGCCGAGATCCCTGACGAGATCGAAGGGGATGTCGGCCCGGAGCAGCATGCCCTGCAAGGGGAGCTGAACCAGCGCATGGCCCAGTTGCTGCGGGTGCTGCCGGACAAACAACGCGAGATCGTCGTGCTGCGAGTGGTCGTGGGCTTGTCTGCTGAAGAGACCGCGGAAGCGGTCGACTCGACACCGGGCGCGGTCCGGGTCGCACAGCATCGAGCTCTCGCCCGGCTCCGAAAGGCGCTGGCGTCCGAGGAGGTGGCCTGAGTGACCGACCGCGACAGCCGCGACGAGATCAGACGTGAGCTCGGTGGGTACGACGACACGATGAGTGCGTCGCAGGCCGCGTTCGAGGCCGACCTGTCCGCCGTGCACGCCGATGACGCATTGCTGGACGCGCTCGGTGGTTCCGACCCCAAGGTGGCGGACGACCTCGGCGACCAGGAACTCAACGCGCTGCTACTGGCCTGGCGACGTGACATCGACAGTGAACCGCTCGCCGAGCTTGTCGACACCGACACCGCCGTCACCACCGTGAAGACCGCGGCGATGGCGCAGAAACACGGGCAGCGCGCCCGCAAGCGCCGCGCCCTCGTGCCGGTGGCGGTCGCCGCCGCCGTGCTCGCCATCGCATTCAGCGGCACCAGCATCGCCGCGCGCGGCGCTCAGCCAGGCGACGCCTTGTGGGGCCTCACGAAGGTCCTCTACTCCGACCACGCCCGCTCGGTCGAGGCCGCCTCCGCGGCGCGTACCGATCTGCAGCAGGCGAGCATCGCGCTGTCCCAGGGGCGTATTGCCGAGGCGCAGCAGGCGCTGGCCGAGGCGGCGGCGAAGTTGTCGCAGGTCTCCTCGGAGGACAACCTGGCCCAGCTGATGCGTGAGCACCAGCAGTTGACGGCGATGCTCACGCAGCCGTCCCCGCCTTCGACCACGGAGCCGTCGTCGCCGGAGCCGCCGACGTCCCAGGCGGCTTCCTCGACCACGAGCACGCCGTCGCCGACGACGACAACCACGACGCGGCCGCCGAGCAGCACGAGCACGCCGTCGTCATCGGAAACGCCGACCTCGACACCGCCCACCACGGAGAGCAGTTCGGCATCCGCGGCGGGGACGGGTGGCAGCACGATGCGCTACGACACGTCCGATTCGAACGGCGGACCGGCTCCCGCGCAGGCACCCGCCTCGGTGGGCACGGCGGGCACCACGGGCAACTGAGCCGGGGCCAGTCCGCCAGTAGCTCAGTAAGCGCTTTCCGTGGCGGTCACGCCGTCCGCGTAACCACGGCAGTAGTCCCAGCTGACGTAATGCGCCGGGTCCGGGTCATAGGCGGGTTCGTGCGGACGCATCCGGCCGTCCGCGAGCAGCTGTTCGAGGCTCGCCCGCAGCAGATGCCAGTCGTGGTAATGCGGTTGGTCACACTCTCCGCAATCCACCACGATGCCGCGGACCCCGCGCGGCTCCAGCAGCGCTTGATACACGGCGAGGTCGGACAGGTCGGCCAGCAACTCGGTACGGGCCCGCTCGTCGATCGGTTCGTCCAGGTCATCGGCGAAATACGCCATGTCCTTGGCCGGGTCGTCAGGGTCGTCGGCGAACGGGTCCGGGGGTAACAGGTCGTGCGGCACGGCCTGCACGGTACCGGGCCGGGGTGGGGAGCTGTCCAGATACCATCGACTAGGAGTTTCCCGAACTGCCCAGGAAGGTCTGCCACCAGCCATGACGAGCGAGTTCAACCCGCAAGACAAGTTCGCGATGCTGGGTTTGACCTTCGATGACGTGCTTTTGCTTCCAGCCGAGTCGGATGTCCTGCCCAGCGGTGTCGACACCAGCACCCGGCTTTCCCGCAATATCACCCTGCGCATCCCGATTGTGTCTGCGGCGATGGACACGGTGACCGAGGCGCGGATGGCGATCGCGATGGCCCGCCAGGGCGGAATGGGTGTCCTACACCGGAACCTGCCGATCGACGAGCAGGCCGCGGCGGTCGAGGTGGTGAAGCGGTCCGAGGCCGGCATGGTGACCGACCCGGTGACCTGCTCCCCCGAGGACACGCTCGCCGAGGTCGACGCGCTGTGCGCGCGGTTCCGCATCTCCGGGGTCCCGGTCACTGACGCGGCAGGCCAGCTCGTCGGCATCATCACCAACCGCGACATGCGCTTCGAAGTGGACTACAGCCGCCCGGTCAGCGAGGTCATGACAAAGGCGCCGCTGGTCACCGCACAGGTCGGGGTCACGGCGGAAGCGGCGCTCGGGCTGCTGCGACGGCACAAGATCGAAAAGCTGCCGATCGTGGACGGCGCGGGCAAGCTGCGCGGGCTGATCACCGTGAAGGACTTCGTCAAGACCGAGCAGTACCCCAACGCGACCAAGGACCCGGACGGTCGGCTGCTGGTCGGCGCCGCGGTGGGTGTCGGTGCCGCCGGGCACCAGCGCGCCATGGCGCTGGCCGACGCGGGCGTGGACGTGCTGATGGTGGACACCGCGCACGGGCATTCCCGTGCCGTGGTCGACATGGTCTCGACGCTCAAGAAGGAGCTCGGCGAAACCGTCGACATCGTCGGCGGGAACGTCGCCACCCGCGCCGGCGCGCAGGCGCTGGTGGACGCGGGCGCGGACGCGGTCAAGGTCGGTGTCGGACCGGGTTCGATCTGCACCACGCGGGTTGTCGCCGGTGTCGGGGTACCGCAGATTTCCGCGATCTACGAAGCCGACCAGGCCTGCCGCCCCGCGGGCGTGCCGGTGATCGGTGACGGCGGCATCCAGTACTCGGGGGACATCGTCAAGGCCATCACCGCGGGTGCTTCCAGCGTCATGCTCGGGAGCCTGCTCGCGGGCACCGCCGAGTCACCGGGTGACCTGATCCTGATGAACGGCAAACAGTACAAGGGATATCGCGGAATGGGCTCGCTCGGCGCGATGCAGTCCCGCGACGGGCAGCAGTCCTACTCCAAGGACCGCTACGCCCAGGACGACGTGCTGAGCGAGGACAAGCTCGTCCCCGAAGGCATCGAGGGCCGGATCGCGTTCCGTGGCCCGTTGGTCAACGTGGTGCACCAGCTGGTCGGCGGGTTGCGCGCGGGCATGGGGTATGCCGGTGCCGAGACGGTGACGCAGCTGCAGCAGGCGCAGCTGGTGCGGATCACGGCGGCGGGGCTCAAGGAGAGCCACCCCCACGACATCACGATGACCGTCGAGGCGCCCAACTACACCGCCCACTGACGGGCCTGCAGCACACGAGAGGGGATCCGCACGTGCGGGATCTGGTCGAGATCGGAATGGGACGTACCGCGCGACGCGCGTACGACCTCGACGACGTGGAGATCGTCCCGTCGCGCCGGACGCGGTCGTCCGCGGTGGTGTCCACCACCTGGCAGATCGATGCCTACCGCTTCGATCTGCCGCTCGTCACGCACCCGACCGACGCGATCGTGTCGCCGGCCACCGCGGTGGAGATCGGGAAGCTCGGCGGGCTCGGCGTGCTCAACGCGGAGGGTATGTGGGCGCGGCACCGGGACGTCGAAGGCGCGATGCGGCGTCTGCTCGACACGGTGAAGGACGAGGACCCGACCGCGCTGGTACGGGTGCTGCAGGAACTGCACTCGGCGCCGGTCCAGCCGGAGCTGCTGGACGAGGCGCTGCGTACGGTGCGCGAATCCGGGGTGACGGTCGCCGCGCGGGTGAGCCCGCAGCGTGCCGCCGAGCTGACCCCGCACCTGATCGCCGCCGGGGTGGAGGTTCTGGTCGTGCAGGGCACGATCATCTCGGCCGAGCACGTCTCGGGTGACTCGGATCCGCTCAACCTCAAGGAGTTCATCGGCGGGCTCGATGTGCCGGTGATCGCCGGCGGGGTCACCGACTACCGCACGGCGATGCATCTGATGCGTACCGGCGCGGCCGGGGTGATCGTCGGGCACGGCTACACGCCGGGCATCACGAGCACGGACCGGGTGCTGGGCATCGGCGTGCCGATGGCGACCGCCATCATCGACGCGGCCGCGGCCCGCCGCGACTACCTCGACGAGACCGGTGGCCGCTACGTGCACGTCCTGGCCGACGGCGGGATGACGTCCTCCGGTGACATCGCGAAGGCGATCGCTTGTGGCGCGGACGCGGTCATGCTGGGCGCGCCGCTCGCGGCGTCTACGGCCGCGCCGGGGCACGGGCTGTATTGGACCGCGGCGGCGGCGCACCCGTCGTTGCCGCGTTCGCGAGTGGCCGCGGGGCCTGAGATCGAGGTGGATCTGCGGACGTTGCTGTACGGCCCATCTTCGGATCCTGACGGGGCGGTCAATCTGTTCGGCGCGCTGCGCCGGGCGATGGCGAAGACCGGGTACTCAGACCTCAAGGAGTTCCAGCGGGTCGGCCTGTCCGTCCGGCGCTGAAACCCGTCGGTAACTTACCGCTGGTGAGAAGTTGGCTCCGGCGCTACGCTTTTATGTGTGACCACGAGTAACAGCAGTGCGGCTGACTATGACGTGATCGTGGTCGGGTCGGGCTTCGGCGGCAGCGTCGCGGCCCTCCGGCTGACGGAAAAGGGCTACCGGGTCGCCGTGGTGGAGGCGGGCCGCCGCTTCTCCGACGACGAGTTCGCGAAGACGTCCTGGGATCTCAAGCGGTACCTCTGGGCACCGGCGCTCGGCTGCTTCGGCATTCAGCGCATTCATCTGCTCAACAACGTCATGGTGCTCGCGGGCGCCGGCGTCGGCGGCGGTTCGCTGGTCTACGCGAATACGCTGTACCGGCCGCTCAAGGCCTTCTACCAGGACCGGCAGTGGGCGCACATCACCGACTGGGAGGCCGAGCTCGCGCCGCACTACGACCAGGCGAGCCGGATGCTCGGCGTGGTCACGAATCCGACGATCACGCCGTCCGACGAGGTGATGCGCAAGGTGGCGGCCGACATGGGGGTCGCGGACTCGTTTCATCCGACTCCGGTCGGTGTCCACTTCGGACAGCCGGGTGCGCGGGTGGCCGATCCGTACTTCGGTGGCGCCGGGCCGGACCGGGTCGGCTGCACGGAATGTGGTGCGTGCATGACCGGATGCCGCGTCGGAGCGAAGAACACATTGGTCAAGAACTACCTGTACCTCGCCGAACGCGGCGGGGCGAAGGTCATCCCGATGTCCACTGTGGACGCTGTGCGGCCGCGGGCGGACGGTTTGTTCGTCGTCGAGCTGCACCGGACGGGTTCGAAGCGTGTCAGGACCAGCCTTACCGCGGGCCAGGTCGTGCTCGCCGCCGGCACCTGGGGCACTCAGCAACTGCTGCATCGCATGCGCGACAAGGGAATGCTGCCCCAGTTGTCGCCACGGTTCGGGGAGCTGACACGCACGAACTCCGAGGCGATCATCGGTGCGGGGCGCCTTTCGGTCGATCCTGCGCAGAATTTCAGCCGTGGTGTGGCGATCACGTCGTCGATCCACCCGAACGAGAACACGCATATCGAGCCGGTTCGCTACGGCAAGGGCAGCAACGCGATGAGCCTGCTGCAGACCATCGCGACCGACGGGTCACTGCGGACGCCACGGTGGCGACAGGCTGTGCGCACGATGCTGCGGCATCCGGTGCAGTCGCTGAGGTTGCTCAACGGGTACCGGTGGAGCGAGCGGACCGTGATTCTGCTGGTGATGCAGAGCCTCGACAACTCGATCACGACGTTCACCAAGCGCGGCCTGTTCGGGCGGCGGAAGTACACCTCCAAGCAGGGGCACGGGGAACCGAACCCGTCGTTCATCCCGGCCGGGCACGAGGCGAACCTGCGCACGGCCGAGCGCATCGGCGGCGTGGCGGGCGGAACCTGGGGCGAGATCTTCGATATCCCGCTGACGGCCCATTTCATCGGCGGCGCGCCCATCGGTGTGTCGGCCGAGGACGGGGTGATCGACCCTTACCACCGCGTGTTCAACTACCCTGGTCTGTCTATTGTGGACGGAACTGCGGTCACGGCGAACCTCGGCGTGAACCCTTCGCTGACCATCACGGCACAGGCGGAGCGGGCTTTTTCCTTGTGGCCCAACAAAGGTGAGGCCGACCCCCGGCCCCCGCAGTCAGCGGGGTACCGGCGGCTCGACCCGGTGGCCCCGCAGGACCCCGCCGTCCCCGCTGACGCCCCGGGAGCGCTTACAACGAAATCCCGCTGAATACCGTGACGCGTTCCTCGGTCAGGTCGTGCATGGCCGCGAGGACGCCTTCGCGGCCGGAGCCGGAGCCTTTCACGCCGCCGTAAGGCATCTGGTCCGCGCGGTAGGACGGCACATCGCCGACGATAAGGCCGCCGACTTCGAGTTCCGTCGACGCGCGGAAGGCCAGTTGCACGTCGCGCGTGAAGACGCCTGCCTGCAGACCGTACGCCGAATCGTTCACCGCCGCGAAAGCCTCGTCGGCACTGTCCACGATGGACACCGCAAGCACGGGTCCGAAGATCTCCTCCGCCCACGCCTTGGCGCGCGCCGGCACGTCGGTCAGTAGCGTGGGCTCGACCGTCGTCCCCTTCCGCGCGCCGCCGGTCAGCACCTTCGCGCCACTCGTCACCGCTTCGTCGATCCACCCGACGATCCGTTCCGCGGCGGCCTCGTCCACCACCGGCCCGACATCGACCGTCGTGTCGTACGGGTCGCCCGTTTTCTGCGCCCGCACCGCGTCCAGTAGCGCGGGGACAAACTCGTCCGCGACGGACCGTTCCACGATCACCCGCTGCACCGCGATGCACGACTGCCCGGCCTGGTAGTTCCCGAACGTCGCGATGCGCGCGGCGGCGCCCGGCAGATCCGGCCAGTCACCGAGCACGACCGCCGCCGCGTTGCCACCCAGTTCCAGCACGACATGCTTGCGTGGCGCCGCATCCGCCAGCGACCAGCCGACCGGACCCGAGCCCGTGAACGACACCACCGGCAACCGTGGGTCCGCCACCAGCGCGGACGTCTCGGCATTTCCCAGCGGCAGCACGGAAAACGCGCCCTCCGGCAGGTCCGTCTCAGCCAGGAGCTCACCGAGGATCAACGCCGACAACGGGGTGCGCGGCGCCGGCTTGACGATGATCGGCGCACCGACCGCGAGCGACGGCGCGACCTTGTGTGCCACCAGGTTCAGCGGAAAGTTGAACGGCGCGATCCCCAGCACCGGCCCACGCGATACCCGGCGGGTGAGCGCGAGCCGTCCTTCGCCACCGGCGTCGGTGTCGAGCCGCTGCACCTCCCCGGTGAACCGGCGGGCCTCCTCCGCCGCGATCCGGAACACCGAAATAGCCCGGTGTACCTCGACCTCCGCCCACTTGAACGGTTTCCCGTTCTCCGCCGTAATGACTTCGGCCAGTTCCTCGGCACGCGCGGCGAGCCCGCGTGAAACGTGATCGAGTGCAGCGGCGCGGACATGCGCGGGCGAGCGGCGGAACTCCGGCGCGACCGCGGCCGCCGCCGCGACCGCCCGTTCGACCTGCTGGGGACCTGGCACGGCGACGGTCGCGACCTCGCTGCCGTCGAAGGGATGGGTGACCTCGAGCGTGCTGGTGCCCTGCTCCGCCCGGCCGGCGATCCACGCGGGGCGTGGTTCCGGAGTGATGGTGTCCATGACACAAAGGTAAGGCGCACCGCGAGATCCGGCCCGGGGGACGCGTGGCACAGCTCACCTGGGACGATGGAGAAGTCGACGCAGGGAGGTAGTGGTGGGTCCGGTCATCGTGGTGGACTTCGGCGCGCAGTACGCGCAGCTGATCGCGCGCCGGGTCCGTGAGGCCCAGGTGTACTCCGAAGTGGTGCCGCACACCGCGACGGTCGAAGAGATCCTGGCGCGCGAGCCCGCCGCGATCATCCTCTCCGGTGGCCCGGCCAGCGCCTACTCGCCCGGCGCGCCCGGTATGGACCCGCGACTCGCCAAGACCGGGGTGCCCATCTTCGGTATCTGCTATGGCTTTCACGTGCTGGCACAGGCACTCGGCGGCACCGTCGAGGCCACCGGGGCCCGCGAGTACGGCCGCACCCAGGTCACCCTCAGCGAGGACGCCGGTGTGCTGCATCGCGAGCTGCCTGCCCGGCACCAGGTCTGGATGAGCCACGGCGACAGCGTCACGAAAGCCCCGCCCGGCGCCGCGGTCACCGCGACTTCCGACGGCGCACCTGTTGCCGCGTATGAAAATCCCGCCGAAGGGTACGCCGGGGTGCAATACCACCCCGAGGTGCTGCACTCGCCGCACGGCCAGGAAGTGCTGCGGCGCTTCTTGCGTGACATCGCCGGCATCCGTCCCGAGTGGACGACTGCGTCCATTGTGGACGAACAGGTGACGAAGATCCGCGACCAGATCGGCGACGGCCGGGCGATCTGCGGGCTGTCCGGCGGTGTCGACTCCGCCGTCGCGGCTGCCCTCGTGCAGCGCGCCATCGGGGACCGGCTCACCTGCGTCTTCGTCGACCACGGCCTGTTGCGAGCCGGTGAGCGCGCACAGGTCGAACGTGACTTCGTTGCTGCGACCGGGGTCAATCTGGTCACCATCGACGCACGCGAACGGTTCCTCGACGCGCTGGCCGGGGTGACCGACCCCGAAGAGAAGCGCAAGATCATCGGCCGCGAGTTCATCCGCGTGTTCGAGCAGGCCGAGCGCGACCTCAAGGCACAGGGCGACTACCGGTTCCTCGTGCAGGGCACCCTCTACCCCGACGTCGTCGAGTCCGGTGGCGGCGCCGGCACGTCGAACATCAAGAGCCACCACAATGTCGGCGGTCTGCCGGACGACCTGCAGTTCGAACTCGTCGAGCCGCTGCGGCTGCTGTTCAAGGACGAAGTGCGCCGGGTGGGTCTCGAACTGGGCCTGCCGGAGACGATCGTGCATCGCCAGCCGTTCCCCGGGCCCGGCCTCGGCATCCGGATCATCGGCGAGGTCACCCACGACAGGCTCGAGACTCTGCGCGCCGCCGACGCGATCGCGCGCGAGGAACTCACCGCCGCGGGGCTGGACCGCGACATCTGGCAGTGCCCGGTTGTGCTGCTCGCGGACGTGCGCAGCGTGGGCGTTCAGGGCGACGGCCGCACCTACGGCCACCCGATCGTGCTGCGCCCGGTGTCGAGTGAGGACGCGATGACGGCGGACTGGACCCGGCTGCCCTTCGATGTGCTGGAGCGCATCTCGACCCGGATCACCAACGAGGTCGCCGAGGTGAACCGGGTCGTGCTGGACGTGACGAGCAAGCCGCCCGGCACGATCGAATGGGAATGAGCTGCTAGTCGCGCCGCCCGCCACGCAGGGACGCGCCCAGCATCAGGGCGCCGAACAGGATCGCGCCCCCGGCCAGGACCCAGCGCACGTCGAACGAGGGCAGCCAGGTGATTCCGTCGGTCAGCGTGTAGGCCGACGCGAACAGCGTCGCGATCCCGATCAGCAGCCCGAACACGTCCACTCCACGGCGGCGGGGCCGCTGCTGCGTCGTCTCGTCGTAGTCAGCCACGGTGCACCTCGATGTTTCCCGCTCCCTGTGAAACCTTGACATTCAGCTGCAGTCCGCCAGGACCGTCGGGGCCGAGGTCCCGGCCGCTGACCGCCGGACGGCCGACACCGTCGGTTCCGGAGCCGAGGCAATCCACGTTCCCGGCTTCGACCTCGCAGCTGTACTGCACGTCCGCGGTCGCCGGGACGATGATCGTGGTCTGCCCGGCTCCGTTGCGCACCTCGGTGGTCACCGGTGCCGTATCGGCCAGTTTGGTCAGATCCAGCCGGACGTCCCCGGCCGTGTGGGAGTACACCGGCTGCACCGCAGCGGCCGTGACGGGTGTGGCGTCGATGTTCCCGAAACCCCCCGAGTAGTTGCCTACCGGGATCGACGTGAGACCGACGCCGACGATCGCCAGCGGCACCGCGAGCCAGATCAGGCCACGGCCGCCCCGCACGAACGCGCCCGCGACCAAGCCGACGCCGAGCACGCCGAGCACCAGCCCGATGACGTGTTGCGGGGAGAACCAGCCGGCGCCCAGCTGCCCTGCACCCACCCCGGCACCGGCCACCAGCAGCGCGATGCCGAAAGTCGCGACGCCGATCTTCGACCGGGCTTGCCTGGGCATCGGTGGCGCCGGTGGCGGCGCGTACGGCGAAGCCGCGGGCTCCGGGCCGGGCAGATCCCAGGCCAGTGGTGGTGCGCCGAGCGGGTCCGCGCCCGCGGCCGCGCTGGGGGTGGACATCGAGTAGGTCATCGTCTCCTCCGCGGGTGCGACCGGGCGGTGCTCCTGGCCACGGCTTCGATGCAGCAGGTACAGCGCGGTCACCAGCAGTGCCAGGCCGATCAGCCCGCCCCCGTCGAACCAGCCCCATCGGTTGCCGAACGACAGGCCCGTCAACGGGAAGAAGACGATGGCGAGGACGATCGTGAAGCCCTTCGACATCGAGCTGCGGCCGCGGCCGAACAGCGCTTCGATGGCCGAGACCTGGTCGTGCTCGCCGGGGAAGAACAGCCAACCCAGCACGTACAGCGGTAACCCGATGCCGCCGAAGATCGTCGTCACCACGAACGCGACCCGCACGATGACCGGGTCGATGCCATACCGGTTGCCGATCGCGGCGGCGACGCCGGCGACCTTCTTCCCGTGCGAGGGCCGCCGCGGCCGGCTGGCCCAGAAGTCTTTCAGTGTCTCCTCGAACCCGCCCAGATGTGTCCTGGTCCGGTCTGCTGCGCCACTCATGTCATCGAGCATCGCCCGGCGGCCGCGCGTGCACATCGGGGAAGGTCCCTGAGATTCACGATCAGGGTGTTTCCCTGATGAATCGTGCTTGCGGGCATGTGAGCATGGAAGAACCATGGAAGACGTGCAGGAAAAGGCCCGCGAGACGGCCGTCAGCCGGGTGCCGTCGAAGGCGCTCGAGCAGCCGGACGGGCCCCCGAAGCTGTACCGGCACCGCGCGGGTCGAGCGGTTGCCGGCGTCTCCACGGGGCTCGCCGAGCACCTCGGTGTCAAGGTCCTGTGGGTGCGGGCGACGTTCGCCGTGCTCGCCGCGTTCGGCGGCGCGGGGTTGCTGGCGTACGGCCTGTTGTGGGTGTTCGTCCCGCAACGGCCGGTGGAGGACACCTCGCAGCCGAGCTCACCGAAGGAACGTCAGCAGGCGATCGGTCTGCTCGTCCTCGGGATCGGGCTCGCGGTCGGCGGCAGCACGGTCACCGGCGCGATCAGCGGCTGGGTCGCCGCGCCCTTGGCGGTCACGCTGATCGGCGCGGCGGTGGTGTGGCGCGAAGCCGACGAGTCACAGCGCCGCCGCTGGCGTACCGGCGCCCGCTCGGGCGTCGCCGGGGTGGTGCTCGGCGGTGGTGGCTGGTCGGCGGCGGTGCGGATCCTCGCCGGCGTCGCACTGGTGGTCACCGGCATCGGAGTGCTGGTGCTGCGCAGCGGCAGCTTCGACCAGGTGCAGTTCGCGCTCATCGCGGTGCTGGCCACGTTGGTCGGGGTCGCGGTGCTGACGGTTCCGTTCTGGTTGCGCATGGTGCGTGACCTCGGCGAGGAGCGCCGGGCCAGGATCCGGACCGAGGAACGTGCCGAGATAGCCGCGCACCTGCACGATTCGGTGCTGCAGACCCTGGCGCTGATCCAGAAACAGGCCGAGACACCCAAGGAGGTCGCGCGGCTGGCGCGTGGGCAGGAGCGGGAGCTGCGCGGCTGGTTGTACGGCCCGGCAGGCTACGGGGCGCAGAAGGAGATCAACGGTGGCGGGCAGTTGTCGACCGCGATCGCGACGGTGTGCGGCGAGGTGGAGGACTCGTTCGCGATCTCCGTTTCCCAGGTCGTGGTGGGCGACGCCGAGCTGGACGAGCCGCTGACGGCGCTGGTGCAGGCCGCGCGTGAGGCCATCGTCAATGCCGCCAAGCACGCGGACGTCGAAGAGGTCAGCGTGTACACCGAAGTCGAGCCCACCTCGGTGACGGTGTTCGTGCGTGACCGCGGCAAGGGCTTCGACCCGGACGAGGTTTCCGAGGACAGGCACGGGCTCGCGGACTCGATTCGCGGCAGGATGGAACGCAATGGCGGTACGGTGCGGCTGCGTACGGCGCCAGGGGACGGGACGGAAGTGCAGCTGGCGATGCCGATGAAGACGGGGAGTGCGGCGTGACTGAGGTGGCTGCGAAGACCGTGTTCCTGGTGGACGACCACGCGTTGTTCCGGGCCGGGGTCCGCACGGAGCTGGACTCGATCACCGACGAGGTCCGCGTGGTGGGCGAAGCGGGTTCCGTCGCAGACGCCGTCACCGGGATCGTTCGGACGAGGCCGCAGGTCGTGTTGCTCGACGTGCACATGCCCGACGGTGGGGGCGCCGAGGTCCTGCGCCGAGTGCGACCCGAGCTGCCGGATGTCGTGTTCCTCGCGCTGTCGGTGTCCGATGCCGCCGAGGACGTGATCGCGGTGATCCGCGCCGGGGCGCGCGGCTACGTCACGAAGACGATCTCGTCGAAAGAGCTGGTCCGCGCGATCACCCGGGTCGCCGACGGGGACGCGGTGTTCTCGCCGCGGCTAGCGGGCTTCGTGCTCGACGCGTTCGCCGACCGGCCCGGCTCGGCGCCCATCAGCGACCCGGAGCTGGACCTGCTGACCCCGCGCGAGCGGGATGTGTTGCGGCTGCTCGCCCGTGGTTACGCGTACAAGGAGATCGCCTCGGAGCTGTTCATCTCGGTCAAGACGGTGGAGACGCACGTGTCGAGCGTCCTGCGGAAGACCCAGCTATCGAATCGCTACGAGCTGTCGCGCTGGGCTTCGGACCGCCGGCTGGTCTGACTAAAGGAAAAGCACCTGCGTGATGCCGATGCCGATGGCGGCGGCGCACAAGATCGCGAGCACGGTCAGGATCAGCGCCCGCACCTGAGCGGGGGTCAGCAGCGGCCCCTTCGTCGCGGCCGGTTGCAGCGGCGGGGACTGCAACGGCGGCCAGGCGACGGGGACCGTGGGCAGCACCGGGGCGGTCGGCGGGATGAACGCCGTCTGCCTGCCCTGGGTGATCGCCTGGAACGAGGTGATGCTGTCCGCCAACGTCGGGCGGGTCATCGGGTCCTCACGCAGCAACTTCATCAGCGCACCGGTCAGCTGCCCGGCTCGCAGCGGCTGCCGCAGTGGACCCGTGCCGTTGTCGCCGTACGGCGGCACGCCCTCGACGGCGAGGTAGAGCGTCGCGCCGAGGGAGAACGCGTCGGCCGCATGGTCCGGCGGGGCGCCACGCAGGATCTCCGGCGCACGGAACGCCGGGTTGGGACCGGGCCCGGTGATGCCGATGTCGGTGACCTTCACGCCACCGTCGTCGGCGAGCAGCACGTTGCCCGGTTCGAGCCCCCGGTGCAGGATCCCGGCCCGGTGCGCGGCCGAAAGCGCGGACGCGAGCTGGACACCGAGGAACGCGGCCTGGTCCGGGGTCAGCGCGCCGTACTCGGTGAGGAAGTCCTCCATGTTGCGGGAAGGCACGTACTCCATGAACAGCCAGGGGTCCTGCCCGTCGCGCAGCGCGTCGTAGACGGTGATCGCGCTGTTGTGCAGCACGCGGGTCGCGGCGCGGCCTTCCTGGAGTGCGGCGTTGATGAGGTGCTCGGTCCGAATGGGGTCGAGGCCGGGCTGCACATACATCCGTTTCGCCGCGACGGTGCGATGCAAGAGCGTGTCGTACGCCAGCCACACGATCCCGGCCCTGCCACGGCCGATCGGCTGGTCCAACCGGTACCGGCCGCCGACGACTGCGCCCTCAGTACCCAAAACAACCTCTCGTCGCGCTGACGGTCAACTACTTTCGGTCCACCCTACTGAGGCAGCCTGAGAACTCACGGAGTCGACGTTGCCGACGACGGCTCGCTGGTCTTCGATGTGGTGCTCGTCGGCTGAGAACTCGACGTCGGCTTCTTCGAACTGCTCGTCGGCTGATCTTCCGTCGTCTGTTCCACCGAGCTGGTGCGCCGCGGCGTGGAAACCCGCGACACGCGAGTCGAACTGGATGGTGCCTCCGAGGCCGTGGCGCTTTCCGTCGTCACCACCGGGGAACTGCTCGACACGGGCGGCGGCACGATCGGCTGCTGGTTGTCCGTGATGTTGCTGCCCCCTGTGTCCGGGCGGCTGAACAGCCAAATCCCGAGCGCGATCAGCCCGACCACGACGACCCCGCCGATGATCGCGGGCACCTTCCACTTGCCGGGCCGATCCTCGTCGGCGGCCGGCGCCGGGGCGCCTTCGTCCCCGTAGCCGGCGTACCCGGCGGGGACGGCACGCGTCCGGTTGTCCTGGTCCTCGGTCGGATACGCCGCCGTAGCGCCGTACTCGTCGGGGTAGTCGTCCTCATAGTCGTCGTAGAAGTCGTTGGCCCGGTTACCGCCGAGACTGCCGCTGAACGCGCGCGTCCCTCCCGCACCCAGCGCGGCTCCCGCCGCGGCGGCGCCCACGGCGCCGTTCGAGGAGGCGAGCTGTGTCGGGGCGTCCGGACCGCCCAGCGGCGTCTCGCCACGAGCTACCGCGGACAGCAACTCCTCCGCTTCGGCGGCGGTCGGCCGGTGATGCACGTCTGGATGCAGCAGCACCGCGAGGACGCTCGCCAGCGGGCCGGACTGCCGCGGCGGGTTGATCTGGCCCGCGGCCACGGCGTGCAGGAGGCTCAGGGTGTTTTCGCTGAGGCCGAACGGCGGCTGGCCCTCGCACGCCGCGTACAACGTCGAGCCGAGCGAGAACACGTCGGCCTCGGGGCCTGGCTCGCCGCCGATCGCCACCTCGGGCGCGAGGTAGGCGGGCGTGCCGGCGATCATGCCGGTCTTGGTGACCGTGACGTCGTCCTTCGCGCGGGAGATACCGAAGTCGGTGATCTTCACCAGTCCGCTGTCGGCGAGCAGGATGTTGCCGGGCTTGATGTCGCGGTGCACGATGCCGACCGCGTGCGCTTCCTTGAGCGCGGCCGCGATCTGCGTGCCGATCCCCGCCACCTCCGTCGGCGGCAGCGTCTTCCGCTCCCGCAGCACCTCGGCGAGGCTGGTGGACTGCAGGTACTCCATCACCAGGCACGGGTGGCCGTTGTCGTCGGTGACGACGTCGAACACCGTGATCGCGTTGGGATGGTGCAACCGGGCCGCGATCCGGCCCTCACGCATGGTGCGTAGCTTGGCGTCTTCGGCTTCATGCTCGTCGAGACCGGGCTGGAGCAGGAGCTGCTTGATCGCGACGGTGCGTGCGAGCACTTCGTCATGCGCCTGCCAGACCGCGCCCATGGCACCGGTGCCGATGCGCCGTACCACGCGGTACCGGCCGGCGACCAGGCGACCCTCGTCGCTCACGCGACCTCCTTCGGGGGCTGCTTGCAGGGCGCGACACGGTGCCGCACGCCCCGGAGCGTATGCACATATCGCGGCCCTTGGGCCGGTTTCTAGCCGAGTCCAGCTCGTGACAAGGCTAGGGCGCTCACTCTGCGCACACACAATCGGCACGCTTTCGAACGCTTTGGGGTTGCCTGCTATGGCTCGAAGCTACAGTTGCTCGGCCGACAACAGCTCCGCTTGCGAGATGACGGGCCCCTTGTCCTTGGCCAGGCCGAGCACCTGAGTGACCCGAAGGCGGACTCCGTCCTGCTGGACCATCGTCACCACCGCGCGCACCGCGCCGTCGGGCTGCACCTGCACCTCATCCACGTGCACCTCGCTCATCGAGCTCCACGCCCGCACGAGATCGCCCGGTTCGTCGCCGGCGAGTTCAGGGGAGAGCATGGCCAGCGCGTCCTCCGGATGCGAGGACACCATGCGCTGGTAGAACTGCTTGACCACAGCCACTTTCTGGCCGTCGGTGACCTCGGTCGTCGTCGTGGTCGGGATCGAGCTGCTGGTGGTCGGGGCGGGTGCGGTACCGATCGGCTGCGTCTGGGCGACCGGAGCCTGCGAGGTCGCCGTGACACTGGGCTGGGGCCGCATCGGGTGGCTTTGCGCGTGGGGAGCTTCGGCGGTGCCCGTGCCGGGCAAGAATGCGCCGAGCGCGGCAGCGCCGGTGATCTGCGGGGGAGCGGGGTTCGGGTCGCGGGTGTCCGCCGGTCTCTGTCTGGTCAGCATCGAGGACGCCACGACAGCGCCGATCAGCAGGGAGGCGGCGGTGGTCAGGCCGGCGAGCTTCGCCACCTTCGACACCCTGCTCTCCGGCTCGCGGGTGGGCTCGGGTTCGCGCTTCGGACGAAGCCGGGGCGGCGGCAGGAAGTCGCGCTCGTGCCCGGATCCGGTCGGACAGGTGTCTTCGACCAGCGTCAGCTCGAGTTCTCGCACTGACAGGAGATCCTCCACGGTGCGAGCGTCCGGCTCCTGCCGGGACCGTCGGCGATCGTGCGCGACTCTCATGGCCTCTGTTCCGGTTGATCGGTTGTCTGCTCCTTCATCAGCGAACCGTGACAAGTCGTTACGGGCCACCTTTGATCGCCAGAGGGCCGTCACCGCACGACGAACGGCAGGGCGCATCACCCGCCTGGAGCAGTGGAACGTCAGGAACCGTCGCTGGCGATCTTGCCGCGCTGGAAGGTCAGGGTCTTCTGCTCGGTGGTCTCGGCACCGTCCTTGCGGACCGTCTTCACCGTGCAGACCGTCTTGCCGTCGTACTGGTGCACCTGGACGTGCTCGACCTGGAAGTAGGCGACTTCGGCGTACTTCTGTTCGATTCCCTGGGTGCCTTCCTGCTGCAGGTCGCCGGTGGTCATCGCGTACGCGGCCTGCGGGTTGTCGGTGACGGTGTCGAGGTACGTCTGCGAGTTCTCGGCCAACGTCTTCGGGTCGCCCTGCGAGAACGCGAACCGCGTCGGGTCCTGCGAGTAGGGCGCCGGGGTGGGCGGCGGTTTCCGCGGGACCGGGGTTGTGGTGGGCGTCGAGGGGCTGCTGTCCCAGCCGTCGTCCGTGGTCGGAGCGGTGGTGCTGCTGGTGAACTCGTCCAGTGACGTCGTAGTGCCCGGCGAGCGGACACTGTCGGGCCGGCGCACGGGATCGCTCACCGCGCCGGGGTCGGTCGCGGAGCCGCGGCTCTTCGTGAGCGAATCGCTGGACGTCCCGCCGGGGACGGGCACGACGCGCTCACCCCCGATCGTCGGCAGCCCGCCGCCGAGCCCAGGGATCCACGCGTCACCGGCCTGGCTCGGAGCGGGTTTGCCGACGAGCGCGGACCCGGCGAACAGCAGTGCGAGGACGACACCACCCGAGGAAGCGGTGGCGAACCACGCGGCCTTGCGCCAGCTTCGCGGAGGTGTCACCGACGCGGGCACACTGCCGAGGTCGAACGAGCTGAGGCCGGTCTCGGCGGGAGCCGCGTACACCCGCACGTCGTCGTCGACACTTTCGCCCTTCGCGGCGGGCGGGGTGAGCGTGACCTTGGTGCGCTTGGGGCACCGTGGGGCTGCGTCCGGGAGCGGCAACTCGCCATGGGCGCTGGGGAACTCGCCGCGGGCGGCCGGAACGGAGGCGCCTTGCTCGAAGATCTGTGAGATGAGCGGCAGCGAACCATGGGCCGGTGCGTCGAACGGCGGTGTGACGGAATGGCGTCCCCCCGTTCCACGTGGCGGCACGGTTGGTGTCCACGTGCCCGCACCGCGCCGGTGCCTGCCGGCGGTGAAGGGAAGCGGCTCAGTCGAATCGGCCCCGCCTGTCATGCCCGGTGGACGCCTCCTCCCGTGCCAGGTGACGCCACTGGGAGGCCGGTTAAACCAAATGGAGCAACATGCACACTTGCGGATGCACAGTCATCTGCACGAGCACGCCGCGGAGCCGAGAAGGCGCGGCTGATCGTGCGAGTGTCCATCCTGCAAGGGTAAAAGGCTTCGCCCGCAACGGGAGGGCGGGTGGCCAAGTTCACCCTGTAGAGAACGAGTCTCGCTTGAAATGCGACTTGCAGTGTGTAACCGCGGCGCGCCGCGGTATTCAGCCGCCGCTGCGGTACTTCGCCTGGGTCGATTGCAAGGCCTTCACCGCCACCGCTCCGCTACCGGCGGCGAGGACGATGGCCAGAATGTCCATCCCGGTTCCCCCGGCGGTGAACAACCAGGCGAGCAACGAGGCGGCGGTGGTGCCGCCCGCGATCGGCCACCGGCTGCGCACGTACTGCGCGACCGGAGCACCCCCGGCACGCTTGTTCGCAGCGTTGTTGAGCAATGCCAGATATCCGACATGGCCGAGCGCGGCGAGCACACTGGCTATCGCGACCACGACCGCGATGAAATTAATCATGTCTACAGTGTGCCCGTCCGTCGCGGGCTCAGGGTCGGGGAAAGACCCTGAATTCCGTCACCGGCCAAGCCGCCCGCGACCCAGGTTGAGCAGTGCCATCGCGAGCTGCCTGCCGTCCGGACCGAGGTCGCGGTAGCGGGCGAGCACGTCCATCTCGCGGTTGTAGACGATGCGGGTACCACCGGCGGCCATCCTGGCGCGCCCGATGGTCTGGGAAACCTCGACCCGGCGTTTGACCAGCCGCAGGATTTCCCCGTCCAGCCAGTCGATTTCCTTGCGCAGCTCGGCGATCTCCTCGGCCGAGGCGACCGGTTCCGCGGTGGAAACCCGGTCTTCGTGCGTCGATGCGTCCATCAGGACCTCCGGTTCGCCCGGATCCCCACCTGATCCCAGAGCCGACGAAAGCCCCGGGTCCGTGGACTCCGGGGCTTCGTGGTGATTGCGGTCGGACACTACGCGATCACGGGAGCCGGAGTCCGGTTCCCGTAGAAAAATCGGAAGGCGTTGTGTCGCACACCGTCAGTATGGCACAGTCGCCCACCGGCGCCGCAGGCCCGCATGCACCAGGAGGCTGATCGTGAGCCAGAAAATGGGTGCCACCGGCCAGAAGAACGGCACACCCGACACGGCCCAGCCGACGATCAGCAGTGCCGACAACAGCACCACGACCGCGGCATGCACACGCAGCGGCGGCGGGAAACCGCGGCGTGGCACGGGTTCCGCCGGCAGGTCGGCCACGAAGCCGGCGAGCTGATCGACATACGTGGCGGCATAAACGTCGCCGAGGCGTTGTTCGGTTTCATCGAGGGTGAGACGGCCTTCGGAACTGGCTTGCTGGATACGGGTGGCGATCCGCTCGCGCTCGGCGTCCGAGGCGCGGATCCGGGTTTGTGTGGTCATGGTTCCGATGGTCCGCACGCGAACGCCGTCCGGCATCGGCCGCGGGGCGACATTCCCGGCTACGTCCGGTGCGGTAGACCGTCGGTGCCCCCGAGTAGCGTGGATCCCCGATGAGCACCCTTTTCGATCTTCCTAGAGAAGACGCTGTGAACACGTCCTCTTCCGGTCGCCAAGCCGACCTGCTCGCGGACCTGAACCCGGCCCAGCGTGAAGCGGTGACCCACGCCGGGGTGCCGCTGCTGGTCGTGGCGGGCGCCGGATCGGGCAAGACACGGGTGCTGACCAGGCGAATCGCCTGGCTGCTCGCCGAACGCGGCGCCCAGCCGGGGCAGATCATGGCGATCACGTTCACCAACAAGGCCGCCGCCGAAATGCGGGACAGGGTCAGCGAACTGGTGGGCAGGCGCGCCAACGCGATGTGGGTCTCGACGTTCCACTCCATGTGCGTGCGGTTGCTGCGGCGTGAGGCCAAGACGCTGGGCATGTCGTCGAACTTCTCCATTTACGACTCCGACGACACCAAGCGCCTGATCACGCTGGTCGCGCGAGATCTCGACATCGACCCGAAGCGCTATCCGGCGCGGACGCTCGCGGTGCACATCTCCAACCTCAAGAACGAGCTCGTCGATGCCGAAACGGCGAAGGACAAGGCCACCAATGATCTGGAGCGCCGGGTCGCCGAGGTGTACACGGAGTACCAGCGCCGGTTGACGCTGGCGAACGCGATGGACTTCGACGACCTGATCATGCGCACGGTCGAGCTGCTGCAACGCTTCCCGGACGTGGCCGAGCACTACCGGCGCCGCTTCCGTCATGTTCTGGTCGACGAGTACCAGGACACCAACCACGCGCAGTACACGCTGGTCCGGGAGCTGGTAGGTACCGAGGCCACCGAGTCCGGTGTGGAGCCCGCGGAGCTGTGCGTGGTCGGTGACGCGGACCAGTCGATCTACGCGTTCCGCGGCGCGACGATCCGCAACATCGAGGAGTTCGAACGGGACTTCCCGAACGCGCGCACGATCATGCTGGAGCAGAATTACCGCTCCACGCAGACGATCCTGTCGGCGGCGAACGCGGTCATCTCGCGAAACCCGAACCGGCGCGACAAGCGACTGTGGACCGACTCCGGCGACGGGGAGCGGATCGGCGGCTACGTCGCCGACAACGAGCACGACGAGGCCGCGTTCGTGGCAGGCGAGATCGACGCGCTGGCGGACAAGGGCGAGGCCAAGTACTCCGACGTCGCGGTGTTCTACCGCACCAACAACCAATCGCGCGTGTTCGAAGAGATCTTCATCCGGCTCGGCCTGCCGTACCGGGTGGTCGGCGGGGTCCGCTTCTACGAGCGGCGCGAGGTGCGGGACATGCTCGCCTACCTTCGGGTCATCGCGAACCCGGAGGACACGGTGAGCCTGCGCCGGATCCTGAACGTGCCCAAGCGCGGTATCGGGGACAGAGCGGAAGCCGTTGTCGCGACGCACGCCGAGCGTGAGCGGATCTCCTTCTACGCGGCGTTGCGTGAGGCGGTCGAAGGCAAGGTCACGCTGCTGAATCCACGCTCCGCCCGCGCCATCACCGGGTTCATCGAACTGCTCGACGGTCTGCTGGAGCTGGCCGACGACGGCGTGGAAGTGGCCGACATCCTGGAGACGGTGCTGGATCGCACCGGCTACCGCGCAGAGCTCGAGGAATCCGACGATCCACAGGACGCTTCCCGGGTGGAGAACCTGACGGAACTCGTGACCGTCGCGCGGGAGTTCACCGAGGCCGCAGTGGAGCTACCCCCGTCTGACGACGTCGACGCGGGCGCACCGGAACCGGGTTCGTTGCCCGCGTTCCTGGAACGGGTGTCGCTGGTGGCCGACGCGGACTCGATCCCGTCCCCCGACGGCGAGGACGAAGAAGATGACGCGGGAGTGGTCACGTTGATGACCGTGCACACCGCGAAGGGCCTGGAGTATCCGGTCGTGTTCTGCACCGGCTGGGAGGACGGCGTCTTTCCGCACATGCGCGCGCTCGGGGAACCGGCGGAACTCGCGGAGGAGCGGCGTCTGGCGTACGTGGCGATCACCAGGGCCCGCGAGCGGCTGTACCTGTCACGGGCGATCGTGCGCTCGGCGTGGGGGCAGCCGATGACCAACCCGGCTTCGCGTTTCTTCGACGAGATCCCCGCGGACCTCGTCGACTGGCGCCGTGAGGAGCCGGTGGCGTCGTCGGGCTCCCCGCGTGCGGCCACGACCTGGGGAAGGCGGTCGTTCGGCGACCAGGCGGCGCGTACGCCACGGCCCGCCCCGGCGAAGGGCTGGCAGAACACGGTCGCGATGAAACTCGACGTCGGTGACCGGGTCAGCCACGACAAGTACGGCCTCGGCACGGTGGTCGAAGCTCAGGGCGAGGGCCCGCGAGCCACCGCGACCATCGACTTCGGCGCGGCAGGCAAGGTGAAGCTGATGCTGATCGGCAGCGTGCCGATGGTGAAGTTGTAGTTGGACGGTCTCACCCGATCGGTGCCCGTTTTCCGGCTGCTCCACGCTCTGGCCCAGGAATTGTCGGACCCTTCCGCTATACCTGACCTCGAACAGGAGTTCGAGGTCAGAAGGGGGTCCTCATGCCGCGGATGGTCAGGTTCCTGAGGCGTTGGAGTGCCAGTTTCGTCAGGTCATCGGCGGACCGGTTCCAGCGGTTTCGGCGTCTTCGGCCAGTCACCGTCGCGCCGGGTGCTCAGCTGCCCGCCGTCGCCATCCCTGCTGCGGAAGGGATCCGGGAGGGCATCGCGGCGCCCCAGGCGCAGCTGCGTGCCGCTTTTGCCTCCGTGGCGGAGCAGATCCGGGCAGCGGCTGCCGTACCCCAGATACAGCTATGTGCTCCCGGCAGCGATCCTGCCGTGAAAGGGCTTCGTGCAGTCGCCGCAGTGTCGGGGACCCAGCTTCACCCAGCCGCAGTCTGGTGCGAGCGCCGTAATGACGCGACGTCGTTTCCGAGTCAGCCACAGGCAGCTGCGTCAGAGCCGCCGCGAGATCGGCTACAGGTAAACGCCCCGTGCGGCCAGCCAGGGGCGCGGGTCGATCTTCTTCGTGCCGTTCTGCCAGACCTCGAAGTGCAGGTGCGGCCCGGTCGCCTGGCCACGGTCACCGATCTCGGCGATCTTCTGCCCGCACTTGACCTTCTGGCCTTCGTGCACCGAGAAAGTGTTCATGTGCCCATAGACCTGAATGGTCCCGTCGTCGAGCTGAATTCGCACCCACAGGCCGAATCCGCTGGCCGGGCCCGCGTCGATCACGGTGCCGTCCGAGGCGGCATAGATCGGCGTGCCGATCGAGTTGGCGATGTCGATTCCGAAGTGAGTCGTGCCCCACCGGGCGCCGAAGCCGGAGGTGAACGCCCCATGCGCGGGCAGGCAGGTCTTCGGGCGGGCGGCTTCATCGGCGGCGGCCTTCGCCACCGCGGCAGCGCGTGCCTCACGGTCCTGCGTCACCTGCAGGCTGGCGTTGAGCTTCTGCACCTCGGCAGACGCGTCGGCGTAGTGCGCGGCGGGCACCAGTTCGGGAGCGCCGGCGGGGGCGTCACCGCCCAGCGCGAACGAGGCGCGGGCGTCCGTGGCGTTGGCCAGCGGGGTCACGCCATCAGCGTCGGAGGAGGAGCCGAAGGACTGCAGGGTCTGCCCGGCCGCGGCGGCGGCGAAAGCGCCGGCCGCAACAGCGGCAACCACCACGCGGCCGCGCAGGGCCGAAGACGGTGCCGGGAGTCGGTGTCCACCCCGGACACGAACGACAGCACCCTCCAGTGCGTCATCGAGTTCCGGGGAAGGGCCTTCGCCGCCGGGGGAGCGGTATCGAGCCAAGTCGGGGCCTTCCGTTACTCGGGGAGTCAAATCGCGAACCCGGGTGGGAACCCGGTGAACCAGCCTCGGGGGGTGGCTGACTCGCTGTCCGCTCTCGTGACCTGACCGTAATGGGGACCGGGGGACAGTAACGAAGGGAGGGATACCTGGGCAAGGCATCGCGGCAGTGTGCCCTGAGTGGGTCGCCATTGCGCGCCTGCTACCAGCAGTGATAACCGAACGTTGAAGATCGATTACACCATTAGTGTGAGGTGAATTACGTTTACTGAGGAATAGAAAGCCGCCAACAGTCTGCTTCGGCGGCTGAACCCGTCGGTCCTTGCTAGCGTGCTCTGGCAATGACCCGGACACGCTGGACCGTCGTCGACCGGCTCTCGCGAACCGATCCGCGCTCGCCGGATGCCTTCGACGAGCCGTCGGCCGCCACTCTGCTCACTGCCCTCGCCCTTGGCCTGCTCGCGGCCGTACTCCTGGCGCTGGGGTCGGTGGTCCCGGTGGTGACCGGCGCGGCCCGCGGATACCTGAGCCCGCCCCTGCTGATCGTGCTCGCGGTCGTTCCGATCGCGTTGGCAGGCGCGTTCGCGCTGCGCGGACGGCAGGTCGCCGCGGCAGGGGTGCTGGCCGGCTTCGCGGCGCTGGCTCCCGGGCGCGCTGTGCTCGACCTGGAGTTCCTGGCCGACCCGTCGGCCGCTTCGCGGCCCGAGCTGTACCGGCCGGTGGAGTTCGCGCTGCCCGGGCCGGGCGCTGGGCTGTGGCTGTTGCTGGCCGGCCACGTGGTGACGGTCGCCGCAGGCGTACTCGCTGTGCGCGGCATTGGGCCGCGCGCCGACGACGCCATCGGGCTGCGACTCGACGACGGCCTGGGGTCGCGATCCGAAGACGCGATCGGGCTGCAATCCCAAGGCGGCAGTGGGCCATGGCTCGAAGACGCAAGTGGGCTGCGACCCGAGGATGGCGCCTGGGCACGGTCCGATGGCGTAACCGGGTCGTGGCCCGAACACGCAGGCGTGCCAAGGTCCCAAGGCGCCATGGAGCCCCGAACCGATGACGCCATCGGGCCGGGGTCGGCGGGGCGGGGGCTGCTGCCGGTCGGACTGGTGGCCGCTGGGCTTGCCGCGGTCGGTGTGATGATGGCGCCGTTCTCGGGTGATGACGCGTTCTTGCCGGTGGGCAGTGCCTTCGAGCGGCCTCCGCTGGTGCTGGCCGGGTGTCTGCTGCTGGCATTCGCGCTGCCGGTCGCCGCCGGGATGGTGATCAGTTCCGGGGCCCGCGGGCTCGGCATGGGCGGCCTGCTGGGACTGGGCATCGCGGCGGCCACGGTCGCATTACCCGAGTTGGTATCCGGTCTCGCGGTCGCCGGAATCGGCATGTCGGCCGGGCCGATCGTCGTGCTGGCCGGGGCGCTGGGCTTGGTGATCGTCGCCTTCCTGCCCGGCGGACGCGCAGAGGGAACCGGTGAAACCGACGCAGCCGGGGCCCTCAACCTGCCCGGTTCGCCGCGGCTCCGGATGACCACTGGCGCGCTCGGCCTCGTCACCATGCTCGCCGCGATCGCGGGCACGTTCACCGACCAGGTCGTGGTCGCCGGGGGACTGCCGGGACCGGAAAGCCCGTCGCGCTGGTTACTGCTCGTCGCCGGGCTGTTGGTCGGCGTCCTGTGCGCGGCGATGTTCGTGCCCGGTCTCGCGGCCGCGGTACGCCCTGCGCTGTCGGTCGCCTGGGCCGGTGTGCCACTCGCGGCGACGGCCGTGCTCACCATCGCGATCACCGCGACAGAGCTCCGTGCCGGACTGTCGCCAGGGCAGGGCGTGCTGTGGACCTCGGTCGCGGTGGCCACGGCGGTCGCGACGGCGTGCTGCTCGGTCGTCGCGGGCATGGTCGAGCGGGACGACGGCGAAGACGCGGGCGACACAGTGCCCGGGCCGAACATGATCACACCCCTGGTAGCCGGCGGCATTCTCGCCATCGGCGGGTTCGGCACACCTTCGATCGTCGCGCCCGACTACGTCGAGCCCGCGCTGTGGCAGAACTTCGGCACGCCCTCGTGGGGACTCCTGCTCGCGTTGCTCACCGTGCTCGGCGCCTGCTTCCTCGCGCCGAGAAGCAGGCCGGCCCGCGCGACGGCACTGCTCGCCGGGGCCACCTGCCTCGCCGCGCTCCGGGTGCTCGCGCTGCCGTTGACGGGCGACCGGATCCACGACGCGCATGCCGGCGTCGGCTGGTGGCTGGCCTTGGGATGTGTCGTAGCCCTCGCGATCGCGACCGTACTGGCCCCGCGTGGGCCGATTCACACCCGGAAAACACCGGCTGGATCCATACGGTGACAGAGTTCACCGGGTGCGGCGCCCCGCGCTTCTCCCCTGGTCGCTAGGGTCGTCTCGTCCGGCAGCAAGGGTTTGTAACTGACACGCATCTGGGCTCGTCCCCGCAGGGTCAACACAGTGGCGTGTGTCGTCAGGAGACTGGAGTAGTGGACCTCTACGAATACCAGGCGAAGGATCTCTTCGCCGCGCACGGTGTGCCGGTTTTGCCCGGTGCCGTGGCAAGCACCCCGGAAGAAGCGCAGGCCGCTGCCGAGAAGATCGGCGGCCAGGTCGTGGTGAAGGCGCAGGTGAAGACGGGTGGCCGGGGCAAGGCCGGCGGCGTGAAGCTGGCCGAGAACCCCGCAGCGGCCAAGGAGAAAGCCGAGGCGATCCTCGGGTTGGACATCAAGGGCCACATCACGCACCGCGTGCTGGTGACCGAGGCGTCCGACATCTCGGAGGAGTACTACGTCTCCTTCCTGCTGGACCGGGCGAACCGCACCTTCCTGGCCATGGCTTCGGCCGAGGGCGGGATGGAGATCGAGCAGCTCGCCGTCGAGCGGCCGGACGCGCTGGCGAAGGTCCCGGTCGACGCGATCGCCGGGGTCGACAAGGCCAAGGCGCTGGAGATCCTCACCGAGGGCAAGTTCCCCGAGGTGATCAAGGACCAGGCCGCCGAGGTACTGGTGACGCTCTGGGAGACCTTCGTCGCCGAGGACGCCACCTTGGTCGAGGTCAACCCGCTGGTCCGTGACCCGCAGGACAAGATCGTCGCCCTCGACGGCAAGGTGACCCTCGACGAGAACGCCGGTTTCCGCCACCCGGCGCACGAGGAGCTCGTCGACAAGCAGGCCGAGGACCCGCTGGAGGCCAAGGCCAAGGCGAAGAACCTCAACTACGTCAAGCTTGACGGCGAGGTCGGCATCATCGGCAACGGCGCGGGCCTGGTCATGTCCACTTTGGACGTGGTCGCCTACGCGGGCGAGAAGCACGGCGGCGTCAAGCCGGCCAACTTCCTCGACATCGGGGGCGGCGCCTCCGCCGAGGTCATGGCCGCCGGCCTGGACGTCATCCTCAACGACCCGGCGGTCAAGTCGGTGTTCGTGAACGTGTTCGGCGGCATCACCGCGTGCGACGCGGTCGCCAACGGCATCGTCGAGGCGCTCAAGATCCTCGGTGACGAAGCGGCGAAGCCGCTCGTGGTGCGGCTCGACGGCAACAACGTCGAAGAGGGCCGCCGCATCCTGAACGACGCCAACCACCCGCTGGTCACCCAGGTGGACACCATGGACAATGCGGCGGACAAGGCCGCCGAGCTCGCGGCGGCAGGAGCGTAACCAATGTCGATCTTCCTTGACTCCTCCAGCAAGATCATCGTGCAGGGCATCACCGGGTCCGAGGGCACGAAGCACGCGACCAAGATGCTGCAGGCCGGCGCGAACATCGTCGGCGGCGTGAACGCTCGCAAGGCCGGGCAGACCGTCACCATCGCCGACAAGGACCTCACCGTGTTCGGCACGGTCGAGGAAGCCATCAAGGAGACCGGCGCGGACGTGTCGGTCATCTTCGTGCCGCCGAAGTTCGCCAAGGACGCGGTCATCGAGGCGATCGACGCCGAGATCCCGCTCGCCGTGGTCATCACCGAGGGCATCCCGGTGCACGACTCGGCCTACTTCTGGGCGCACGCCGTGGCCACCGGCAACAAGACCCGCATCATCGGCCCGAACTGCCCTGGCGTCATCTCGCCCGGCAAGTCGAACGCGGGGATCATCCCGGCGAACATCACCGGCCCCGGCAAGATCGGCCTCGTGTCGAAGTCCGGCACGCTCACCTACCAGATGATGTACGAGCTGCGGGACATCGGCTTCTCCACCGCGGTCGGCATCGGCGGTGACCCGATCATCGGCACCACCCACATCGACGCGCTGGAAGCCTTCCAGCAGGACCCCGAGACCGAGGTCATCGTCATGATCGGGGAGATCGGCGGGGACGCCGAGGAGCGGGCCGCGGCCTACATCAAGGCCAACGTCACCAAGCCCGTCGTCGGCTACGTCGCCGGGTTCACCGCACCCGAGGGCAAGACCATGGGCCACGCCGGTGCCATCGTCTCCGGTTCCGCCGGTACCGCCCAGGCGAAGAAGGAAGCTCTCGAAGCCGCTGGGGTGAAGGTCGGCAAGACGCCCTCCGAGACCGCCGCGCTGGCCAGGGAGCTGTACGAGAAGCTGCACTGAATTCACGGTTCCTACGACGGCCGGGCACCCCAGGGGGCGCCCGGCCGTTTTACTGTATGCGGTGGTCAAACGGCCGGGTTTCACCGGAAGCTCGGTGCAACCGTTTACCGCTGCCGGACGTCGGATAGCCGAGGGGTGGCCAGGCTCTTCCGGCGGCCACCAACCTTTCGGGCAATGACGACAGGAGAACCACGGAATGACCTTCCCCACCGGTGGGCCGGGCTACCCGCAGCAGGGTGGCGCACACCCCAACCCGCAGGCGACAGGCTCGGGCCCTTATCCCCGGCCGCAGCACAGCAGCGGGAGCAACCTGTCGTCGATCAACCTGCCGACGGTGCTGACCCTGGTCGTCGCGGTGCTCGGCGTCGTCAACTATTTCATCGGTTTCTCCAGTGAGGCGGCGGGTTCCGACCAGGCCCTGCTGTTCCTGCTGGCCGGTGGCCTGCTGGCGGGCCTGGCACTGGTGCCGCGCGGGCCGAAGGTACTGCCGTTCGCGGTGCTGTTGAGCGTGCTCGGCGGGCTCTACGCGATCCTGTCGGTCGTCCGTGTGCCGTCGGGTACCGACACGCCCGGCATCATGACCGTCATCCTGATCCTGGGTGTCCTGCAGTTGCTCGTCGCCGTGGCCGCACTGCTGTTCGAGTACAACGTGCTCAAGATGCCCGCGCCGCGCCCGGCCTACCCGCCTTACGGCCAGCCCGGTCCGTACGGTCAGGAGCAGCAGGCCGGCCCGCAGGGCACGCAGTTCGCGCCGCCCGCCGCGCCGCAGTCGACGGTGTACGCCCCGCAGCACGGCCAGTTCTACCAGCCGCAGCAACCCGAATCGGGTCCGCAGCACCAACAGCCCGGCACGCCGCCGGGCGGGTTCGGTCAGCAGGGCTGAGCGACCGGCGGCGATGGGTGCCACTCCCGCAGCGGCGCCCATCGCCGCCGTTTCCGCCATAACCCCTGCGGGTGAGCTGTGTGCGGACCCACGGAACGAAGGCGGCGTGCCTCACCCGCACAGAGCAGCGCAAATGCGATGGTTCGGGGATGCAGCTGCTCACCCCGCGTTCTCCCGCCGAGAAAGAGGTGACCGAGCTGCGCGGAACGGGTGAGCTGAGCGGCGCGGCCCGGATGAAGATCGTCATCGCGGCCGCGTTCGGGCCGTTGATCGCCGGCTACGCTCTCGTCGCCGCGTTGTTCGCGCTGGTCACCGTCCTTGCCGCGAGCCCGCACTTCTCCGTCGCCGGTGTCTTGCACGCGGCGGCGCCGGGGTTGCTCGCGGCGTATCAGGTGCCGGTCACGATCGCCGGCGCGAGCCTCGGGGTGCTGCCGCTGTTCGGCACCGTGCTGGCCGGCGCGCTGGTCGCCGGGTCGGCCTCGCATGCCGCCGCCAGGCTCAACTACCGCGAACCGGGGCAGGCCGTCAACGTGGTCGCGCCCATCGCCGCCGCGCACGCCCTTGCCGGTATCGCCATCGCGCTGACCATCGACTCCACCCAGGTCGGCGTCGAGCCGCTCGCCGCGTTCCTGGTACCGGGTTTCATTGCCGCACTCTGTGCGACCGCCGGAGTCGCCGAGCGGTGTGGCATTGTCTCGGCCGCGCGTGACCTTCTCGACCCCGCCGCGCTTCGCGGGCTGCGCGCCGGGGCGCTCGGCATGGCAGGGTTGTTCGCCGTCGGGGCGCTCGTGCTCACCGTCAGTCTCGCCGTTTCGGTGCACACCGTCGGCACGTTGTTCGCCGCGAACGCGCCCGGTTTCGGCAGTGGTGCCGGCATGCTGCTGCTGTCCGTCGGTTACCTGCCCAACGCCGTCGTCGCGACGCTCTCGTTCGTCGCGGGACCGGGATTCGCACTGGGTTCGGTCTCGCTCACCCCGTTCAGTTTCCGCGGCGGCAATGTGCCCGGCCTGCCGCTGCTCGCCGGCCTCCCCGAGCACGCCGCCCGCTGGTGGCCGGTGCTGATGTTGCTGCCTGCCACGGTGGGCGTGCTGGTCGGCTGGTCGTTGCGCACGAGCGACCACGATCCACGGGCGCGGCTGCGCACGGTCGGCATTGCCGGTGCGCTGATCGGGTTCGGGTGTGTCCTGCTCGGCACGCTCGCGGGTGGCCGCCTTGGCAACGGCACGTTCGATCCGGTGTCGGTCCCCATCGGGCTGTTGTCGGTGGCCGCGTTCGGCTGGATCGTCGTGCCCGGTGGGCTGGTGGCCTGGTTCGCCGGACCGCACCGCGCCCCCGCACCGGCCGTCATCGAGCAACCGCAGGAACCTGAACAACCTGAGCAACCCGAGGAGCTCGAGGAGCTCGAGGAGCCAGGCGAGCCTGAGGAAGCCGAACTCGTCGACGAAACCGAAGCACCGGGCGAACCGGAAGAACCTGAGACGCCCGAGGAAGACGAGGCCGAAAGCGAGGCCGTCGAGCCGCCGCCCACCTCCGAGGAGTCCGAACAGCCCAGCTAGGCTGAGCTGTACTGACATCCGGGCGAAGGAGAGGCGTTGGAGTCCACTCGATTGGACCTGCCCACGCCGTTGCGAGTGGTCGTGCTGGCGTCCGGCTCCGGCACGCTCATGCAGGCGCTCATCGAAGCCACCGGACAGCCGGGGTATCCGGCTGAGGTGGTCGCCGTCGGCACGGACCGCACGGGTGCCGAAGCGCTGACGAAGGCAGAGCGGGCTGAGGTGCCGTGGTTCACGGTGCGGCTGGCCGACCATCCCGATCGTGCCGCGTGGGACAAAGCCCTCACCGAAGCGGTTGCCGCCTACCGTCCCGATCTTGTCGTGTCCGCGGGTTTCATGAAGCTGCTGGGGGAGAACTTCCTCGCCCGCTTCGAGAACCGCGTGATCAACACGCACCCCGCGCTGCTGCCGTCGTTCCCCGGGATGCACGCGGTGGCCGACGCGCTGGCCATGGGGGTCAAGGTGAGCGGGTCCACCGTGCATTTCGTGGACGCCGGGATGGACACCGGCCCGATCATTGCGCAGGAGGCCGTCGGGGTCGAAGTCGACGACGACGAGGCGACGCTGCACGAGCGGATCAAGGTGGTCGAGCGGCGGCTGCTCGTCGAGGTGGTCGAGCGGCTGGGCCGGGGTGGATGCACTGTGGACGGACGAAAGGTGATTTTCCGGTGAGTGGACGGCGGGCGGTCAAGCGGGCGCTGATCGGTGTTTCGGACAAGGCAGGCCTGCTGGAGCTCGGTACCGGCCTGCATGCCGCCGGGGTGGAGATCGTGTCCACCGGTGGCACGGCGAAGACACTGGCCGATGCCGGGGTGCCGGTCACCCCGGTCGAGCAGGTCACCGGATTCCCGGAATCCCTGGATGGCCGGGTGAAGACACTGCACCCGCGGGTGCACGCCGGGCTGCTCGCCGACCGGAACCGGCCTGAGCACGTCGAGCAGCTGCGCGAGCTGGACATCGCGCCGTTCGACCTGCTGGTGGTGAACCTGTACCCGTTCCGCGAAACCGTGGCGTCCGGGGCGAGCCCCGAGGACTGTGTCGAGAACATCGACATCGGCGGTCCGGCGATGGTTCGTGCCGCGGCGAAGAACCACGGGAGTGTCGCGGTCGTCGTCGATCCGACGCGGTACGACTGGGTGCTCGAGCGTGTCCGGGACGGCGGGTTCGACTTCGCCGACCGCAAACTTCTTGCCGCGCAAGCCTTTGCGCACACCGCCGCGTATGACATGGCGGTGTCGGCGTGGTTCGCCAACTCCTACGCGCCCGCGGACGACTCCGGGTTCCCCGACGTCACCGGTGCGACCTGGGAGCGTGGCGAGGTCCTGCGCTACGGCGAGAACCCGCACCAGAACGCGGCGGTGTACAAGCACTGGCGGCCCGGGCTCGCGCATGCCGAACAGTTGCACGGCAAAGCGATGTCCTACAACAACTACGTCGACACCGAGGCCGCGCGCCGGGCGGCGGCGGACTTCACCGAGCCGGCGGTCGCGATCATCAAGCATGCCAATCCATGCGGGATCGCGGTCGGCGCCGATATCGCGGAGGCACACCGGAAAGCCCACGCGTGCGACCCGGTTTCCGCCTACGGTGGGGTGATCGCCAGCAATGGACCGGTCACGCTCGAGGCGGCGGAGCAGATCGCCGAGGTGTTCACCGAAGTCGTGCTCGCACCCTCGTTCGATGACGACGCGCTGGATGTGTTGCGGCAGAAGAAGAACATCCGGTTGCTGCGGTTGCCGCAGCTGACCAACCCGGACCCGATCGAGTTCCGCCCGATCTCCGGCGGTCTGCTCGTGCAGACGGTCGACCGGATCGACGCACCCGGTGACAACCCGGCGAACTGGACGCTGGCGACCGGTGAGGCGGCGGACGAAGGGACGTTGGCGGACCTCGAGTTCGCGTGGCGGTCGCTGCGTGCGGTGAAGTCGAACGCGATTCTGCTGGCCCACGACCGCGCGACCGTCGGGGTCGGCATGGGGCAGGTGAACCGCGTCGACTCGTCGCGGCTTGCCGTGCAGCGGGCCGGTGAGCGGGCGAAAGGCGCGGTGGCGGCGTCCGATGCGTTCTTCCCGTTCCCCGACGGACTCGAGGTGCTCCTCGAAGCCGGCGTCCGGGCCGTTGTGCAACCCGGCGGATCCATCCGGGACGCCGAAGTGATCGCGGCGGCCGAGGAAGCCGGCGTGACCCTGTACCTCACCGGGACGCGGCACTTCACGCACTGACCGTGCGATCGTCCACAATGGAGCGTTCCGCTTCGAGGCAAGTCGCCGTAGTGCGGCCTTGACAGCTGGACGGGAGGCGTTGCAGACTAAAGGAGTCGAACATCAGTTCGACTCACCGTCTTCCCCGCGGTGACTGTTCCACTCTGCCTGGCGGAGTGGGAAGGCGTCGAGGGGAAGGTGGTGTGCGGTGCCGGCTGCGTTGTCCGAGGTGAGCGAACCGGTCGCGGGTCCGTCTCGGGATGCTGATGCCGCGGACGGTGGCCGGGTGGTGGCTCTGCCGGCCGTCGCCGAGCTGGCGGCCCTGCCGGGGGTCAGCACGGCGGGCAGGGTGGCGCATGCCCGGGTGAAGGCGCGGTGGACGGAGCACGTCCTTCCTCAAGGGACGGCGGCAGTCCTGCCGGTGCGGCGGGAACTGCGTGCTCTGTTGCCGGACGGTGGTTTGCGGCGGGGCAGCACGGTGTCGGTGCGCGGGTCGACTTCGCTGCTGTTCGCGCTGCTGTCGGAGGCCACCGCGACCGGGTCGTGGGCGGCCGCGGTGGGGATGCCGAACCTTGGCCTGGTGGCGGCGGGAGAGTTCGGCGTCGAGGTCGATCGGCTGGCGCTGGTGCCCCGGCCCGGGGCGGATCTTGTCCCGGTGACCGCAGCGCTGCTCGACGGCATGGACCTTGTCGTGGTGGGCTCCGGTGGCATGGCCCCTTCGGTGGCGCGGCGGCTTTCGGCGCGGGCGCGTTACCGGGGGGCCGTGCTGTTGTCGCTGGGCCCGTGGCCGGGCGCGGAGCTGGAGCTGGAATACGAGGCCGGTCCATGGGCGGGCATTGACGCGGGGTCCGGGTACCTGCGTGCCCGTCAGGCCGGGGTCCGGGTCACCCGCCGTGGGGCCGCGGCTCGGCTCGTGGATCTCGGGTGGGAAGCCGCGGTGTCCGACCTCGGCCAGGAGGGTGCGCCGCGGGAAAGCTGGGAAGCCGCGCGCCTGCCCGCTGCTCGTGGCTGGGGAGAGGTCGCGGAACTGGACTGGGGCACGATCTGCGCGGATGGGCAGGAGTCCTCCCTGGCTGCTGATCCCGCGGAAGCCATTCCCGCGCCACGGGATGGTGGGCGCGCCGTTCTTCGATTCGCCGCGTTTGGCGAGGGAGCGTCTTCGCCACGGTCTGCCGGCCCTGGCGAGGAGGGCGCCGATCCTCCTCAGGAAGGTGAGCTCCTCTGGGAGGGGGTCGGATGAGTCTTCCCCAGCGGTTGCTCGCCGTGTGGTGCCCGGACTGGCCGGTGATCGCCGCGGGGCTGGCGGAGGGGGTGCCGGCGCATCTGCCCGCCGCGGTGATCGCCGCGAATCGGGTTGTCGCCTGTTCCGCCATCGCCAGAGTGGCCGGTGTCCAGCGTGGTGTGCGGCGCAGGGAAGCGCAGGCCCGCTGCCCCGAACTGACCGTGTTCGCCAGTGACGAGGGCAGGGACGCGCGGCTGTTCGAACCCATCGCGGCCGCCGTCGAGGAGCTTGTCGTCGGTGTCGAAGTAGTACACCCCGGCCTTGTCGTGGTCCCCGTCGACGGGGCGGCCGGCTACTTCGGCGGCGAGCAGGCCCTCGCCGAACTCCTGCTGGACCAGGTGTCCGCCCACACGGGCGTCGAGTGCCAGATCGGCATCGCCGACGGGCTCTTCGGGGCGACACTCGCCGCGCACCGCTCCGTGATCGTCCAACGTGGGTCCACAAAGGACTTCCTAGCCCCGTTGAGCGTCGCCGTGCTCGACCAGCCGGATACCGAACGTACAGAACTCGTGGACCTGTTGCGGCGCTTGGGTTTACGCACCCTCGGTGCGTTCGCCGAACTCACCGGGCGAGACGTGGTTTCGCGTTTCGGCACCACGGGACTGCTCGCGCACAGGCTCGCGCGCGGGCAGTCCGAGCGGCCGCCGCACCGCCGCCGTCCCCCACCGGAACTGTCCGTCGGTCAGGAACTCGACCCGCCGCTGGATCGGGTGGACGCCGCGGTCTTCCTGGCCAAGACCCTCGCCGGGCGCTTTCACGCCGGGCTCGCCGCGCACGGGCTGGCCTGTACCCGCCTCGGCATCTACGCCGCCACCGAACGCGGCGAGGAACTGAGCCGGGTCTGGTGCTGCGCGGAACCCCTTACCGCGCAAGGGATCGCCGACCGGGTCCGCTGGCAGTTCGAGGGCTGGCTGAACGCGCGCAACCGGCCGACGGGCGGTGCCGTCCGGTTACGGCTCGAACCGGAGGAGACCGTCGAAGGGGCGTCCCTGCAACTCGGTCTGTGGCGCGGCGGAATGAGCGAGCAGGATGAGCGCGCCGGCCGGGCACTCGTCCGGGTGCAGAGCATGCTGGGGCCGGAAAGCGCTTTCACCGCGGTACTCGACGGTGGCCGCGGGCCGGCCGAGCGGGCCCGGCTGGTGCCGTGGGGTGATCGCCGCGAAGTGACCAGCCCACCGGAAATGACCTGGCCAGGCCGATTACCGGCACCTTCCCCGGCGACGGTGTTCGCCGAGCCGGTACCGGCGAGGGTCACCGACGCCGCGGGGCAAGCCGTTTCGCTCACCCGGCGCCAGGGGTTCGAGGCGCCGCCGTCCATGGTGACGTTGCCCCGCACGAAACCGCGGCAGGTCCTGGACTGGGCAGGCCCGTGGCTGGTGGAACCGCGCTGGGGAGAGACCGGCGGCTGCGTCCGGATCCAGGTGCTGCTGGCCGGTGAGCCGGAACTGGCGGTGCTGCTCACCGGCACGTTCCAGGAAAGTCCGAAGTGGACAGTTGAGGGAGTGTACGACTGATGGAAGACGAGTTCCTTCGCGACATCCGGCAGTGGTTGCTGGAACGACGTGCGGATCAGGCAACCCAACCCGAGGAACCGTGGATCCCGTTGCCGAGAACACCACTGGAGTGACGTATGGGATGGAACAATCCGGCCGTCCCGTGGTGGCAGCTGGAACGCACGCTCAGCGGCAAACCCGTCCCGGCCGACGGCGGGGACAGCCCGGCGTTCAGCCGCAAGCGCGAGGGCTACCTGCGGCCACCGGACTTCCCGCCGGTCCGCGCGGACGACTACGGCGGTGGCCGTGACCGGGTGCCGTATGCCGAGCTGCACTGCCATTCGAATTTCAGCTTCCTCGACGGGGCAAGCGATCCCGAGGAGCTCGTGGAGGAGGCGGCGCGGCTGGAGCTGGACGCCATCGCACTCACCGACCACGACGGCATGTACGGCGTCGTCCGGTTCGCCGACGCGGCAAGGGAACTCGGCATCCGGACGGTCTTCGGCACCGAGCTGAGCTTCGGGCTTTCCGCGCCACAGAACGGAATCGCCGACCCGGAGGGCGAGCACCTGCTGCTGCTGGCCCAGGAGGAAGCCGGGTATGCCGCGCTGTGCCGGGCGATCACCGCTGGGCAGCTGCGCGGGCACGACGTCGGCCTGCCGAAGGAAACACGCGCGGAAAAGGGCCGCCCGGTATATGACCTGGAGGCCGTGGCGTCGGAGGTGTCCGGCAAGGCCGTGGTGCTCACCGGCTGCCGCAAAGGCGCGGTGCGCCAGGCATTGCGCCGGACGGGACCGCCCGGGGCGGCCAGGGAGATCCGCAGGCTGATGGACCTGTTCGGGCGCCGGCAGGTGTACGTCGAGCTGCTCGACCACGGTCATCCCACGGACAGCGCGCACAACGACGTCCTCGCCGGGCTCGCGGAACGGCTGGGCGTGCACACAGTGGCCACCAACGCCGTGCACTACGCGACCCCCGACCGCGGCAGGCTCGCCGGTGCGATGGCGGCGATCCGTGCGCGGCGCGGGATCGACGAGATGGAGGGCTGGTTGCCGGGCGCCGGAAAGGCTTTCCTGCACTCGGGGGAGGAAATGGGGCGGCGGTTCGCCCGCTACCCGGGTGCGGTGCAGCGAGCCGCGTTGCTGGGCCTGCGCTGCGCGTTCGACCTGAAGCTGATGGCACCGGACCTGCCGCCGTTCGACGTTCCTGACGGCCACCGCACCGAGGCGGAATATCTGCGACATCTGGTGTACAAAGGGGCACGCAGAGAATACGGCTCGAAAATGGAGCGTCCGGACGCCTATGCGCAGCTCGAACACGAGCTGGAGATCATCGAGAAACTGAACTTCCCCGGCTACTTCCTCATTGTCTGGGATATCGCGAACTTCTGCCGCCGCAGCGGAATCCTGTGCCAGGGCAGGGGATCGGCGGCCAACTCGGCGGTCTGCTTCGCGCTCGGCATCACCAAGGTCGACGCGGTGAAATGGCAGCTGCTGTTCGAGCGGTTCCTCGCCCCGGACCGTGACGGCTATCCCGATATCGACCTGGACATCGAATCCGACCGGCGCGAAGAAGTCATCCAGTACGTCTATGAAAAGCACGGCAGGTTGCGGGCGGCCCAGGTGGCGAACGTGATCACCTACCGCGCCAAGTCGGCGATCCGCGATTCCGCCCGCGCGCTCGGTTTTTCACCGGGACAGCAGGACGCGTGGAGCAAGCAGATCGACCGCTGGGGACCGTTGCAGGCCACCAAGGAAGACCACGATCACGATATCCCGGCGCCGGTGCTGGAACTGGCGATCGCGCTGGAGGATTTCCCCCGGCACTTGGGCATCCACTCCGGGGGCATGGTGCTCTGCGACCGGCCGGTCAGCGAGGTGTGCCCGGTCGAATGGGCGCGGATGGCCGATCGCAGCGTGCTGCAGTGGGAAAAGGACGACTGCGCGTCCGCCGGGCTGGTCAAGTTCGACCTGCTCGGGCTCGGCATGTTGTCGGCGCTGCGCTACATGATGGAGCTGATGCGTGACCACAAGGGCGAGGAAGTCGAGCTGGGCAAGCTGAATCTGAAGGACGAGAAGATTTACGAGATGCTGCGGCGCGCCGATGCCATCGGGGTGTTCCAGGTGGAAAGCCGGGCGCAGCTGGCGACGTTGCCCAGACTCAAACCGAAGAATTTCTATGACCTCGCGGTGGAGGTGGCGTTGATCCGGCCGGGCCCGATCCAGGGCGGGTCGGTGCATCCCTATATCCAGCGCCGGAAAGAAAAGGAGGAAACGGGAAAGGCAAGGCCGGAGTGGTACGACCATCCGCTGCTCGAGAACGCACTCGGCAAGACCTTGGGTGTGCCGCTGTTCCAGGAACAGATGATGCAGATCGCGCTGGACGTCGCGGATTTCACCGCCGCGGAGGCCGACGAGCTGCGGCATGCCATGGGGGCCAAGCGATCGAAGAAAAGAATGGAGCGGTTACGCCGGCGCTTCTACGAAGGTGCCGCGGATAAAGGTATCGGGGAAGAGCTCGCCGGGCGCATCTTCGAGAAGCTGAAAGCGTTCGCGAACTTCGGTTTCCCGGAAAGTCATGCGCTGAGTTTCGCCTACCTGGTGTTCGCCAGCGCGCATTTCAAGTACTACCACCCGGACGCGTTCTGCGCGGGACTGCTGCGGGCGCAGCCGATGGGGTTCTACTCGCCGCAGTCTCTCGTCGCCGACGCGCGGCGGCACGGGGTGACCGTGCGTGGCCCGGATGTCAACGCCAGCCTTCCGCACGCCACCCTCGAACCCGACGGGGAGTACCACGCGGTGCGGGTCGGGCTCGGGGAGGTGCGGCTGATCGGGGACACACTGGCGAAAACCCTTGTCGAGGAACGGGAAAGTGGTGGCCCGTACGCCGGCATGTCCGATGTGGCGCGGCGCGTGCGGCTGACAAGGCCGCAGGTCGAGGCGCTGGCCACCGCGGGCGCGTTCGGTTGTTTCCCGGACATCAGCGGTGACCGGCGGCGTGCGCTGTGGGCGGCGGGCGCGGTCGCCGAGGAGCGGCCGGAGAAGCTTCCCGGCACCGAGGTCGGGACGAGCGCGCCGATGCTGCCCGGGATGGACCGGATCGACGTCGCCGCCGCCGACGTCTGGGCCACCGGCCTGTCCCCGGACAGTTTCCCCACCCAGTTCATCCGTGACCGGCTCGACGCGCTCGGCGTGGTGCCCGCCGTGAAACTGTCCGATGTCGAGGCCGGCAAGCGGGTGCTCGTCGGCGGTGCGGTCACCCACCGGCAGCGTCCGGCGACGGCGGGCGGGATCACGTTCCTCAACCTCGAAGACGAGACGGGCATGGTGAACGTCATCTGCACTGCCGGGCTGTGGGCGCGCTACCACCGCATCGCCCGTGGCAGCCAGGCGATGCTGGTGCGCGGCGTGGTGGAGCGCGCCGACGGGGTGGTGAGCCTGCTCGCGGACCAGTTGCGAGACCTGCCGATGCGGATCACCGCGAAATCGCGGGATTTCCGATGAACTCAGCGCATCCGGAATGTGAAGTACTCGACCCGCCAGCCGTCCCTGGTCAGCTC
This sequence comes from Amycolatopsis pithecellobii, assembly GCF_009707865.1. Taxonomy (GTDB): domain Bacteria; phylum Actinomycetota; class Actinomycetes; order Mycobacteriales; family Pseudonocardiaceae; genus Amycolatopsis_E; species Amycolatopsis_E pithecellobii. The sequence continues at coordinate 62,828 of NZ_WMBA01000032.1, forward strand.
CTGACTGCCGAGCACCTCGCTGGTGAAGCCGGCGTCCGCGGCCAGTTGTTTCAGGTACGGCAAGTCACCGCTGGTACCGAAGAAGATCAGCATCCGGCCGCGGACGGTCAGATGTGCGCGGGCATCGCGGAAAAAGGCTTTCAGCGCCCGGTAGTCCTCGTCGGTGATCGCCGCCTCGAACAGATCCCGCGGGGCGAACCAGCGGAACGGCGGATCGAACACAATCAGGTCGAACCGGCCTTCGACAGCGTCGAAAACGTCGCTGTGCCGCACGGTGATCCGCCCGCCGACACCGTTGCGCTCCGCGTTGTCCTTCGCCGCGGCCAGCGCATGCGGGTTGATGTCGACGGCCACGACATCGCGGGACCGCGACGCGGCGAGGATCGCGTTGACACCGCTGCCGGTGCCCATGTCCAGCACCCGGTCGTCTGCCCGGACCTCCGCCAGCACGGCCTCGCCGAGCAGCGCCGAGGTCCCCGAGATCGGCATGACCTTCGGCGGCACCACGATCGTGTGGCCGAGGTAGGAGAAGGTCCGCACGTTCTCGTCGCGGATGCCCTTCGCGGCCTTCTCGTGCCAGCGATGGATCCGGTCGACGTCCTCAGGGGACAGCATCGGCTCGTGGCCCATACCCGTCAGTGTGCCAAGCTTCGCCCATGGACGAAGCCGAAATGGGGGCGGACTACCGCGACGCGGTGCTGCCGGGTGTGCGGTGGGAGAAACGGAAGTTCGTGCGGTGTGACTTCGCCGAGGCCGACCTGCGCGGCCTCGTCACCCAGGGCTGCACCTTCGACGAGTGCGATTTCACCCGCGCCGATCTCGGCGAGTCGAAGCACGAGACGTCCGCGTTCCGCTCGTGCACTTTCGACCGGACCGTGTTGGCACAGGCGTCCTGGCGCGGTTGCTCACTGCTCGGTTCATCCTTTGTGGACTGCCGGATGCGCTCGATCACCGCCAGGGACACGGATTTCACGCTCGTCAGCCTCGCCCGGACGGATCTGCGCAAGCTCGACCTGTCCGGACTGCGGTTGCGCGAGTCGAACCTCATCGAGTCGAACCTGACGGACGTGAACCTGCGGGACGCTGACCTGCGTGGCGCGAAGATCGACGCGAACGCACTGGTGCAGGCGAAGTTCGCCGGTGCGAAGGTGGACGTGGACACCGCGATCGCCTTCGCCGCGGCGCACGGTCTCGTCATCTCTTGAGCTGAACCCGCGAAAAACCGGCCTTCCGCAAGGGAAACCGGTTTCTTCGCCGGGGTCAGTCGATGGGTGGTTCGCCCGGGTCGAGTTCGATCAGGTCGCCCTCGGCGAGCAGCTCTTCGATCGACGTCGGCAGCAGGTACGCTGCACCGCCACCGGGCTGGTTGAACCACGGGATCGCGACCCCGGCCAGCGCCTCGATCGGCCGCTGCACCCGGTATACGTGGTACGGCCTGCTGACCCACTCCGGGACCAACGACCGTTCCTCGAACGGGGTGCCCGCCGCGTAGGTCAGGTTGCCGTTCGGGTTGCCGAACCGGTCGAGTTCGCTTCCGGCAGGCAGTTCCCGCATTTCCTTGCCGCGGAACAAGGTCAGCGGCGGCTCACCGGACAACGGCTGGATCGGCCACTGCGAGCTGCCGGTGCCGTTCTGCTGCTGCGCCGGCCGCGCGGGTTCGTGACGTGGTTGCTGGGGCTGTTGTTGCGGATCCCGGCGCGGTGGAGGCGGTGGCACCGGCGCGGCCAGCATCGTCGGTGGTGCGTCGAGCATCGTGTCGTCGAGCCGCGGCTCCCCGGCGGGCGGTGACGGTGGCTCGATGCGCGCGGGGGGTTCCTGCCGCGATGGCATCTCCGACCGCGATGGCAGGTCCGAGCGGGCCGGCACCTCCGAGCGTGGCGTCAGGTCCGGGCGGGATGGCATTTCCTGTCGGGTCGGCAGATCGGCGTGTGCCGGCATCTCCGGCCGCGATGGCGACTCCGAGTGTGGCGGCATGTCCTGGCGTGCGGGCATGTCCGGGCGTGACGGCGTCTCTGAGTGCGGCGGCATGTCTTGCCGCAGTGGCATGTCGGGCCGCGATGGTGTCTCTGAGTGTGCCGCCATGTCTTGCCGCGACGGCTCGGGCCGGGATGCCATCTCTGAGTGCGCCGCCATGTCTTGCCGTGCGGGCATGTCCGGCCGCGACGGCAACTCCGAGTGCGACGCGATGTCTTGCCGCGACGGCAAGTCCGAGCGTGACGGCAACTCCGAATGCGCCGCCATGTCCTGCCGCGGCGGTAGCTCCGACCGAGGCGGCATCTCGCCGCGGATGGGGGATTCCGGGCGAGACGGGACGTCGCCGTGGGTCAGCAGCTCGGGCTCGGGTTCGCCCGGTGCCGGGAGGCCGGCCCGCGGGCCAGGCTGGGGCTCGCCACGGGACGGCAGGTCCGGCCGAGCGGGTGCCTCCGCCGCGGCCTCGGCGCGAGCTTCGCGGTGCCGGTCGGCGCTGGGGCCGCCGTTGACGGGCGCGGTGTCGTCCAGCTGCACCGGTGGCGCAGGCGGGAGGGGCGCCGCCTCGCGGCCACGGGGGTCGAGCAGCAGCTTGCCGAGCATGAACGCCGCCGCATCCTCGGCGTCACCGAACACCGCCGGGTTGGACAGGTCCTCGTCGTACCACGCCACTCGCCAGCCGGACTCGATCGGTTCCATGCTCCAGCCGTGCTGGATCGGCTCGCCGATGCGGTACGCCGACTCGGGCACGCCCAGCTCTTTCAGCTTGCCGCGCAAGGAATCCACCGCCGGTTCCGGTGCCGGGGGAGCAACCGGCGGCACGTACCGGGTGGCCGACGCGACAGACTCGGGCTGTGGCTCCGGCGTCCGCTCCGGTTCGGGTTCGGACTCCGGGGGCGCCTGTAGCGACGGCTGGATCATCGTCGGCGGGCCGTCGTCGAGATCCACCATGGGCGTGAACGTCGTGACCTCGGCCGGCGACGGTTCCTCAGGCTGCTCCTCACGGACCGGCTCCGGCTCCGGGGCCTGCTGCTCAAGCGTGACCGGCTCCGGCGCGCGCGGGGGCCGTGGCGGTGGCTGGTTGCCACGGGTCAGGTGCGCACCGGCCGCCTGCAGCGTCTGCTCAGGCACCTCGGGCAGCCGGAACCCGGTCTGCTGGACATGTGTGACCAGCTCCCCCTCCGGGGCGATGCCGTACTCCTGCAGGTAGTAGTTGACCGCGGCGGGCCAGATCCAGACCCCGTCGGTGTGGAAAGCGACGGGCACCTTCGGCGTCGGCGGTGCGGCCAGCCGGTCGAGGTCGAGCCCCCGCTCGGACAGCACGACGGGCGCGGCGCTGAGGTACTCGTAGAGCCGGTCGAGCTCGTCGGCGTCGAGCTCGGGCCGGTTGAGCACGGGGCGGCCGTCCGGACCCTGGCCGTCGAAGATGCGGGCGATCCGGAACCGCGGGCCGGGTTGTTCGGGGCCGAGGCCGGACATCCGGCGCATCAGCCACTCCGGCACGTTCTCCTCCGAGCGGGGGAACGTGCGCAACTCGTCGGCGTAGGCCTGCGGCGGTGGCTGCAGATTCCAGCGCGGCTCTTCCCGGTCGTACTCGAGGTTGTAACTCGATGGGTGGTCGAGCTGATAGCGGGCGTTGAACCAGGTGCCACGGCCCTCGCGGTACATGCCGGCCCGCAGCCGGCCGAAGAGGGTGGCGATGTCGTGTGTGGCCATCCATTCGCTGACGCTGCCGTCCTCGCTGAGGACCTCCCCGGTCAGCTCGTGGTACCGGCCGACCGCCCGGTACTGGGCGGTCACGCGGCGCCAGTCGCGTGGGGCGGCACGGAGCAGGGCCAGTCCGATCTGTTTGACCAGTGTGTCCTGCTCGGTCGCGTTCAGCTGCGTCGTCGGTTGAGCCACCAGCTCATTTTGACGGGTGCCCGGAGTGAATGCACACCACCCGCACCCTTACCTCTGTTGACCAGTGCCGATAGCTCACCCGAAGTACGCAGCGTCTAACTGGCACTACGCAAAGTGGCCTCTGTCAGAATGGTGGCGTGACGGCGAAGGTTCTCGACGGCAAAGCGACCAAGGACGCCATCTACGCGGAGCTGAAACCGCGGGTGGCCACTCTCGCCGAGCGGGGGGTGGTGCCCGGGCTGGCCACCGTACTCGTCGGTGACGATCCCGGCTCGCATGCGTATGTGCGGATGAAGCACGCGGACAGCGCGAAGGTCGGGATCAACTCGATCCGCCGCGATCTGCCCGGCGACATCAGCCAGGACAAGCTCGAAGCGGTCATCGACGAGCTCAACGCCGACGACGCCTGCCACGGCTACATCGTGCAGCTGCCGTTGCCAGGGCACCTGGACACCGGCCGCATCCTCGAGCGGATCGCACCCGAGAAGGACGCCGACGGGCTGGCCCCGGTCAGCCTCGGCCGGCTCGTGCTCAACCAGCCTGGCCCGTTGCCGTGCACTCCGTACGGCATCCTGGAGCTGCTGCGCCGTCACGACGTGCAGATCGCCGGGGCGAACGTGGCCGTTGTCGGCCGTGGGATCACGGTGGGCCGCTCGCTCGGCCTGCTGTTCACCCGCCGCACCGAGAACGCAACCGTGACGTTGTGCCACACCGGCACCCGTGACCTGGCCGCCGAGGTACGGCGCGCGGACATCGTGGTCGCCGCGGCCGGGGTGCCCGGGATCATCACCCCGGACATGGTCAAGCCCGGTGCGGCCGTGCTGGATGTCGGGGTTTCGCACGTCGACGGCAAGCTGACCGGCGATGTCGCGCCCGGTGTCACCGAAGTCGCCGGGTGGGTGTCCCCGAATCCCGGCGGGGTCGGCCCGATGACCCGCGCGATGCTCGTGACCAATGTGGTGGAGGCGGCCGAACGTGTCGTTGCCTCGCGGTAGCCACCGCTGGACCCGCCTCGAACACGTGCCGTTCGGCATCGTGCTCGTGCTGGTTCTTGTCGCGGCGCTGCGCATCCTGCAGTACCACTGGCGTCAGGGCGCCGTCATCATCGGCGGCGCCCTGCTGGTGGCGGCGGTGTTCCGGGCGTTGCTGCCCGATGCCCGTGCGGGCCTGTTGGCGATTCGCGGCAGGCCGGTGGACGTGCTCAGCTACACGGGCCTCGGTGCGCTCCTGCTGTTCCTCGCGTTCACCATCACCAACGGCCCGTTCGGCAGCTGAGTCACGCCTCCGCGAGTACCGGGGCCTCACGCCGGTCGAGCGCTCCCGAGACCGCGGCGATGGACAGGCCGAGTACCGACAGGACCGCGCCGACCATGTTGGGTGCGACGAGGCCGAGCCCGCCCGCGATGACGAGGCCGCCGACGTAGGCGCCGATCGAGTTGGCGATGTTGAACGCCGACTGCACCGCGGCCGAGACGAGTGACGGCGTCCCGCCGGCCTTCTGCATGATCCGGGTCTGCATCATCGGGCCGATCATGAACCCGGTGATGCCGACGGCGAAGATCGTCACCGCCGCGCCGATCTTGCTGTGCGCGGTGATGGTGAAGATCGCGAGCACCACGGCGAGCCCGAACAGCGCGAAGTAGAGGCTCGGCATCAGGGCCCGGTCGGCGAGCCGTCCGCCGAGCAGGTTCCCGATCGTCATGCCGACCCCGGCGAGCGCCAGCAACAGCGTCACGTTGTGCGGCGAGTAGCCCGCCACGTCGGTGAGCATCGGCGTCACATAGGACAGGGACGCGAACACGCCGCCCATGCCGACGGTGACGATGGCGAGCGCGAACCACACCTGGGGACGGCGGAACGCGCCGAGTTCGCTGCGCAATGACGCCTCGGTGCGGCCCTGGTGTGGCACGAGCCTGGCGATCGCGGCCAGCGCGAGCACGCCGATCCCCGCGACGACGCCGAAGGTCGCGCGCCAGCCGACCTGCTGACCCAGCAGCGTGCCGAGCGGCACGCCGACGACGTTGGCCATGGTCAGTCCCAGGAACATCATGGACACGGCCTTCGCGCGGTTCCCTGGTTCGACCAGACTGGACGCGACGACAGCGCCGGCGCCGAAGAACGCGCCGTGCGGCAGGCCGGCGATGAAGCGGAAGAACACGCCGAACTCCTGGTTCGGCGAGAGCGAGAACAGCAGGTTGCCGACCGTGAACAACGCCATCATCGCCAGCAACATGGTCTTTCGCGGCAGCCGCACGGCCACCACGGTGAGCAGGGGAGCACCGACGACGACGCCGAGCGCGTAGCCGGTGATCAGGTAGCCCGCAGCCGGGATGGACACCCCGAAGTCGGCGGCCGCCTGCGGGAGTACACCCATCATGACGAATTCGGTGGTGCCGATGCCGAAGGCACCGATGGCCAGCGCAAGGAGCGCGATGGGCACGGTTCTCCTTTCCAGGACGGAGGTGTATCGATACAGGGCACGGCATGAAAGAAGGACAGTCAATGTGCTCGTCTTGGCACGGCGACTGTCCCTGTATGAGTGTGAACAGCAGGCGCGGCCGCTGTCATCCCGCGCGGCGGGTGACGATTCTTACGTACTGTGCCGTTCGTTACCAATCCGACGGCAGCCACGGCGGAAACGGGTGTCTACAAGCAGATCGGCTGCGGACCGTGTCCGCCTACTTTCGGTCGGATTGGTAACGCCGCTGATCAGTCTTGCTGAGTGCCGATTTCGCAGTCGGAGCCGGGGAAAATCAGCGACTCGTGTCCGTCGGAGAAGCGCACCACGTACGGCGGCTCGCCGTTCTCTCCGCGAACCTCGATGATTTCGCCCTGCTGCTCACCGGCACCGACCGTCCGGCCGTGTACGAGAATCCGGTCTCCCACGGTTGCGTGCATCGTTGACACCTCCGCTGGTCCCAGGGTAGTGGCGCCTGCCGACCGGGGAAAGTCCATATGCGACAGTGCTATTGCGCCTTGGCCGAAGCCTTCGCGGCCTTCTTGAACGCACGCACCTCGGCCAGCGTGCCGGCGCTCGTCACGTCCGCGATGGACCGCCGCGAGCCCTCCTCGCCGTACGCGCCGGCTGCCTCGCGCCAGCCGGCAGGTTTGACGCCGCGCTGTTTGCCAAGCAGGGCAAGGAAAATCCGCGCCTTCTGCTCGCCGTAGCCCGGCAACGCCTTGAGTCGCTTGAGGACTTCCTTGCCGTCGGGCTTGCCCTCGGTCCAGATGGCCTCGGTGTGCCCGTCGTAGTGCTCGACGATGTACCGCGCGAGTGCGTGCACGCGGCGGCCCATCGAACCGCCGTAGCGGTGGATCGCCGGCTTCTGCACGCACAGCTCGACGAACTCGTCCTCGTCGGCGTCGGCGATCCTGGTGACGTCGAAGCCGCCCATCCGGTCGGCGATCTTCTTCGGCCCGGCGAAGGCGGTTTCCATGGAAATCTGTTGATCAAGAAGCATCCCCGTGAGCAGGGCAAACGGGTCTTCGCTCAGCAGCTTGTCGGCCTCGGCGTCGCCGGTCAGACGCAGGGTCTTGGGCATGGAGTCATCTTCGCACGGATGGGCGGCTCCGGGGTCGGGTCAGGCTTGTGGCACCTCGTCGAACTCGACGATCTGCCGCACTTCGACCTCGACGTTGTCGAACAGGTCCGCGTACTGCCGCGCCAGTTCGACGGCTTCGGCCTTGTCCTTGGCATTGATCAGCCCGAACCCGCCGATGATTTCCTTGCTCTCGGTGAACGGCCCGTCGGTCGCGGTGGTCCCGGCTCCCTTGGTCTTGCGGACCCGCGCGTGGTCTTGCGGACCCGCGCGCCCTTTTCGGACGGGTGGACGCCCTCGGCCGTGATCAGGATGCCGCGCTCGGACCAGTCCTGAATGAAGGCGCCCATCTTCTCGATGAACTCCTGGCTCGGGTTCCAGTTGATCGGGTCGCTCTCGGCGAGCCGGTGCATCATCAGAAATCGCATTGCTGCTCCTCAGTGGTCTCGGTTGATCAGCTGTCACCACAGCGTCGAACGAGCGCACGCCGTTTCGACACGATGTTCCGGCGAATTTCACGCGAGTGGGGCCTGCCTGGCCAGTGCTGCGAGACTGGACGTTCGTCACCACTTGCGGCGCCGCGTGCTTCCTAGCAGTACGCTTGTCCCGCATACCACAGCTTCGAAGAACCGCAACCGCGAGGATCCGCGAGAGGAGCACCGCTGCTCATGGCCAAGATCAAGGTCGAGGGCACCGTCGTCGAGCTCGACGGCGACGAGATGACCCGCATCATCTGGCAGTTCATCAAGGACAAGCTCATCCACCCGTATCTGGATGTCAACTTGGCCTACTACGACCTGGGTATCGAGGAGCGGGACCGCACCGACGACCAGATCACGATCGACGCGGCGAACGCCATCAAGGAGCACGGCGTCGGCGTCAAGTGCGCCACCATCACCCCTGACGAGGCCCGCGTCGAAGAGTTCGGCCTCAAGAAGATGTGGCGGAGTCCGAACGGCACGATCCGCAACATCCTCGGCGGTGTCGTCTTCCGCGAGCCGATCATCATCTCCAACATCCCGCGGCTGGTGTCGGGCTGGACGAAGCCGATCATCATCGGCCGCCACGCGCACGGCGACCAGTACCGGGCCACGGACTTCAAGGTCCCCGGCCCCGGCACGGTAACCATCGCCTACACCCCGGAGGACGGCTCCGAGCCGATCGAGCTCGAGGTCGCGAAGTTCCCCGAGGGCGGCGGCGTGGCGCTGGGCATGTACAACTTCCGCAAGTCGATCGAGGACTTCGCGCGCGCTTCGCTGCAGTACGGCCTCGACCGCGGATTCCCGGTCTACCTGTCGACGAAGAACACCATCCTCAAGGCCTACGACGGCATGTTCAAGGACGTGTTCGCCGAGATCTTCGAGGCGGAGTTCAAGGCCGACTTCGACGCCAAGGGCCTGACCTACGAGCACCGGCTGATCGACGACATGGTCGCCGCGTCGCTCAAGTGGGAGGGCGGCTACGTCTGGGCGACCAAGAACTACGACGGTGACGTGCAGTCCGACACCGTGGCGCAGGGCTTCGGCTCGCTCGGGCTGATGACCTCGGTGCTGCGTACCCCGGACGGCAGGACCGTCGAGGCCGAGGCCGCGCACGGCACGGTCACCCGGCACTACCGCCAGCACCAGCAGGGCAAGCCGACCTCGACGAACCCGATCGCGTCGATCTTCGCGTGGACCCGTGGGCTGGAGCACCGCGGCAAGCTGGACGGCAACTCGGAGCTGATCGGGTTCGCCACCAAGCTGGAGCAGGTCGTCATCGAGACCGTCGAGAGCGGCAAGATGACCAAGGACCTGGCGCTGTTGGTCGGCAAGGACCAGTCGTGGCTGACTACCGAGGAGTTCCTCGGCACGCTCGACGAGAACCTGGCCAAGAAGATCAACCAAGGCTGAGTTTTCCGGCAGAGGGCGCGTCCGGTCTCGTCCGGGCGCGCCCTCTCTCGTGTTTTGTCACGTCCTGTAACAGCGTCCTCACGCAGATTGCGGCCTCTGGGTGGTTTCGGTTCTCGGCCCTGTCATGGCTCAACTTTGTGTGGCTACCCTTACTTTCAGTTTTTCGAGACCGGCGAGGAGAGACCCGTGATCCTGGGCATTCCGAAACGGATCCTGATCATCGTCGCTGTGCTGGCCGCCGTCGGGCTCATCTACGTCATGGGCGCGGGTAAGCGCGCGTCCGAGGCGACGGGCGGCTCGACGGGCTGCAAGGTGACCGTGACCGCGGACGTGCTGAACGTGCGGTCCGCGCCCGACCCGAACGCCGGGATCGTCGGCAAGTTCAACCAGAACGCGCAGACCGGCGCCGAGCCCGTGGTGCAGAACGGGTTCCGCAAGCTGGCCGACAACAAGTGGGCGAAGACCGACTTCCTCAAGCCGGTCGCGGGGAACTGCGGCTGAGTTTCTGTCGGTGGGCGCCGGTAGCCTGCGGGGCGTGCTGACCATCTCCACCGTGAACGTCAACGGCATGCGTGCCGCGGCCAAGAAGGGCTTCGTCGAATGGCTCGCGCACAGCGAGGCCGACGTGGTCGCCTGCCAGGAGGTCCGGGCGGAGGCGAGCCAGCTGCCCGAGGAGGTTGTGGCGCCGCTGGGCTGGCATGCGCACCATGCCGCGTCCACGACCAAGGGCCGCAACGGGGTTTCCGTCTACAGCCGGGCTGAGCCGTCGCAGGTGCGCATCGGTTTCGGTGCGGCGGAGTTCGAAGGCAGCGGCCGTTATCTCGAGGTTCAGTTGCCGGGGCTGATCGTGGCCAGCGTGTACGTGCCCAGCGGTGACGTGGGCACGCCGCGGCAGGAGGAGAAGGCGCGCTTCATGGCGGCGTTTCTGCCCTATCTGGTGGAGCTGCGCGCGAAAGCCGAGGCGGCCGGGGTGGAGGCCGTCGTGCTGGGGGACTGGAACATCGCGCATCGCGAGGTGGACCTCAAGGCGTGGAAGACGAATCACAAGAATTCGGGCTTCCTGCCGGAGGAACGCGCCTGGCTGAGCCGGGTCTACGACGAGGCCGGGTATGTGGACGTGCAGCGCGCGCTCGACCCGGACGGCCCCGGCCCGTACACGTGGTGGTCCTACCGGGGCAAGGCTTACGACAACGATGCCGGCTGGCGGATCGACCTCCAGGTCGCGACGCCGGGCCTGGCCGCACGAGCGGTGTCGGCCCGGGTCGAGCGCGCCGCGACGTATGGCGAACGGTGGTCGGACCATGCACCGCTGACGATCGGCTACGAATGGCCGTGACGTCCGGTGGCTTATCAGGCCGAATTCGCTCGGGACGTGGGCGCTCGTGCATCGTCTGATCGAGGAGAGACGGCAGGAGATCAGTGAGTTGTGTCGTGTGCTTTCGGTTCGCCGCCTCGACCTGTTCGGCTCCGCCGCCGACGCGTCATCGTGCGACGCCGAGGTTGGCTGCGCCAGCGCTGTCGGCAGGACTGGGGGCCCGCGACTTGCCGGTCGCACCGGCTCAGCTCACCAGCGACACCAGCCGTTCCAGGAAAGGTTGTTGCCCTTTCAGCAGTTTCTCCCGTGCGTCGGCGAGCGTGAACCACGCGAAGCGGTCCATCTCCGGGAATTCCTGCATCCGGCCGGATCCCTTCGGCCATTCCATTGCGAAGGTGCCCGGCACCGCGAGCGCCGGATCCAGCTCGCCTTCGAGCGCCCACACCGTCACGACCTTGCCGCCGGACTGACGGACCGAACCGAGTTCGGCGAGCGGGCCCGCGGGGAGCGGCAGCCCGAGTTCCTCGGTGAATTCGCGGCGGGCGGCCGCTTCCGGTTCTTCGTCGGGCTCGTACTCGCCCTTCGGCAGCGACCACCCGCCCGCATCCTTCCGCGCCCAGAACGGGCCGCCCATATGTCCCAATAGGACTTCCAGCTCGCCGTTCTTCTTGCGGTACAACAGGATTCCCGCACTTTGTCGAGCGGTCATGCAGCGAACACCCCGTTCAGGTACGCGCCCAGCGCCTGCTCGGTCCGCTCCTTGTCCGCGTCCTCGCCGAACAGGTGCGCCGAAATGTCCACGGTGCCACCGAAATTGTTGCGCCCGAAGACCCGATACAGCGCATTCTCGGTGCGCAGGCCGAGGAAGTACGGATTCAGGTAGTCCACGACGGCTTCGGCCGGCGCCAGCCCGGGTAGCTCGAGTTGCACGGTGTCACCAACCGCGGAAACGCCGAGCGATTTCCGTACCGCCTCCATCGCCGACGGATACGCGGACGCGGGCGGACCGCTCACCTCCGCGTAAACGGCCGATTTCCCGCCGAAATACCGCAAGTACTCGCCGAGCGTGTGATGATAGAAGTCGGTGTGCTTGGCCGCGCCGTCGTACTGGTTGTCCCAGTCGTCGGTGAAGATTCCACTGTGGACATACCGCAACGCCGCCGTGCCACCATCTCGTGCCTCGATGAGAAAATCGAGCGCGTTGAACCAGCCGTCTTCGCCGTCCTGCCTGACGGTGAATCGGGTCGGCGGCTCCCAGTTCCGCACGATCGGACTGCCGGGATCGGGCGCGGGAGTCGGGAACATCCAGTTCGCGGTACCCGTCGTCACCGCCGCGAAGACCTCCTCGGGCGTGGCCGGCAACACGACTTCCCGCTCGATGGAGAATTCCTTGCTCATTTCATTGCTCCTTCTTCTTGAGACTCGGGTGCAGTGCGACGACGAGCCGGTGTTTGCGCCCGCCCACCGCCTTTTCGTCGTGGTATTTCCCGACGAGGTTCTTCACGACCGTGCCGAGTTCGTCGGCGAACGCCGCCCGGTCCGCCGCGGTGGCGAACCGGATCTCGGCGTCGATGGCATAGGTCGCAAGCCGTTGCCGTGCCGCGGCCGCGCCACTGATGAGCTCGCCGAGTTCCCGCACCAGCCGGGCGGACAGCGCGAGCAGCCACCATGCCGAAAGCTGGTCCGGCGCACGATCGGGGTCGGGTGCGACCTCGGCCATCGCGGTCGGCGAGATCACGTACGACGCCGCGGTGGCTTGCATGAGCCGCTCGGTGACATTGCCTTTGCGGCGTTCTTCGACCAGCTCGATGAGCCCGTGCCGTTCGAGGGCGCGCAGGTGGTAGTTGACCTTCTGCCGGGGCAGCCCGAGCCGCGCCGCAAGCGTGGTGGCCGAGCCGGGTTCGGCGAGCGCGGCCAGCAGCTTCCCGCGGACCGGGTCGAGCGAGACCTCGGCGGCGGCCGGATCTTCGATCACTGCGACTTCGAGCATGGGAGAACTGTCGCACCGACAAATAAAGTTGTCAAGACAAGAGTTGTGTTCGGTCGGTGGGCCCCGGTGTCATGGGCACCCGGATGAGCGCTAAGGTCTGGCCCCGAGTTGATCGAAAACGCACCGGGCTTGACACGCTCGGTAGTTTTCACCAGGCAAGACCCGTCCATTTGGGTGATGGCACCTCATCGCGGGAGGCACCCCGGTGCGCAACCGAACCACTCTGGTCACCAGCCGTACGCTGCGCATTGGTGCGCTCCTGTCGGCCTTCGTGCTGACCGGCACCGGCGTCGCGAATGCGGTCGGCGCCCAGGTTTCACCCACCACCGAGACGATGTCCTTCGGCCTGCTCGGACCGGTCGGGCTGGCTGCCGTCGTGCTCGGCGTCGTCGGCATGACGCTCGGCGTCATCCGCCAGCGCCGCAAGGCCGCCGAGGTTGAGGCCGAACCGGTCACCGAAGCGCCCGAAGACGTCCGCCCGCCGCTGACGCCCTACCGGCGACCGTCGCTCTGACCGTCGGCGCTTGCTGCGGACCTCGCCGCCATCGCGGCTCAGCGGGCCTGAAACAATCGGCGGCGTGTCCAGCGTTGAAGAAACCGCTCAGGAGACCCCGGCCCGGCTGCGCGTGCTGTCCGGCATCCAGCCGACCGCGGACTCGTTCCACCTCGGCAACTACCTCGGTGCCCTGCGCCAGTGGGTGTTGCTGCAGGACACGCACGAGACCTACTACATGGTCGTGGATCTGCACGCGATCACGGTCGAGCAGGACCCGAAGGTGCTGCGCCGGCGTACCCGCGTGTCAGCGGCGCAGCTGCTCGCGCTCGGCGTGGATCCGGAACGCAGTGCGCTGTTCGTGCAGAGCCAGGTACCCGAGCACGCCCAGCTGTCGTGGGTGCTCGAGTGCCAGACGGGGTTCGGCGAAGCCAGCCGGATGACGCAGTTCAAGGACAAGGCTGCCAGGCAGGGCACCGACCACGCGAGTGTCGGCCTGTTCACGTACCCGGTCCTGCAGGCCGCGGACATCCTGCTCTACCGGGCGAACGCGGTGCCGGTCGGCGAGGACCAGCGCCAGCACCTCGAGCTCTCGCGCAACCTCGCGCAGCGGTTCAACCGCCGCTACGGCAAGACGTTCGTCGTGCCGGAGCCCTACATCGTCAAGGACACAGCCAAGATCTACGACCTGCAGGACCCTGGCGCGAAGATGAGCAAGTCGGCTTCGTCGCCGAACGGGCTGGTCGAGCTGCTCGATGATCCGAAGCGCTCGGCGAAGAAGATCCGGTCCGCGGTCACCGACACCGGCCGCGAGATCGTCTTCGACCCTGAGCACAAGGCCGGGGTGTCGAACCTGCTGACCATCCACTCGGCGCTGTCCGGCCGGAACATTTCCGAGCTGGAGGCCGAGTATGTGGGCAAGGGCTACGGTGACTTGAAGAAAGATGTCGCCGAGGTTCTGGTGGATTTCGTGACCCCGTTCCAGGAGCGGGTGAAGTCCTATTTGGACGATGTCGCCGAACTGGACAAAGTGCTCGCGCACGGGGCCGAGCGCGCCCGGATCGTCGCCGCGGAAACCCTGTCCGCCGTCTACGACCGGATCGGTTTCCTGCGGTAGTTCGGTAAAGAATCTTTTACACAACTGATTCACAGCCAAGCAGGCCCGTTTTCTCAGACGCTTATCAGAAAGACCGGCGAAGCTTTCGCAGCCGGATCTTCTGGGGCACGCGAGAGAGAAGGATGCCGTGCTGGGCAGGCTTCGCAAGAAGAGGCGATGGGTCTACCTCACCGTCGCCGTGGTTGTGCTGGTGGCCGCCGGGGTCACGGTCTGGGAGGTGACTCGTCCCGCGGCCGCACCGTCGTACCGGCTCGTCGCGGCGAACACCACGACGCTCCGGCAAACCGTGTCGTCGACGGGCACGATCGAACCCGCCCAGCGCAGCGATCTCAACTTCGGGGTCGCCGGGCAGGTGACCGCCGTCGACGTGACGGTAGGACAGCAGGTCACCGCGGGGCAGCCACTCGCCACGCTCCAGTCCGCGTCGCTCGCGGCGAGCGTCGCGCAGGCGAAGGCGAGCGTGGCTTCGGGCCAGGCGAAACTGTCGGCCGATCAGTCGAACAGCGCTTCGTCGGCACAGATTTCCGCGGACCAGGCGTCGATCACCGCCGCGCAGAACCAGCTCGACAACGCGCAATCGGCGCTGTCCGCGGCGACGATGACCTCGCCCATCGCCGGTACTGTCGCGGCGGTGAACCTGTCGACGGGCCAGCAGGTTTCGGCCGGTGGTACCGGTAGCACGGCCCAAATCGTCGTCATGTCAACGGGTTCCTACGTGGTCAACGCGAGCGTGGATGACACCCAGATCGGCCAGATCAAGACCGGAGAGCAGGCGGTCATCACGCCCGACGGCTCGGCGAATCCGATCTACGGCACGGTCACCTCGGTCGCGGTGATGCCTGCCGGATCGTCCTCGGTGCCCAGTTATCCGGTGACGATCGGGGTCACCGGCAGCCCGCCGGGCCTGTTCGCGGGAGCGAGCGCCTCGGTCGCGATCGTGGTGAAGCAGCTGACCGACGTGCTCGCGGTTCCCGCGGCCGCCGTCCACTACGGCGGCGGGCAGGCGACCGTCGACGAACTGGTGGCAGGAAAGCAAACCAGCAAACAGGTGCAGCTGGGGCAGACCGCCAACGGCATGGTCCAAGTCCTCAGTGGACTGTCCGAAGGGGACCAGGTGATGGTCACGGTGCCGGCAGGGACCACCGGCGGCACAGGCGGCACGGGTGGCGCCGGTGGCCGTAATGGTGGTTTCGGTGGGCCCGGTGGTTTCGGCGGTGGTGCCCGGACGGGCGGCTTGGGTGGCGGCGCACGCGGGTTCGGAGGATGAGCATGCCTGTCATCGAGGTCCAGAACCTGCGCAAGATCTACTCGACCGGTGTGGTGGAAGTCGAGGCGTTGCGCGGGGTTTCGTTGCGCGTCGCCGAAGGTGAGTACGTCGCCATCATGGGGCCATCCGGCTCGGGAAAATCCACGTTGATGCACATTCTCGGCTGCCTCGACCTGCTCAGCGCCGGACGTTACGTGCTGGCCGGTGAAGACGTGAGTGGACTGTCCGAATTGGACCTCGCGATGATCCGCAACCGCCGGATCGGTTTCGTTTTCCAGCAGTTCAACCTGCTGGCGGGGCTATCGGCGTGGCGGAATGTCGAACTTCCGTTGTGCTACGCGGGAGTCAACCGGGCCGAGCGGAAGGCTCGCGCCGTCGAACTTCTGCAGCGGGTAGGTCTCGGCGACCGCCTCGAACACCGGCCGAACGAGCTGTCCGGCGGCCAGCAGTCCCGGGTCGCGCTGGCCCGTGCGTTGGTGAACCGGCCGTCGCTGGTGCTGGCGGACGAGCCCACCGGTGCGCTGGATTCAGCGGCGACGGCCGAGGTGCTGTCGGTGTTCCGTGAGCTCAACGACATCGGGCACACCATCGTGCTGATCACACATGAAGAAGAGGTCGCGACACACGCCGACCGTGTGGTGCGGTTACGTGACGGGGTCATCGAGTCGGACACCGGGGTGTTCGGATGAACTGGCTGGAAACCCTGCGCACGAGCCTCGAGGCGATCCGCGCGCACCGGTTGCGCTCCGGGCTGACGATGCTGGGCATTCTGATCGGGATCGCCGCGGTGATCCTGACCGTCGGGCTCGGCGAAGGCGCACAGGCGCAGGTGGCGTCGGCGATCAACTCGCTGGGCACGAACCTGCTCGTGGTGACGCCGGGCAGCACCACGAGCGCCGCGACGGGTGTCCGCGGCGGCAACGGTTCGGCGACGACGCTGACCGTGCACGACGCGAATTCCCTTGCCGCGCCTGGTGTTGCGCCGGACATCGCCGCGGTCGCCCCGACGACGAGCCGAAACACCTCGCTCGCGGCGGGCTCGAAGACCTGGACGTCTTCGGTCGTCGGCACGACTCCGGCGTGGTTGAACGTACGGGCGCGCACGGTTTCCGAGGGGCGTTTCCTCACGGACGCCGACGAAACGAGCGAAGCGGCAGTCACCGTGCTCGGCCCGAGTACGGCGGAAGAACTGTTCGGCACGGCCAATGCGGTGGGCCGCACGGTGACGATCGGTAGCACTCCGTTCGAGGTCGTCGGGGTGCTCGCCTCCGCGGGAACGTCGTCCGCGCAGAACCAGGACGACCAAGCCGTCGTACCGATCAGCACCGCCGCGGACCGGCTCGTCGGCGGTGCCACGCGCACTTCGGTACAGGCGATCTATCTGGAAGCGTCCACTTCGGACACTTTGTCCGCGGCTTACCAGGAGGCCAACCAGGAATTGCTGGCGTTGCACCACATCACGAACGACAGCGCGGCCGACTTCACCATCGCGAGCCAGGAATCGCTGCTGTCCACGGCCAGTTCGGTGAGTAGGACGCTGACCCTGCTGCTCGGCGGGGTCGCGGCGATTTCCTTGCTGGTAGGCGGAATCGGGGTCATGAACATCATGCTCGTGTCGGTCACCGAACGGATTCGTGAGATCGGTCTGCGCAAGGCGGTCGGCGCGAGCCCGGTGGTGATCCGGCGGCAGTTCATGGTCGAGGCTTCGCTGCTCGGGCTCGCGGGTGGCCTGCTCGGTGCGCTGCTCGGCATCGTCGGCGCGCTGGTGCTGCCCCATGTGGTGGCCATCCCGATCACCATTTCCGCGACGGCGACCGTGGTCGCGATCCTCACCGCGATCGCGATCGGCCTTGTGTTCGGGGTGTACCCGGCGACCCGCGCCGCCCGGCTCTCACCGATCGATGCGTTGCGCAGCGAATGAAGGAATGAGCACATGATTCGACGTCCTGTTACTAATCCGACCAAAAGTAGGCAGACCCCGAGCAGTACGCAACCGTTGCTACGCAAGCCGGGTAGTCGTGACTGTGGTCGGATTAGTAACGAACGGCACAGTACAGCCGGCCTGCTCGGAGAAACCGCTTTCCGCCGTGGCTGGCGTATTGCTGTGGTCGGCGGTTTGCTCGGGTTGACGCTGGCCGCCTGCGGCTCGTCGAGCACGCCCCCCGCGGAACCGGCGGCTGCGTCGGCGCCGCCCGGTGCTGCTCGCGGGCCGGCCGCGTCGGGCACGATCGCCGCGGTGGCGGGGTCCAGTATCGAGGTGCAGAATCCCGCGAACGGTCAGGTGACGGTGAACTTCTCCAGCAGTACGACGTTCACCGACCGGGTTCCGGCTGCACTGTCGGACGTCACAGCCGGCTCGTGCGTGGTGGTGAGTGGCACGGGTACGCCGGTGGTGGCGAAGACGGTGCAGATCAGCACGGCCGACAACGACACGTGTGGGACTGGTGGGCCGGGTATGCGGCCGCAGAACGGCAGTAGCAGGCCGTCGCGGCCGTCGGGTGCGCCGAGGCCGTCGGGCATGAATGCGCGGGGTGCGTTCGGCAAGGTGACGGCGGTGACTGGTGGCGGGTTCACCGTCTCGCAGGACAACCGCCAAACCGGCGCGGCGACGAGTGTTGAGGTGACGGTCGATTCGGCCACCACCTACACGAAGTCGGAGTCCGCGACCCCGAACGCGCTGAAGGTCGGCGAATGCGCGGTCGCGACAGGCACGGCGGACGACACGGGCGCGGTGACCGCCCGGATGATCTCGCTGAGCCAGCCCGACCCCGGCGGCTGCCAAACCTTCGGCACCCGCCAACCCAACGGCGGCGGGAATGGCTGAACGCGTCGGCCGACTGGCCTATCGGCCCGCCGTCGAGGATGCGGTGGTGGGCGGCGTGGCGCGTGATGTGCGCGGTGACGCGCTTGGCGCGGTGGGCGCCGTGGCGGTTGGCGCTGACCATAATAAACAAAAAAAAGCCCACGAGACTCGAC
>NZ_WMBA01000033.1 GCF_009707865.1 Amycolatopsis pithecellobii
GGCTTCGGTTCCGAGCCTGCGATTCCGGCTTCGGTTCCGAGCCTGCGATTCCGGCTTCGGTTCCGAGCCTGCGATTCCGGCTTCGGTTCCGAGCCTGCGATTCCGGCTTCGGTTCCGAGCCTGCGATTCCGGCTTCGGTTCCGGCTTCGGTTCCGAGCCTGCGGTCCGGGCTTGGGGTCCGTAGGTGGCCGCCGTGGAGTGTGGGGTGGCGCGGGTTGGTCGCGTGGGTCTTTCGCGCCAGTTGGGCGCGGGTCGGTCACGGTCGGCCGCGCAGCCGGCACATCGACCACGAGCGATGATCCCGATTCAGCGCGGCGCTCCCGAAGAAGAGCGACGATCCCGGCCGAGAGCGGTGCTCTCGACACAGAGCGACGACCCCCGCACAGAGCGATGCCCCTAATCGAGACCGGCAATCCCACCCAGTGCGGCGAGCTCAACCGAGAGCGACGACCCCGACGCAGCGCTGCGATCCAACGCAAAGCGCCGAGCCCACGCAGTGGGGCGGTCCCCACGTAAGCGTCGGCCTCCGCGTAGAGCGGCGATCCCCACCGAGAGCGATGACTTCGATCCAGCGCAGCGCTCCTCACCGAGAGCAGTGATCTCGCCCGCGAGCGGCGATATCGATGTAGAGCCCCGATTCCCAGTGTGAGCACCGGTCCGTACCAGCGGCGGTGATTACGACCGAGAGCGCCGATTCCCACAGAGAGCAACGGTCCCTACCGGCAGCGGTGATTACGACCGAGAGCGGTGACTCTCATCGAGAGCAATGATCTCAACTCGGAGCGCGGATGCGTTCCGGGAGCGATGATTCCGACTGAGGGCAGTGATCTCAACTCAAAGCGGCTCTATCGACAGAGAGCACCGAGTGGTGCGGCTGAACATCCGTTGGGGCAACCTCGGCCACGGTGGGTTCCCCACCATTGCAGCATTGGCCCCGGGGCGTATTCGGCCGGACTGCGCAAGTTGGCCGGCCCGCGCAAGTTGGCCGGACTGCGCAAGTTGGCCGGCCCGCGCATGTTGGCCGGTCCAGTCAAGCTCTGCCCCGCGCACCTAGTCGACCCGCGCACGTGCCGCGCCGCCCAGCCAGGATCGCTCAACCTGGCCCGACGGCTCAACCTGGCCGGTCCAGTCAAGTTGCCGGGCCGGGCCTCTAGCCGGACCGCTCAACCAGGACGGAGCCATCAATCAGGACTGAGCACTCAACCTGGACCAGCCGCATCCCCGGGCTGGTCGACGTGGCGGATCTCCTCAACCCGGGCTGGGCGCCGTTCCTGCGAGGGGCTCGCCTGGGCGGGAGCGCCATCGTGCGCCGGTTGCGGCTAGGGCCGTGAGCAGGTCTGCGACGGTGAACATCACGCGCGAGGCGAGGGCGAACGCCAGGGCCTTGCCGGCGGAAATGCCGTTCGCCGTCAGCATCGCGACCAGTACGGCCTCTCGCACACCGGCGCCGCTGGGCAACAGGAACGCGACCGAACCGGCGGTCATCGCCAGTGCCATCGCCCCGATGCAGGGCAGTAGGCCGGCGCTACCCGTCAGCAGCCACAGGTGCACACCTTGCAGCGACCACGCGACGAGTGCGGCGCCGAACGCCGTGCCGACGCGAAGCCCGCTGAACGCCCGTTCCAACGGCGGGCGGCGTAGCAGTTTCAGTGCTCGCGCGGTGATCCATGTCAGCACCCGGGGATGCAACACACCCACAGCCGGGATCGTGGCGAGCAACCACCATTGTGGGCCGGCGAGCATTGCCAGCTGCGCCGCGGCGATCAGCCCGATGCCGAACTGCACGAACGATCCCGTGAACACCCGCGCTCGTGACAGCCCCGCCTTGCGGCCCAGCTCAGCTTGCAGCAGGTACGCCCACAACGAACCCGGCACGTACTTGCCGAGGGCGCCGACGAGGTTGATCCGCGCGCCTCGCCGGAAACCGACCGGCGGGCCGAGTCCGTCGATCAGGACATGCCAGCCGTAGGTGGACACACCAATGCTCGCCACCAGCGCAAGCAGGCTCAGCCCCGAGGACGACCACGGAATGTCCGCCAGCGTGCGCCAGAACTCCGACCAGTTGGCGACGAGCGCACGCACCGCGAAACCGACGACGAGCATGACAGCGACCCAGCGGATCACGCTGTAGCGATCGAAACCGGCGCGGGTCGGCTTCCCGTTGATCACGGTCGGCCCGCCTTCCGTCGGATCGGGAGCTCTGGGTTTCATCGGCCTCAGACTGTGACGGTGATCAGTTTTGTGAACTCGGCAAGGAGATCGTAACCGTCCCACACTGGGGAGAACCTGAGCGCGGATCCAAAGGGGACGATCCGGTCCACTCCTGCGCTCGCCGCGAACTCGGCCAGTTCCTCGTACCCGAAACCGAAATGAGTCACGGTCTGGTCCTTGCGCCGCACCTTCGGCACGAGTTCGGCGAGCGAGCTCACCCGGGAATGTGTGAAAACTCCCACACCAAGCCAGTCTCGCACGATGTCCGGGGATTCGAGGCTCGTCACGGCAGCACTGTCGAAAACGATCTTCTCGACGCGACCGTCCGCGGCTGCGCCATACGTCGAAACGCGTTTCTGTACCGCCATCGCGGAATCAGTGACGTGGCCTTTTTCTCGCGCGACGGACACGAGTAGCGCCCGGAACTCCGCCGAGGGGTCGCCGTCGCCGACCCAGAAAACCCCGCGTGGCGAGGAACAGGCCGCCTGATCGAACCAGTACGCGTCGGTGAAGAAAGCTTCCACCGCCGCCCGCCGCTCCCGTGCGGAAGCCCGCTGCCAGCCCGCGACGGACACGATCGCGAACGAAGAACGATCGGGAAACGTCAGGTCACGGGCGTGCGGCGCAAGGGGAAACTTCCGCAACGCGGTGACGGAATCGTCGCCGCCCCACAGCACACGCAGATCGGCGGCGGCCGACAGTTCCGCGGTCAGCTCGTCGTCACGGTCGTAGGTGATCATCTGCTGGGTCCGCGCGATGACCGGTTCTTCCAGCTCATGCCACACATCCAGAATCGCCCGCGCGGCGGCGCCCGCACGCGGCGAGATCCGTACGACGTTGGTGTTCCCGGCGAGTGCGGACAGCGCCCACGAATAGACGAACACAGTGTCCACATTGGCCGGTGGCACGTGGAACACCACACCGCGCGGGCGGCGCATACCGTCCAAACGGGACAGTTGTCGCTCGGTTTCCGCGCGCCGCAGGAAAAAGCCGAGTGACGCCAGCTCCGGATACCGTCTTCCGAGCGCCAGCAACCGCCGCCCGAAGCGGTCCAGGAAAGCGACCACGCGTTCGTCGCCCACCGTCAACTCAGTCATGCCGCGACACTGTCCGAGCAGCCGCGAACTTCCGCTTTCGGCAGACGGCCCAATACCGAAAACCGCTTACCCGGCCAGTCACCGTCGTCGATTCCGTGGCACACCCCGAGATCCTCGGTCAGCAGCACATGCCCGGGATACGACCGCGGCAACGTGCTGACCACCTCGATCACCCCGGGAACACCCACCGGCTGCTCGGCCCAGGTGCGCGGATCGCGGATCACCACGTCCGCGAATTCCGGGCAGTACAAGCCATCGCCGGACGGTCCTTCGAGGAATACCGTGCCGATCTGCTCGACCATGCCGTAGTAGTTGTGGATTCGCCGGAGCCCGGTGTCCTCAGCGAAGCGCCGCCGGAACTCCGTATTGTCCACGGCTTTCTCGGCGAGTTTCTTCCAGCCGCCGGAGTGGATCAGAATGCCGTTCGACAAATCGAGCCTATGCTCGCGCGCGACCTCGTACAGATGCTGCCACACCAGGAAGGTGAACCCGAAGACCAGGAACGGCTCGCCGCCGTGTTCGGCCAGGAACCGTTGCAGCGCAGAGACATCCGGCTTTTCTGATTCGTCGAGCAGGTACACGTGCCTGCGCCCGAAGTTCGCCATCCCGAGCACTCCGGCACCGCGCGCGGACGACGAGCGCATGATGCTTTTCCGGTCCACCACCAACATCGGCAGCCGCGACGGGCCAAGTACCCGTTGCAGCGTCGAAGCGAGATGCCGGGGCTGCGCCGCGGCGGCCGCCTTGTCGAGAAAGATCCGCGAAGGCGCGCCGGTCGTGCCCGAGGACGTCAGCACCCGGAACACCTCGTGCTCCGGAATGCTTTTCAGCGCATGGGTTTTGAACAACCGCACCGGCAACCAGGGCAGGTCCGCCACCGAGGTGAACGACTCGCCGGTCCCGAGTGCGGACAGGATCCGGTTGTACTCCGGGCAGCGCGCGCGATGATGCGCGGTCAGCTCGGCGAGTTCCGCGACCAGGCTCATATCAGCTCCGTCAGCGCCTGGTAGTCGATCTTTCCGCTCGCCAGCAACGGCACCACGTCGATCGGCCGCACGTCGAAACCCGACGCGTGCAGGTGCAGCAACTCGCCGAGCGCGCGCGAAGCCTGTTTGCTCACGTCCTTGGCGATGCCCTCAGCGAACAACACGACCTTGTCCCCGGCCGGAATCGCGGCGACGATGTCGATGCCCAGGCCGATCGTGCGGGCCGCCTGCTCGAGATCGTCGAGGTTGATCCGGTTGCCGAACACCTTGCCGATGCGCTTGAGCCTGCCGGTGACGAACAGGTACCCGTCCTCGTCGAGATAACCGAGGTCACCGGTCGGCAGCACCCCGCCGAGCTCGTCGCCGCGCGCGAGCCCCGCCGCGTCCTCCGCGTACCCCATCATCACGTTGGGACCGCGGTAGATGACCTCGCCGGTGATCTTCGGATGCGTGGTTTCCGAGCCGTCGTTCTGCCGGATGCCGAACTGGCCGCCGGGCATCGCCGGCCCGACCGAAGCCGGTTTGTACGCCAGCTGTTCCGCGGGCATCGTCGCCATCCTCGGGGCGGCCTCGGTTTGCCCGTACATCACGTACAGCCCACCGCCCGCCGACCGCATCCGGGTGTCGAACTCCGTGACCAGGTCGGGACGCAGCCGCCCGCCCGCCTGGGTGAGCGCGCGCAGCCGCGGGTAACGCGCCGGATCGAAATCCAGGCGCCGCAACATCTCGTAGTGGTACGGAACTGCGGCGATCGAGGTACAGCCGCTCCCGGTCACGGCATCCCAGAAGGGGCGGCCGAGGATCCCGGACGGCTCGATCACCACCGTCGCGCCGTGCGCGAGGTGCGAGTTCAGCACCGACATCCCGTAGCTGTAGTGCGGCGGCAGGCTCGTCGGCGCCACGTCGTCCGGCCCGATGCCCAGCACCTCGGCGATCGCGTGCGCGTTGGTCAGCACCGCGCGGCGGGACAGCCGGGCGAACTGCGGGGCGCCGGTGGAACCACTGGTGGCCAGCAGGACCGCCAGGTCCGGATGCGGGCGCACCCCCTCGGTGGCCGTCCGTACCCAATCCTCGCCCTCGGCGCGATACCCCGCCGGCGGCGCCGCATCCGGCGCGCCGAGCACGGCACCCGGCTGGAATCGGACGATCAGTTTGCCCAGCGACTCGGCCCCCAGCGCGGGATCGATGAGCGCGACCGCGCGTTGCGCTTCGAACGCACCGAGATACCGCAGCAGACCGGTCAGCCCGATCGGCACCCGGGCGAACAACACGCCTTCGGGCAGCGCGGAAAGCGCTTCCACGATCCGGTTCACCTCGCGGACCAGCTCGTCGTGCTCCAGCGTGCGACCGGAAGTCACATCGACGAGCCTGGCGCCGTCACCGATGAGCGTCACTCCGACAGCCTCCTCAGCCGCGTAACTGTGTCACCAGGTCCAACGCGACCTTGAAACTGCTGAGATCGAGCACCTGGTCGGTGTCCAGCTGGATGTCGAACTCGTCCTCGATGGCGGCGACGAGCGTCATATGCCCGACCGAATCCCACTCCTCGGTACCGCGGTACTCGAGCCGCTGGACGTCCACGTCCTGGTCGAGGTCCAGCGCCGCCACGAAAACGCCTCGCAGGCGCTGTTCGATCTCCACGTCTCAGTCCTTCCGCTCTTCCCACGCTCGCACCAAAGTAGAGAGCCCGGCGGGCAACGCGTACATCAGCCCATCGGGTGGAAGTCGCGTTTTGCCCTTGAGCCACGGTTCGAGCTGATCAATCGTGTCCTGGTCGAGGCCTAGCCGAGTCAGCCCGACCACGTTGAGGCCGGTGACCCGGGCAGGGTTGCCGACTGCGATCGTGAAAGCCCTGACCTCGCGGCGGACGGCCGCGCCCATGCCCACCATGGCGCCCGGTCCGATCCGCACCTGCTGATGGACGATCGAGCCCATCCCGAGGTTGGCTCGCGACCAGACGTGCACATGCCCGCCCAGCACGACATTGGAGGCCAACGTCACCCCGTCCCCGATGAGGCAGTCGTGCGCGACATGACTTCCTCGCAGGTAGTAGCCGTCGTCGCCGAGCACAGTGGGACGCCGCGTGCCCTGATGCACGCTGACGTACTCCCGGATCCGGTTGCGGTGCCCGATGCGCACGCCCGCGCCCGTGGGATCGTCGTCCCACGCCGGATGCGGGCCGTCCCGGTCCTCGGCCGGCGTGCCGATGGTGACATGCGGGCCGATCCAGTTGCCGTCGCCGATGACCGTCGGCCCGGCGACGACCGTGTACGGCCCGATGACGTTGGCGGTCCCGAGCTCGACACCCGGCCCCAGCACCGCGGTCGGGTGGATGCGATTCACGGGCAGCCACCCTACCTACTGTGCCGTTCGTTACTAATCCGACCACAGTCACGGCTATCCGGCTTGCGCGGCAACGGTTACGTATTGCTCAGGGTCCGCCTACTTTTGGTCGGATTAGTAAACGACACCGGAGGACTCGCCAGATGATTCCCCTCACCGTCGTCGACGTCCGCGACGCCGAGCCGCTCGTGATCGAGGTGCTGCGCTCGGGGAGTCTCGCCCAGGGGCCGATGGTCGCCCGGTTCGAGGAGGCGTTCGCGCGCGTCGCGGGCACGGCACACGCGGTCGCGGTGAACAACGGGACGACGGCGCTGGTGGCGTCGTTGCAGGCGCTGGGGCTGCGGCCGGGCGACGAAGTGGTCACGTCGCCGTTCACGTTCGTGGCCACGCTCAACGCGATACTGGAGGCAGGTGCGACGGTTCGGTTCGCCGACGTGTCGCGGACGGACTTCGCACTCGACCCGGAGGCGGTCGCGGAGGTGATCGGCCCGCGGACGAAGGTGCTGTTGCCCGTGCACCTGTACGGGCAGCCGGCGGACATGGGCAAGCTCGCGCCGCTGGCCGCCGAGCACGGGCTGCGCATCGTCGAGGATGCCGCCCAGTCGGTCGGCGCGTCCTTAGAGGGCAAACCGGCCGGATCGTACGGTTTGGGTTGCTTTTCCTTGTACGCCACCAAGAACGTCACCACCGGCGAAGGCGGCATGATCACCTGCGATGACGACGAGGTGGCGGACCGGCTGCGGTTGCTGCGTAACCAAGGCATGCGCGCGCGGTACGCGTACGAAACGGCCGGGCACAACTACCGGATGTCGGAACTGCACGCGGCGGTCGGCATCCCGCAGCTGGCGAAGCTCGACGGGCTGATCGCCATCAGGCAACGCAACGCGCGCCAGTTGTCCACCGGGCTCGCCGGCGCGCCGGGCCTAGCCGTCCCGGCCGTGTTGCCGGGCCGTTCGCATGTCTGGCATCAGTACACGGTGCTGATCGGGCCGCACGCGATGCTTTCGCGCGAGGAACTCATCTCGGAGCTGACCGAACGCGGAATCGGGACCGGGGTGTACTACCCGAAGCTGGTGTTCGATCACGAATGCTTCCGCGATCATCCGCAGATCCCGGCGGTCCGCCCGCAGGAATTCCCGGTGGCGCACCGGCTGAGCCAGGAAGCGCTTTCCCTTCCGGTACATCCGGCGCTGACGGAGTCCGATGTGGACACTGTCGTGCGTGAGGTCAGAGAGGCGCTCGGCGCATGAGGCTGGCACTGGTCGGTACCGGCACGATGGGCCGGTTGCACGCGCGGACGATCGCCGCGACGGAACGTGCTTCGCTGGCAAGGGTGATCGAGCCGCGGGCGACGGCCGGCCTCGCGTGCGCCGCCGAGTTCGGCGCGAAGTGGGCACCCTCGCTGGACTCACTGTCCGATGTGGACGCCGTGGTACTCGCTTCCGCGACGGAGTCGCACCACGAGCTCGCATTGGAAATCCTCAAGCAGGGCAAGCCGTTGCTGCTCGAAAAGCCGGCCGCCAGCGACCTCGCCGCGGCCGGGGAAATCGTTCAGCTGTCGGAAAACCTCGATGTGCCCATGATGTGCGGGTTCGTCGAGCGGTTCAACCCGGCAGTGCTGGCCGCGACGCGTCTCGTGCAAAACCCGGTGCACCTGATCGCGCGCAGGCACGGGCCCTACGCGCCACGGATCCGCACCGGTGTCGCGTGGGATCTGCTGGTGCACGACGTCGATCTGGCGATCCGGTTTTTCGGCGGTGAGCCGGCCAGGATCACTTCGACGGCCGGGTACTTCCACCCGCTGTCGGCGGCCGGCGCGGAGGACACTGTGGACGCCACGATGTCCTTCCCCACCGGGATGGCCACAGTATCGGCTTCCCGTGTGGCGCAACGGAAAACGCGGAGGATGACGATCTCGGAGCTGGACCGCGTGATCGAGGTCGACCTCGTCCGGCAGGAGGTCCTGGTCACGCGGCAGTCGGCGGTCGAGGCCTGTCCGGTCACCGGGTGCGAGCCGTTGGTGGCTCAGCTGGAGCACTTCCTGGATCTGGTGGCGGGCAAGGCGGACGCGGCTGCCGAACGCGCGTCGGTGCTTCCCGCGCACCGGGTCATCGCCCGGGTGCTGGACGTCAGGTGAAGTCTCCAGCGGGGGAACCCCATGGCGTGATGGTGATTTCGCGGCGCCTGGCGTTCTCCGCGCGCACGCGTTCGGCCTCGGCCTTGATGTAATCCTCGTCGTAGCGCTGGAAAACACGCGCCGGATTGCCGGCGACGAGGCAACGCTCGGGAACATCCTTGGCCACCACGGAATTCGGCTGCACGGTGACGAAATCGCCAAGGGTGACACCGGGCATGATGACCGCGTGCCCGCCGATGAAGCAGCCCTTGCCGATGGTGACCGGGGTGCGCTCGATCAGGTCGCTGCCGGGGTGGTTCTCCAGCATCATGTTCGCCAGCCAGCTGGAATGCGTGAACACGAGCGCCCCGACGCCGATGCTGGTGTGCTCGCCGATGTTCAGCCCGCCGCTCGCGTCGAGCACGGCGTCCTCACCGATCCAGCAGTGCTCGCCGAGCCGCAGATGCTCCGGGCTGATGATCTTCGCTCGCGCGCGAATCCTTGTGGTGGCTGGCAAACCGAGAAAACGGGCGCGCTCGGCGTCGTTGAGGTACTGGCCGACCAGCTCGGTCAGGATTTCCGGGCGCAGCCGGTTGCTGCGCTCGTCGTCGAAGAACACAGTGCCTCCAGTAGTCGCAGGTGTCGCTTGGCCACGACGTCGAGCGCGAAGTGCTCGCGCACCAGTGCACTCTGCCGCCGCGCGAGCTCCGCGCGCCACGCCGGATCGTCGAGCAGCCCGATGACGGCCGCCGCGACCGCGGCTGCGTCGTCCGGCGGGACGAGCAGGATATTCTCGCCGTTGCGCAGCTTCACGCCGGGGTAGTTGTCCGCGGCGACCGAGGCGATGGTCGCGGTACCGGACAGCATCGCCTCCAACGACGCGGTTCCGCAACCACCGTTGAGGTCGTGCGTGACGATATCCGCCGCGGCGAAGTACGACGGAACCTCGTTACGCGGCACGGCGCCACGGACGATGATCGCGTCCCGCACGCCCAGTTCCTCCGCGCGGCGCAGGAACTCGTCGTGATAGACGCGCCCGACGACCGTCACCTTCGTGTCCGGGTGCTTCGCCAGGATCGACGGCAGCGCCTCGATGAGGGGCAACCGGTTCCGCAGCGGGATGACGTGCCCGAGTGACACGATCGACGGGTTTTCCTTGTGCTGGGGCGAGATTTCCGCGCGGTCGAAGAACTCCGTGTCGATCGGGATCGGCAGGTGCACCGAGTTCGCCGGCCCTGTGCCGTAGCGGCGCGCGCAGTAGTCGGCGCCGAGCTTGTCGAGCAAGATGTAGTACGGGTCGATCCGGCGCAGCACCGGTTTCACCAGCACGCCATCGAGTACGCGGAAAATCGTGCGATACCAAGGGTTTTCGCTGACCAGTAGCGTGTGGACGGTCAGCAAGATCGGCACGCCGATCCGTCGTCCGTACCGGCCCGCGAGCCACGACAGGTCGAAGAACTGGCCGTGCAGGTGCAAGGCGTCGGGACGGAAATCGTCCAGCAGCCGGCGGATCCGCCGCCGGTTGCCCGGGACGAACGCGGTGAAGCTGAGGTCGAAGTCGATCGACAGGCCCAGTTTCGGCATCTTCACCGCGGGCAGCCGGACGACGCGGTACCCGTCGCGCGCCTCCACCGCCGGCGCTGAACCGTACGCCGCGGTCAGCACGAGCACGTCATGCCCGGCCTCGGCGTACTCGCCCGCGAGCGCCGCGGCCATGTGCGCACTGCCGCCCACCCGCGGCGGGAAGAAGTTGTTGACGACGACGATGCGCATACCACCAGATTCTTTTTCGAAGCCGTGGGCCGCCAGCTCGCGCCGCGGCGGGTTCTCAGGTAGTTCCTCGCGAGGACAGCGCCGACGTGGTGTATTGGCATACATGAGGAGGCGATCCCGGAGCGAGGGGCTGCCTGAGGTTCCGCCACCCGCGCCGCCACGCAGGCCATTCCGCAACATTATCGGCCGTAGGACTCGACGAGTTGGCGCATCCCTTGCTCCACCGGGATATTCGGCGACCAGCCGAGAATCTCCCTGGCGCGGCTGATGTCCGCGGCCCGCCGCGAGACGAGTACTTCGCGCGGGTTGAACTCGGGCTCGACGTCGGCGCCGACCGCGTCGATGAGGATCTTCGCCAGTGTCGCGATGGACGTGTCGATCCCGGTGCCGATGTTGACCGGCACGTTCGCCCGGCTCGATTCCAGTGCCAGCACAACGGCTTTCGCGAGATCGGTGACGTGCACGAAGTCCATTGACTGCTCGCCGCGCCCATCGATCACCGGCGGTTTGCCCGCGCGCAGTCGCTGGATGAAATGGTTGATCACCGACGTGTAGTACGCCTCGATCTTCTGTCCCGGCCCGTACACGTTGAAGAATCGCAGTGCCAGCCACGAAAGTCCGTGCCGGCGCTGGTAGAACCCGAGTAGGTCCTCGCCCGCGCGTTTGCTGATGCAGTACGGCGTCAGTGGATGCAGCGGATCGTCCTCGTGCATCGGCAGCCGTTCCGGCTCTCCGTACACCGAGGCCGACGACGCGAACACCAGCCGCTGCACGCCTTCCGCCGCCGCGGCGGCGAACACGTTGTGGTTGCCGGTCATGTTGATGTCGATCGACTCGTGTGGGTCCGCAATGGACTTGTTGATCGACACGGTCGCGAAGTGGATGACATGCGTGCAGCCACGGATCGCCTCCCGCACCGCACCGCCGTAGCGCACGTCCGCCTCGACAAGGTCGACCCGGCCGGTCGCCACGAACTCGTCCACGCGTGCCCGGTCACCGCGGGTCAGGTTGTCGAAGATCCGCACCGAGTAGCCGCGCTCCAGCAACAGCGGAATCGTATGTGCGGCAATGAAACCCGCGCCCCCGGTGAAGAAAACCTTGGGTTCAGTCACGTAATGCTCCTCGGACGGCGTCGATCACTCGGTCCACCTGTTCGTCGGTCAGTTCGGCGTGCATCGGGATGGCCAGGTGCCTGCGGAAAACATCGGCCGACACCGGTAGTGGCCGCTGCCGGCCGTAGACCGGCTGCAGGTGCGAGGCGTAGGTACCGAACGTGCACTGGACTCCGCGCGCCCGCAGCTCACGCAGGACGCGGCCGCGGTCGACCCGCGGCGCGAGCAGCAGAAGGTAGCTCTGCCAAGGATGTTCGCGATCGGGCAACGTGGCCGGCACCTGTGCGGCGTCGAGTTCGGCGAACGCCTCGGTGTACCGCTTGGCAACAGACCGGCGCGTGGCCAGCAGGCCCGGCAGCCGATCGAGCTGGACGTCCAGGATCGCGGCCTGCACATCGGACAGCCGGAAGTTGTAACCCAGCTCGTCGAACACCGGCACGTCCTCGGCGCGGCCGAACGCGGGTGCGATGCCGTAGGAATGCAATTTGCGGGCACGCTCGATGAGTGCCACGTGGTCCGACACGAGCGCCCCGCCTTCCCCGGCGGTGATGCCTTTGCGGCCGTGGAAGGAAAAGGCCGCGAGGTCGGCGAGGCTGCCGGCGGGGCGGGTGCGGTACGTCGCGCCCGCCGCACACGCCGCGTCCTCGACCAACCACAGTCCGTGGCGATCGGCTATCGCACGGTAGTCGTCGTAGTCGCCAGGCTGCCCGGCGAGATCGACGACGACGATCCCGACCGTGCGCGGACTGATCGCGGCCTCGATCGCGGCCGGGTCGGCGCAGAACGAGTCCGGCGTGATGTCCGCGAACACCGGTGTCGCGCCGGTTTGCAGCACCGCGTGGCCGGTTGCGGGGAAGGTGTAGTCCGCGACGATGACCTCGTCGCCCGGCCCCGCGCCGAGCACGCGCAACCCGAGGAACAGGGCGGAACCACAATTGCTCGTGGCGAGCGCGTGCGCGGTTCCGGTGAACTTCGCGAGGCGCTCCTCGAATCGCCGGCAGGCCGGCCCCGCACCCGCCAGCCATCCCGAGGCGAACACCTCGGCGACGGCGGCGAGTTCGAGTTCGCCGACCGTCGGTCGGCCCAGCGGAATCGTCAAGGCGGCTCCTTAGAATCGGGCGAAGTCTAAGCGCCGCACCCCATCACCCGATCAGGCGAACCACCGTTACAGATCGAGAACGAGCCTCTCGCCGCAGGCTCGGGAGACGCAAATCATCATCGTGTCGTTCGCGGCCTGCTCCTGTTCGGACAGTACCGAGTCGCGGTGATCCGGGACGCCGTCGAGCACCGGCGTCTCACACGTCCCGCAGATCCCGCCCTGGCACGAGGACAGCACGGGCACACCGGCGCCTTCGACCGTGTCGAGGATCGACTGCTCAGCGGGGACCGTGAGCGTCATCCCGGAGCGGGCGAGCTCCACTTCGAACTCGGTGCGCTCACCGCTGTTTTCCTTGGCGGCGAAGCGTTCCACGTGCAGACTGAGCCACTCCGGTACCGCGCGTTCGGCCGCGAGCAGCAGCGGTTCCGGGCCACAGCAGTAGACCGCGGTGTCTTCGTATGCCTCGTCGAACAGCGATTCCAGGTCGAGCAGCCCCGTTTCGTCCTGCGGCAGCACCGACACCCGGTCGCCGTACTTCTGGCTCAGCTCCTCGTGGAAGGCCATCGACGACCGGGCCCGCCCGCCGTACACGAGCTGCCAGTCGGCGCGGCTCGCGTCGGCGGCGGCGATCATCGGCACGATCGGCGTGATACCGATGCCTCCCGCGATGAACAGGTAACTCTCGGCCGGAACGAGCGGGAAATGGTTCCGTGGCCCGCCGATCCGGACCAGGTCGCCGGTTCGCAGTCCGTCGTGCACGAAGGCCGAACCACCCCGGCCGTCCCGCTCACGCAGGACGGCGACCTCCAGTACCGAGCGGTCACCGGGATCCCCGCACAGCGAATATTGCCGCACGAGATTTCCCAGCATCAGGTCCACATGCGCACCAGGCTCCCACCGCGGCAACTCGTCGCCGTCGGGGTGGTGAAACGTCAGCCGCACCACGTCGTCAGCGATCACGTCCTTGCGCGCGAGCAGCACGTCGAATTCGTTGACAGTCATAAGAAAGTAGTCAAATCGGCGACGGGAACAACCGCGTGGCCGGCATGTCAACTCCCGGTATCGCCGACCTCACGAAGCTCGACGGAAACAGTGAACCCCTTGCGGTGACTGGGAATTCGCTCGCCCACCATAGCGTGCTCACCCCCCGGGACGCCAACCCCGCGGGCAAATACTTCCCATCGCCGGCGCTAGCCAAGCGTAAATCTGACCCCGATACGGCCAGGATATCGTTCCGG
This sequence comes from Amycolatopsis pithecellobii, assembly GCF_009707865.1. Taxonomy (GTDB): domain Bacteria; phylum Actinomycetota; class Actinomycetes; order Mycobacteriales; family Pseudonocardiaceae; genus Amycolatopsis_E; species Amycolatopsis_E pithecellobii. Next base: position 13,976 of record NZ_WMBA01000033.1, read on the forward strand.
CCAGGTGTGAAGTATTTCGTAATGGGGCAACGGCCAGGCACACACGACGATATTGAGTCCGCGACCGAGCTGCGCCATCAGCCGCTCCACGAACTCGGCGGCCTGGCCGGTGTCGAACGGCCCGCGCCGCGCCTGGAAGAACACCATGCCACGGTTCGACATCGCGAGCATGACATTGACATCACCGAAGTAGTCGCGGAACCCCGTCATCAGGTTCTGCTTGCTCGCCACCGGACCGCGCCGGGAGTCCGGCGGCCGGTGCGGTCGCGTCCAGGCCAGCCACATGACGTCGGCGTCGGCGAGCCAGTCGTCGTCGACGCCGGGCGTGCGCTGTCGCGGAACCACCGAAGTGACCCGGCCGCGCATCATCTCCAGCAACCGCGGTTCCTCGATCAGTCCCCAGCGAATGAGGTACTGCGACACCGTTGGCGGGCTGAGCAGGATGCCGAACTCCCGGTTGACCAGCTCAGCGATCGCCTGCCGCGTCCACAGCCGGTGCGGCATACCGTGCTGATCCGGCGTACCGTCCACAATGGTCTTGACTGTGTTCGCCTGCTGTGCCGGGGAAAGCGCGAACTGCTCGCCGGGCCGCCGGCCGCGTCGCTTCGGGCGGAAGGCCTCGTCACCGTCCTTCTGGTACGCGGCGACCCACGCCCCGACAGTTTTCCTTGATACGCCGAACAACCGCGCGACCTCGGATCGGGTGACCCCGGCCTCGACGGCCGCGACGGCGCGCCGACGGAGCTCTTCCAGCGCTTCCGCCGAAAGACTCCTGGCGTCCCGAGTGGCCATGTCCAAGCCCTGAATGGTGGTGGTTGTCCTGTTCACGCCGAATATCTCCGGGTAAACGAATCGTCACCGAAAGCCTTCGGACGGAGAGAAGTTCGTAATACGTGGTTAACGCGGCACATCCCGCGGTGCGGGGACCCGTCGCCGTTTCGCCTTGGTGATGAGCGCGTCGAGGGCGAGGAACACCAGTAGGCTCACCCCGAACACCGGCAACAGCCAGCCGAGCGCGGCGACCACGAGCAACACGAGTGCCAGCACCGGATTCGGCAGCTGCCGCCACACCGGCGGTGGTATCGCGGTCCACTTGCTCTTGTACGGATTCTTCACCCACCACATGCGATAACCGAGCAGGATCAGCACGGCGAGCCCAGCCGCGAGCACCGCGACCAGGATCTGGTTCGCCATCCCGAAAAGCGTGCCGGTGTGGAACTCGGTGGCGTAGGTGGTGACCTTCGCGGCCACCGAGTAGTCCCCCCAGCCGATCCGCTCGGTGATGTGTGCCGTGTACGGGTCGATGGCCACGGCGCCGCGGTGGACCGGCAACCCGGTGGAGTGTTCGGCGACGGTGTACACCTGGCCGACACCGGACGGCGCGGTGACGAGCAGCTCGCCGCCGAGCCCCTCCGCACCGGCGACGTCCAGCACCCGGTCGATGCCGATCGGCTCACCGGCGGCGGGTACCGGCGCCGCGACGAGGCTCGGTGCGTGCAACCGCAGGGGATCCGTCGCCTGGCTGGCCCGTCCCCCGGCGAACTGCGACATGGTCAGCCCGGTCACGCTGACGACGAGCAGCCCGAGTGCGAGCCACAGCCCGAGCGGCCCGTGTACCGCGCGCAGCCGTCCCCAGCCTTCCTTGGCTCCGCGCGTCGAAGGCACCAAGAGCTGTCTGGTCGAGACGCGCTTGCGCCGGCGCGGCTGGGCGAGCCACAGCACGAGCCCGCCGACGACGATGAGGGGCAGCCAGGTCGCGGACAATTCCGCATAGATCCGGCCGGGCTCACCGAGTTGGAGATCGCTGTGCAGCTGACGCAGCCAGGTGTTGGCAGGTAAGTGATCGCCGACGGTCGTCAGCTCGCCGGTGATGAAGTTGGTGTACGGATCGACGAACACCGCTCGCGACTGTGCCTCGTCGCCGGCTCCGCGCAGGCCGGGCACCGCCAGGTTGACCCTGGTCGTGCGGTCCGATGTGGACGGTGTGATGACGGACCGCAGGGCGCCTTCCGGATGCGCGGCGAGCGCCGCAGTGACCTGTTCGGACACCGGGCGCGGCGCGCCTTCGTGCGGCTGACTGACGTAGAGCTGTGACTGGTACAGGTCGTCGTGGATCTGCGGACTGAACGCGTACACGAGCCCCGTCAGGCAGGACAACAAAAGGAACGGCGCGACGATGATCCCGGCGAGGAAATGCAGGCGGCGGGCGAGCAGCCGCATCGCCATGGCCCAGCCTGCCTTGGGTTTCGGCGCGCTCGCGTGGCGGCGTGGCGGCGGTGCCGTCCGTGGCACCGGGCTCGGTGTCTCGGGGGTCATCGGGCGTCCCGCACATCGACGACGCCGTAAATGTCCTGGCGCTGACCGCCGGAGTCGACGGTGAGTGCGAGCTCCCACTGGCCCGGGCGCGGGATGGTCACCGATCCCGTCTGGTACCCGGTTCCCGCGCGGTGCAACGAAACCGGTACCGGTGTGCCGTGGTCCGGCGGGTTGAGCACGGCCGTGACCGTCGAACCGTCTGTCGCGATGTCACGCGTGTCGAGCGTCGTCAGGTGCACGGTGTTCTCCCCCGTCTTGGCGGGCGCGACAGCGACGTCCAGGAACCCGTAACCTGCCTGGCCGGCCAGGCCGAAGTCCAATCGGGCCGGTGCTGCCTGCGGCGCCGCGTCCCGTGGCAGACCGTTCAGGAGCGGAAAAGCCGTGGCAGCAAGCAGTACCGCACCGGCCGCGGCACTCATGGCGCCAGCTCCCTTACGCCGGAGGGAAAACGCGAGCCCACCGGCCAGCACCAGTACCGCGGCGAGGGGGACCGTGGCCGCGACAAGCAGGTCCGGGGCGCCGGGCACACACAACGTCCACGTGACCGCGAGCGCGGCCGCGCACCCGAGCACCGTCACGCTCCTGGCCAACCGCTCGCGGTCGTTTCGTGGTTCCTCGCTCGTCAGGAACTGCGCCAGCACGAGCCCACCGAAGCCAAGAATCGCCAGGCGTGCCAACAGGTTCGCCCCGGTCGACGACGAGAAGGTGCCCGCCGGCAAGGGTCCGCGCAGCGCGTCGGTCACCGGTAGCCTGGCGGCATACGGCCCGAACAACAGCAACGAAGCCAGCGTGAATCCCACCGTGCCGACCCAGCCGTAGGTGACCAGCCGCCGTACCCGGGTCGACCAGGCACTGGCCGGACGGACGAACGCGACGAAGAACGCCGCGCCCACCAGCAAAACCGTCGCGGCGAGGGCGGCGACCTGGCTGAACCAGTAGCTCACCGTTTCCAGCACACCCGGGCCGGATAGCTTCGGCGCCTCCTGAACGGGGCTGCGTGACGCCAGGTCGAACGTCAACGTTCCACTTGCGACAGCGAGTGAACCGGCCGGAACGCGCCACGCGACGGTGTAGGTGCCCGCGTATTTCTGCTTCGGCAACGGAACCATGACCGTCTCCGCGCGGTCCCCGGAATGCGCCGGCCGACCGGGATCGAACTCGCGGTGGTACGGATCCATCAACCGCACCGTCGCCAGCCTTGCGTTGACCGGCCGGTCGAAGGTCAGCACCAGGTCGTCGGGCCGGATGGTGGACCCGACCCCGGGCGAGCTGGACCGAAGCTGTGGTATGTCACCGGAAACGGGCGACGCGAGCGACAGCAGCGCAGCCCAGCAGGCCGCCGCCACCAGTGCCATCGCGAGCACCCTGCCGCCGAGGCGAGCCTTGGGCCTTTCCCGGGTGAGCGTCATTTCGAGACCACCTCCGAAACTTCGGGCTTCGTTGTGCGAGTCCGCAGCCGAGCCCGGATCCCGACGACCGCGACGGCGATGATGGCCAGGCCCAGCACGCCCCACAGCAACGCGAGTGGCGGCAGTCCACCGCCGGAATCGCTCGGTGCAGCCGGCTCCGCCGCGACGGCGTCGCCGGGTACATTGCCGTTCGCGGCAAGGGTTTTCACCGGTGCGTCCGGCGCGGCGACCCCGCCGGTGAAGGTGATGACCGCGGCGCTCGTCCCGGACCAGCTCTCCACTCGACCATCCACATAGGACTGTTCGACGGCGAACGCGAGCTTCCCACTGCCAGGGAGCGGCCCCATCGTGACGTTGAACTGTTCGAACTGGCGTGGCCCCACGGAGCCGCCTTCGAAGACGATGGACCCGACGACCTGACTGATGTTCTGGTCACCGATCCGGATCGGGGTGCTCAACGTGCGCGGGTTGATCCTTGCCGTCCAGCCGCGGACGGCGGCGACCTCGGCGTAAGCGATGGGCGTGTCCTGCGGGAAGGTCAGCACGAGCCGGTTGCTGCGGACATCGGTCCGCTCGTTCGCGAACCGGAAGGCGAAGGTCTCCGTGTCACCGCCCTTCACCGCACCGGGCACAATGGACACTCGGGCCACGGCGGGCGAGGCGAGTGCCAGCAACCCTGACGTGGCAAGGAGAACGGTGATGAGCATGCGGATGGCGTGACGTGCCATGGCGGGGTTCTTTCCGGGAGGCCGCGGCCCGGGAGCACGGAGCTGGCTGCTCCCGGGCCGCGGATTGGTGATCAGTTAATGTGCCGTTCGTTACCGAAGTTGAGCTGTTGCGGAATCAGCTCAACCGATCGGGTTCAGCTGCGCGGGGGTGAGCTTTTCCCGCCAGCCTGCCGGCACCTTCTGGGACCAGCCGTTGTACACCAGCGGAATCGGCAGCACACCCTGCCCGCCGAACCCGTTCGCACCGGTGATCGTGCCCTCCACCTTGGTGTTCGGCGTCGAGGAGACCACCAGCTGACCCACGACCGCGGCATCGGAGATGTTGCCGTCGTTGTTCGGGTCGATGTCGATCACCTGCATCGCGTTCGAGAACTTGTTGGAGACGTAGGCGTAGTAGCCGCCGCCCTTCTTGGCCCCGAAGTTGATGCCGTGGCAACCGGCGTTACACGGCAGATCCTTGATCACCTTGTCGGTCTTGGGATCGATGACCGAAACCGTGGCGCTGTAGGTGTTCGCCGCCAGCAGTGCCTTGTCGTCCGGGCTCACCGGGAGCTGGATCGTCAGGCCACCCCACGGAGCGGTGCTGCTCGTGCGTCCCTTGACCGGGTCGTAGTTGCCCCACAAGTCGATGCGCGCGTCATGGACCTTCTTGCCGTCCTTGACGCAGGCGTTCTCCTTGAGCGAGACACACGCGATGTCCGCGCCGAGGAAGTCGGCCATGTAGAACTTCGACTGGTCGGACATGGCGCCGGTCGCGATCGGCAGTTCACCGGTCGGTTCCTTGTGCCAGGTCCCGGTTTCGTTGTCCAGCACCGTCGCGTCGTACGGGTTGACGTTCGGGGTCAGCGTGGTTTTGCCGTCCGCGGTCAGCCAGAACGCGTGGGGGTGCTGCGGTGGGGCATCGGCCGGACCGACGGGTAGCCGCCGTTCGATCTTCGTTGCCCCTGGCGAGAGTTCGACGACGTCGGTGCCGCCGTTGATCGCCACCTGGACCTTGTCGTTATCGGTCCGGGTCATCACGTGTGATGGATCCGGTCCGACTTGGAAGGTGCGCAGGTGCTGGCCCGTCGACCTGTCGAAGACGGACAGTTTGTCGTCGAACCACTGGGTTTGGTAGAGGTACTTGTAGTCCTGGTCGGTCCACATGTTGTGCGGGTTGTTCATGTTGATACTGGAACCGGAGATCTTTCGATCGATGGTCCAGTCCTCTACGTTGATCTTCGTCGCCGCACCGACCTTGCTCTTGCCGGCGTACTCCTCCATCTGCGTGTCGACCCAGACCTCACCGACACCCGGCGTCTTCGGCGGCGTCAGTTTGTCCAGTGTCTTCGGGAAACCGAACTTCTTGTCGTAGTACGCATCCAGGTTCGGGATCAGCACCGGCTTGCCCGCGGCGTCGTACTGCAGGATCGGCGCCGGCGGGAACACCGGGTTGTAGGACGACGATTCGGTGGTGCTGTACTTCTGCCAGTTGTTCTGCACGGTGGCGGTGAAGAAGATCTTCACCAGGTTCTGGATCACGTCCGCCGACGACGGCACCGTCAGGTTCCGCGAGGTCACCTGGAGGTTCTTGCCGAAGTCGAGCCCGATGGTGAGCGGATCGTCCACCACCGTGGCACCCAGCATGTACGGGTGGATCGTGCAGGTCCACGCGTAGAGGCCGGGCTCGGTCAGCTGCGTCGAGTCCTCACCGGCGAAAGCACCCATCTGCTCGAAGAAGGGCGCGCCCTCCGGCCTGATCAGCGACGTGATGTCGTGCAGCGAAGCGTTGTTCGGCTGCGCGATCTTGAAACTCGCCGTGATCGCCGGACCCTTGACCGCGAACTTCTTGAGGTCGTCCAGCGTCTTCTGCAGGTCCAGTCCCACCGGCAGGCTGTCGAGACTGATCGGCGCGTCCACCGGAAGGGTCGAAACCTGTTGTGCGAACTGGTTCAGCAGCCCTTCGGCCTTGACCGTCTCGGCCTTGGCTTCCGGTTTGCTCGCGCCGAGAGACTGGACGGCCGCGAGCGTCTTGTCCAGGCCGAGCGCCTGGCCGAGCACCCCACCCAGCGAGCCCAGGCTGGGCGCCGCCTTTGTCGGGTCCGACGCCAGACCGGTGAGCTGGTCGACCAGGTTCAGGTTGAGCATGTTGCCAGCCTGAGCCGGGTTCAGTAGACCACCGCCGAGTCCGGGCAGGCCACCGAGTCCGGGCAGACCGCCGGTGGGCAGCTTGCCGAGGCCGGGCAGCCCGAGCGTCCCCGGATCGGGCAGCGCGAGGCTCCCGTCCGGAATGCTCGGCACGATCCCCCCGTCGAGCGCGGACGTGCCCAGCCTGGGCAGTTCCGCGACGGCGAGTGACTTACCACCGAACAGTTCGATACCCGAGTCGAACCAGTTTCCGTTGCTGTCGTTGAGGTTGAACGTGATCGGCACCGGGCCGACCCCGACCGGGAACGCGGCCGCCGGCAGCGCGGCGACCGACGAGGCACCGACCGTGATCACGGCGATGGACAGCACCGCTTTCAGCCGGAATCGCCTCGCTCCCGGAGGAGCTTGTGCGCGCATGAATTTCCTTTCTGCATTCATTGTTTTCACCAATCACCTCCCGCCTGGTCAGGCGGTAGGTGAGCCGAGAAACCACCTGCGCACCAGCACGGCGCTCACGATGGCCAGCACCAGCACCGCCGCGAGCACCGGTGCGGAGAAGTCGTCCCGCCTTGCCGGCAATGCAGCGGCCGAACCAGGTTGCTGCGGAACGGAAACCACGGCTGCCGGCTGGGGAGCAGCCACCTCCGCGGCCTGCCCCGGCACCCCGGTCCCGGTCAACGGAAACAGGGCGCCACCACCGGGTAACGCGTCCGGAAGCCGGGAGCCGAAAACCGCGCCGCTGCCGGGAAGGCTCGATTCCCGCAGCGGCGGCGCCGCGAAAGGCGCGACCACCGGCGCGGCCGTGCTGGGGTCGGGGTTCGCCGGAGCACCAGGCGGCGCGGGCGAAGTGGGTGCGGTCGTGGGAGGCGCGGTGGTGGCAGGAGGTGGCGTGGGCGCGACGAGGTCGCACACCGGCGCGATCGTGTTGTCCACTGTGGAACTCAGTGGCTGAATCACCGGCCCCAGCAACGGGATTCCGTTCAATTCGTCCACTGTGGATAGACAGTCGGCCACGGTCATGCTCCCGGCTGGACGATCAGGCGGACCTGGCGAGAAGACTGCAACCGCAACCGCGCACAGAACCCGGTGAAGCCGGTGGCGGTGAACGGCTCTCGCGCCAGCAGGAAATACAGCAGGCCCCGGTTGTTGACGGCCACCAGCGCGTGGTTCAGCCGAGCCGAAGTGATCAGGAACGCCCCGGCCGGGCACTCGCCGGCGCGGTTGCTCAGCTGCCACCGCAGCAGGTACTTGTCGATCGTCGTACCCGAAAGCGTGATCCCGAACTCGCGGCGGACGAGCTGCGCGACGGATTTCCGTGTCCACAACAGACACGGAAGCCCGAGCTCATCCGGCGCCGTCGCCAAGCTACCCAGCACTTGTTCCTGCTGCGCTTCGGAAAGCGCGAGGCATTCGCCGGTTCGCCGCCCACGTGGCCGTGGCTGGAACGCCGCTTCGCCGCGCGAATGGTAGGCGCGCACCCAGCAACCGACGGCTTTCCGCGACACACCGAACAGTTGCGCGACCCGCGTCTGCGGCATCCCGCCTTCGACCGCCGCGACGGCTCGCCGGCGAAGCTGCGCCAGCTCGTTCGGCGGCAGGCTCCGTGCGCCGTTGTCACCAAGGTCTTGCTGGACAAGAAGATCCACGACTGCCACCCCATCTGGTCTCATCGGGCGCCGACCGGAATCCGGACGACGGCTTGATCGATCTCCGAAGTGCGGACGGTCACCGCCAGCTCCCACATCCCCGGGATTGCGATCGGCGCGTTCTGCGCGATCGCGTGGTCACCGCCGATCAACTGCGCCGCCACCGGAATCGGCCCGATTCCGCGTGACGGCAGGCGAAGCTCCGCACGCAGTTCGGCCACCTTTTTCGGCCTGCGGTTCGCATCGAGCACGGCGAGATGCACCTCGTTGCGGCCCACCCGGCCGGGCGTGACCAGCACCGCGAGCTTCCCGACGCCTTGCGGGCCACCACCGGCGTCGAAGGGCAGCACCACGTTCACCGGACCGACGCGAGCCGGGATCGCGGCCTCCTCGCGAGCCCGGGCAAGTTCGGCCGCGGCCGGTTCCGCGTCCACCAGTGCCGCCGTGGCCCCGAGAATCGCCGCGGCCACAAGGACCTCGACCGTGACCATCCGGCGGAACCGGCCGATCTCCTGTTTCTCCGGCCCGCGACGCGCCCGCCGCTTGTCCGAGACGGTGACGATTTCGCCGCCGTACTGCCGGTGCACCCAGTTGCGGGCGAACGCACCGAGCCCGACCACCACGACGACCAGAAGCAACTTGACCGCCAGCACCGTCCCGTACCCGGTGCCGAACAGCGCGGCCGGTGAGCCGACCTCCCGCCACGCTTGGTACGTCCCGCTCGCCGCGAGCACGAGCACGCAGCCGAGCGCGATCCGGGAGAACCGCGGAATCGCGATCCGCATGCCCGGGATGTCGCCGGAGCGCAGCAGCACCGCGAGCAGCACCGGCAACCCGCCGAGCCACACCGCCATCGCAAGCAGGTGGATCGCGTCGACCGGAAGCGCCAGCAGCACCTGCGTCCCGGCCGCACTGTGGTTGGCGAAGCTCCACGTCACCACCAAAGCGAGCCCCGCACCGAGCACGATCGCGCTGCGGCGCCGCAGATTCACCTCCTCGTAGCCGCGAAACGTCTTGCGTCCCAACACAAGGACGGCCGCGAGCACCCCGAGTAGCACGAGCCTGGTTACGAGCACCAGACCGATCCGGCTGCCGAAAGTCGTGCCGAGCAAGGCGGGGTCCGCCAGGTCCCCGATCGGTTTCCCGGCAGCCGATGGCCCGTAGAGCACGAACGTCACCACGGTCGAACCGGTCAGGATTCCCCAGCCCGCCCACAGCAACCGGCGCGCCCCGCTCGCCGCCTCCCCGCCCGGCCAGCACGCGGTCACGAAGAACCCGGTGCCGACGAGCAAGGCAAGCCCGACGTACGCGATCCATCTGAATACTCCATAAAGGACAGTGGTGAGGCCGTCCGCGCGGTCCTGGCCGGCGGCCACTCCGCCGGTCACCTCGCCGACGCTGAACGCGAACGCTCCCTCGACGGGGTGCGAGTCGACCGAGACAACGCGGTAGCTCACGGTGTAGGTGCCGTTGGCGAGGTTGCCCGGCAGCGTGGCCGCGATGGTGTCGGTACCGCCGGCCGGATGTACCGGCTTGCCGACCCCGGCGACCGGTGCACCACCGGGGCCCAGCAGCCGCACCTCAGCCAGCGACACGTCGATGGATTCGCTGAACCGCAGGGAAACCTCGTGCGGGGCGGCCGCGAGCACCTCGAAACTGCCCGGTGTGGTGGCCACCAGTTCGGCATGCGCCGAGGCGGTTCCGCCGATGCCGAGCAGTGCGATGAGGAACGTACCGAGCAGCGCGGCCATTCGGGACAACAGCTTCATGGCCGCCGCCTACAACCGCGCCTTCTCTCGTTCCGGGACGGCTTGGTCCACCGGTGCCGCACGGCGCCGGGTGAACGCCACACCGGCTGCCGCGACGCCCGCGGCGATCCCTACGCCACCGAGTATCCGCGCGACCGGATCACTGTCCGAAGTGGACTCCGCTGGCGCGGCCGCCTTGGCGATCGTGACGGTGGGCGCGGGATGTTCCGGCTCGGGCTGTCCCGGCTGCATGAGGTCGATCCAGCGCACGACCTGTCCGTCGGAATAGGTTTGCAGTGCCTTGAAGGAAAGTTGGCCGGTGTCGGGCATTTTTCCGATCCGGACGGTAAAGTTCGTGAACGTGTCGGCGGGAATACTGCCGCCCTCCCACACAATCGACGACACGGTCTGGTTGTCCATCTCGTCACCGGCGCCGGCCGGCTTGTCCATCGGCTCCTTGTGCACGGTGATCTGCCAGCCCGGCATGCTCTGCGGGGTCACGGAACTCAGCGGATGATCGGCGGGAAAGGTCACCTCGAGCCGGGTCGTCGTCGCGTCGTCGCGTTCGTTGGGGACCCCGAAGGACAGCATGGAGGGCTCGCCGGGTTCGGCGGTGTCCGGGCTGACCGACACGTGGGCGAAAGCAAGCGGCTGGCAGGCCAGGGTCGCCATGACCCCGACTGCGGCGGCCACGGCGAGGCGGCGTGGCCGGGAAAGGCCGTGCCGGACCATGCGCGGCAAATGCGGTGCGCGCATATCTGTCCTTTCTTGAGTTTTTTCGGATCAGGAGATCGCGGTGGCGGAAACCACGTCCGGCTAATACTCCCAAACCGCGTGACCTGCGGATGACGCGATTGTTTACGGCCCATTACAAGAAGATCCGCCGATAAATTTTCGCCGGTGATCCACCCATATTCATGAGGGCAAAGACAGCCCAGGACCAAGATCGTCCTTCGGCCAGATTTCCCCAGTTCAGAAGGGTTGTCGTCACACGAATGAGGGAGTGACCTATTTGACTTTCGATGCATTATCCGGACACCACCGGGCGTTCGTTCGCGATGCCCTGGAGCCGGCGACCCCATTCCACGAACACGCTGCCGAAAGGTCATGTTTCGCCAAGATGAACCGAATTCGGCAGTGATCGACGAGGCTCATTCGACATGGACTGGTCAACTCGTGATCAGCCGTGCCACCATGACCCGCGGCGACCGGAAAAGCGTCGCACACGAGCCGCCACGGCACCTGAAAAGAAACCAAGAAAGCGGGCCGTCATGCGAATGCGTCACCGCTGTGCGGTTGCCGCCACGCTGGCCTTGCTCGTCTTCACCTCGGTTCCGGCCGAGGCAGCCGAAACGGAGGTGGTGACCAGTTGCGTCGCGACGGTGCCCGCGGGGCAGCCGGTCGCGCTGGCCCCGGAGGCGGTGGTCCAACCGGTGATCGACCTGCTTACCCCGCTGGACCCGCTCGGTCTGCTCGTCCCGGCGTTCCGCTCCGCCTGGGCGCAGGAGCCGCCGATTTCCTTGCCCGCAGGGGATTCCGGGGGTTCAGCGATCGCCGACGCGGTGCTCGCCCGGCTGACCCGGCTGCCGCTGCTCGCCCCGGTTCTCGGCACTATGGCCGGCCCGCTGCGGAATCAGCTCAGCGAATCGTGCGGCATCACCACCGAGGCACCGGTGCGGTCGGGCCCACCGGACGTCGCCTCGGTGCCGACCGTCGTCGGGACGCGCGGGGTGATCGTCGTGCCGGGCACCGCGATCACCCCGCCCGCGATCCCCTCGCCCGAGACCACCGGCGTTCCCCCGTCGGAAACCGATGACGCACCACCACCGGAAGCTCCGCCACCCAAATCCGGTACCGCGACACCGCCACCACCCGCGCTGATCGTGACCACCGTGCGCACGGCGGCCGATGGTCCGGACCCGGCCGGTGCGGCGCAACCGTTCGGCTGGCCGGTCGTGGCCGCGTGCGTTCTGATCCTGCTGGCCGCCGCCTACCTGGGGAGGGGGCCGGCGCGCCGGCTGTGGAGTGGTGTCCAGCGGACGTTCCGCCCGTCCGCTGGACACCACCGGAAACCCTGACCGCATTTCAGGGCCTTTCTCACAATAAGCTGACGGCACGCCGATTTCCTGAGGGAAAGCTTTGAAAAGCCGTACGCTGGTCCGTGTGGCGCAACGAGTTGTGGTGATCGGCGGCGGGATTCTCGGCCTTGCCGTGGCCTGGGAACTGATCAGGCAAGGCGGCAACGTGACCGTGCTGGAGAAGGAAAATTCCTGGGCGGCACACCAGACCGGGCACAATTCCAATGTCGTGCACGCTGGTCTGTACTACAAGCCGGGCTCGGCGAAGGCGCGGATGTCGGTCGCCGGCAATCGGTCCATTGTGGACTTCGCGAGAGCGAACGGCGTCGGCGTGCAGGTGTGCGGCAAACTCGTCGTGGCCACCACCGAAGCCCAGCTGCCAGCGCTCGGCGTGCTCGCCGAACGAGCCGAGGCGAACGGCGTCCCGGCAAAGCTGATCTCCCGCGAAGAGGCGCGCGAATACGAGCCGGAAGTCTCGTGTGTCAAGGCGTTGCGCGTCGAGTCCACCGGCATCATCGACTTTCCCGGCGTGTGCACGGCGCTCGTAAAGCTGCTGGAGGACAAGGGCGCCGAACTCCGGCTCGGCACGCCCGCGCTCGGCATCCGGCCCGGTCACACCGGCGGGGTGGAGGTCGCCACCGGGAACGAGGTACTCAAAGCCGACGCGCTGGTCAACTGCGCCGGTCTGCAGGCCGACCGGGTCGCTCAGCTGGCCGGGCTCACCCCGAGCGCGCGAATCGTCCCGTTCCGCGGTGAGTACTACGAACTGCGGCCCGAGCGGCGGCATCTCGTGCGTGGCCTGATCTATCCGGTGCCCGACCCGACGCTGCCCTTCCTCGGCGTGCACCTGACCCGCATGCTCGACGGCAGCGTGCACGCCGGCCCGAACGCCGTGCTCGCGTTGCGCCGCGAGGGTTACCGCTGGCGCGATATCTCCCCGGCGGACATCGCCGACGTCGCCCGCTTCCCCGGCTCGTGGCGGCTCGCCCGCAAGTACGCCTACCCCACCGGGCTCGAGGAAGTGCTGCGCTCGCTGTCCAAACGCCGCTTCGCCGCGAGCCTGGCCCAGCTCGTCCCGGCCGTCACCGCGGACGACATCGTGCGCGCGGGTTCCGGGGTGCGCGCGCAGGCGTTGCGGCCCGACGGTTCGCTCGTCGACGACTTCCTGATCGAAACCGCCCCACACCAGGTGCACGTGCTCAACGCCCCGTCACCGGCCGCGACGAGCGCGCTGGAAATCGCGAAGCACGTGGCAGCGTCAGTCGCCTGAAGGCTTTAACAACGCGGTTACACGAGCTGCCGCTGGTTTTCTCATCCCGGACCTACCGTCCGTGGGATGAGCGTCAGTCCCTTCGAGATCACGCTGCCGGTGCAGACCGGGGTGGGCGTGGTCGCGCCGTTCGACTTCGCCCTCGACCGGGAGCTGTGGCGCTGGGTGCCCGACCAGGTGTGCCTGCACACGACCCGGCTGCCGTACCTGCCGGAGCCCGTCACGGTGCAGCTCGCCGAGGCGCTCAGCGACCCGCATGGCGTGCGCCGCGCGACCCGCGACGTGCTGGTGCCCGAACCCGTGGTGGTCGCCTACGCCTGCACCTCGGGCAGTTTCATCGGCGGCGCGGCCGGCGAAGCGGCGCTCGTCGCGGGCATGCTCGACGCGGGTGCGCCCGCCGCCGTCACCACGTCCGGTGCCCTGATCCGCGCCTGCACCCGGCTGGGGGTCCGGCGGCTCGCGGTGATCACCCCCTACGTCGACGACGTGACCGACCGGCTGCTGGCTTTCCTGGCCGAATTCGGGATCAGCACGACCGCGAGCATGGGGCTGGGCATGCTCGGCGACATCTGGAAGATGTCCTACTCGGCGGTGCTCGGCGCGGTCGAAACCCTGGACCTCACCAGCGCGGACGCACTGTTCGTCAGCTGCACCAACGTCCCCACCTATGACCTGGTCGCCCCGCTGGAGAGACGGCTCGGCATCCCGGTGCTGACCGCCAATCAGGTCACCATGTGGGCCGCGCTGGAGCACGCCGGCGCGGCCCTCTCGCATTCGAGTGCGCTGACCGCGCCGGTCGCGGTGCCCGAGGTCGCCTGAAACTCGCTGGTCGGACTGGATACGCTGGACGGGACAATCCCGGCTCGTACCTGGAGTACCGATGCACGACCCTCGCCTGCTGCTCGATCCCGAGACGGATGCGGCTGCCAAGCTGCGCCGCCGCGGGTACGTGCTCGACACCGACCGCCTTGCCAAGCTGGTCAGCCGGCGCTCCGAGGTCATCAGCGAGGGCGACAAGGCGCGCGCGCAGTCGAAGAAGTCGGCCGCGGAGGTGCAGGCAGCAGCGCGGCGCGGTGAGGACATCACCGAGCTGCGGGAACAGGCGCGGCTGCGGAAAGTGCGCATCGGCGAACTGGAGGAGGAGCAGCGCTCGGTCGAGGCCGAGCTGAACGAGTTCCTGCTGGCCATCCCGAACCTCCCGCTCGACGAGCTGCCGGACGGCGCGACCGAGGACTTCGCGCAGGAGGTCCGGCGCTGGGGCACGGTCCCGGAGTTCGATTTCGAGCCGCTGGACCACGTGGACCTCGGCGAGCGTGCGGGCTTCCTCGACCTACAGCGCGCGACGAAGCTGTCCGGCCCGCGGTTCGCGGTGTTCAAGGGCCCGGGCGCCCGGCTGGAGCGCGCGCTGGCCACGTTCTTCCTCGACGTGCACACGCAGGAGCAGGGGTACACGGAGTTTTCGCTGCCGGCGCTGGTGACCCGCCAGACCATGACCGGCACGGGGCAGCTGCCGAAGTTCGAAGAGGACCTGTTCCGCACGTCGGTCGCGGATCGGGAGCTGTTCCTGATCCCCACAGCCGAGGTTCCGCTGGTCAACCTGCATGCCGGCGAGATGCTGAACCTCGACGAGCTGCCGCTGCGCTATACCGCGTACACGCCGTGCTTCCGCTCGGAGGCCGGGTCGTACGGGCGCGACACGCGTGGGCTGATCCGGCAGCACGAGTTCTCGAAGGTGGAGCTGGTCCAGCTGGTCGACGCGGAGAAGTCGCGGGAGGCGCTGGAGGAGATCCTCACCCACGCCGAGGAGACGCTGCAGAAGCTGGGGCTGGCGTACCGCGTGATCAAGCTGCCCGCCGGGGACATCGGGTTCTCCGCGCAGATCACGTACGACATCGAGGTGTGGCTGCCCAGCCAGCAGACCTACCGCGAGATCTCGAGCGCCTCGGACACCGGCGTGTTCCAGACCCGCCGCGCCGGCATCCGCGGAAAAGCCAAGGACGGCAAGCGCGGCGCGGTCGCGGCGCTGAACGCGTCGGGCCTGCCGGTCGGCCGCACCCTCGTGGCACTCGTCGAGCAGTGCCAGCAGGCCGACGGGTCGATCCGGATCCCCGAGGCGTTGGTGCCCTACACCGGTTTCGCCGTGATCAATGCCGACGGGAGCACCAGCTGAGCACGCGGGCATCCCACCCGGTGATCGTCAGCCCGTAACGAAATCCGCCACGATGCGGCCGAGTTCCTCGCCCGCGTCCTCCTGCAGGAAGTGTCCGGCACCCGCGACGGTCGGGTGGTCCAGACCTGTCGCGCCGGCCATCTCGCGCCGCAGGATCGGGGCCATCCCGCCGGTGATCGGATCACCATCGGAGAAGGCGCACAGAAATGGAATGTCCATAGTGGACAGCGTGCGCCAGGCCGCTCGGTTGGCCTCGCTCGCCGGATCGTCCGGACGGGTCGGCACCAGGCCCGGCATCGCACGCGGGCCCGCCTTGTACATCTCGTTCGGGAACGGAGCGTCGTAGGCGGCGCGGACCTCTTCGGACAGTTCGGTTCTGCAGCCGGACTGAACGAGCCTGGCGATGTCGAGCACGGGCGCGGTCTGGACCACTTCACGAAACGCGTGCCACACCTTCGGCATGTCGACGTCGCCCGTCGGCAGCCCGGTGTTCGCGGCGACGACACGTTCGAAGCGCTCCGGGTGCTCGGCCACCAGGCGCAGGCCGATCAGCCCACCCCAGTCCTGCCCGACCAACGTGATCCGGCGCAGATCCAGCGCGTCGAACGCGAACGAACGCATCCACTCGACATGCCGGGCATAGGTGTGGTCGCTGAGATCGGCCGGTTTGTCGGAACGGCCGAAACCCACGAGGTCCGGGGCGATGGCACGCAGACCCGCGCCGGCCAGCACCGGAAGCATCTTGCGGTAGAGGAAAGACCAGCTGGGTTCGCCGTGCAGGAGCAACACCACCGGCCCGTCCGGTGGGCCGGCCTCGGTGTAGGCGACTCTGACGATGCCGTCTCTCGGGCTGTCGACGTCGGCATACAGCGCCGGGAAGTCGAAGTCGGGCAGGTTGCTGAACCGGTCTTCTGGTGTCCTCAGTAGGCGCACAGAAGGAGGGTATGCCACGCGGCAGCGTGTCGGTTGAGGGTGGTGGTGGGCGAGGGGCTGGCGACTAGGAGATCGCGACCGCCACCACGAGGCCCAATGCGACATGCGCGGCCGCGACGACAACGCTCACCGGCTGGAACTTCTCCTGCTCGATCGTCTTGCCGACGTCGATGCGGGTGGCCCATTCGAGCAGCCGTACCGCGATGACCTGCACGATGATGCCCAGCAGGCCGTACACGAGCGCCGTGATCAACCCCGCGGTGAGATCGCTCGCCGAGTTGAAGATCGCGACCACGATGATGAACGCCATCGACAGCAGCCCGGACGCGGTGACGATCACGGCGTTGGGCAGACCGCGGTGCACAAGCGAGGACAGCTTGCCGGGCGTCGTCCAGTCGATCGCGTAGAAGCCGGCGAACATCAGCAGCAGGCCGACGATCCCGTACAGCAGGATCGCACCGACTCCGTGCACAAGGTCGGAGCCGAACGTCGCGGGCAGCGCGCGAATGGTGGTCACAGGGTCTCCAGGTTCGGTTTGAGGTATCGCGGGGTGTGTATCACGATTCCGGGATGCGATGCGGGACGAACGCGGCCCCGTCGTCGGTCACCAACCCCGCCGTCTCCCGGATGCCGAGGCCGGCCGCGTTGTCACCGACGATCCACGCGCCCAGCGCCGGGCGGAAGCCGTCGAACTCGGGCAGCGGGTCGAAGGCCTGGTAGACATAGCCTTCCTCGCCATAGACGCCGGGCGTCTGGGTCTCGTAGCCGGGCGCGACAATCGACACGTTCGCCCCTTCACGACCCAGTTTCGGCTTGCGCACGTACTCGGTGAGCAGGCCGGGGTCGTCGACGAAGGCGGGCAGCAGGTTCGGGTGCCCGGGGTAGTTCTCCCACAGCACCGCGAGCAGTGTCTTGTTGGACAGCAACATCTTCCACAACGGCTCGACCCACAGCGTGCGCGGCAACGTCTCGACGGCGTGGTGGCCGAACTCCTCGTCCACCACCCATTCCCACGGATAGAGCTTGACCACGGTGTTCATCGGGGACTCTTCGAGATCGACGAACCGTTTGAGCACCGGGTCCCAGCCGATCTCCTCGATCGCGAGACCGACCGTGTCGAGCCCCGCCTCGGCCGCGGTCTCCTGCAGGTACGTGGTCGTGATGTGGTCCTCGCCCGTCGGGTCGGCGCTGGACCAGGTGAAGTACAGCTCGTTGTCCGGCAGCTGGCCACGGATCTGCTGCCAGCGCTCGACGAGCCTCTCGTGCACCGAGTTCCACTGGTCGTCGTCGGGGAAGACCTCCGTCTTCCAGTGCCACTGCAACACCGATGCCTCGAGGAGCGAGGTGGGCGTGTCGGCGTTGTACTCCAGTAGTTTCGCCGGGCCGCTGCCGTCGTACCGCAGATCGAACCGGCCGTAGACATGCGGATCGCGCCGCTTCCACGACTCGGCGATATGCGGCCACACCCATTCCGGGATGCCGAACTGCGCGTACCGCTCGGTCAGCACGACGTTGTCGACGGCCTCCAGGCACATCGAGTGCAGCAGCTCGACGTCCGCTTCGAGGGACAGCACCTCGTCCATCTCGAGCACGTAGTGCACCGACTCGTCCCAGTACGGCCTGTCGTGGCCGGTGCCGTAGCGCGCAGGGGTGCCGAACACCAGGCCCTGCTCCTCGACGATGCGCTGCCAGTCCCGCCGCGGGGCACTGGTTCCCCTCCGCACCTATGACCCCCCGGACTTCCCGCTGCCGCCGCTGCTCTTGCCGCTGATGCCGAAGCCACCGCGCTGAACCGTCTTGCCGGAACTCGTCTTGACCGTCGCATTGCCGGACGGCGCCGTGTACGTGCCGCCCGCGACGCGTTGCCCGATCGCGCCGGTGCCACCGTAGTTGTAGCGGTACTGACCCGCGCCGATGCCGTAGGGAATGATCCACAGCCCGCTGCCGGAGTCGTAGTGGCCGCCGTGGCTGGCGATGTAGTTGTCGTCGCAGTACTCGTCGTTCTGGACGACCCCGTTCCCGTCGGTGCACACGGCGTTGACCTGTTCAGGCGTGCCCACGAGGTACCACGCGGCGACGACGCCGACGAGTCCTACGGTCACGCCACTGCCGATCATCACCTTGCGTCGGCTTGCGGCCTTGCGCTCGGCCACCTCACGCGCCTGCGCCTCGGCTGCCTCGCGCTCTTCTTCCTCGGCGAGCGCTTTGCGCCGCGCACGCTGCTCGGCGAGCGTCGGCTCACGTGGTTTGGTGGACTCGGCGTCCTGGAACCGCATCGAGCCGGGCGTGGGTGGGGGCTCCGGAGGCGACTGGTCCCCGGGCCGATCTTCTTCGGTCATCGAGGCACACACTAGCCACCCGAGGGTCGTCGTGGGACCAGGACGCGGGCATTATTGACGGGATGCTCGGACACGGCTTGGCAACGAACACAATGCGCACCCGGCTCGTCATGGTGGGTGTGTTCATCGGCGCCATCGCGGCACTGGCCATGAGCGTGGCATTCTCGTGGAGCCCGGCGGCGACCGGTGGCGGCAAGGTCGAGGAGTCACCGGAGGCCAAGGCCGCTTTCCACTCGACAGCGGGTAGTTGCCTGAACTGGGTCAAGCCCGATGTTTCGGACGTGCACGTGGTGCCGTGCGCTCAGCCACACCTGTACGAGGTGACCGGCGTGATCAGCATCGCCGACAAATTCCGGCCAGGTGCGCCCGCGCCCTCGGTCGACGAGTGGCGTGACCTGGCGATGGCGCGGTGCAGTGATGGCGCGCAACATTATCTGGGCAAGCAGCTCGACCCGTTCGGGAAGTTCACCGTGAGCGCGCTGCGGCCCGGCGCCGACGAGTGGGCCGAGGGCGATCGGGACATGCGATGCGTGCTGCAGTGGGCGGCGCCTGGTGGCGCGCTGCAACCGGTGACCGGCAATGCGGCGAACCAGTCGCAGGCGGCGGTGTGGGACCCGGGGACCTGTCTGGCACTCGCGGACAAGACGGTCGGCAACCCGATCGACTGCGCCCAGCCCCACGCGTACGAGATCGTCGCGACGGTTGACTTGAAGAAGCATTTCCCCGGCGACTACCCGGCACAGAAAGACCAGGCAGCCTGGCTGGACACCGAATGCAACAACGACGTCCAATCATATGCCGGCGGGGTTGATCTCGATTCACAGAAACTGATCCTCACGTGGGATCTGCGTGAACAGGAAAGCTGGGACGCCGGTTCGACGCTGGTCAACTGCAAGGTCGGTGCGAAGCTACCGGACAACAGCGGGCTCGCACCCGTGACCGGCAGCATCAAACAGCAGGCACAGGACGCGCCGGCGCCAGGGGCACCAGGCGCCCCACCACCACCGGGCGGTGGGTAAGGAATGCCGGTCGAAATGTCCGCCGCCCGCTTCGAAGAACTCGTCGCCGACGCACTGGACGAAGTGCCGGCCGAATTCGCCAAGGCAATGGACAACGTGGTAGTACTGGTCGAAGAGGAGAATGCGGAGGCGCCGGAAATCCTCGGCCTCTACCACGGAATTGCACTGACCGAACGAACCACCGACTACGGCGGCGTGCTTCCGGACCGCATCTCGATCTACCGCAGGCCAATTCTCGCCATCTGCGAAACCGAAGACCAGGTAATCGACGAAGTACTGATCACCGTGGTACACGAAATAGCCCACCACTTCGGCATCGATGACCAAAAACTACACGAACTCGGCTGGGGATAAAGGGGAAAAAGGAAGCCCCCAAGAGTTGGCTGGTCATCCCGGAGCCTTCATAACGGACTGGCTGCGAATTTCCTCATCCTCGCCTTGGGGGTGCTGGAATGTCGCATGCGGACCGACGACAGCGATGTGACACCGGGCGAACCGGCCATCTCGCGGCGGCCGTTCGTCGCCGGTGGCGTTGTCGGGTTCCTGATCGGGTTGCTGGTGATGGGCCTGCTGTGGGCAGGCGCCGCCAGTGGCAGCGGTGCGACCGCGGATGCCAGGGCCGCATGTGGCGCGCTCGACCGCGCGGGGCCGTTGCCGGATGAGTTCATCGCGCCGGCGTCGCTTGCGCCTGGCGTGATTCAACATCTCACCGCCGCAAGGGATTTGTCCTCCGCGGCAGCCGAGCAGAATCCGGTGTACCAGGCACTCGCCGATCGTCTTGGCGGTGTGAGCCGGATGGCGATCAGCCTCAATTTTGCCGATCCCGGCGGGCGCAGGGATCTGACGTTGGCACGTCAGCTGTGCGCCCGCCTCTGAGGGTCACTGCGCGTTGCTGCCCTGGACGGCGGTCTTCACCGTCAGCTGGTCACCGGGGATGTTCGGGTTCGCGCACCCCGTGCCGGGCAGCTCGATGAACATCGACGCCGTCTCCTGGGGCGGGTAGATCCGCAGGCCACGCACCGCTTGCGGCTGGCAGGTCACGGTGTCGTAATTCTGCACGTTGACGAAACCGATCGCGACCGACGCGGTGCCACCCTTGTTCAGCTTGATCGGCGCGCCCTTGTCACCGACCCGCTCCGCGGGCTTGCCCACTTGGTGACCGTCCGCGCCGCCGACGTAGGAAACGCCAGGGAATCCCTGAATGGTGCACGGGCCGTCACCGACGTTGGTGAAAACCAGGGGCCGGTACGACGTGCCGGCACCGGAATCGCCTGCGCCGAACGAGAGTTTCAGGTCGGCGGCCTTGCACAGGCCGTTCCCGGCGGGCTGCGCCGGGGCGGCGGGCGTCGCGCTGGGCTCCGTGCCGACCGCGACCGAACTACCCGGTGCCAGGCTGTCCGTCGGCGCCTGGTTTTCCGTTGGCGCGCTGGATGATGCCGGGGTGGTCGGCGCCGCGGGTCCGGCGTTGTTCGTGGTGCCGCAGCCGACGACAGTCAAGGCAACCGCGGCCGCGCCGGCCGCCAGTCCCAACTGAGAGATCCTCGTTCGCACCATTGTCGTTTCCTCCCTGTGTGCGTCTCGAGCACTACTTGGGGGACGTGCGATCCACGCGGCCGGTTGTGTGAGCCACGCCAATCGGTTACCGAGCAACCTCGCACATTGTCAACTTGCCACAGGTTAGATCTGGGCGCCTGGCCAAGCCAGGCAACGCCAGCCGCCGCCGGGTTCGGACTCCAGCTCCACGATGCCGGTGTTGGGGATGAGCCGCTGATCGGCCAGTTCGGGATCGACATCGTCCGAGAGCCATTCGGCCGCCAGCCGCATCGCACCACCATGGCTGACCAGCGCGATCGCCGGATCCTTTTCGTGCTTGGCATGCAGGTCGGCGACGGCACCGAGGTACCGGGCACGCACGTGGTCGCCACGCTCGCCGCCCGGCATCGCCACGCCGAGGTCCCCGCGCAGCCAGGCGCTGAACGTGGCGGCGTAGGCCCGGAGCGCCTCGACGTCACCGCGGTCCTCGAGATCACCCGCCCCGACCTCGTGCACCCCGTCGATGACCTGCACTTCGAGCGTCAACGCACCCGCGAGCGCCGCGGCGGTCTGCTGCGCACGAGTCGCACGCGAGGCGTAGACAGCCACGATCGGCTCCGCGGACAACCGTTCCGCAAGCGTTTGCGCCTGCTGTTGTCCCAGCTCGGTGAGCGACGGGCCGGGCAGCGCGGTGTTCAGGATCTTCCGCACGTTCGCGGTGCTCTGCGCATGCCGGACGAGGTACAGCTTCACGCCTGCTCTCCCCTGCGCACCGCCGCGACCCAGTCCGCCGCATCCACGAAATCCGCGTTGCCGGCGGACGGCTCGATCGTCGCGCGGACCCCATCCGCCCGCGGGTGTGAGCCGAGGAAACGGACATCGCGGCAGCGGCGCCGCAGCGCGGCGAGCACGTCCCCGATGCGCGGCTCGGCGACATGCCCTTCGAAGTCGATGAAGAACCGGTACTCGCCATAGGTTCGCGCCGGGCGGGCGTCGAGCCTTGTCAGGTTGATGCCACGGCCGGCCAGTTCGGTCAGCAGTTCGGCGAGCGCGCCGGTCCGGTTCGCCGCGGCCGCGACGATGGACGTGCGGTCGGCGCCCGTGGGTTCCGGCAGCGGACCATGCGGCCGGCGGACCAGCAGGAACCGCGTGCGGGCGTCGCGAACATCGGCGACCTCGGTGGCGCGGACCTCCAGCGGGTAGTGCTGGACCGCGACCGGGGCGGTCACCGCCGCGTCGAACTCGCCGGCTTGCACCGCCACCGCGGCCGCGGCCGTGGACGACGTCGCGACCGGCTTCGCGCCGGGCAGGTTCGCCTCGACCCACAGCCGCACCTGCGCCAGCGCGTGCGGATGGCTCGCGATGGTGCGGATCTCGGTGGTGCCGGGCCGGGTCAGCACGCTGAAATGCACCGGCAGCAACGCTTCCGCGAACGCGATCAGCGGTTCCTGCTCGGCGAGCCCGTCCAGGGTGGCCGGGACGACGCCTTCGACGGAGTTCTCGACGGGCACGCACGCACCCTCGGTCTCGCCCTTGCGCACCGCGGCGAGCGCCAGCTGGATGGTCTCGAACGGAACGAGCTCATCCCCCGCGCCGGTGAGCGACCGGGCGGCTTGTTCCGTGAATGTTCCCTCGGGGCCGAAGTATGCGATCCTTGCCACTGCGTCAGGTTAGCGGCGCGAAGCGCGCCCTGTTCGGGCGCCGCGAAGATCGCATAGTTACGCCGGGTCGCTTTTTTTGGCATGGTGTACCTGTGACCGCCGATTCGGGCACGCACGCCACCCGCCGGGGCTCCCACGATCACGTCTCCCCTCCCACCCCGTCCTTGGTGTTGTGCGCCCTTGATGAGCCGTTGGTCCGCGCGTGGCAGTCGGTCGCGGAGCGGATCGCGGGTGCCGTGCGGGTTCATCACGGTTCCGTGCTCGACGTCGCGGCCCAGGCCGTGGTCAGCCCGGCCAACTCCTACGGCTGGATGCGCGGCGGGATCGACGCGATCTACGCCCGCGCCTTTCCCGAGGTCGAACAGAATGTGCGCAGCGCGATCCTCGCCTACCACGGCGGTGAACTCCCGATCGGCGAGTCGGTGATCGTGCCCACCGGTGAGGCCTCGCCGGCGTGGCTGATCAGCTCCCCCACGATGCGCGAGCCGGGCGAGCGGCTGCCGGAGGACACGGTGAATCCGTACCTGGCGGCGCGCGCGGTGTTCCTGTGCTGGCGCGACGGCCGGATCGAGCACGGCGCGGGAGTGCGCACCGTCGTCGACACGATCGCGATGCCCGGCCTCGGCACCGGTGTCGGCGGCGTCCGCCCCGAAACCTGCGCCCGTCAGGTCGCGGCGGCATGGACCGAAGTTTTCGGGCGCGTGCAGTAACTCACAGATCGTTTTTTCCCGGTACGGCCTACCGTAAGAGGAGTGTCACGCGAGCCCACCGGCGGGCGAGGAGTGAGGGAATGTCACGAGTTCGCGAGCTCAGCCCGTACGTCGAACTACACCGGGAGCAATGGCGCGAGCTGCGGAGGAACACTCCCGTACCGCTGACCGCCGAAGAGCTGCTGCGGTTGCGGGGGCTCGGCGAGCAGGTCGATCTGACCGAGGTCGCCGAGGTGTACCTGCCGCTGTCCCGGCTCATCAACCTGCAGGTCGCGGCGCGACAACGGCTGTACGAGGCGACCACGACCTTCCTGGGTGAAGATTCCCGCGGCACCAAGGTGCCGTTCGTGATCGGCATCGCCGGCAGCGTCGCGGTCGGCAAGTCGACCACCGCGCGCCTGCTGCGCACCCTGCTCGCCCGCTGGCCCGATCATCCCCGCGTCGACCTCGTCACCACTGACGGTTTCCTGCACCCGGCGGCGGAGCTGACGCGGCGCGGCATCATGCACCGCAAGGGTTTCCCGGAAAGTTACGACCGGCGCGCGCTGCTGCGGTTCGTGGCGGAGGTGAAGTCCGGCGCCGACGAGGTCAGCGCGCCCGTCTACTCGCATCTGGCGTACGACATCGTGCCGGGCGAGGAGCAGGTCGTGCGGCAGCCGGACATCCTCATCATCGAGGGCCTCAACGTGCTCCAGCCGGGTCCCCGCCTGATGGTGTCGGATCTGTTCGACTTCTCCATCTACGTCGACGCGCACACCGAGGACATCGAGCGCTGGTACGTCGAGCGGTTCCTCAAGCTGCGCCAGACGGCGTTCGCGGACCCGGCCTCGCACTTCCACCACTACGCGGGCCTGCCCGACGGCGAGGCCCGCACCGAAGCCCGGCATCTGTGGCGCACCATCAACGAACCGAACCTGGTCGAAAACATCCGCCCCACTCGCCCGCGTGCCACGCTTGTCCTCCGTAAGGACGCAGACCACTCCATCAATCGCGTGCGCCTGCGCAAGCTGTAGGCGGTCAACCGGCCGATCGGCTGAACTCGTCACCTGCTCACTAACCGGTTGGCCGATACCGGACACATCTGGCTTACCCGCACCCTGGACTCAGCAGGAAATGCACGCTGAGCAGGGAGGAGGCCCACCATGGTCACGATCGTGTTCACCTGGATCGGAGCGGTACTGGGCATCGTGGTGCTGCTGGCGATGGCGGTGGGAGCGTTCGCCGTCCAGGTCGACGACGCACTCGCCGACCGCCGTCAGAAGGCCACCGAAAGCACGGGGACCTCCCTGTTCTGAGCCGCCTCAGCTCAGCTCGTCGAGGGCCCGCAGGTAGTCGTCGAGGTCGAACTCGAGTTCGTCGCTCTCACCGGTTTCCAGCTGTTGTTCGAGCGCACCGGCGAGCCGGTCGAGCACCTCGCCGCGGTCGAGTCCTCGCGCGAGCAGCCGCTGGGCCGCCTGCCACACCTCAACCGGCTCGTCGTCCCACAGCTGGTCCACCACGGTCGTGTGGGCCGCGACCCACAGGAAGGACTCCTCGTCAAGGTCGTCCTCGGCGAGCGAAGCCTGGAAATCCGGGTGTTCGCCGATGACCAGCAGCCGGCGCTGTTCCGGGTCGGACGGGTCGAGCTCGACCTCCTCGCCGGCGATCTCGGTGTAGACCGAGGGGATCGCGAACTGGCGGCGTTCGAGCAGCGCGACGACCTCGACCTCATCGAGGTCGTCGAACCCCTCCAGATATACGTCCATTGTGGACTCTGTGGTCTCCATCGCCCGCTCGTAAAGCCGGTCCTCGACCGCTTCGAGCAGCGGTTCGACGGCAGCCTCTGGCAGGCCCTCGCGCCAGGCGCCCCATCTGGCCCACGCCGGGAGCACCTTCTCCAGCGCCTCGTCCTGCTCGTCGGTCAGCTCGATCTCGCCGTCGTCGACGAAATCGACGAAGGCCGCCAGCTTGTCGGGGCCGACGCGCAGCGGATTGCGCGGGTCGTGCTCGACGCCGAACTCGATGAGCCGCAGCGCGCAGACGCGGGCGGCCTCGGTGTCCTCCAGGCTTGCTGACGCGCGGAAGAACTCGTCGATGGCCTCGGCCTCGTCCTCGGTGGACAGCAGCTTCGGCGGGTCCGCGGGCTCCGGCTCCGGCAGCGCGCGGGTGCGCGCCATCGAGAGCGCACGGAAGCGCACGTAGTCGTCGGTGACCTCGGGTTCGTTCTGCTGTTCAGTGCCGGCGAACGCGTCGGCGAGCAGCTGGTGTGCCCGGCCGGGGGTGATCTGCTGGCAGGTGACCAGGCCGTCGCTTTCGGCGGCCTGGGTGCGCATGTCCGCGACGACGTCGGCGGGTGACTCGACGATCACGGCTTCGTCCGCCCAGCCGCCGTACACCCCGTAGCCGATCGACACGAGCAGCCCGTGGGCCGCGTCGCCCTCGCCGAACACGCACAACACGGAGCTCTCGTCGCCGTAGACATCGGCGGTCCGCCAGCACTCGCCGACGCCGACCTGGTTGAGCGCGGCGGCCCAGGCCGGCTCGCCGAGGCCCAGTTTGTCCAGCGCGAGGCCGGCGGCCTGCCGCTGCTCGTCGCTGATCGCGAGCGTCCGCAGCGCGGCCAGTGGTGCGACGAGCCGCTCGGGCTCGGGCGCGGTGGCGGCGAACTCGATCAGCTCGGCGGCGAGGTCGTCACCCGCCTCCCACCATTCGCCGAGGATCTCGGAGGTGACGAGCTCGACCCGCAGCGGCTCGGCGTCCGAGTCCAGTTCGGCGAACTCACGCAGGACCTCTTCGAGCAGCTCACTCGCGCTCTGGGCCTCGCTGGACTCCTGCTGGGGAAGGTCGGTCATGCATTCATATTCGCACCGCGTGGCGCGGACATCATCTTCACCCCTTCGGCAGTGCGATCCGTGCCTGCCGGATTTCCGCGATGAGCCGTGCCTTGCGCTTGTGCACCGTGACCAGCTCGGCGAGATAGGGGGTGAATTCCGCCGGAATACCCGCCCTGCGGTACAGCTGGCGGATCTTGCGCAGCCGTTTCGCCGCGAGCTCGTAATGCACGGCGTCCTTCTGCTCGATCAGGTGGTCGACATGTCGCTTGTAGACGTCCAGCACCTCGGCCGGGTGGTCCTGTTCCCGCAGCTCGGCGACCTCGACCAGAACCTCCAGCGAGCACTGCCGGGCGGCGGCCCAGGCCTCCTCGGTCCTGCCATCGGCGAGCAGCGCGCGTACGCGTTGGTCGGACTCCTTCTCTTCCGGCGCGGCTCCGTTGCGCACGCGGGCCGCGTACGCGACGGCCTCCGCGGTGCGGCCCGCTTCCCGCAGCACCCGCACGACCTTCAACCGCACCTCGAGCCGGTCTGGCTGGCGGGCAAGGATTTCCAGCAACGCGTTGACATCGCCGGACAGTTCGGCCAGCTGCTCCGCGAGCTTCTCCGTCGCCCGGCCGGATTTTTTGTCCACAATGGACTTGAGCTTCGCGAGTCCGTTGTCCCCCAGTGGTTTCGCGAACAGTTCGAGGTCGACGTCCACGCCGTGGCCGAGCGCGGTGTCCGCGATCCAGTCCGGAAGGTCGGCGGGCGGCCGGGCAGCGCAGGCCCTCGCGTACAGCGCCACCGAGCGGCGCAGAATGTCCGGATCTTCCTGCTGTACCTTGACAATCCGGTCCACCGTGCGGCGTGCGAGCGGGGCCAGGTCGGCTTGGGTACCGGCATCGAGCAGGCGCCCCAGCGTGTCGAGCACGGCGACGATCTTCGTGGACTCACCCGAGGCCGCCTGCCGCTCCAGCAGGTCGGCCGGCTCCGCTCCGCTGCCCGCGCGCAGCCGCAACCGGGCATGCAGCTCGGGGTCACGCTCGGCTTGTTCGAGCAGGAGCTCGGCCAGTGTCTCGGCATCAAGCGAACGGAGATAGCCGTGGAGATCGGTCACGCGCACATCTTGGCCTATCCCGGCAGGTCCGCGGGAATCTCGTCCTCGCTGAATTCGGCGAGCATCTCTTCGATGTCACGCCGCAGGTGTTCGATCGCCGGTTCCGGCAGGCCGTCGCGCCGCCCCTGCCAGCCCGCGAAGGCAAGGCTGGTCACCCGCAACGCATCCACCGACTCAGGATCGAGCTCGTATTCCCCGAAGAGGTCGTCGAAGAAGAGCTCGAACTTCGCGGGGCTGACTCGTAGCGGGTCGATCTCGTCGATGTCCGCGCCGAACTCCGCGAACGCGCGCGCGAATTCCTCGTCCGCATCCGGTTCTGCCGAAAGGAACTCCGCCACCACGCCTTCGTCGTAAACCTTCGGCTCGGGCCACGGCGCCGCCGCCGGCATGGCATCCAGCCGGGCCAGCACATACGCCCTGGCGTCGAGAAGCAGGTCATCCTCGCCCGGAAAACGGTCGTTGAGCGCGATCGCGTCCTCGAGCAGCCGCCTGGCCTTCGGCAGTGGCACGCGTTCGGTGGTCAGGAGTTCGTCATCGTGCTCGTACAACTCGGCGAGGATCTCGTCGTGCTGCACGGTCAGGTAGATCTCACGGACGCCGCCGAACCGGTCGGTCTCCGCGACCAGCCCGTGCTCGCGCCCGTCGCGCTCGCACAGGAAAAGCAAGAACACGTCGTCGCCGAAGATGTCGGCCTGCTGCCAGCATTCGGTCACGGTGACCTCGCGCAGGGCTTGCCCCCATCGCGGTTCGCGCATCCCCAGGGTGGCCAGCCGCTCGGCGGCGGCTTCCGCGCGGTCACGCAGCTCCGCGGCGGGGCTGAGCGCCGCCAGCGCCCTGAGCAGCCCGAACGCGGCCGGAGTCTGCCGGGACGCGGCGTACCCGACGAGCGGGAATCCGACCTCGCGCACCGCGCCTTCGCCGGGCCAGAAACTGCCGAGGATCTCCGACGTGAGCAGTTCGACATCGAGCGGATCGTCCGAGGCCACGACGTCTTCGAACGCATCGAGGGCTTCTTCGAAACCAGCACGCAATTGGGCATCCAGCGGTGCGGGCTTCTTCTTGGTTTTGCGACCGCGGCTTACGGGACTCACGCGCTCATCGTGGCAGCCCTGGTCTTGGGGATCGCGATGCGGGCATTGCGAACTTCGATCAACAGCCGGGTTTTGCGTTTGTGCGTGTCCAGCAGGTCGGTGAGATAGTGCGTGAACTCGTCCGCGCTGTCCGCGCGCCGGTGCAGGCCGCGAAGGTCCTTGAGGGCACGGGCCGCTTCCCGGTAGCACACCGGGTCTTTCTGCTCGATCAGCTCTTCGACGTACAGCCGGTACGCCGCGATCGCTTCGGCGGGTTTGCCCGCGACGATCAGGTCCAGTGCCGCGGCGCGCTCCTCCGGCCAGCGTTCTCCGGCCAGCTCCCGCAGCGCGGAATAGCTGGCGGGACAGGGATTGCGCCGGAACTCCGCGCGGCGTAAGGCGAGCGCACCGCCGCGCGGGCGTTCGCGCTGCATCATCGTTTTGGCCGCGTACGCGATCGCCTCCCCGTGGCGCCCCGCCGATCGCAGCACCCGGATGATCCGCAAGTCGACCTCGCGTGTCGGCGGTTTCGCGGTGAGGATCGCCAGCAGCGTGTCGACGTCGCCGGTGACCTCGGCCAGCTGTTCGGCGAGCCGGCGTGCGATATCGCGCCGTGGCCCCGGCCTTCCGGCCAGCACACCGTCCACAATGGACTTCATCCGGGCGAGTCCCGGCGCACCGAGCGCTTCCGCGAAATCGGCGACCTCGACCTCCGGCCAGTCCGGTCGATGGAAGGCGGTGCCGAGAAGCCAGTCGGCGAGCGGCTCCGGCTCGGGCGGGTGCACCGCGCACGCGCGGGCGTACAGGGCCATCGCCCGGCGCCGCTCGGCCGCGGTCGCGCCGTCAAGTCCTTCGAGCGTACGGCGGGCGAGCGGGGTGAGATCGGCTTGCGTGCCGGTTGCGAGGAGCCGCTCCAGCACGTCAAGCGCCGGGCTTGCTTTGCTCGCGGCGCCCGCGCGCTGCTCCAGCTCCTCGCGCAGCCTGCGGTCATGTTCGGCTTCGGCATAGAGCAACTCGGCCAGCGTCTCGGCATCCAGCGAGCGCAGGTACGCGCGCAGATCGGGGACCGAGTTCACGCGCCTATCCTGCCTGACCCGAAGGCGTGACACCGTCACCCACCAGCGCCTATTTCGCTGGTTACGGACACGGTAAGTCAGGTTTGCAGGGTGAAGAAGTACCCGTCAGCGGCACCGCGGTCGATATCGGCCAGCAGTGGTACTGGCGAGTTCTCCCGGACGCTCTGCGGATACTTGCGCCAGCGGCCGAGCTCCTCGGACCAGTAGTAGAGGGTCCACATGCCGTCCACGCCATAGCGGAGCTGGGCGAACGCGCGCTCTTCGGACGTGTCGCCGGACCAGTCCTGGCCCTTCTCGACGAGCGTCACCATGCGTCCACGCCATCGGGACACGATCCGCTTGTCTGCCGGAACACGCCGTTCACACCAACGATGGATCTGCCGTTGCTGGAGCTCGGGGATCGCCGACATACACACAGTGATACCGCATGCGTTCCGCGCGCTCGATCGGAGGATGCGCACCTCACACGGGTCATACGGGTCCAGCTAGCCTGAAAGGCATGGCCATCGAGGTGCTGCTCGTCGACGACCACGAGGTGGTCCGGCGTGGCCTGCGGGAGCTGCTCAGCGACGAGCCGGACATCGAGGTCGTCGCCGAGGCCGGCAGCGTCGACGAGGCCCTCGCCGTCGCGATGCATCTCGAACCCGATGTCGCGGTGGTGGACGTCCGTCTGGGTGACGGCGACGGGGTGATGCTCTGCCGCGAGCTGCGGTCCAAGCCGAACCCGCCACAGTGCCTGGTGCTGACCGCGTTCGACGACGAGGAGGCCATGGTGGGCGCGATCATGGCCGGGGCGTCGGGCTACTTGCTCAAACAGGTCCGCGGGCAGGACGTGGTCAACGCCGTCCGTGAGGTCGCCGCCGGGCGTTCGCTGCTCGACCCGCTGACCACCGCGCGCGTGCTCGACAAGCTGCGCCATCCGCGGCACGACGAGTACGAGCAGCTGACCGAACGCGAACGCAGTGTGCTGCAACTGATCGGTGACGGACTGTCCAACCGGGAAATCGCGGAACGGTTGTTCCTGGCGGAGAAGACGGTCAAGAACTACGTGACATCGGTGCTCGCGAAGCTCGGCATGCAGCGCCGTACCCAGGCCGCCGCCTGGGTCGCGCGGCGCGAGAAGTAAGCGCTTACTTTCGCTTCGCATCACCACAGGCCGTACGCGTTGCGACCACCCACTGCGACGGGACTATGTTCGCCCCGGTCAGCAGCCATCGGAGATTAATTCATAAATGAAAATATTTGCGGGCGAAGGAGCATCGCGATGAGTGACCTCATCGACAGAGCGCAGCGGCAGTGGGAGGAGGTGCGCCCCGAACTCGACACCTCCGGGATGGTCGTCATCGGGCGCGTGCTGCGGCTCGCCTCCTTGATCCGCCGCGAAACCGACGACCTGCTGGCCGGCCACGAACTGACGAAAGCCGAGTTCGACGTGCTGTGTGCGTTGCGCCGCAACGCGGTGCTGAACCCGGGCCAGCTCAGCCGGGAAATGCTGTCCTCAGGGGCGGCCATCACCAAACGGCTCGACCGGTTGGCACGCATGGGCCTGGTGTCGCGCGCCACCAGTGAACGCGACCGGCGCGTGGTGCATGTGCGCCTGACCGACAAGGGGCTGACGCTGATCGACGAACTGCTGCCCCGTCAACTCGAATCCGAACGCGCCGCACTGGACAACCTGTCCGAGCCGGAACGATCGACCCTCGCCGGTCTACTCGGGACAGTCCTGCAGACCGTCGAAGGTGTCAACGCATAACAGCATTCTGCCCGTACAGAACATTTTCATAGGTCGGCGCCTTGCGGACGAGCCCACTGTCCAAATGGAACTTCCGCGCCGTGTCGTAGGAAGCGCGCTGCACCTCGGGTGTCGGCGACACCTCCTGCCGCAGGATCGGCACCACCGCGTCGAGCGGCTTCTTCAGCGCCCCGATCGCGGACGTCGTCGCGCTGCCGAGGTTCACCAGCGTCGAGTCGGTGGCGGCGTTGCAGCCGATGCTGCCGAACAAGTAGTCCACGAGCGCTTCGGTGCCGCTGCCGGGACCGGTGATCCCGATCTTCTTTCCCACCAGCGCCTGGATCTTTTCGAGTCACGATCCGCGTGCCGTCGTCGATCTTGGCGAGGTTGAACGCGTTCGTGATGACGCCGGCGCCGAGGTCGATACTGCCGGACTTGAGCGCCGCGGCGACCTTCGCACCGGTCCCCAGCCGGGGCCGTTCGCGGAGGGTCAGCCCTTCCGCCTTGAATAGCCCTGTTTTTCGACGATGTACAACGGGAGGAACGCGACCGAATCGCTGATCTGGCCGATGTTGAGCACGCCGGTCGGGGTGGTGGACTGGCGGGTCGCGCACCCCGCGGCGCCCAGTAACGGCACTGCGGTAAGCGCTTTCAGGATGGTCCGGCGGTCAATCATCGAGCGGCTTCCACCGGTTGACCCGCCACCCGATCAGGCCGACGAACACGTTGAGCACGCCCGCGATGACGCTCAGCACGACCAGCGTCGCGAACACCCCCACGGTGTCGAACTGGCACGCCGAGTCGTTGATCAGGTAACCGAGCCCGCGGTTGCACGCCACGAGTTCCCCGATCACCGCGCCGATCAGTGCGTACGGAATGGACACTTTGAGCCCGGTCAGCAACCCGGTCATCGACGCGGGCAGCACGACACGGGTGGCGAGGTCA
This sequence comes from Amycolatopsis pithecellobii, assembly GCF_009707865.1. Taxonomy (GTDB): domain Bacteria; phylum Actinomycetota; class Actinomycetes; order Mycobacteriales; family Pseudonocardiaceae; genus Amycolatopsis_E; species Amycolatopsis_E pithecellobii. The sequence goes on from NZ_WMBA01000033.1 coordinate 46,395, forward strand.
CGGCGGTTGCCGCCCATCAGCCGCACGGCGTCGATCAGCCCGCGGTCCACCTCACGCACCCCGGCCGCGGTGTTGAGGAACACCAGGAAGAACACGGTCACCGCGGCCAGCAGTACCTTCATGTGCATACCGATGCCGAACCACACGATGAACAGCGGCGCGAGCGCGACCTTCGGGATCGAGTACAGCGCCCATCACGAACGGGTCGAGCACGCGATAGAGAAGATTCAGCGACGCCGGCACGAAACCCGCGAGCGCACCGGCCGCCGCGCCGATCAGGAAGCCGTAGACGATCTCCTGCACGGTGATCCAGGTATTCGTCCACAATGTACCGTCGCCACTCCATTCCCCGAGGCGCCGCACGATATCGGTCGGTTTGGTGGTGAACGTACTGTCGATCCAGTGGTCGGCGGAGACTTGCCACAGCACGAGAATCAGCGCCGGCAGGCCGATCCGCAGCGACCACACGACCGTCGAGCCGCCGTGCCGCCGCCACCAGGTCCGGTCGAGACCGACCCGCACGGGACCGGTTGCGGTGAGGGTCATCGTCCCTCCAGTGTCTTGCGGGACACCCGCACCCGATCGGGACAATGACCGGCTCCGAGTAGCAACGCCTCTTCGATGTCGTGCGTGACGAACCCGACCGTCTGCCCGCTGCCCTGCCACAACCGCAACAGTTCTTCCTGCAGTTCCCGGCGCAACTGCGCGTCGAACGGCTCGTCCATCAGCCACGTTTCCGGGTCGCCGGCGAGCATCCTGGCGGGGCTCGCCCTGCGGCGCATCCCACCGGAAAGCTCGCGCGGGTAATGCTTTTCGAATCCGTCGAGGCCGACCCGCCGGATCAGGTCCTCGGCGACGGGCCTGCGACGTTTCGCCGGCACGCCACGGATTTCCAGTGGCATCTCGATATTGCGCCGCACGTCGCGCCATGGCATGACCGTGTCGTGCTGGGTAAGGTAGCCGATATTCGTGTCGGGCCCGCCGAGCCGCCGGCCGCGGTAACGGATCTCGCCGGTGGTCGGCCGGGTGAGCATGTTGAGCAGCGTGACGAACCGCCTTCCTCCACCGTCACGGAGAATTCGCGCAACGCCACGGTCGCGGTGTCCCCCTTGGCGAACTGTTTCGTGACGGCGTCGGCGGCCAGCACGGCGTTCACCGCAACCACTCCGGCGCGTCGTCCAGCGGCTTGGCGCCGGCCAGCATCCGGCTGTTGTGGACGGTCATCAGCCGGATCTCCTCGTCAGAGAAACCGTTGTCCAGCAAGCGATCCGCACACAACGCGAGACCGTCCTCGACCGGCGGGTTGAATGGCTGGCCCAGATCGCTGGAGATCACCGAGTGCCGTGGGCCGACCGCACGGATATTGCCGAGCCAGACCTCCCAGGTGACCTTGCCCGTGTACGGCGTGGTGAAGCACCGTTCCAGCAACACGCCCTTTTCAGCAAGCGCTTTCTGCCGTTCGACACCGATCCGTTGGGAGGTGAACTCGGGATGGGTGACGACCATCCGCCGCACGCCCTCGTCGAGCGCGGCGTCGATCACCGCGGCCGACTCGTTCTGGTGCAGATGCCCGGTCGCCAGCGTCATGTCGTGTTTCGCGATCAGCCGGAGCACCTGACGGGTCCGCTCCAGCACCTTGCCATCGCCGTCGAGCACCTCGACCGCATCGGCGGCCATACCGGCCGCGGCGAGATCCGCCTGCAGCTGCGCCCACATCGGCGGTTTGGCGCCCTCGGGTGCTTCGGCCTGGTACTGCCGCTGGTTCGCACTGTCCACTGTGGGCAGCCAGACGAATTTCGCACCCGCGCGGCCGGCGATCTCGACGGCGACCGGGTTGAGGCCGCCGACGGAGGCGTTGAGGGTGATCGCGCCGAGCGCGTCAATGCCCGGATGCGCGCGCCGGACCACCTCCGCCCGCTCGGCGGTCGGGGCGTAGTGCGATTTGAGCACGAACCCCGCCATCCCCACGGCCGCGAAGCGCCCGGCCAGGGTGAGATCGTCGATCCGCCGTTTCATCACGTCGGGCGCGACGTGAATGTGCACGTCATAGGCGCCGCGGACAAGTTCGCGAGCGTGTTCGGAAGGCTGCGGGTGGTCGGTCATGTCGCTCCTTTGCGCCAATCCCAACTAAAGTTGTTAACGATCTTGGCGACAGACGTCAGGGGGTGGCGACGGCATCCGTCTCGCGGAGTGCCTTGATCACGCTCTCCAGGTGGACCCGCATCGCGTCCCGCGCGCGTTCCGCGTCGTGCGCGCAGATGCTCTCGATGATCGCGAGATGTTCGGGCAGCGAGACCGAAGGCCGCCCCGGTCGCATCGCAAGCCGGAACTGGTGGCGCACGCTTTGCCCGCGCAGCCGCTCGAGCACCTGCGCTGCGGTGCGCTGCCCGCCGATTTCCCGCACGCGCCGGTGCAACCGCTGGTTGAGCTGCGAATAGCCGACGACATCACCCTCGGTCACGGCCTTGCGCATGTCCTTGCCCAGCTGCCGCAACTCGGCGATCTCGCCCGCGGTAACTCGCTCGGCAGCCTTCGCCGCGCACAGCGCTTCCAGCATCATCCGCACTTCGGAGATTTCGACGGCCTCCTCGATCGAGACCGCCCGCACTCGCGCGCCGCGGTTCTGCACCCGCTCGATGAGCCCCTCGTTGGCGAGTTCGATGAGCGCTGCCCGCACATTCGCCCGGCTCGCCGCGAACTGCTCGCACAGATCGGCTTCGACCAGCCGCTGGTTGGGCACGAACTCGCCGCGCACGATCGCCTCGCGAATCGCGACCACAACCGGCTGCTCGACCTGGACTTCCGTCACTTCCCGCCTCCCTCGACCAGGGCTTGAGTAAGCGCGAGTTGAGCTTTCCCGCTGCGCGAGTTGCGCGTTCCCGTCGCACGCAACGCTCAACTCGCGCACTTCCAACGCTCAACTCGCGCCCACACCTCAGCCCAGATTATTGACATTTTTGTTTCCGACGTCGTCTACTCGATCGTAATCCCTGCGGTAGGAGGAGTCTGCAATGTCCGGAACCCGACCGACGATCGCGGTGCTCGGCCTCGGCGAAGCGGGGGGCGCGATCGCCCGCGACCTGGTCGCCGCCGGTGCCATCGTCCACGGTTATGACCCGGCGGTACCGGCGACCGGCGGGATCGTCGACACACCGTCCGAAGTGGACGCTGCCGCGGGTGCCGATCTGGTGCTGAGTGTGAACAGCGCGACCGCCGCCGTCGACGCGTTGCGCGCCGGGCTGCCGAAGACCACCGGCATCTGGGCGGACCTCAACACCGCTTCGCCCGGCCTCAAACGGGAACTGGCGTCCATCGCGGGCGAGGTGCCGTTCACCGATATCGCGATCATGGCGCCGGTGCCGGGAAAGGGCCTGCGCGTGCCGATGCTCGCCAGCGGCCCGGCGGCCGAAGCCACGGCCACCCTGCTGCGGTCGCTGGGTGCGTCGGTCGAGGTGATGCCGGGCGAAGCGGGCCTGGCCGCGGAACGGAAACTGCTGCGCAGCGTGTTTTTCAAGGGCATGTCGGCCGCAGTGGTGGAGGCACTGCTGGCGGCACGTGCCGCGGGCTGCGAGGACTGGCTTCGGGACGTGATCGTGCGCGAACTCACCGCCGCAGACTCGTCCACAGTGGACAGATTGGTCACCGGGTCGTACCAACATGCGAAGCGCCGCACCACGGAGATGGCCGCGGCGGCGGACATGCTGGGTGAGCTCGGCGTGCCGGCGGACGTCGCCGAGGCCGCTCGTGCTCAGTTGGCGCGCTTGTCCGGGTCCAACGGCAAATCGAACGCGACGAGCGTCCCGAGGCTCGGCGAGGAGTTGAGGTAGAACTTCCCGCCCGCGCTCTTCGCGCGCTCGGCGAGATGACGCAGGCCACGCGTGGCGACATCCTTGGGCACCCCGGCGCCGTTGTCCCGCACCCGAAGCCGCACTTCACGCGCGTCGCGGTGCAGGGTCACCCGCGTCTCGCTGGCACCGGAGTGACGGACCACATTGGACAGTGCTTCGCGCAACGCGGCCCTGATGTGGTCGGCGCGCTCGGTGGGGATGTCGGCGAACTCGCCGGAAAGTTCGAGCGTCGGCGGGAAACCCAGCAGCTCTTCGGCGATGCGGACCTCGCCGCGGGCGGACTCGGCGAGGTCCGTTTTCGGCTCCGCCTCCGGCGCGGGCGAGCGCAGGCTGTGCACGGTGGCGCGGATTTCCTGAATGGTCTGGTCCAGTTGGTCGATCGCCTCACCGAGCCGCGTCGCGTCGGTGCCGGCGAACCGTTTGCGCATCCGCCGCCGCACCCGGTCGAGTTGCATTCCCGCCGCGTACAACCGCTGCACGATCACGTCGTGCAGCTCGCGGGCGATGCGTTCGCGTTCCTCGTACAGCGTGACACGGTGCCGCGCGTTCGCGCCCTCCGCCAGCGCGAGCACCACGCCGACCTGTGCGGCGAACGCGCTCAGCATCTCGACCGTGCCCGGCGAGAAGGTTTCGGCGCCGTGGCGCCGGTACACGACCAGCGCCCCCAGCACCCGGCCGCCGGCGCCGAAGGGCACGGCCGCGAACGGACCGTAGCCCCGCAGCTCGTCCGGCACATGCGGAGCGGTCCGCGGGTCGACGGTGAAGTCGTCGGCCACCACCGTCTCGCCGCCGCGCGCGACCTGGCCGGCGGCGGATTCGGCGGGCAGCAACAGGCCGCGCACGTCCGTGGTGTCCGAGCCGGCCCCGGCTTCGACGGACACCCGGCCGTCCTCCGTGTGCACCATGACCAGGCCGAGGTCGGCCTTCGCGAACTCGATGGCCTTGCGCACAACCGAAGCCAGCACCGCGTCGGGCTCGTCGCCGGACAGCGCGGCGGTGGTGATGTCGGTGGCCGCGGACAGTGCGTGTGCGGCAAGGGTCGGTTCCATGAGCAATGTCAAGAGTAGACGCCTTCCGGAACCCGGGTGTGGACGCGACCGTCGCGGACCTCCAGCACCACGTCGGCCTCGGCCGCTTCGTCCGGTTGGTGCGTCACCCGGACGACGGTGTGTCCGGCGAGTGCGGTGCGAAGATTCGAGAGCAGCGCTCTCGACGTCTGCTCATCGATGTGAGCAGTGATCTCGTCGAGGAGCACCAGCCTCGATTTCGGCGCCGCAACCAGGGCGCGCGCGAGCGCGAGGCGTTGTGCCTGACCACCGGACAGACCGCTGCCCGCGCTGGTGAGCATGGTGTCGAGTGGCAGGTCGAGACAGACGAGGCGCAAGGCTTCGGTGAGTTGCGCGTCGGTCGCGTGCGGGTCGGCGAGCCGGAGGTTTTCCGCGACGGTCGTCGACACCAGTTGCGGGTCCTGGGGTGCCCAAGCGATCTCGGCGGGGACGATCGCGTGCTGCGGCGTGAGGAAACCCAGGAGCGCGGCCAGCAGCGTGGATTTCCCCGCGCCCGATTCGCCGACCACCGCCACCTGCGTGCCGTCGGGTATCTCCAGATCGACGTCGCGCAGGACCGGTTCCCCTTGGGGCCACGCGATATCGCCACGCAACACGACGTGTTCGCCACGTTCGGGTTGCGCGACCGGCGGCGGCTCGATGTCCAACCGCGCGCGGGCGCCACGCAGCGTGTCCCATTGCTGGACGACGGGCGGCAGCATGGCGAGGACCTCCGCGAGTGCGAGCGGAACCAGTGCGACGACGGGCACGAGCGCGGCGTCGAGGCGGCCGGCCGCGAGCCAGGTGCCGGCGACGGCGGCCAGCCCGGTGAGCAGGACGATGAAACCGTCGGCGGCACCGGCGCCGAACGCCTGCCGCCGCGCCTTGGCGACGAGTTCGGTGTCAAGTGCGGCGAGCTCGGCGCGGCGGGTGCGGTAGCGGTCGAAGGCCAGCAGCTCGGCGGCGGTTTCGAACAGGTCAAGCACCTTGGCGTGCACGGCGCGGCGGCCGTCCGCGAGCGCGGAGGTCGCGCGGCGTTCGAGCCGCAGGGCGAGCAGTGGTCCCGCCACGGCCCCGAGCAGCACAGCGACCGCGAGCACGATTCCCGCTGCCGGCAAGAGGATCGTCTGCACGATGATCGCGCAGACCAGCACGATGGCGGCGACGAGTGGCGGGGTGAACACGCGGGGCAACAGGTCGCGGACAGTGTCGACGTCGGTGACGAGCCGTCGCTGACTTTCGCCGTGCCGGAGGCTGTGCGCGGGTCCCAGGCGTACCAAGGTGTTCCACAGATCGACACGCAACCGTCCGGCGATCCGGAACGCCGCGTCATGGGTGGTGAGGCGCTCGGCGTAACGGAGAACGGCCCGGCCGAGCCCGAAGGCCCGCACGCCCACGACGGCCACGGTGAGGGTCAAAATGGGCGGCTGCTGCGCGGCTTTGGCGATCAGCCAGCCGGAGGTCGCAGTCAACGCGAGACCGGCGACGAGTGCGAGCGCCCCGAGGAGCGCGCCGGCGAGAAAGCGCTTTCCGACGAGCCGGCGATGCACGGTTGCTGATGGAGACGCCTCCGGGACGGCAGCTCTTGGTGCCACCGGTGCCGCTGGTTGCGGCGCCGGTTCGGCAGTGTGGTCCGCACGGTGATGGGCGGCGATCACCACCGCGGCGCCCCGACGGCGGGCGTCGTCGATGGCGGCCATGACGCGGGCGGCGTTGTCGGCGTCGAGGTGGGCGGTCGGCTCGTCGAGCAGGAGCAGCCACGCATCACGGCGCGTCAGTGCCCTGGCGACCGCGACCCGCTGCCGCTGGCCGAGGGACAGCTGATCCAAGCGCGCGGACTCCAGGCCCGCGAGGTTCAGCTCGGCAAGTAACTCCGGCCGCACACTGTCGAGCTCCTCGCGCACCGTTTCGCTGGTGAACACCGGCGACTGCGGCACCCAGGCGACGCCACGCCGGAACAGCGGCATCCGGACATCCCGGAGCTCGACGTCCGAAATGGTGACGCTGCCACCGGCGGGTCGCACGAATCCCAGCAGCACCGCGAGGGTCGTCGATTTCCCGGCGCCGCTCGGCGAGCGCAGCCACGTGATCTCGCCGGGCCGCACGACAAACGACTCCCCGTCCGGCGCGAAACCGTTGCGGCGCAGCACTTTCAGCCCGTCGACGCGGATCTCGCCTGGCTCGGGGACCACCGTGCCGCCGGGAATGGCAGGCTGCGCAAGGACATCAGTTACCCGGCGCACCGCCTCCACCCCGTCCTCGCTCGCGTGGAAAGCCGCGCCGACCGAGCGCAATGGCTGGTAGCACTCGGGAGCGAGGATCAGGACGCCGAGGCCGATCGCGAGTGGCAGGTCACCCGCGACGAGCCGGACGCCGATGAGGACCGCCACCAGCGCCACCGACAACGTCGCCGCCAGTTCCAGCACGAACGCCGACGAGAACGCGACTTTGAGGGTTCGCACGGTGGCGCGGCGATGCCGTTCGGAAACCAGCCGGACGGTTTCGGCTTGCGCCTCCGCCCGCCGGAACGCCGCGAGCACGGGCAGTGCCCGCACAAGTTCCAGCAGCTGCCCGGAAAGCCGGTGCAACGCGTCGGTCGCGGCGGCCGAGCGGGCGGCGGTGTACTTGCCGACGAGGATCGCGAACAGCGGCAGCAACGGCACGGTCAGCGCGATGATCACCGCGGACGGCCAGTCGGCGAACAGGATCGCCGCACCGGCACCCAGTGGGACGACCGCGGCGGTCACCAGCGCGGGCAGATACTCGGTGAAGTAGGCGTCGAGCGCGTCAAGTCCCCTGGTGGCCAAGGCAGTCAGCTGCGCGGGGCCTCGCTCGGCAAGCCATTCCGGACCGAGGCCGAGCGCGTGGTCGACGGTTTTCGCGCGCAGCTCCTCCTTGGCCCCGGCGGCCGCGCGGGCGGCGACCACGCGCATCGCCCACGTGATCAGCGCGCGGGCGAGTACCACGGCGGCGAGCGCGGCCAGTTCAGCAGCCGGCAATGGATGGGCGGCGATGATGGTCGCGCAGGCCGACGCGAGCAGGAAGGCTTGTGCCACCAGCGCGGCGGCGTTGAGCAGGGCAAGGAATGCGGCGAGGGCAAGCGCCCGGCGCGCGGCCGCGGAAAGTGCGGGCAGCGCGCCGAGCGGTCCCTTTCCCGGACGCACCGTGTCCATTGTGGACACTTTGGCGGGAAGGGCGGTGCGGCCGGGAAAGCTCATGGGGTGTGCACCGGTGGGATATGGGTGACGCTGATGCGTTTGCGGAACACCCAGTACGTCCAGCCCTGGTAGACGAGCACGGCGGGAGCGCCGAACGCGCCGATCCAGGTCATGACTCCCAGGGTGTAGTGACTCGACGCGGCGTTCGTGACGGTCAACGAGTTCGCTGGGTCCACAGTGGACGGGAGCACGTCCGGGTAGAGCGCGCCGAACATGGTCACGACGGCCGCCGCGATGGTCACCCCCAGCGCGGCGAACGCCTGACCGTCGCGGTCGGCGACCAGCCTGACCCAGGCGATGGCCGCGGCGACGAGCGCGATCACGAGCGGCACGACTGTCCACAATGCACCGTCGCGGACCTGCACGATCAGCAGCAGGGCGACAAGTGGGGCGAGCGCGGCGGGGAGCAGCCGGATGGCCAGCCGACGGGCACGTTCCCGCAGTTCACCGCCGGTCTTGAGGGCGAGGAACGCCGCGCCGTGCACGAGCGAGAATCCGGTGACGGCGAGCGCGCCGAGCACGGTGTCCCAGCGGAAGGCCTCGAACGCCGACCCGATCCGGTCGCCGCGCGCGTCGAGTGGCAGGCCGAGCACGGTGGTGGTGAGCAGCAACCCGACCCCGAACGGCGGTACCCAGGAGCCGATCATGATCACCCGGTCCCAGGTGCGGCGCCAGCGAGCCGAGTCGACCTTGCCGCGGTACTCGAACGCGACCCCGCGCCCGATCAGGGCGAGCAGCACGAGCAGCAACGGCAGGTACGCGCCGGAGAAGAGCGAGGCATACCAGCCGGGGAACGCGGCGAAGGTCGCCCCGGCGGCGACGATGATCCACACCTCGTTGCCGTCCCACACGGGCCCGATCGTGTTGATCATGACCCGGCGCTCGGTGTCGTCGCGTCCGAGCACCGGCAGCAACATGCCGACGCCGAAGTCGAACCCTTCGAGGAACAGGTAGCCGAGCCAGAAGAACACGATGATGCAGAACCACAGGGTTTCGAGGCTCATCGCTCCTCCACAGGGTTATCCACAATCTTGTGCACAGGTGCCTGAGTTATCCACATCGCGCAGGCCAGCCCCCTAATAGGCGAAGGCGAGTGAGTCGCCAGAGCCGGAGTCAGAACCCTTGTCCTGCTTGGGTTCCGGCGGAGGCGGCAGCACGCCTTCGATCCCGCCACGGACGTACTTGCGCACGAGGAACACCTCGACCACCCCGAGCGCCAGGTACAACACGCCCAGCGACACCAGCGACGTCCACACCTCGCCGACCGAAAGGTTCGACACGGCGCGCGCGGTGAACATCCACACCCCGTCCACCCCGGACGGGTTCGGCGCCACGACGAACGGCTGTCTGCCCATCTCGGTGAAGATCCAGCCCGCGCTGTTGCCGATATACGGCGTCGCGATACCCAACAGCACCAGCCGCGGGAACCACTTGGACTCCGGGATGCGGTCGCGGCGCGTGACCCACAGGGCCAGCACACCGATCCCCGCCCCGATGGCACCGAACCCGATCATCGCCCGGAAACCCCAGTAGGTCACCGGCAGGTTCGGCACGTAGTCGATCGGCTTCCCGGCCAGCGGACCCAGCGCCGGATCGTCCGGGTAGTTCGTTCCGTACTTCGCCTGGTACTGCCCGATCAGATCCTCAACACCTGTCACCTGCGTCTTGAAATCGTTGTGTGCCAGGAAGGACAACAGCGCCGGCACGGTGAAGGTCTTGACGCTCTCACAGTTTCTCGACGACACGTCACCGATCGCGATGATCGAGAAGCTCGCCGGCTGTTCGGTGTGGCACAACGCCTCCGCCGACGCCATCTTCATCGGCTGCTGCTGGAACATCAGCTTGCCCTGCTGGTCACCGGTGATCGCGAGGACCGCGAACGCCACCACCCCGACCCACCCGCCGAGCCGCAGCGAAGTCCGCCACGTCGCGCGGTGCTCGTCGTCGGTGTTGCGCTTGCGCCACAGGTGCCACCCGGCGACACCGACGATGAACGCGGCGGCGACCGAGAACGCGCCGGCGACAGTGTGCGGGATCGCAGCGAGCGCGGTGTTGTTCGTCAGCACCGCCCAGATCGACCGCATCGTCGGCTTCCCGTTGACGAGATCCACCCCGACGGGATGCTGCATCCACGAGTTCGCCGCCAGGATGAAGTACGCGGACGCGACCGTCGCGAGCGAGAACGCCCACGCGCACGCCAGGTGCACCTTCTTCGGCAGCCGGCCCCAGCCGAAGATCCACAACCCGAGGAAGGTCGACTCGACGAAAAACGCGACCAGCCCCTCCATCGCGAGCGGGGCGCCGAACACGTCGCCGACGAACCGCGAGTAGGCGTTCCAGTTCATCCCGAACTGGAATTCCTGCACGATGCCCGTCACCACGCCCATCGCGAAGTTGACCAGCAGCAGCTTGCCCCAGAACTTGGTCATCTCGTAGTAGCGCCGGTGCCCGGTAAGCACCCACGCCGTCTGCATGCCCGCGACCAGCACGGACAGCCCGATCGTCAGCGGCACCATGAGGAAGTGGTAGACGGTCGTGATCCCGAACTGCCACCTCGCCAGCTGGAGTACGTCCACGACTCCAGCCTGCTCACGCGCGCGGGCGCGCGTCAGGTCCCTCGGTCCTGATCTCGCCGGGACCTAGGTCCCGGCCGCGCCGGAAAAGCGGTTTCGGCGCGCCGAAAAAACAATTCCACCGGCGGCTCAACCATCAATTCGCATTTCCCATCTGCTCGCATTTTCCGGGAATCACCTTTACCGTTGCAGTGAAAGGGGGAAAAGACCCGCGATGAGCACCGCACTGCTGGCACTGGTCAGCGCGTTCGCCCTGGTACTGGTGGTGGAACTACCAGACAAGACCCTGGTCGCGACACTCGTGCTGACCACGCGATTCCGCGCATGGCCGGTATTCACCGGCGTCGCCGTCGCATTCGCCGTGCAATGTGCCGTCGCCGTTCTGTTCGGGCATGCGCTCACTTTGCTGCCGGACAACGTGGTGGCCGGTGTGGTCGCCGCGTTGTTCGGGCTCGGCGCCTTCATGCTGCTGCGGGAGGGCTTCGCGGCCGGTGGTGGCGAGGAGGACGCGTCCCGGTCCGGACCGCGCCCGGCCACCTTCCTGCGGTCCGCGGTGACCTCGTTCGGTGTCCTGTTCGCCGCCGAATGGGGCGACGCCTCGCAACTCGCGACGGCCGGGCTCACCGCACGTTACGGGCAGCCGGTCGCCGTGGCGGTCGGCGCGTTCGCCGCGCTGATCGCGGTCGCCGGGATCGCGGTGTTCGTGGGCCAGAAGATCCGCAGCCGGATCCGGCCGAAGCTGATCCAGCGCGCCGCCGGGTTCGTCTTCACCGGCCTCGCGCTCGTCGCGCTGTGGCAGGCGGTAAGCGCTAGCTGAGTGCGGCCGCCAGTTCCGCGGCGGCCTCGACCACTTGCGGCCCCACGGTTTCCGCCCTGATGGTGCCCAGCGCCACCACACCGACACTCGCCCGCAGCCCCGGCACGCCCCGCACGGGGGCAGCCAGCCCGGCGACCCCGTGCTGCACCTCCCCCTTCGACGTGGCCCAGGCCCGGCTGCCCTGGCGCAGCGTCAGCGCTTTGCCCGCCGCGCCGACGCCAATCGGCTGCCGGACCCCGACCCGGTAGGCCACGTGCAGGTTCGTCCACGACGGTTCGACGACCACCACCGACTCGACCTCGTCGCCCTCGGCGATCGACAGGTGCGCGGTCGCACCCGAGGATTCCGCCAGCGCCCGCAACGCCGGGCGCGCCACCTCACGCAACTGTGGGACGACCTGCCCGGCCAGTCGCAGCACGCCGACGCCGAGGCGGACCTTGCTGCCGTCGCGGCGGACAAGGCCCCGCTCGGACAGCGGCACCAGCAGCCGGTACACCGCCGCACGACTCGCGCCGATGCTCGCCGCGAGCTCGGAGATGGTGGTCGCCTCGGCACCCGCGTCGGCCACCGCCTGCAGCAGCGCCAGCCCGCGGTCGAGGGTGAGCGACCCCTCTGCGGTCACAGCAGCCCGAGCGCCTCGAGATCGGCGACCGGCTCGGTGAAACTCGCGGACGCGTAGGAAGCGAACGACGCGCGTACCGCCTTCGCCGCCTGTTCCGACAGCCCGCGCGCCTCGTCCGCGAGCTGCTGCTCGTCGGTCGAGGAAAGCGCTTGCCGCACGTCGCCGCCCGATAACGAACGCGCGACCGCGACCAGCAGGTTCAGGAAGCCGTGATGCTCGATGCCCGTCTCCGGGTCCAGGTGACGGACCGCGCGGTGCAGGCTGTTGGTCGCCTTGAACGACGCGCCGGTGGCGCCGCCCAGCACGGCAAGGAAATCGGCGACCTCGTCGATGCTCGGAAAGTTTTCGCTCGACACTCCACCGCAGCGGATCTTCGGCCAGCTGCCGTGCTCGATCACCTTGCGCACCCCGTCGAGCCACCCCACTCCCCGGCGCGGCTCGACGACGCGGATCACGTCCTCCGGCACGAATTCCGACACCCGCTCCAGCCACACTTCGTCCACATCGGACGGTGCGGGCATCTCCACCATGCGCAGCGAAAGCAGTTCGCTGCGGGACTCGACGATCGAAATCGCCTTCGGCACCCCGCCGAGCCCGGTGTCGATGATGAGCGAAAGGGGCAGGGGCTGCTTCGGCTTCACCTTGATCAGTTCGGTGATGAGCTCCGGCAGGCGCGAGGCCTGGCAAAGGAAGACGCCGAGGAGCCCGGCGTGGTCCCCGGCCCGCGCGGCGAAATGTGCCCGGAGCGCATCAGGCATCGTCGCGGTACCTGGCGGGAACAGCGCCGAGTCGTCGACAAGCCGCGCGAAGAGGGGAGGAATTCCACGGGGGCCGGGGGGCGTGAGTTCCACAGCGCTTGACACAAGGGACACGCTAGTAGCGTACGACAACCGGACACACGGGTCCGCAGGCCGGACACACACAGGCTCACTTCCCCTTTCCCGCAATGTAGGTTAGGCTCACCTAACTAGGAGGTGGCTCGTGACTCAGGCTTCAACCCGTCGACCGCCCGCACCGGCACCGGCTGAGCGCGCCAAGACGATCGCCGTCCGCGACTGTGGCAGCTCGCTCGTCCCGACCGGCCCCAGCGACGGTGCGCGTGTCGTGCCCGAGCTGCACCACGTGCACACCAGCGGGAGCGTGAGCATCCTGCTGCCCGACGGGCACCCACTGCTGACGAGGGCCGCCGACGCCGAGGTCGCCGTGATGCTGGAACTCACCGATCACGCCCCGGTCGAGCTGCGCGAACCGGTGCGCGGGCTGCTGTGGATCACCGGCTGGCTCCGGCCGCTCGGCCACGCCGCCGCGCGTGCCCGTGCCGTCGCGATCGCCGAGACCAGGCCGGATCACCGGCTGCTCGATCTCGGTCACGGGATGAGCCTGCTGCGTCTCACCCCGGCCTCCCTCGTGCTCGCCGACGCCGAGGGCACGCATTCCCTGCGGCCACACATGTTCAGCGCGGCGAGCCCGGACCCGTTCGCCGAGTACGAGACCACCTGGTTACGGCATCTCGACCAGGAGCACGCCGACGTCGTCGCGGACCTGGCCAGGCATGTGCCGGAGGAACTGCGCGGCGGGCACATCCGCCCGCTCGGGCTCGACCGGTTCGGCCTGCGGCTGCGGGTCGAGACCGGCACCGAGGACCACGACGTCCGGCTGGCGTTCTCGCGGCCGGTGTCGGATCCGGCGGAGCTCGGCAGCGAGATGCGCCGCCTCGTAGGCTGTCCTTTCCTTGCGCGGCAACACAAAGGCTAGGCAAGCTCCGGTGGGAAACCGCCCTTCGCGATCGGGCCCCAGCGATCGATCGTGACCCGGATCAGGCTCTTGTTCTGCTTGCGCATAGCGGCGCGGTACTCGTCCCAGTCGGGATGCTCACCGGAGATGCACCGGAAGTATTCGACGAGCGGCTCCACTGCGTCGGGCATGTCGAGCACCTCGGCCCGCCCGTCGATCTGGACGTAGCGACCGTTCCACTCGTCGGAGACGACGCACGCGGACACCGCCGGGTTGCGGCGCGCGTTGACCGCCTTGGCGCGTTTCGGATAGGTCGAGACGACGAACCGGCCCTCGGTGTCGATACCGGCGGTGACCGGCGAGAGCTGCGGCGTGCCGTCCGCGCGGGTGGTCATCAGGATGGCGCGGTGCCGGGGACGCAGGAACTCCAGCAGTTCTTCACGTCCGACCCGGTCCGCCGTCGCTATGTTCGGTGCCATGAGGATCGAAGGTAGCGTGCGCGGGTGACGTCGCTCGCCCGAGACTGGTTCCGTCCGGAACGTCCTGACCTGCCCGAACTCGTGACGGACGAGGCCGAGCGACGGCGTATCAAGCTGGAGCTGGTGATCGTCTTCGGCATCACGCTCGGGTTGTCGGGGGCGCGCAGCCTGGTGTCGCTGCTGGACTCGTTGCTCCAGCCGACACCACTGAGCCGCCAGCACGTCGCGCTCAACGCACCACAGGCCGCGCAGAGCCTGCTCGATCTGCTCGCACAGTTGCTGAGCGTCGTGCAGCTGGTCTGCTGGGGCGCGCTCGGTGCGTATCTGCTGGTCCGCGCCGGGTTCCGGCTGCGGTCGGTGGGGCTGGGCTGGCGCCGTCGCGACCTGCTGTGGGGCGGCGGGCTCGCCGCGCTGATCGGGATTCCGGGCCTCGCGTTGTATTTCGTCGGCTGGAAGCTCGGCCTCAACCTGGCCGTCTCGCCTTCCACGCTGGGCGACACCTGGTGGCGGCCGATCGTGCTCACGCTGTCGGCGTTCGGCAACGCCTTCGCGGAGGAGATGCTCGTCATCGGCTACCTGCTGACCCGCCTGCGGCAGCTGGCGTTCCGTGAGAACACGTCGCTGCTCGCGGCGGCCGTGCTGCGCGGGTCGTACCACCTCTACCAGGGCTTCGGCGGGTTCGTCGGGAACCTGATCATGGGTCTGGTGTTCGGCCGGGTGTGGCAGCGGACCAACCGGTTGTGGCCGCTCGTCGTCGCGCACACGATCCTCGACGTGGTCTCGTTCGTCGGGTACTCGCTGGCGAAGGGACACGTGGCGTTCCTGCCGTAATCTGCGGGGCATGGCGAGCGAACCGAGGGTGGACAGCGAGGTCGGGCCGCTGCGTGCCGTGCTGTTGCACCGGCCGGGTAACGAGCTCAAAAGGCTCACCCCGCGCAACAACGACCAGCTGCTGTTCGACTCGATCCCCTGGGTGGACCGGGCGCAACAGGAGCACGACGCGTTCGCCGACGTGCTGCGCGGCCGTGGTGTCGAGGTCCTGCTGCTGGCCGACGTGCTGCGCGCCGCGCTCGAGGACGACCGGGCGCATACGGCCGGGGTGCACGCAGCGGTCGACGAGCGGCACCTGGGGCAGACGCTGGCCGACTCGTTGCGCTCCTACCTGTCCGGAGTCGACGCGGGCACGCTGGCCGAGGTGCTGACCGGCGGGCTCACCTTCGAAGAGCTGCCCGCCGCGGAGGGCGCTTCGCTGGTGCGGAAAATGCACCGGCCGCACGACTTCGCCATCGACCCGCTGCCGAATCTGCTGTTCACCCGCGATTCGTCGGTGTGGATCGCGGACAGGGTGGCGATCTCGTCGCTCGCGATGCCCGCCCGCCGTCGCGAGACGGCCCTGTTCGACCTGATCTACGCCTATCACCCGCGGTTCCGGCGGGCCGCCCGCGCTTATGGCGCGCACTCGGCGCCGGTCGAGGGTGGGGATGTCATGCTGCTCGCGCCGGGTGTGCTGGCCGTCGGGGTCGGCGAGCGGACCACCGCGGCAGGCGCGGAATCGCTGGCGCGGTCGGTCTTCGCCGACGATCTGGCGCATACGGTGCTTGCCGTGCCGATCGCGCAGGAGCGCGCCACGATGCACCTGGACACGGTGTGCACGATGGTCGATCGCGACGCCGTGGTGATGTATCCGCTGGCGCGCGACTCCCTCGTCGCGTTCACGATGCGCCCCGCCGGCGACGGTTCGCTGAACGTCAGCGGCCCGGAGCCGTTCCTGCACGCGGCGGCCGAGGCGATGGGGATCGAGAAGCTGCGTGTCATCGACACCGGGCTCGACCCGGTCACCGCCGAGCGCGAGCAGTGGGACGACGGCAACAACACCCTCGCGCTAGCGCCAGGTGTGGTCGTGGGCTACGAGCGCAACGCGGAAACCAATGCCCGGCTCGAGGAAGCAGGTCTTGAGGTGCTGCCGATCGCGGGCTCGGAGCTGGGCTCCGGACGAGGCGGCCCGCGCTGTATGTCGTGCCCGATCGCACGCGACCCGATCGATTGAATGGACTGTGTCATGCGTTGCTGATCCGACGGCAGCCACGGCGGAAACAGGTTCCTGCGAGCAGGTCGACTCCGGACCGTATCCGCCTACTTTCGGTCGGATCAGCAATTAGGAAAGCCTTACCGAATTAGGTTTCCCTATTATTGGGTAAGCCTAACCGTATAAGGCGGAAATTACCAGGTCCAGGTGGCCGGACGAATTTCTCATCGCCTATTCTGAGCACATGGCCATCAAGCGGAAAGAACCCCGATCCAAGTTCTATGAGCTGCTGCAACAGCAGGTGTACAACGAGTTCAACGCCTCGCAGCAATACGTCGCGATCGCGGTCTGGTTCGACAACTCGGACCTGCCGCAGCTGGCGAAGTTCTTTTACCGCCAGGCACTGGAAGAGCGCAATCACGCACTCGCCGTCACGCGGTATCTGATGGACACGGACCATCACGTGGAAATCCCGGGCACCGGCGAGGTACGCAACGATTTCACCGAGCCCGTCGAACTGGTCGAGCTGGCGCTCGAGCAGGAGAAGGCCGTCACCGCGGACTTCCGGACGCTGCTCAAGACCGCCCGCGAAGAGGACGACTACCAGGGCGAGCAGTTCCTGCAGTGGTTCCTCAAGGAGCAGGTCGAAGAGGTCAGCACGATGACCACGCTGCTCAACGTCGTCAAGCGCGGCAACGGCAACCTGTTCGACGTGGAGACCTGGCTGTCCCGCGAGCAGCCGGGGGCAAGTGGCGACTCGGCCATGCCGGCTGTGGCAGGCGGGGCGCTTTAGTCAGCAGGAGTTGGCGGCGACCAGCGAGACCGCGGTGACGCGGTTCTGGTTGCTGTCCACGGAGAAGACGTAGCTCGCACCGGAGCCGGCGGCGGCGGTGTACCCGTTGCCGCTCTTGCTCAGGTTCGGGTAGGCGGCCTCCAGATCGTCCTTGGGGGAACCGACGCGGATCCGTTCGGGCGTGTGCGCGCCGGTCGCAGCGAACCCGACGACGCCGCCGGTGTCCGAAATCGTCACGGAGCTGACGCCTGACGATCCCTCGGCGAGCTTGTAGTTCGTGCAGCCGTTCGGCGGGGTGTCGGCGTTCGCCAGCAGCCCGCTGTTCTTGGCGTCCGTGAACGACATGCCGAGCGTGAGCTTGCCGTAGCCGCTGGGGCCGAGGACGGGCCCGGACACCGCCGGCGGCGGGGTCTGGCTGCGTGACGACGTCGGAGTCGTCGGTTTGGTCTGGGCGGTTCGCGAAGTGGATGACTGCGGTGGCGATGCCGATTCCGGGCTGCTGGCTGGCGGCTCGGACGTGGGGCTGCTACCCGGCGGCGGGTTGAGCGGGATCGAGCTGGCCGGTGCGGACGTGCCGTTGCTGCTCAGTGTCGGCTGCTCGACGGGTGCGGCCGTGTTCGTGTGCGTGGCGCGCAACGGGCCGAAGAACAGCCCGGCGGTGACCAGTGCCGCGACGGTGAGCGCACCGCTGGTCGCGGTCACCGCGGCGCGGCGCCGCCGGATCCGGCGTGCACCGGCGACGATGCGCGCCGGGGCGTCCTCGTCCGCGCCCACGGCCAGGCGCTCGTCGCCGAACAACCGGCGCAGCTCGGTGTCGAGCTCGTCCGGGTCGGTCAACCCACTTCCCTCCCTCCGGTGATCTTGCTCCGCAGGTTGGCGATCGCCTTGCTGGCCTGGCTCTTCACCGTGCCCTGGCTGATGCCCAGCGTCTGCGCGATCTCGGCTTCGGACAGTTCGTCGTAGTAACGCAGCACGATGACCGCGCGTTGCCTTGGCGGTAATTCACGTAAGGCCTGCCACAGCGGTTCGTGCTCGAACGGATCCGTCGCCGGGGTCGTAGCGGCGTCGGGGACGTCGGCGACGAGGTTCTCGCGACGGGTCCGGCGCCACCGGCTGATGTGCGCGTTCGCCATGGACCGGCGGGTGTAGGCGAGCGGGTCACCGGTCTTGCGCTGGACGTGCGTCCACCGCGAGCCGATCTTCTCCAGCACCGTCTGCACCAGGTCGGCCGCGTCATGCGGGTTACCGGTGAGCGCGTGCCCATAGCGGAGTAATCCGGGCAGGCTGGCGTGCACGAACTCCTCGAAGTCCGTGAACTCCCCTGCCATCACCGTTTCCCTCCCCGCGACCGGCACGGTCGTGGTCACGGTAGCTCCTCGCATGGCAGTCCCCTCGCGATTGCTCTGGTCAGGGGACGTTCGGCGGTGGTTCCCGGTTGGCGATGGCGGCCGGAAGTTTGAAGGTTCCGTCGGGTTCGGGCGGGAACGGATGCACCCCGACGACCGCGTCCACCCGGATCGGACCGTAGACGTGCGGGAACCAGATACGGGCTGGGTGCGGGGGATTGCCCTCTTCCCAGCGGACCGGAACGTCGAGGCAGGCCGGGTCGATCTCCAGCAGTAGCAGGTCGGTGCGGCCGGCGTAGAGCGCATTGGCGGGCAGATGCGCGGTGCCCGGATCGGCACAGTGAATGAAGCCGACCGTGTCCAGCGACCGCGAGTAGTAGGCGCGCGTCGTGCGGGCCCAATCCGCCTCCGGGCAGATGTGCAGGATC
The DNA here is from genome assembly GCF_009707865.1 of Amycolatopsis pithecellobii. Taxonomy (GTDB): domain Bacteria; phylum Actinomycetota; class Actinomycetes; order Mycobacteriales; family Pseudonocardiaceae; genus Amycolatopsis_E; species Amycolatopsis_E pithecellobii. The sequence goes on from NZ_WMBA01000033.1 coordinate 65,325, forward strand.
ACCGCAGGGTCAGCTGGCGGCCGATCAGACCGTCTCGAGCCCGGCGCTCGGCGGTGTTGAGCGGTTCGGCGTCGAGGGAGGCCAGCGCTTCGTCGAGGCGGGCGCCGAGCTGCGCGGCGGGCTCGGCCCACTCGCGGGCGTGCGCCTCGGAGTCGAGATCCCACACCGGCACCAGCAGCCCGTGCGCACGGAAGGAACCGGCGTAGCGGGAGCCCTCGCCGAGCCCGAGTGTGCCCGCGGCCGACAGCCGCGCAAGCGCTTGCAGCAGGGCGTTCTCCGGTTCGGGGCGGACCCAGCGCAGATGCGCCTTCTCCCCGGCGAGCACCCAGTACGAGCCGCGGCCGAGACGCTCGGTCGGCATGATCGCCTCGTTGGCACGGTCCAGCGAGAGCTTGACTTCGCCTTCGGCGTCGGTGTCCTCAGGCAGCCACCAGTCGAAGTTCGCGTGCAGGGTGACGTCGAGCTGCGCATCGGCGACCAGGAGGTCCTGCAGGCGCTCGCCTTCGCCGCCGGGCGTCGTGGTGTCCGGCACGGAGAGCACGTCGCCGGGCTTGGCATCGAGGGCCCACTTGAGCGCGCGGCCGAGGTCGCGGCTGATGTCGGACGAGCGGGTCTGCACCTGGAGGCCGACGAACACCCGCTCGTCGCTGCGCACGAACGCGGCCGCGGCGCCCGGCAGCACGGTGGCGAGCGTGACCTCACGTCCCTCGGTGAGCGTCAGCGGCGCCGTCGCGGACGGGACGAACTCGCGCAACGCGACCAGCTCCGGCTCGGCGGCCAGCCCCTCGAAAGGCTGCGCCACGAACACTTCGCGCACCTTCGGCGCCTTGTTCTTCTTGCGCGCGGCCTTACCCATGTGCCCTCCTCGAACGGCTTGGCCGCAGACGCTACCGAACCCGCGAGCGGGCTAGTGTCGGCGGGTGTTCGATCCCCGTGACCCGGTGTTTCTCGTCGATCCGTATCCGGAGTTCGCCCGATTGCGGGCGGCGGGCGAGGTGCACCGGCACGACGGGCTGGGGCTCGCCATCGCGGTGTCGCACGGGGCCGCGTCGGCGGTGTTGCGGCATCGGGCGCTGGGCCGGATCTGGTCGGACGCGCAACCGGCCGAGCAGTTCGTCTCCTTCAACCTGCTGCACCGGAATTCCTTGCTGGAGAACGAACCTCCGGCACACACCCGGTTGCGGCGGTCGATCGCGGGCGCCTTCGGGCGCGGACATGTGGAACGGCTGCGGCCGACCGTGCACCGGCTCGCGGAGGCGATGGTGGCGGAACTGGCTGAGCGCCGCGAAGGGGATCTGCTCGAACACCTCGCGCAACCCTTGCCGGTCGCGGTGATCGCCGAGCTGCTCGGCATTCCCGAGGCTGACCGGCCGCGGCTTGTCCCGTGGTCGAACGCGATCGTGAAGATGTACGAGTACGGCTTGCCGCCCGCGGGACGCGAAGCAGCCGAGCGTGCCGCCGGGGAGTTCGCGGGTTATCTGCGTGACATCACCGAAGAACGCCGCCGACAGCCGGGTGAGGATCTGGTGAGCGACCTGGTGCGCAGCGAACTCACCGGTGACGAGGTGGTGGCCACCGCGGTCCTGCTGCTGATGGCGGGTCACGAGGCGACGGTCAACGTCATCGGCAACGGCGTGTGGGCGCTCCTGCGGCACCAGGACCAATGGCGGCGCCTGCGCACAGATCTGTCGCTTGTGGACAGTGCGGTCGAGGAGCTCATCAGGTTCGACTCGCCGCTGCAACTGTTCGAGCGCACTGCGACCGAGGACGTCGAGATCGCCGGTTTCCGTGTCGCGAAAGGCGAAAAGGTCGCCGCGTTGCTCGGTGCCGCCGCCCGCGATCCCGCGGTGTTCGCCGCACCGGACACCCTCGACATCGGACGGAAATCCAACCAGCACTTGGGTTTCGGCGCCGGAATTCACTACTGCGTCGGCGCTCCGCTGGCCCGGATGGAGATCGCCGCGGCGTTGCGCGCGCTCGTCACCCGGATGCCCGAACTCGAACTCGCCGGCGAACCGCAGCGGCGCCCCGAGTTCGTGATCCGCGGCCTGCGGACGTTGCCCGTGTCAGCGTGACGTCGTGGGCCTGACCGGTCGCAGCCGCGGCGCCGGCGCGCCTTTCACCGCGACGACCCGCCGCACCCGCAGCCGGTCCAGCGAGACCGGCGCGAGCAGGCTCGTCAGCCGGTGCACCACAACCGCCGTCAGCACCGCGAGCAGCGCGGCCGACGTGTCGAGCAGCCCGCTCAGGAACACCCCGTCCGCCTGCGCCTGCACCCCGCCACGGAATCGCCAGACCAGCACCAGGATCATCAGCATCGCGTTGAGCACCCAGGCGGCCCACCACGCGAGCACGAGCCGCGACGGCCTCGGCCGCTGTGACGGTGAGCGGCGCAGGACAGCGTGCTCCAGTTCGGCGAGGATCGAGCCGGCCATCACCAGGTTCAACCCCGGCACCAGCACGCCGACCAGCACCTGCGAGGTGGCGCGCGGCGGTTCGTGCCCGGACTCGTCGGCAGCGGCCTGGCGGGTGATCACCAGCCACCACAACGTCGACGCGAGGGCGAGCACCCCGAACACCGCCGTCAGCAGCGAGGAGACGATCTCCAGCGCATCCGACATCGCGACCACGCCGCTACTGAGCGCGGCGTCCCGGCTGATCACCAGCAGCACGTACCGCCAGAACTCGGCGACCGCACCGATGAGCGCGAGCCCCGCCAGAAACCACAGGATCGTCACGGCATTGCGGGACAACAGCCGCACCCGCTGCACCGGGGGCGGGTAACTCGACGGGGTGCCCGGCACGAGCGTGGGCTCGCGCCAGGTCAGGTTCGGGAAACCCCAGCGTGGTGCCACCGGATACGCGGGCGGGCCGGTGTAGCGCTCGGCCGGTTTCGCCCGGCGCGGCGGCACCGCACCGGGCGGCGGTGACGCCACCCAGCGCACGCGCGGGCGGTAGTGGTATCGGCCGGGTTGCATGCGGGGCCTAGAGGATCTCCGGCTCGGCGCCCGCCTGCTCGCTCACCACGGGATGCCCTTCGGCGTGCCACGACTTCATGCCGCCGTCGACGTTCACCGCGTCCCAGCCGCTCGCGTTCAACCAGGCCGTCGCCCGCGCGGACCGGCCGCCCGAGCGGCACACCACGTACAGCGGCTGATCCTCGGGGAGTTCACTGACGCGGGCAGGCAGCTCACCCAACGGGATGTGGACCGCGCCGGGGGCATGCCCGGCGCTCCACTCGTTGTCCTCTCGCACATCGAGCAGCGTGACGTTCTCGGCGGGAAGTTCGGAAACGGAAGCGGTGGGAACCTGATTCACCTGGCCAGTTTCCCACGCGCCCCCGTTCCGTGCGAGTAAGGCGTCAGTGGGCCGTGGCCTTCTCGGCGTGCGCACCGGTCAGCGCGCGCACCTCCATCTCCGCGTACTTCTCGTCGGTCTTCTCCGTCGACAGGACGGTGCCGAGCCAGCCGAGGAAGAACGAGACCGGGATGGACACCAGGCCCGGGTTGGACAGCGGGAACCAGGCGAAGTCCGCGCCCTTGATCATCGACGTGGACTCACCGGACACCGCGGGCGAGAAGACGATCAGCACGATGGTGACGACCAGGCCACCGTAGATGCTGAACAGCGCGCCCCGGGTGTTGAACCGCTTCCAGAACAGCGAGTACAGGATCGTCGGCAGGTTCGCCGACGCCGCCACCGCGAACGCCAGCGCCACCAGGAACGCGACGTTCTGACTCTTGGCGAGGATGCCACCGACGATCGCCACCGCACCGATCACCAGCGCGGTGATCCGGGCGACGCGCACCTCGGCGGCCTTGCTGTCGACCTTGCCCTTCTTGATCACGTTGGCGTACACGTCGTGCGCGAACGAGGCCGACGCGGTGATCGTGAGGCCGGCGACCACGGCCAGGATCGTCGCGAACGCGACCGCGGCGATGAACCCGAGCAGCACCGGGCCACCGAGTTCGAGCGCCAGCAACGGGGCGGCCGAGTTCGTCGTGCCGGGTGCCTTGCTGATCTTGTCCGCGCCCACCAGCGCGCCCGCGCCGTAGCCGAGCACGAGAGTGAACAGGTAGAAGACACCGATCAGCACGATCGCCCACACCACGGACTTCCGGGCCTCGCGCGCGGTCGGCACCGTGTAGAAACGCATCAACACGTGCGGCAGGCCCGCGGTGCCCAGTACCAGCGCGATACCCAGCGACAGGAAGTCCAATTTGGACGTCCCGGTTTTGCCGTACTGCTTGCCCGGCCCGAGAAGTGCTTCGCCCTTCGCCCCGCCGCCGGCGCGATCGACGGCGTGCTGCAGCAGGCTGGAGAAGTTGAAGCCGTACTTGCCGAGCACCCACAGGGTCATCGCGAGCGCGCCGACGATCAGCAGTGCGGCCTTGATGATCTGTACCCAGGTGGTGCCCTTCATCCCGCCGATCAGCACGTACAGCACCATGATCACACCGACGACGGCGATCACGATGTCCTGCCCGACATTGCCCTGCACCCCGAGGAGCAGGTTGACCAGACCACCGGCGCCGGTCATCTGCGCGAGCAGGTAGAAGAACGACACGATCAAAGTGGACACCGCGGCCGCGGCCCGGACCGGACGCTGCTTCATCCGGAACGCGAGCACGTCGCCCATGGTGAACTTGCCGGTGTTGCGCAACAGTTCGGCGACCAGCAGGAGCGCGACCAGCCAGGCGACCAGAAATCCGATCGAGTAAAGGAAACCGTCGTAACCGTTGACCGCGATCGCCCCGGCGATACCGAGGAACGAAGCCGCGGACAGGTAGTCGCCGGAAATCGCGATGCCGTTCTGGGGACCGGTGAACGCGCGCCCCGCGGCGTAGTAGTCCGACGCCGTCTTGGTGTTGCGGCTCGCCCAGAACACGATGACAAGCGTGATCGCGACGAAGATCGCGAAAATGATGATGTTGAGCGTCGGGTTGCTGCCCTGGACACCCGCTGCCAGCGTCTTCACTCGCCAACTCCTTCGACCGTCTGGAGCTTTTCGCCCTCCACCTCGCCGCGGATCTTGTCCGCGACCGGGTCGAGTTTCCGGTTGGCATAACGGACATACAGCCAAGTGATCAAAAAGGTCGAGACGAATTGCAGCAAGCCGATGAGCAGGCCTACGTTGAAGTTCCCGGCGAGCTTGGTCGCCATGAACTTCGGCGCGTAGGCGGCAAGCAAGACGTAAACCAGATACCAAGCCAGAAACAGAACCGTCATGGGGAAGACGAAGGTGCGCAGCCGGTGTCGCAATTGGACGAAGTCCGGACTCGCCTGCACCTCTTTCCAGTCGCTGCCCGGGCCTGGCGCCTGCAGACCCTGGTCGGTGGTGCTCACGGGACGACCTCACTTTCCCTTGTCGCTGGCTGTCCTGGTCGATGGCTGCGGTAGATCTTGCCCTTAAAGCCCCCATATGTTGTTAACACTTTCGAGTGAATGGCATCCTCGTGCGCGCAGCAAAAAAACAAACCACCAAATGGGTGACGGAACCGAACAGTCGGTAAGTTGTTACTTCCGGTGCTTGCCGCGGCCCGCGCGATGCCGGCTCTCGACCTGTCCGAACCTCGCGACCGCCCGGTCCCGCATGAAGCCGAGCGGGTCGGGCGCGTGCAGCCGCAACATCACGGCGTTGACGTCAGCCGGGCGGCCCGCCCGGGTCCCGAGGCTGACCAGCACGGTCACCGCGAACGCGGCGGGCACCGTCACCAGCGCGGGCTGGTCGGCGAGCCAGGGCAGGTGCCACCCGGTGTAGCCGCCGACCGTGTTCACCACCAGCGCGGTGAGGACCAGACCACCGCCGACGATCATCCCTGTCATCGCACCCGGCCAAGTCAGCCCGCGCCACCAGATCCCGAGCACGAGTACCGGGGAGAACGTCGACGCGGCCAGCGCGAAGGACATTCCGACGCTGAGCGAAAGGTCGGACGGCCGCATCGTCAGCGCGAGCACCGCGGGGAGAATGCCGACAAGCGCTGTCGCCCAACGGAAATCCGGTACCCGGCCCTTGAACAGATCGGTCGACACCACGCCCGCGACGCTGACCACCAGTCCCGACGATGTGGACAGGAACGCCGCGAACGCGCCCGCCATGACCACCGCGGTGAGGATTTGCCCGCCCACGCCCGGCATCACCGACTGCGGCAGCAGGAGCACCGCGGCGTCGGTCTGCCCGGTGACCAGCAGTTGTGGCACGTACATCCGCGACATCGCGCCGAGCAGGGTGGGCAGCAGGTAGAAAAGGCCCAGCAGCAACAACACATGCACCGCGGTCCGCCGGGCGGCCTTGCCGTCGGGGTTGGTGTAGAAGCGGACCAGCACATGCGGCAGGCCCATCGTGCCGAGGAACGTCGCGAGGATCAGCGAGTAGGTCTGGAGCAGATCCGAAAGCCCGTTGTTTCCGGGCCGGAGCCAGTCGTCGTTGTCGGCAACGGCCGCGGTGACCGCGGGTACCGGCGTGCCGGCCTCGAACCGCAGCACGGTTCCCTTCGGCACGTGCTCGGTCGCGCTCTTGGCCCAGACCACCATCCGGTCCGCTGTCTCGCCCGGCCCGCGGACGGCGACCGGGGTCACGGTGTTGACCCGCAGATTCACGTCGGCGTCGATCTTGACGGTGGTGTCCGCGGCGAACTGCGGCGGCGCCGGCGAGCCGAGCGCGCCGGCCGGACCGGGGTGACCGCCGCTGACGAACACCGCGCACAGCACGAACGCGGGCACCGCGAGGGCGAACAGCTTGAGCCAGTACTGAAAGGCCTGGACCACGGTGATCGCGCGCATGCCTCCGGCGAGCACGTTGACGACGACGATCACGGTCACCGCGAGCGCGCCCACCCACGGTGGCACCGACGGCAACACCGTGGTCAGCGCGAGTCCGGCGCCCTGCAACTGCGGCACCAGGTAGAGGATGCCGATCACGATCACGAAACCGGTGGCGCAGCGGCGAAGCACAACCGAACCGAGGCGGGCCTCGATGAAGTCCGGGAGCGTGTAGGCGCCCGAGCGGCGCAGCGGCGCCGCGACGAAAAGCATCAGCGCGAGGTAGCCCGCGGTGAAGCCGATCGGGTACCAGAGGCCGTTGGCGCCTTCTTTCAGCACGATACCGGCGACACCGAGGAACGAAGCCGCCGACAGATACTCGCCGGAGATGGCGGCGGCGTTGCGGCGAGAGCGCACCGTCCGGCGTGCGACCAGGAAATCGTGCGTGGTGTTGGCGAACCGCGACGAGCGATGACCGAGGTAGAAGGTCATCGCAGCGACCAGCACCAGACCGGTCAGCGCCCACGCGTTCAACTGCACGGTTGATAGTTTGGCATCAGTCCTCGAAAGCATTCATAAGCGGCGTCAGCCGCCTTGCTGTGGGCCGGCAACCGGCTCCGCCACCCGCACCGCCACGCAGATTGGGCCAACTCTAATTTTCGATCATGTCGACGAAGTCGCGTTCGTGGCGCTCAGCGAGGCGGTTGTAGGCCAAACCGGTGAGCAGCAGAAGCGGAAACGGCATGACCGCCAGCAGAAACCAGGCCAGTGGCACGCCGATCACGCGCAGGCCGGCGAAGTCCGGGGACAGGTAGAACGCCAGTGGCAGCCCGCCCAGCACGAGCACAGCCAGCGCGGCGAGCAGGAGCCCGGTGCGCAACTGACGTTTGACAAGGTCGTCGATCAGCAGCGTGCCCCAGCTGGTCTGCTCCTCGAGTTCGACCCTGGCCCGCAGCGTCGAACTTGACCGCGAACGTGGATCGGCCAGCACGACGCGTTGCCGCTTGGGGGGTTTCGCCGGGGCCTCGGGTTCGGGTTCGATCGCCACGGGCGGCACCCGCTCGACCGTCGCCGGCTCGTAGTTCTTGCCGAGGGTGGGGTCCGGTTTCCGGACACCCTCCACGCGCTGGAAATCCTCCTTCATCGGCCGGTCAGGCGATCTTTGAGCTCACGCGTGTGCCGCCGGGACACCGGCAGCAGCTTCTCGTCGTTGCCGATCACCACTTGATAGCCGCCCTGTCCCATGCGTAGCTCGGTGATCAGGTTGAGCGCCACCAGGAACGACCGGTGGATCCGCACGAACCCGGCCTTCTCCCAGCGTTCTTCCAGCTGTGTCAACGGGATCCGGACCAGGTGACTGTTGCCGTCGGTAGTGAACAACCGCGCGTAGTCGCCCTGTGCCTCGACCCACCGCACCGTGGAGCGCGGCACCAGTTTCGTGGTGCCGGCCAGCTCGACCGGGATCACCTCGTCGTCATCCGGTTTCGCCGGGGCCGCCGGGGCTCCCGCGGCGGCCGGTGCGGTGCTGCGAAGCTTGTCCAGCACCCGCTCCACAGCCCGGTCCAGCCTGCTCTGATTGCACGGTTTCAGCAGGTAGTCCACCGCACCGAGATCGAACGCGTTCACCGCTTCGGACGCGTGCCCGGTGACGAAGACCAGCACGGGCGCGGGGTTGAGCGCGGAGAACACCCGGGCCATCTCCATCCCCGACAACCCCGGCATCTGCAGGTCGGCGAACACCGCGTCGATCGGGGGCAGTCCCTGTTCCTTGCGCTGCAACAGTTCCTGATCGTCCGAGGCCAGCAGGCGCAGCGCTTCCGCGGCGTCGACCGCGGCGAAGACACGACCGATATGCGGATTGGCCTGTAGCCCCTCGACGAGCAGACTCAGGCCGTGGGGTTCGTCGTCGACGGCGAGGACCACCAGCCGCCGAGTGTCAGTTTGCGCGCTCACAGTGGTTCGCATCTTGCCCAGTAGCTGCTCGGGTGTCCATACCGCGCTTGGGCGAACACCTTACAACCCGTAGCGGCTCCAGATCACCTTGTGTGAAAGCGCTTCCACCATCGCCGCGGGCGCACCGACACCGAGCCTCGCGAGCAACGGTTTCTTCGGTTCCGCCATCTTGATCTCCGCGTCGGGAAACCGCTCCGCGACGATCTCACGCAGGTTGCCGAGGCCGTCGATGAGCCCGAGCTCCTTCGCCTTGGTGCCGAGCCAGACATCACCGGTGAACAGGTCATCGTCGCCGGTCAGCCGGTCACCACGGCGTTCCTTGACCCAGTTCACGAACTCCTCGTGCAGCTGGGCGTGCATCTTCTCGAGCCACTCGACGTCCTCGGGCTTCTCCGGGCTGAACGGGTCGAGCCGGGACTTGTTCGTGCCCGCGGTGTGCAACCGCCGCTCGATGCCGAACCGGTCCAGCAGCCCGGTGAACCCGAACCCGCCGCTGACCACGCCGATCGAGCCGACCAGTGACGTCCGGTGCGCATAGATCTCGTCGGCCGCGCAGGCAAGCCAGTAGCCACCCGACGCCGCTACGTCCTCACAGAACGCAAGCACCGGCACGTCTTTCTTCTTCTCGGCCAGCTGGCGGATCCGCTCCGCGACAAGGCCCGACTGCGTCGGCGCGCCACCCGGCGAGTTGATCAGCAACGCGACGGCCTTGAGCCGGTCGTGGTCGAACGCCCTGGTCAGCGCCGACTCGACGGCCGCGAGGTTGATCGTGCCGCGGGCCAGCGGCGACGGGGTCGGCGTAATGACCCCGTGCAGTTTGACCACGGCGACGACGTCGGTGCGGTCACCCCTGTCACCGATCATGGGGATCCTGCTGGTCAAGTCTGAGACGGTTGGCATGGCGCCAGGCTACGGACCTTTCCGGGCGTGTGCAGGCGAGCCGTTGCGCGATTCCTGCGGCGGCACGGCGGCCGAGTAGTCCGGCAGCTCGGTGTGCACACCGGGGGCGTACTTCGGCACCCGCAGCGTCACCTTCATCCCGGCGCCGGGCGCGGTCTCGACCATCAGCGCGTACTCGTCGCCGAACAGCTGCCGCATGCGGGCATTGATGTTGCCGAGCCCGACGTGTGCGCCGGTGCGGTGCGAGTTGCGCAGTTCCGCCAGGCGCGCCGGGTCCATGCCGATACCGTCGTCCTCGACGCTGATCAGCGCCTCCGTGCCGTAGTCCTGCGCGGTCACGGTGACCATGCCGCCCGTCGGCTTGTTCGCCAGCCCATGCTGGACCGCGTTTTCCACGAGCGGCTGGATGATCAGGAACGGCACCACCACCGACAGCACTTCGGGCGCGATCTTCAACCGCACCTCGAGCCTGCCGCCGAAGCGGGCGCGTTCGATGGTCAGGTAGCGGTCGATGTTGCGCAGCTCGTCGGCGAGCGAGGTGAACATGCCCGACGTGCGGAACGAGTACCGGGTGAAATCGGCGAACTCCTGCAGCAGCTCACGCGCCTCCTCGGGGTCGGTGCGGATGAGCGAGGAGATCGTGTTGAGCGCGTTGTAGATGAAGTGCGGCGAGATCTGCGCGCGCAGTGCCTTGATCTCAGCCTGCTGCAGCTGCAGTTTCGACTCGTCGAGCCGGGCCAGCTCGAACTGGGTGCAGACGAACTGCGCCACCGCATCCGCCATCTGCACGAGCCGCTTGCCCTTGGACCGGCCGACCACGATCAGCGCGGCTTCGACCTCACCGTCGACGATCAGCGGCACGATCACCGCGGTTTTCATCTTGCACGTGCCACGGTGATCACAGGGCACGTCGTCATGGTTGACGACCTCGCGCCGGAGCTTGCGGATCGCCATCCCGATCGGGACGGCGAGATCGACGTAGTGATCGTTCGCCTCGCCGTCCCACGAGGCGAGCGTGCCTTCCGGGTCGGTGATGCCGACCGCGACGCATTTCAGAAGCTCGAGCAGCTGGGAGGTGATCCTGTCTGCGGCCACCTGGTCGAAGCCTTCGCGCAGGTCAGGCGTGGCTTTCGACATGTGGTAGACGGCTTCGAGTACGGCATCGTCGACGAAACCGCTGGGCTTGCGGGCGCGCACGACGAGCACGATGATGACGATCAGCAGCAGACCCGCCACAGTCCACGGAATGATCTGCGCGATCGGCAAGTCGGACACGGCGTCCATGCTCTGCGCTCGCTGAGCCGCGTGCAAGGCTTCGGGCCCACTTTCTGTGTAGTTGCCCCCACCCTGGGGTCGAGCGCACCTTACCCAAAGTGGGAACGGCGCCATATCGGCCAACCGAGTGTCGCAAGTAGACGATGCGCGAGCGCTCCGTGCTACTTGAGCAAGCGGGACAGCCGCCGGTCCGCGAGCGGCTTGCCGCCCGTCTGGCACGTCGGGCAGTACTGGAAAGCCTTGTCCGCGAACGAAATCTCGCGCACCGTGTCACCGCAGACCGGGCACGGCAGGCCGGTGCGCGCGTGCACCCGCAACCCCGATCGCTTCTCGCCCTTCAACCGCGCCGCGTCCTGGCCCACCGAACGCTCGACCGCTCCAGTGAGCACCTCGTGCATCGCGTCGAACAACCGGTCCAGTGCCTCATCGGGCAGCTTTCCCGGGGTGGCATAAGGAGAAAGCTTGGCGGTGTGCATGATCTCGTCGGAATACGCGTTCCCGATTCCGGCGATCAGCGACTGATCCGTCAACGCCGTCTTGAGGCGTTCGGTGCGACCGGCGAACAGCTCGCCCAGCCGCTCACGGGTCAGCTCCAGCGCATCCGGCCCCAGCCGCGCGATACTCGGCACGTCCTTCGGATCGTGCACGATCCACACCGCGAGCCCCTTCTTCGTTCCGGCCTCGGTGAGATCGAACCCCGGGCCGTCCAGGTGCACCCGCAGCGCCAGCGGCCCACGCCCCGGCTTCGGTGGGGTCGGCGACAGCTGATCAGACCAGCGCAGCCAGCCTGCGCGGGCAAGGTGGATCACGAGATGGATGCCGTCACAGTCCAGATCGAGATGCTTGCCGTACCTGCCGGCCGCGGTCACCGTGCGCCCGTGCAGCTCCGTCCACTGCGGGGTCACGGTCTTGAGTACGCCGAAGGAAGCCACATCGACCCGTGTCACCGCCCGGCCGACCGCGTGCTCACGCAGATGGTGGGCAAGCGCCTCGACCTCGGGTAACTCGGGCATCGGTCACTCCATCGGATGCAGGGGGCCGTCGAAGTCCGGCAGGCCCTCGGTCCGGATGGTCTTGGTGACCTTGGCGACCTCGCCCCGCACCCGGAACATCCCGGACACGACGCCGACCCAGCGCTCCGGCGGGTGGTCACCCAGCGGATCGCCGTCGGTCTCCGCCACCAGACCCCATGGCCTGTTCAGCACCCACCGCAGCGGGAAGAACAGCGCGATCAGCAGCAGTCCCCAGACCACCCAAGCCGGGATCACGACCCCGTCAGGTAGCCATGCCACCAGGATAACCGCGAGCAGCAACGTGACCGAAAGCATCGCGACGCCCGACACCGGGCTGCCAGCGACATCGTGCTCGAAGTCGGTGACGGTGGCCGGGCGGCGCCACTCCATCTGTGCCCGGACGGTCCAGTTCCGGCCGTCCAACCCGTGCACCTGCCGGTTCATGCTTCGTGGCCTCCTGGACACGCTCCGTCGTTCTCGAGCTTCGTCAACGGTAGCGTGGCAGCACCGCGCGGCGCGAGATCCACGTGAAGATCAACCAGTGGCGTTACCCATGTCGAGGGCCGAAAAGCCACCAGAAGAAGGGGTCGTGGGGGTTGCCGCGACCGTGCACCGGGTGGGACTTGGTCGTCGAGGGGTCCCGGTCGGCCGTTGCCGAGCAGTGGTCATCCGGCACGGTGTCGCTGCGCGAGTAGTCCGGCTTCTTCGAGTCGTGGTTGCCCTTGCCCGGCTTCGCACTTCCGGGATCGTCACGCGGCCCGGCACTCGACGACGATGACGAAGGCGGCGCCACATGTGACGTCGGTGTGGTCTGCCGCGGCACCGGGGCCTGCTTGATCTGGCGCTGACTCGTCGCGCTCGCAGCCGGTGTACTCGGCGGCGGTGGCGTGTCCTGCTTCACCGGCGGCGGGCCCGGCAGCTGCAACGTCGCCTGCCCGGGCGGCGCCGGTTGCTGCGGTGGCGGGCTCAGCAACTCCGGCTGCGTCGGCGAAATCCGCAGCTCGATCCCGCTCTGCGGCAGACCGACCACCTGCGAATGATCCGTGTCCATCAGCGCCGGGCCGACCGCGACACCGACGACCCCGGCCGCCGCCGTGGACGCCAGCGCGATCCCGATCTTGAGCTTCGACAACACCAGCCCCTTGACCGTGGCCAGCGCGCCGCCCCCACCCGACGAAGCCACGACCCCGGCCGCGGCCGGCACCAGCATCGCCAGTACCCCAGCGTGCGCGCGCAGCGAAGAACAGACATCCCGCAACTCGGCATACATCGAGCGGCACGAGGCACAGCCCAGCAGATGCGTGCGGATCCGCGCCGCCTCCGACCCGGTCACGCTGCCGGCCGTGTACCCGCCCAGCTTCTCGATGACCCCACGGCAGCTCACGTCCGAAGTCCGGTCCATGGCCAGATGCGCCTGCAGATAAGCCGCGCGCAATCCCTGGCGGGCGCGTCGGGCCAACGCCGCTGTCGCATTCGCGCTCAACCCGAAATGCGGCGCCACCACCGCCGGCTGCTCCCCCTCGACCTCCGTCTGCCACAACACAGTGCGCCAGCGCTCGGGAAGACTCGTGAACGCCGTCGTGATCAAGGTGTGCTCGGCCGTGCGAGCAAGCGCATCCGCACCCGCGCCCGCGCGATTCGTCAACTCGTCATCGGTGACCGGCACGTCACGACGCGCCCCATGCCACTCCCACGAAACGCGGCGGGCCACGGTCAACAGGTACGCGCGGATGTGATCACGGGGACCCGACCCGCGACGAAGCGCCTGCAACACGCGGAAAAAAGTCTCGGCGGTGATGTCCTCGGCCTCCGAGGGATCACTCGCGATCCCACGGGCCAGCCGCCGCACGGCACTCGAATGCAATTCGAAAAGCTCGCTGAATGCGCGATCTTCCCCGGCTCTGAGACGACGTAGAAGGGCTTTCTCCTCGAGCGACACCGTGCGCTGCTCCGGTACCGTGGCTTCCTCCGCCATCCGGCCAGGCACCTCCTCCGCGGGCGGCTTGACCCGTTCGGTTGAATGGGGACACCATACGGAGCCAACGGCCTGTCGTCACCCCTTGTACTCCGGGAGTGACAGAGTTACCTCCGACCGGGTGCCTGTCACGCCCCCAAGCGGCAGGGTATAAAGTGAGCAACGCCCCGGTGAACAGGGCAACGCGGACGTAGCGCAGCTGGTAGCGCATCACCTTGCCAAGGTGAGGGTCGCGGGTTCGAATCCCGTCGTCCGCTCTCGGAGTGGGCGAAGTGTGCCCGCAAAAAGCGCGGGCCAGAAGTATCCGATCGCCCTCATTGGGGGTCGAACCCCCAAACCCCCGCCAGGGCGGGCTTCGCCCCCCTGGACCCC
>NZ_WMBA01000034.1 GCF_009707865.1 Amycolatopsis pithecellobii
ACCCCCCACCCGTCGCCCGGCCACCACCCCTGATGGTGACGCTTCGCGCCGCGGTGTCGTCCCGTCGAGGCGCTTCGCGCCGCTAGATTGCCCATATGTACTCCATCACCGTTCGCGATCATGTGATGATCGCCCACAGTTTTCGCGGCGAGGTTTTCGGGCCGGCGCAACGCCTGCACGGCGCGACGTTCGTCGTCGACGCCACGTTCCGCCGGGCGGAGCTGGACGAGGACAACATCGTGGCCGACATCGGACTGGCCACCACGGAACTCGGCAAGGTCCTCGCCGACTTCAATTACCGCAACCTCGACGAGGAGCCGGCGTTCGCGGGCGTCAACACCACGACCGAGTTCCTCGCCAGGCACATCGCCGATCAGCTCGCCGAACGCGTGCACGCCGGTGCGCTCGGCGAAGGTGCCCGCGGGCTCGCCGGGATCACGGTGGCGCTGCACGAATCCCATGTGGCATGGGCGAGTTACGAGCGCGAGCTGTGACCGTGCACGTCGTGCTGCCCGGCGACGTCGACGACGTCACGGTGCCCAGCGGTGGCAACAGCTACGACCGCCGGGTGTGCGAAGGGCTGCCCGGCGTGCACGAGATCGCGCTTCCCGGGGCGTGGCCGCGTCCCGCGTCCAGCGCCGGGCTGGCCTCGGCACTCGCGGCGATCCCGGACGGCGGCGTCGTGTTGCTGGACGGGATTGTCGCATGTGGACTACCGGAAGTCGTGGTGCCGCAAGCACAACGGCTCCGGGTCGCGGTGCTGGTGCACCTGCCGCTGGCCGCCGAGACGGGTCTCGCGCCCGGTGACGCGGCCGACCTGGACGCGCGTGAACGCGAAACGCTGCACGCCGCGCACGCGGTCGTCGCGACCAGCTCATGGGCGGCGCGGCAGCTGGCCGCGCATCACGAACTGCCGGCCGCCAAGGTCCACGTCGTCCCGCCCGGCACCGACCCGGCGCCGCTCGCCGCCGGCACGGACGGGGTTTCGCAGCTGCTGTGCGTCGCCTCGGTGACCCCGCGAAAAGGCCAGCGGCTGCTGGTGGAGGCACTGGCCTCGATCGGCCGGCCGTGGCAGTGCACGTTCGCCGGGCCACTGCGGCGGGCACCGGCCTATGTGGACGAAGTACGGGCGCTCATCGACTTCCGCGGGCTCGCCGAGCGCATCCACCTCGCCGGTCCGCTGACCGGCGACGCGCTGGAAAGCGCTTACCGCGGCGCTGATCTGGTGGTCCTGCCTTCCCTCGCGGAAACCTACGGCATGGTCGTCACCGAGGCGCTCGCCCGCGGGATTCCGGTACTGGCCACGGATGTCGCCGAAATCGCGGAAACCCTTGGCGCGGCAGGGATTGTCGTGGCGCCGGGTGACGTGACCGCGCTGACGGACGGGCTCCGGTCGTGGTTCACCGGCCCCGCCCTGCGGGACGCGCTGCGCGGCGAGGCGCGCGTGCGCCGTGGCAAGCTGACGCCGTGGACCGAAACTTCCCGGGCGATGTCCGCGGTGCTGGCCCGGCTGTGACGCCCGGGTTCAGCCCGGACTGGCTGACCCTGCGCGAATCCGCCGACGCCGCCGCCCGCGCGGCCGATCTGCTGGATCCGTTGCTCGCCGCGCTGCCGGACACATCGCTCGTCGTGCACGATCTCGGCTGCGGCACCGGGTCGATGGCCCGCTGGCTGGCGCCGCTGCTGCCGCAGCCGCAACGCTGGGTACTGCACGACCGCGACCCGGGCCTGCTCGCCCGCGCCGCCGCGAACGTCGGGGTACCGGCTGAAATCCGCGCCGGGGATCTCACCGAACTGACCGCGCGGGACCTGGAAGGCGCCTCGCTCGTCACCGCGTCGGCGCTGCTGGACCTGCTGACCGCCGAGGAGGTCGACGCGCTCGCCGAGGCATGCACCGGTGCCGGTTGTCCCGCCCTGCTGACTCTCTCGGTCGCCGGTGAGGTCGGGTTCACCCCGCCCGACCCGCTCGACGCGGAGTTCAGCGCCGCGTTCAACGAGCACCAGCGGCGCGTGACCGGCGGCCGGAGGCTGCTCGGGCCCGATGCCGCCGAGGCCGCGACGGCGGCGTTCGTCCGGCGCGGCGCGGTCGTGCACCGCCGCGACAGCGCGTGGCACCTGCGTCCGGATGAACTTTTCCGGCAGTGGCTTCGTGGATGGGTACAGGCGGCGTGCGAACAGCGGCCCGAGCTGCTGCCGCACGCCGCGGACTACCAACGTCGCCGACTGCACGCCGAGGTCGTGGTCGGCCACGTCGACCTGCTCGCGATCGGTGGTGCACCTTGCTCGACAGACTCTGGCCCTGGCTGAGAACGCTGCTGGCGTTCGGCATTCTCGGTGTGCTGGTCTGGCATGTGGGGACCGGCGCCTTTGTGGACGGTCTGCGGGTGATCAACATCCCGTCGATCGCCGCCGCACTCGTGATCGGTCTGCTGACCACTGTGGCCAGTGCGTGGCGATGGTGCCTCATCGCCCGCCGCCTCGGGCTGTCCCTCACCCTCGGTGAGGCTGTGTCGGACTACTACCGGGCGCTGTTGCTCAACGCCGTGCTGCCGGCGGGCGTCCTCGGTGACGTGCATCGCGCGCTCGACCACGGCAAGCAGTCGGGCGATGTGGGGCGCGGGGTGCGGGCGGTGGTGCTGGAACGGTTCGCCGGTCAGCTGATGCTGATCGCGGTCGCCGTCGTGGTGTTGCTGGCCGACCCCGGCCTGGCCGGGACGGTGGTTCCGGCCAGGGGTGTCGTGTACGGGGTGATCATCGCGCTCGCCGTGGTGGCTGCGCTCGCAACTTGGGCGCGGTGGGGCCGGGGCGCGGCCCGGGTGCGCGGCGGCATCGCGACGACGCTCACCGACGCGCGTCTCGGTCTGCTCGGCCGGTCCACGCTGCCGGGCGTGACGCTGCTGTCGGCGTTCACCGTCGCCGGCTATGTGGCGATGTATCTGGTCGCGATCCGGGCCACCGGCGTGGTCGCGCCGCTGACCACACTGGTCCCGCTGATCGTGCTGACGCTGCTGGTGATGGGCCTGCCGGTGAACGTCGGTGGGTACGGGCCGCGCGAGGCGTTCTCCGCGGTCGCGTTCGGCGCCGCGGGCCTCGGCGCGGCCCAGGGTGTCACCGCCGCCGTCGTGTACGGCGTGCTGACGCTGCTCGCCGCACTGCCCGGGGCGATCGTGCTGTTCCGGCGCCGGTCACCCGAGCCGCGCCAGGTGGCTGCCGAACGCGGTCACGAGCGCCCCGAGCACGAGCTCGCCCTTGCGGGCGGAGGCGAGCGACGGGCGCCCGAGTACCCCGGACTTCGTGTAGTGATCCAGCCCCGTCGTCAGCAGATGGCGCCGGTCGTCGTGGACTGAATCGGCCGTTTCGTAGCCGGGCCGGACAAGCTCCGGGTGGGCGTGCAGCAGGATCGAGGTCTCCAGTTCGCCGGCGTGCATGTCGGTGTCGCCGGAGGTCTCGAGCCCGGCCACGGCCCGTGCTTCGTCCCACTCGATGAGACCGGGGAAAAGGGCCATGCCACCGCGGCTTTCCTGGACCACATTGGAGAGCACGTAGTTGCCACCATGGCCATTGATGAGAACCAGCCGGCGGATTCCGCCGTCACGAAGGGAATCGGCGATGTCGGTGATGACCGAATACAGGGTTTTCGCGGAAATGCTGACCGTGCCCGGCCACGCCGCGTGCTCGTGCGAACATGAGATCGTGACTGGCGGCAGCAGTCGCAGCGGATATGCGCCCGCGATTTCCGCGGCCAGTGTGCAGGCGATGACGGTATCGGTGCTCAACGGCAGAAAAGCGCCGTGCTGCTCGAAACTTCCGACCGGCAGGATGGCCACCGCCGCCTCACTTTCGGCGGTTTCGGTGCTGGTCGTGAACGGCAACAAGTCCATTTGTCGTGTATACCGGGAAAGCGCGGCCCGAACCATGGGAATGAGGGGAGCGGATGCACTCGATGTTCGCTGACGAAGACGTCGCCGAGTCCGAACTGGTCACGCGGCGCGGGAAGTTCCGCGCCGTCGCGTTCGCCCACGGCGGCCACGAGCACATGGCGCTCGTGCACGGCGGGCCGCCGCTGCGTGACGACGTGCTCGTGCGGGTGCATTCGGAATGCATGACCGGTGACATCTTCGGCGCGATGCGGTGCGAATGCGGTGAGCAGCTGGGGGCCGCGCTCGACACGATTGTCGGTGAGGGCAGCGGGATCCTGGTGTACCTGCGCGGGCAGGAGGGCCGCGGGATCGGTCTGGTCGCGAAGGTCCGGACCCATGTGCTGCAGGACGAACAGGGACTGGACACGGTGGACTCGGCGACGAGCCTCGGCCTGCCCGTGGACGTGCGTGACTACACCCCGGCGGCGCGGATCCTGACCCATCTCGGGGTCCGGTCGGTGCGGTTGATGTCGAACAATCCGGACAAGATCGCCTCACTGGAGGCGCACGGGATCGAGGTCACCGCGCGGGTGCCGTTGCTGATGCCGCCCAATGACAACAACATCGCGTATCTGCGCGCCAAACGGGACAGGCTGGGCCATGATCTGCCGCAGCTGGACCAGGTCGCGGTGCGCGAGCGGCATGGCTGATCACCGGGCGCTGCTGCCGCTGGCGCGGGAAGCGGTCGCGATCGCGCGCCGGATCGTGCGTGGGGACACCCCGCTTTCGGTCTCCAGCAAGGGAGAACGCGATCTGGTGACCAATGTGGACATTGCCGTCGAGGAGGCGGTGCGTGAGTTTCTCACCCGGGAGACCCCGGAGATCGGGGTTCTCGGTGAGGAACACGGCCGCACCGGTCCGCCTGGTGGGATGTGGTGGACGCTGGATCCGGTGGACGGGACCGCGAACTTCGCCCGCGGCATCCCGTTGTGCGGGGTGTCGCTCGCGCTCGTCGACGGGCAGCGTGCCGTGCTGGCCGCGATCGATCTGCCGTTCCTCGGCGCCGGGTACGCCGCGGTGGAAGGTTTCGGTGCGTATGCGGGAGATTCGCGCATCGGCGTGTCCGGCGCGACCGAGCTGGCGGACGCGATGATCGCGATCGGGGACTTCGCCGTGGGGGAGGGCGCCGAGGCCAAGAACCGCGCCCGGCTGGCATTGCTGGCCGAGCTGGGTGCCCGCGCGCAACGGATCCGGATGCTCGGCACGGCCGCGGTCGATCTCGCGTGGGTCGCGGACGGGAAGCTCGAGGCGGCGGTCATCCTGGCGAACCTGCCGTGGGACACGCTGGCCGGGGTGCTCCTGGTCCGGGAAGCGGGCGGGCTCGTCCTCGACGCCGACGACACCGGCCACACCGTGGATTCCGCGGCGACGATCGCCGTCTGCCCCGGGCTGCGCCCGGAATTGATGCGCATCCTCCGGCGCTCGCTGCAGTAATGTGATCTGTGATCACACCTGACGTGGGACGGAGTCCGCATGCGTGAACTGACCCGGATGACCTGGCACGAGGTGAGAGCCGCCGGCCGTGGTGGGGCCGTCGCCGTGCTGCCGATCGGCTCGCAGGAACAGCATGGCGCGCACCTGCCGATGGGGACCGACACCATGCTCGTGTCGGCGGTCGTGGACGGTGCGCTGGCGCGGCTCGGTGACGACCCGCTCCTCGTGCGGTTACCCGCGTTGCCGTTCGGCCACAGCCCGCATCACCTGTTCGCGGCCGCGGTCTCACTCACCGCCCATACCCTGCAGGCGGTCCTCGCCGACGTGCTGGATTCGTTGGTACAGAGCGGATTCCGGCGCGTGCTGATCGTGAACGGCCACGGTGGCAACGACGAGATCATGCGGCTCGCGGTGAAGCAGTACGCCCTGCGGGCCGATGTCGCGCTCGCGGCCTGCTCGTACTGGTCGCTCGGGGAGTTCCAGAACGTCGGGCACGCGGGGGAGTTCGAGACCTCGCTGATGCTCGCCACCCACCCGGAACTGGTCGGCGAACCGGGCCCGCGTCCGGAGGTGGCCGGGTTGTTCGCACAGCGGCCCTATCCGGGTCTCACCGTGGAACGCCACGGCGAGTGGGCCCGCGCCGGCGGTTCGACGGGCGGCGCCACGGAGGCGACGGCCGAGAAAGGCGCAGCGGCACTGGAGGCACGAGCGTCCGCGCTCGCGGCGGCCATCGTCGCGTTCGACGAGGCGACGCGGGAAAGCCACGGTTCGGCTCCGATTCAAGCTGTATAACGACCTATACAGCCGCCGATTTCCGGGCTAAAAAATTTGGCGCGCCCCGGGTTCATCACTCACGATCACAAACCGGCCAAGGGTACCGACGGGTGAACCGGGTCGTGACACGTAATCGACGGCGCGGTAATCGGCCACCAGGGAATCGGGCGTGACCGAGCATCGCACGTATCCGCGTTTGCGGTTGACGAAACGGATATGCGGATTGACGCGCAGCTGCGCGATATCACCCGGGGTCCGGTCCACACCGTCGCCTTCGGACGTGATCGAGGTGCCGACGAACTCCGCGCCGACCGTGCGGGACAACGGATTGTCGAAATCCGCCTTGATGTCGCACACGTAGCCGCAATGCGCGTCGCCGGTGATCACCACCGGATTCCGGGTAGTGGCAAGGTGATCCCGTACTTCCTCGCGCTCGGGGAGATAGTCGTCCCACGCGTCGTCGTTGCGAGTCTGCCAGCCGGGTGCCGGATTCAGTTGCGAGAAGAACACTTGCTGCGCAAGCACATTCCACCGCGCCTGGCTCGCGGCGAGGTTCGCGAACAGCCAGGCCTTCTGCTGTGCGCCGAGAATCGTGCGCCCCGGGTTTCCGCGCTGTGCTTCGGGAACCTGCGCGCTGCGGTACTGCCGGGTGTCGAGGACATGGAAATCGACGAGGTCACCGAACGTCAGCCGCCGGTGAATCAGCAGCGACGGCCCGGCGGGACGGGCGCGCAGCGGCTGATGTTCCCAGTAGGCCTGGAAGGCGCCGGCCCGTCGCGCCCGGAACTCGGGCACCGGTATCCCGCTTTCGGAACGGTCGCCGGCCCAGTTGTTCTCCACTTCGTGGTCGTCGAACACCGGGATCCACGGGAATGCCGCGTGGACCGCCTGCAACGCGGGATCGCTTTTGTACTGGGCGAACCGGATCCGGTAGTCCGCCAGCGTCGCGAGCTGGTGGTCCGGCCGGTGCCCGCGCCCGATCCGGCCCTGGGACCCACCTTCGTAGATGTAGTCACCGAGGAACACCACGAGATCGACATCCTCGCGCGCCAGATGGTCGTAGGCGTTGTAGAAACCGTCCGGGTACCGCTGGCAGCTGGCGAAGGCGAACGAGAACCGGTCCACCCGCGCGCCGGGTGCGGGCGCTGTCCGAGTGCGTCCCACGGGGCTCAGCTCGCCGCCGGCCCGGAACCGGTAGAAATACTCCGCGCCCGGCCGCAACCCGGACACGGCGACATGCACCGAATGCGCCTCGGCGGCCAGTGCCGTGGTGACCCCGGAGCGCACGATGGTCGCGAACCGCTCGTCGGTGGCCACCTGCCATTCGACCGGCACACCGTCGCCGGTCATGCCGCCGTCGGGTGCCAGTGGGTCCGGCGCGAGCCGGGTCCACAACATCACCCCGTCCGGCAACGGATCTCCGGACGCGACGCCGAGCGAAAACTGACCGTGGCGTCCGGTGGGCATGGCGACGCCGGCCAGCGCGGCCGCGCCGAGCGCGGCGGCCCCGCCGATGAGGACCCGGCGCCGGGTGGGCGTGAATTCAGGGGGCATGCGGCACCTCTTCCCGCAACGGTACCCAGGACACGGGCCGCCGCGGGATTTCAGTCGCCGAGTTCCTTGCGTACCAGCGGAAGTACTTCGGTGCCCAGCAGTTCGATCGCCGTCATCACCTTGTCGTGCGGCACACCGGACCAGTCCATCTGCATCGCGTACCGGTCCGCGCCGGTCAGCCTGCCGACGCTGATCAGCCGGTCCGCGACCTCACCCGGGCTGCCGGCGAAGATCGATCGCGCGCCGCGGGTCCATTCGTCGTAGTGCGCGCGGGTCGGCACGGTCCAGCCGCGGGCGCGGGCGCCGTACTTCATCGTCTCGAGCCAGTACGGGTAGAAAGTGTCCTTCGCGTCCTGCGAATCCCGTGCGATGAGGCCGATGGCGCCCATCGTCACGTGCAGGTCCTCCTTCCCGTGGCCGCCGGATTCCCCGGCGCGCCGGTAGAGATCGACCAGCGGGGCGAACCGTTCGGGTTCACCGCCGATGACCGCGTACACCACGGGCAGCCCGAGGAGTCCGGCGCGGATGGAGGATTCGGGGTGGCCGCCGGTGCCGACGGAGATGCGCAGGTGGTCGCGGTAGGGGCGGGGGAGGACGCGGGCGTTGTGCAAGGGCGGCCGGTACTTCCCGGACCAGGTGATCGGGTCTTCGCGGTCGATGTGCAGCAGCAGCGCCAGTTTTTCCTCGAACAGTTCGTCGTACTCGTCGAGGTCCGCGCCGAACAGCGGGAAGGACTCGGTGAAGGAGCCACGCCCGGCGAGGAGTTCGGCGCGGCCGCGGCTGAGCTGGTCGAGGGTGGTGAATTGCTGGTACAGCCGCACCGGGTCCTCTGTGGACAGTACGGTGACCGCGGTGGAGAGGGTGATCTGGCTGGTGATGCTCGCGGCGGCGGCGAGTACGGTGCCGGGGCTGGAGATCGCGAACTGGTCGAGGTGGTGCTCGCCGAGGCCGTAGAAGGACAGGCCCAGTTCGTCGGCGAGCCTGATCCGCTCGAGGGTCTGGGAAAGCTTGTCCGCGACCGAGACCTGCTCGCCGGTCAGTGGGTCGGCGGTGCGGTCGCCGAAGCTGTAGATGCCGAGTTCCATGACCCCTCGTCCGTTGTTACGGCATCTACTTTAGCGGCGGGTCGGCCTATCATCGGGCGGTGTCCAGCGGTTCGGCGGTCGACGCCAGATCCGGGGAGCAGTCGCCTCCGCCGGCCCGCACGCGGCCGGGCTGGCTGCCGGTGTGGTCGAAGCCGGCGGCGATGCGCGCGGTGCGGGCCACGGTCGTCCTGCCCGGAATCTTCGCGATCGGCTACCAGGTGATCGGTGACCTGCAGGTCGCGACGTTCGCCGCGTTCGGCGGGTTCGCCACGCTGGTGCTGGCGTCCTTCGGCGGTGACTGGCGGCGGAAGCTGCGCGCGCATTTCGGGCTGGCGGTCACGGGCAGTGTGCTGCTCGTCATCGGCACGGCGGTGAGTTCGTCAGTGGTGCTGGCTTCGCTGGTGGCTGTCCCGCTGGCGTTCGCCGTGTTGTTCGCGGGGGTCGGGGGACCCAATGCGGCCTCGGCCGGCCCGGCCGCCTTGCTCGCGTATGTGCTGCCGGCGGCGTCGCCGGGTGAGCTGAGCCTGGTGTTGTCGCGCCTGGAGGGCTGGTGGCTGGCCTCGGTCGCCGGGACGATCGCGGTGCTGGTGTTTTCCCCGCGGTCCCCGGGTTTCGCGTTGCGGCGGGCTGCCGCGCGCAGCGCCCATACGCTCGCGGATCAGCTCGATGCCGCGCTGCGCGGGGACACCGACGCGAAGTACCGCGCGGCGTCGATCGCGGCGAAGCACGACTTGATGACGACGTTCACCGCGACCCCGTACCGGCCGACCGGGCTGGCCGCGGCCGACCAGGCGATGGACAGTCTCGTCGCGTTGCTGGAGTGGTGCACGTTCGTGGTGATCGACAGCCTGGGGGAGTTCCGCGATCTGCGCGGTGTCGCCGAAGTGGAACGGCGGCTGCTGACCGATACCAGCGAGGTGTTGCGCACGATCGGGGTGGTGCTCGACGGTGAGCCGGCGCGGGTCGAGCTCGACCGGCTCGAGCGGAGTCTCGGCGAGAGCGTGGCGTACCTGCGGCGGCTGCGTGCCGATCGCGACGGTTATGCCGACGCGCTGCACCTGTCCTTCCATGCGCGGACGACGGCGGTTGCCGCGCACACGGCGGCGGCCGATGCGCTGATCGCGGTGGGCCGGGCCGAGCCGGAGGTGGTCGAGCGACGGCTCACCGCGGCGGCCGGGATCGCCTCGCGGCACGCGAGCCTGCGGTCGGTGTGGTTCCTCAACAGTGTCCGCGGTGCGCTGGCGCTGGCCGCGGCGGTCGCGGTCGCCGATCTGACCGGGGTCGAGCACGGGTTCTGGGTGGTGCTGGGCACGTTGTCGGTACTGCGCACCAATGCGACGTCGACGGGGGCGACGGCGCTGCGCGCGTTGCTGGGCACGGCCGTCGGGTTCGTGCTGGGTGCCGTGTTGTTGCTGGGGATCGGCACGGGACCGGTGGCGTTGTGGATCGCGTTGCCGGTGGCGGTGTTCGTGGCGGCGTATGCGCCGGGGGCGTTGCCGTTCGCCGCGGGGCAGGCGGCGTTCACGGTCGTGATTTCGGTGCTGTTCAACCTGCTCGCGCCGGCGGGGTGGCAGATCGGCGTGGTGCGGATCGAGGACGTGGCGCTGGGCTGCGCGGTGAGCGTCGTGATCGGGGTGTTGTTCTGGCCGCGTGGCGCGTCGAGGCTGGTGGCCGATGATCTCGCCGACGCGTTGCGCACCGGCGGGGCGTACCTGGTACACGCGGTGGACTGGGCGCTCGGGCTCCGGCACACGCTGCCCGAACCGGCGGCCGCGATCGCCGCGGGGGTGCGGCTGGATGACGCGTTGCGCGGGTATCTCGCCGAGCGGGGGTCCAAGCGGGTGCCGAAGGAAGATCTGTGGCGGCTGACGTCGGGCACGCTGCGGGCCCGGCTGACGGCGCATTCGCTGGCGGGCTTGCCGAGCCCGGACGTCGGCGCCGATCCGGTGCGGCAGTCGCTGAGTGAGCAGGCGGGGCAGATCGCGGCGTGGTGTGACTACCTCGGCTCGCGGCTGGACCGGACGGACCGCGGCACGCTGCCGACGCTCGCGCCGCCGTCGTACCGGGATCCGCTGGCGGGCGACGGGGTGACCGTGGCGGATCTGTCGTGTGCGCTGTGGGTGAGTGAGCATCTCAAGCATCTGATGCCGAGGCTGACCGAGCTGGCCGGCCCGGCGACGGCGGTGGCGCGGGTGCGGCACCGGCCGTGGTGGCGCTGAGCGGTTGGACTAGACCTTCTGGACTGAACCACTGTCGTGAATGCGACTTTCGGCGTATTCCGTGCTGCCCGATTCCGGAATATGTTGTGAGCCGCAACTTTGTGCTTCGTCCTGCAAAGAAGGAGGACTGCGTGAGAGCGCATGTACTCAGACGCGCCTGGTTCGCCGGTGTCGTGCTGGCGGCCGTCGCGCTGACCGCCACCACGGTGCCCGCCACCGCGGCCCCGGACCTCACCGAACGGACTCCCGCCTACCTCAACGCCCGGCTGCCCGTCCCGCAACGGGTCGCCGACCTGCTCGGCCGGATGACACTCGCGGAGAAGATCGGCCAGATGACCCAGGCCGAGCGCGGCGCCATCGACGCCGACCAGGACCAGATCACGTCGCTCGCCCTCGGATCCGTCCTCTCCGGCGGCGGCTCGACCCCGGCCCGGAACACCCCGTCCGGCTGGGCCGACATGATCGACGGCTACCAGTCGAAGGCGCTGGCGACCCGCCTGCACATCCCGCTGCTGTACGGCATCGACTCGGTGCACGGCGACAACAACCTTGTCGGCGCCACGATCTTCCCGCACAACGTCGGGCTTGGCGCGACCCGCGATCCCGGTCTCGTCGAACAGGTCGAGCACATCACCGCGACCGAGACCAGGGCGACCGGTCCGCAGTGGGTGTTCGCGCCGTGTGTGTGCGTGACCCGCGACGAGCGCTGGGGGCGCACCTACGAAAGCTTCGGTGAGGACCCGAAGCTGGTGCAGCAAATGGAAACCGCGATCGACGGCTTCCAGGGCGACGGCGGCAGGGACCTGGCGCGCAACGACCGGGTGCTGGCCACGCCGAAGCATTTCGCCGGTGACGGGGACACCACCTACGGCACGTCGGCCAATGGCACGTACACCATCGACCAGGGCGTCACGATCACCGACTGGGAGCATTTCGCCAGGATCGACCTCGCGCCGTATGTCACGGCCGTGCGTGAGCACGACGCGAGCAGCATCATGCCGTCGTTCTCGAGTGTGCAGTGGACCGACCGGCCCGGCAGCGCACCGGTGAAGATGAGCGCCAACAAGGAACTGCTCACCGACGTGCTCAAGCGCAAGATCGGCTTCGACGGGTTCCTGATCAGTGACTGGGAGGCCATCCACCAGTTGCCAGGGGACTACGCGACGCAGGTGCGGACCGCGGTCAACGCGGGCATCGACATGTTCATGGAGCCGTCTAGCGCGCCGCAGTTCGAGCAGGCGCTGACCGCCGAGGTGCAGGCTGGCCGGGTCTCGCTCGCCCGGATCAACGACGCGGTGGGCCGGATCCTGACGTCGAAGTTCGAGCTGGGCCTGTTCGAGCATCCCTACACCGACCGCACGAACATCGGCACGATCGGTTCGCCGCAGCACCGGGCGGTGGCCCGTCAGGCGGTCGCGCAGTCGCAGGTGCTGCTCAAGAACTCCGGCCGGGCGCTGCCGCTCAAGCCGTCACAGAAGATCTATGTGGCCGGGGTGAACGCGAACGATCTGGGGAACCAGGCCGGTGGCTGGACGGTCACCTGGCAGGGCCAGCCGGGGAACACGAGTTTCCCCGGCACCACGATCCTGCAGGGCATCCAGCAGGTGGCGCATGATGTCACCTACAGCGCGGACGCGTCGGCGCCGACGGCCGGTTCGGATGTGGGCGTGGTGGTCATCGGCGAGACCCCGTACGCCGAGGGGGTCGGCGATGTCGGCAACGGCCACACGCTGAACATCTCGGCGGCCGACCGGGCGAACATCGACAAGGTGTGTGGCGCGATCAGGACCTGTGTGGTGCTGGATGTGGCCGGGCGCCCGCAGATCGTCACCGACGAACTGTCCAAGATGGACGCTTTGGTGATGTCGTGGCTGCCGGGCAGCGAGGGCGCCGGGGTGGCGGATGTGCTGTTCGGCACGAAGCCGTTCACCGGGAAGCTGCCGGTGTCGTGGCCGCGCAGCGAGGCTCAGGAGCCGGTCAACGTCGGGGACCGTGACTACCAGCCGTTGTTCCCGTACGGCTACGGGCTGACCGCCCGCCGGTAGCCCACGCCCGAGATCCGGTGCCCGCGCTCTCCCGCGGCCGCGGGCACCGGGTCACTTCTCGCCGGCCTCCCGGCGGGCCTTGGCGCGGCGCTTGCCTTCGTGCATCGCCTGCACCCTGGCCACCGGGATGGCGCGGCCTTCGTCGAGGACGTCGGCGGGGATGCGCTGGGGCCGCGGCATCAGCTCGGCCCAGCGGTCCCGTCCGTCGAGTATGGACAGTGCTGTGTGGACGGTGAAGTCGCCGGGTGCGACGTCGTCGATCTCTTCCCACGCAAGGGGGAACGACACCGGCAGGCCCGGCCGGGCCCGCGGGCTGTACACCGAGACGACGGTCGCGCCGCCGGCCCGTGTCGAGTCGAGGAAAACCTTGCCGCCACGGTCTTCCCGGATGAACGCGGTCGTCGCGACCGCGGGGTCGAGCCGCTCGGCCCTGGCGGCGAGCGCGCGCCCGGCGGCCGCCGCTTCTTCGGCGTCATGCCCGGTCAGCGGGACGAACACGTGCACTCCCTTGGCGCCGCTGGTTTTCACCGCGCCGGCGAGCCCGGCGTCGGTGAGCGCCTGGCGGACCAGGTGTGCGGCGCGGACCGCGAGGGTGAACGAGTCGTCCTGCTCGGGTGGGTCGAGGTCGAGTACCAGATGGGTCGGGTGGTGGGGTTCGGTGGCGTGGGCCAGCGCGGGGTGATACTCGATGGCGCGCTGGTTGGCGAACCACAGCAGGGTCGGCCGGTCGTCGCACAGCGCGTAGGTGACTTTGCGCTGGGAGCTTTCGGCCCAGATCGTGGTGCGCGGCACCCAGTCCGGGGTGTATTTCGGCAGGTTCTTCTGCATGAAGGCGTCCTGCCCGCGCAGCACGCGGATCACCGACAGTGGGCGGCCCCGCAGGTGCGGGATCATCCGGGCGGACACGGCGTCGAGGTAGTCCACGAGATCGCGCTTCACCGCCGCGGCGCCGTCGAACAGCGTCTGGTCCAGATGGGTCAGCGAGACACCGTCGCGCACCTCGTCAGCGCTCATCGGCCCAGCTAACCAAGTGGGGCGCGGTCCGGCAAACTGTCTATTGTGGACACCGTCGCGGGTGCGGTGACGGTATCGTGAGGTATGCGCTTGTGGTGGCGCGTCCCCGCCCGCCGCGACGGCCAGGGCACGATCCAGCTCGACCCGGCCGCCGCCCGGTTGCTGCGGCTGTCCACCTTGCTGCAGCTGGCGGACCGGGCCGTGGAGTTGCAGGCCGAGGCGGACGCGGTGATCGCGGCGTGTGGCGGGCCGGGGGAGACGCCGGGGTCGGTGGCGCGGCGTGGCCGCCGGGTCGGCGCTGAGTACGCCCGCCTGCAGGGCTGGGCGCTGGACCTGTGCGAGGACGACGAGGCGGGATCGCTGCCGTGCCGGATCGGTGAACTGCTGTGCTACCACACGGAAATGCTGGACCTGAGCCTGAGGCTGGCCTTCCCGCGCTACCGGTCGGCGAAACTGGAACGCCGGCGGCGTGCGCTGTCCGGTCTCGGCGAGCCGGCGCGGGCGCTGCGTGACAGCCGGGCCGCGTTGCGGATGTGGATCGAGGAGATCGGGCCGGGGTGATCGCGCGTTGGCCGATGCCTTAGGGTGATGGTCGGCGGTGGGGCCCGCCGGACCCGCTCAGGGTGAACCGCGAACCATTCGCCAACGGTCCCTGCCAGTGTGTCGATCCTGCTGGTAGGAGGCCTGGTGCAGGAACCGGTGGACCCCGATGTCTCCCTTGCTGTCCCCGCCCAGCGGCGGGAGCTGCGCGAACATCCGGCCGCGGTGCTCTGTGCGATCTCTCTCGGCGGGGTCTGCGGTGCGCTCGCCCGGTACGGCGTCGGTGTGCTGATCCCGCACGAGCCAGGGCAGTGGGCGTGGGCGACGTGGCTGGTCAACCTGTCCGGCTGCCTGCTCATCGGGGTGTTGATGGCGCTGATCGGCCGGCTCTGGCCTCGGCAGCAGCTGATCCGCCCGTTCGCCGGTGTCGGTGTTCTCGGTGGTTACACGACGTTCTCGACTGCGACGGTCGACGTGGTGCATCAGCTGAACGCGCACCAGCCGGCCTTGGCGATGCTGTACATGGTGACTACCGTGCTCGGCGCACTGCTCGCGGTCTCGGCCGGTTTCGCGGTGACCACCGCGGCGTTGTCCCGCCGGGAAAAGGTGGCCTGGTGACGGTGCTGCTGGTGGCGGTGGGGGCCGCGGTGGGCGCGCCGGCCCGGTACTTGCTCGACCGCGCGGTGCAGAGCAGGCATGACTCGGTGTTCCCGTGGGGCACGTGTGTGGTCAACGTCCTCGGCTGTTTCCTGCTGGGCGTGCTGACTGGTCTGCCGTCCGCGCTGTTCGCGTTGCTGGGCACGGGTTTCTGCGGCGCGCTGACGACGTACTCGACGTTCAGCTACGAGACGCTTCGGTTGCTGCAGCTGCGGGCGTGGCTGATGGCCGGGCTGAACGTGGTGGTGAGCCTGGTGGCCGGGCTGGGCGCCGCCTATCTCGGGATGGCCCTGGTTTCGTGACCTCAGGTGGGTTCGCCGAGCTTTTCCCAATGCTGGTTGAACCGCAGGTGCAATGTCGTGCCGCGCGCCCGCGCCCGCTCGTGCAGGCTGCCGAATACGAACGCGGTTTCCGGTGTGATGTCGTTCTGCCGCAAGCGTTGTAGCAGCGCCCGCGCCTCGACCAGGTCGTGGTGGTCGCCGAGGGTGCCTTGGATGGCCTTCGCGGTTTTGCGCCAGCGCCCCACTCGCTTACCGAACGTGGCCTTGGCCGCGTCGGCGGTGTAGCGGGCCTGTTTGGCTTTCTTGCGGGTTTCGTGCAGGCCGGCGTCCACCTCGTGTGTGTCCTGGGTGTCGTCGAGTGCGTCCGCGGCTTTGGTCAGGCGGCGGTGCGCGCGGGCCAGAGCGTGGCGCAGTTCGGTCTGGGCGGGTTCGCCGGCGCGCTCGGTGAGCGGCGGGTCGGCGATCAGGTCTTCCAGCGAGCCCAGCAGCGCGGCGTAGCGCGGGCCGTTGAGCATGTCGAGGATGGCGGCGCGGGCGTCCGCGGCTGTTTGGTCGAAGTGCCGGGTCAGGGCCAGGCGCGCGGTGCGGAGGTCGGAGTCCTCGCCGAGGGTGGACAGTTCGTCCTCGAACCAGGCGCGCAGTACCTGGGTGTCGCGGGCGTCGGACAGCACCGTGGCGGCCCATTTCAGCTCTTCCGACAGGGCCGTGGTGTGTTCGCGGTCGAGTACGCGGCGGAAGTTGGACAGGCCGCTGCGGAGCCGTCGCATCGCCACGCGGAGCTGGTGCACCGAATCGTCGGCGTCGCGGCGCACCCCCAGGTCGTGTCGTCGCACCGCGTCGACCTGCTTGCGCAGGTAGGCCATGACCACCTCGCCCGCGGTGGCGCGTTTGCCGATGTCGTCCTGCCGCGGCAGGACGTCGGCGAGTAACCGGCTGAGTTTGGATGGCCAGTGCGCGGGGCGGGCGCCGGTGCGCATCAGCTCGTCGCTGACGGTGTCCAGCAGCCGCGGATCGGTGCCGGGTTCGAGTTCGACTTCCAGTTCGCGCCAGCCGTCGAGGTGGGCCGTGGGGCCGGCGACCTCCGCGGTGACGTGGTCGTCGGCGAGGACGGCGATCCGCCTGCCCGCCCGGTTCACCAGGCCGTAGCTGTATCGCTCGGTCCGCAGATGGGCGACTTCGACGAGGTCGTGGCCGTTGATCCGATCTTGGACCCGCTCGGCGAGTTCCTGCGGCACGGTGGTGTCCCCGGCGTCGAGCGGAAGCCGGATCTCGTCGCGTTCGCCGGATCCCGCAGGCAGTTTCAGGTGCCAGCCGGCGTCCGCCCCACCGGTGCGCCTGCGCAGCGTGATCCCGCTGCGCAGCAGCCGGTGATCAGCGGTGTCGAAGTAGACGGCGTCCAGCACCGTCCGGTCCGGCTCACCCTGCGTGACCACCGGCCCCGTGTCGTTCAGGGTGGGGACCGGCTGACCAGCATCGAGATCGAACTTGCGCTCTCGCTCCCGCGCCACCACGGGCGCCACGTGGTCGTTGTCCATCTCCCATGGATGCCCCGCTGCACCCCGGGGGAAACAACCCCGGGCACCGACTGTCCACTGTGGACCGCGCTGTCAGCCGAAGGTCGCGGTCGCCAGTACCTGGTCCAGCTGCGCATCCAGTACCGGGGTGCTCGCGTACTCGACGACGAGAATCTTGCTGGTGGGCAGCCACCACATGCGGACTTCGCTGTTCTGCGCCGGGTCCTCGCAGGTGACCTGGAACCGGGCGTACTCGGCTTTCTTCGGGCCGATCGGGGCGAAACCGCGTTCCACCACCGAGCTGCCGGTCGCCGCGGCGCCGGGGATGGCCATCGGGGTGACGCATCGCGGCGCGTCGGTTCCGGTTTGCCAGCCGTAGGGCCGGTTCCCGCTGGGGGCGGTGAACTGCGGGCCCGCCGAGGCGGTGCGCAGATCCCGCAGCTGTGCGACGCACGGCACCGAGGTCGCGGACACGCACCCGTCGAGACCGCCCGGGGAGGCCGCCTCGGTGTAGCGCATCCCGTCGAGCAGCGTGACATGCATGGTGCCGACGGT
The DNA here is from genome assembly GCF_009707865.1 of Amycolatopsis pithecellobii. Lineage (GTDB taxonomy): Bacteria > Actinomycetota > Actinomycetes > Mycobacteriales > Pseudonocardiaceae > Amycolatopsis_E > Amycolatopsis_E pithecellobii. The sequence continues at coordinate 17,593 of NZ_WMBA01000034.1, forward strand.
GATCGCCGAGCCGCGCGTGCTGGTCGATCCGGATGGTGCGCCGTGCGGGTGGCCGGGCACCGCGGTCGAACACGAGGTCGCTGTCACCGCGCCCAGCACGGCCAGCGCCGCACACCAGGCAACCTTGCTCCGCACCGGAAAGCCCTTTCTTCCGCTGTTGCCGGGCAATCCTGGCACGGCGGCACGCGGTGACCCGCGCAGGGCTCAGTCCGTCAGTTCCGGGATCACCTTCCGCGCGAACAGGTCGATACCGGAGCGGTCATAGGCGGCTTCGGCGAAGTACGTGATCGCGTACGACATCCCGAGCTCGCGCAGTTCGGTCAACCGCGCCACGATCTGCTCCGGGGTGCCGACCAGCGGGCCGGTCGCGAACGACTGGTATGCCGCGTCCAACCGGTCCGCGGGCAGGTGCGGCTGGTACTGCGCGCGGATCCACTCGAGCCGCTCCCGCACGTCCTTTTCGGTCTCGCCGATGACGACGTTGTAGTTGGCCGAGCGCACGATCGCGTCGAAGTCCGTGCCGACCTCCTTGCAGTGCCCGGCAAGGATTTCCGACTTGTGCGCGAAGCCGGCGGCGTCGCCCGAAAAATTGGTGTAGTTCGCGTACCGCGCGGCGATCCGCAGCGTCTTCTTCTCCCCGCCGCCGGCGATCCACAGTGGAATACCGCCGTCCTGCAAGGGAAGCGGGCGCGAGATTGCGCCGTCCACTTGGTAGTGACGCCCGTCGAAGGTCGCGGTGCCCTCGGTCCACAGCCGGCGCATGATCTGCACGCCCTCGTCGAGTTTGCCGAGGCGTTCCCCGGCCGGCGGGAATCCGTAACCGTAGGCCCGCCATTCGTGCTCGTACCAGCCGGCACCGATGCCCATCTCCACCCGGCCACCGGACACGACATCCGTTGTGGCGGCGAATTTGGCCAGATAGGCCGGGTTCCGGTACGCCATGCAGGTGCACATCTGTCCGAGCCGGACGCGTTTCGTCGCCGCCGCGAGCGCCGCCATCAACGCCCACGCCTCGTGTGTGGCCTCGGCGGTCGGCACGGGCACGGTGTGGAAATGGTCGTAGACCCACACCGACTCGAATGGTCCGTCCTCGGCGAGCTTCGCGACGCCGAGCATCGTTTCCCAGTGCTTCGCCGGGTCGATTCCGGTGAGATCCAGGCGCCAGCCCTGTGGTACGAAGAGTCCGAATCGCATGAACGGCACCCTATCCCGCGCGTGGCAGCGAAAAATTTCGGAATGCGATTGAGGACGAAAGGCAGTTCCGGAGCCGAACGGGCAACGCAACGGCCCTGCCGGTCAAACAAATGTCACGACGGTATTTATCCCGGCCTCCTGCCACTGACCGGTGCCTATGCTGGCGCCATGCCGGACACCCTCAGCGTGCACGAACAAATGTTCGTGGGACGGGTCGCGGAACTGGTGACGTTCCGCCAGGCACTCGCCGGAGGCCCGGCCGCCCCGGTGATGCTGTACCTGCACGGCCGGGCGGGGATCGGGAAGACCGCGTTGATGCACCGGTTCGCCGACGAGGCCGCGGCGGAGGGGTACGCGATCGTACGCGTCGGCGGCCAAGACGTCGCCGCCTGCCGGACCGCGTTCGAAACTGCCGCCCGCGCCGCGTTCGACAAGGACCGTGTGCTGTTGCTGGTGGACGGATTCGAGCACTGCCAGGGCCTGGAAACGTGGCTGCGCACCAGTTTCCTGCCCCGGCTGCCGGAGGGCACGCTCATCGTCGTCGCCGGGCGGCGCCCGCCCGGCCGGCAGTGGCGCTCCGACCCCGGCTGGTCTTTCCCCGTGCTGCGCACGATCGCGCTGGGCGAGCTGCCGCGCCCGGTCGCGGCCCGGCTGCTGGACGCGCACGGTGTCCCGGCGGAACTCCAGCCCGGAGTTCTCGCCGCGGCAGGCGGGAACCCGCTCGCCCTGACGCTCGCGGCGGAACTCGCCGTCCGTGATCACGGCTGGCAGCCCGGGGAAGACATCGCGTACACGTTCCTGATGGCGCTGTTCCACGATGCGCCGTCGCGGTCACACGGGTCCGCCCTCGGACTGTTCGCGCACGCCCGGACCGTCACCGTCGACCTCGTCCGGGCCGCGTTCCCCGACGAGGACGCCGACGCCCTGTACGACTGGTTGCGCGACCTGCCTTTCGTGCGAAGCGACCGCCGTGGCCTGTACTCGCCCGAACTGGTCCGGCACGCGCTGCGGCGCGACACGGACGGCGGCGCGGGCGCCCACCAGGAAATGCACCGGCGTGCCCTGCGGCATCTCGTGGACAACGTGCGCTCCGGGCACGAGCCCGCGGCGATGTCCGAGGTCACCCAATACATCCGCAGCATGGGCGACATGGCGCCGCGCTATGTCAGCCACAGCGGTGACCACCGGCTGTACGAGGACACCTACCGGCCCGAGGACCACTCGGCGCTGGTGGGGATGGCGCGCTGCGCCGAAGGCGAAGAGACCGCGCGACTTGTCGCGTACTGGCTTGCCCGCCAGCCGCAGAACGTCACGGTGTACCGCGACTACGACTCGGGGCGGCCATCGGCGTTCATGGTCCGGTTGTCGTTCGCCACGGAGGACCCCGGTGAGCTCGAAGCCGACCCGGTGGTCGCCGCCGCGTGGGCGCACTGCCGGGCCGCCGACGGGCTCGGTGAAGACGAGCATTTCGGGGTCGTCCGGTTCCTCATCGATCCCAGCGCGCCGCGCCGCCCGTCGGACGCCATGGACATGATGCTCCAGCACTGCTTGACGGCGGTGATGCGGGAGCCCGGACTGGCCCGCAGCTACTCGACGTGGTCGGACCCGGACTACTGGGCGGCGATGCTCGAGTTCGCCGACTGCCATCCCGTGCCCGGCGGCGAGCATGTGTTCGACGGGCGCCGGCACGTGCTCTACGCCCACGACTGGCGGCTGGTCCCGCTGCCGCGCTGGGTCGACGGGCTGCCGATGGAATAGCCCCACCGGGCGGACCGTTCTCACCCAGGGCCCTGGTCGCCGAATCCCGATCGAGACGGCCAGGGCCCTTTGTCACGGCAGCCGTAGCCGCCCGGTTGCGCACCGTATTTCCGGCGCGCCGGCCGAATGATCACCTCACCAGGTGGATCGAGCCGAAAAGCTCCGGGGAATTCCGCGAAAAGGCACGGTCTGTCACGAGTACGGTCGGCCGCGCCTGACCGTGTTTCACACAACCGTGTGAGTAACGCGAAATTGCTTGCTACTCAGAACAAGCGTTGGTGCGTAATGGAAACCCTTCTCGTTTTCCTGTCGTGGGCCGGCTTGGTAGCTTCCTGACGCCCGCTCGCTCACGTGGTGCGGCACACCGTGGTCGGGGGACCGGTTTTGCTTGCGTGGCGCCATTTTTCAAGCTTTCGAAGGGATATCTCATGCGGCTTACCGTGCTGCGCTCCTGCGGTGTGCTCGGCCTCGCGGCCGGCACGTTGCTGGCCGGCGCACTCACCCCCGCCACTGCGGCCACCGGGCCGGGCGAGGGTTCCGCCTACGGCGCGTCGGCGAGTGTGTCGCTGCTGCCGGGCGTGCTCGGGCAGGCCGGGCCGACCGTGGACACCGGCCGGCTCGCGCCCTCCAGCACCGCGGGCCCGGCCGGCGCCTCCGTCGTCGACGCGCCGCTGCGCGGCCTGGTCACCGCGCGGGCGATCACCAGCTCGGCCCAGCACGACCCGAAAACGGGGCAGGTCAACGCGAAGGCCTCGATCGTGGACGCCACACTGCCGGTGCTCGCCGGGCTCACCGGCGGCACCCCGTCCGCCGACGTGATCAGCGCGACCTGCACCTCGACCGCCGACGGCGTCACCGGTAGCGCCCAGGTCGCCGGGCTCGACCTCGGCAGGCTCGGCAAGGTCCCGGTCGCGGCGCCGCCGGACACCACGCTGAGCGTGCCCGAGATCGCGCAGGTGATCGTCAACGAGCAGGTCCGGCACAACGACGGCAGCCTCACCGTGAACGCGCTGCACCTCAAGCTGCTCGGCGGGCAGCTCACCGGCGCGCTCGGCACGGGCGACATCGTGCTGTCCTCGGTGACGTGTGGCGCGGCCACGGCGGTCACCACACCCAGCCCCACGCCCACCACGGCCGCCCCCGCCGGCGGCTCGAACGGCACCGGGCAGGTCCGTGTCGTCCCGGCGGGCGCCCCGCAGACCGGCGACGGCAGCCTCGCGGCCCTGAGCGGAAACTGATGCGGCGCAACGGTTTCCGCCACTGGGCGGCGGTGCTGCTCGCGGTGTTCGCGACGGTGCTGCTCGCCGGGTGCGGTGCGGACGCGGTCCCCCCTGCCGCGCCCGCACCGGCGCCGTCGTCGGCCCAGCAGCCGGCGACGGCGCCGCCCACCTGGGTGGACCTGCCGAGTATCAGCGCCCACTCGAGTCTCGTGGAGCTCGGGCTCAACCCGGACCGCACCATCGAGGTGCCGCCGGTGGACCAGCCGTTGCAGGCAGGCTGGTACCGGTACAGCCCGGTGCCCGGCCAGGTCGGGCCCGCGGTGATCCTCGGGCATATCGACGGCAACCACCAGAAAGGCATCTTCTGGCGGCTGCGCGACGTGAAGGCCGGCGACCAGGTCCGCATCGGTCAGGCCAACGGCGCCGCGCTCACGTTCGCGGTGACAAAGGTCGACCAGGTGGCGAAGAAGGAATTCCCCACCGACGCGGTCTACGGCGACACCCCCGACCCCGAGCTCCGCCTCATCACCTGCGGCGGCGCCTACGACGCGGCGAACCGGAACTACCTCGACAACGTCATCGTCTACGCGAAACTGGCGAGCTGACGGGTTCACTCCACCAGGTGGCGGCCACGGGGAACATTCGCCCAGATTAGGGTCTGGAGCGCGCGCACCGGAGAGAGTACAAAGACCGTAGGCAGGGACGCCGTATTCTTCCGCGTGGCCGCCGCCCGGCGCGCACCCCAGAACCCTTTCCCTCGAGAGAGCAGCATTTCGATGCCGAGGACTTTGTCGGAACCCGAGCACATCACCTCCGCGATCGCCGCCGCCGGGCGAGCCTTGCGCACCGGCGACCAGGCGTGCCGGGCCGAACCGGGCCGCGGCCGGATCGACGTGGTGCTCGGCGACACCGACCGCGAGACACTCGCCGCCTGCGGTGCCGCCGTGCTGAACATGCAGCTGACGTTGCGGGCCCAGGGGCACGCGGCGACGGTGGACCTGTTCCCCGACCGCACCCGCCCCGAGCTCGTCGCCGCCGTGTCGATCCGCGCCACCTGCATCCCGAGCGCGGCCGACGGTGCGCTGGCGGGCGCGGTCACCGGGCTGCACGAGCACGACGGCCCGTTGCCCGGAAACCTGTTGCCCGCCAACGTTCGCACGACGCTGGTGCGCGCCGCGGCTCGCGAGGAGAGCGAGCTGGTGTTGTTGGATCCCGCCGCCGAGGTCGGTGCGCTCGACCGCCGGCTCACCGAGGCGGGCTGGCTCACCGGGCGGCCTCGCGGTGGTCTGCTCGCGGTGCTGAATTCCCACAGCGATTCGGTCCGCGGCCAGTTGCAGGCGGGCCGCGCGTTGCAGCGGGTGCTGCTCACCAGTCACGTCCAGGGCGCGCCGGTGGTCGTGTTGCTGCGGCCGGAAGCCGTGCAGAAGGCGCGGCCCGAGTTGCGTGTTTTCCTTGGCGGCCAGGTCAATCCGCAGGCGGTGCTCGAGTTCGGGTACCAGCCGCCGCCGCTGCCCGAGCAGCGCCGCCGTCGCTGACCCCAGTGGTCCAGACCTCGAAGGTAACGAAGCGCGGTCAGATATTGCGCGGATAACCGCGTATGTGGTTACTTTCTCGCCTCAGGGGAGTCGCGGGAAGGTGGGACCAGGTGCGGGTGTCCACACGATGGCGCGCCGGTGTGGCGGTGCTGGCGGTGACGGTCATGGCGGGCCCGGTCCCGGCCCAGGCACAGCAAGGCGCGGTGCTGCGGGTCGCGCTCGTGCAGGACGTCGATCATCTCAACCCGTTCCTCGCTTCGTTCGCGTCGAGCACCATGATCGGGCGGCTGTCGTGGGAGTTCCTGACCCTGCCCTCGGCCGAGGACAACACGCCCAGCCCCGGGCTCGCCGAATCGTGGACCACCTCGGCCGACAAGCTGACCTGGACCTACCGGATCCGCCAGGACGTGCACTGGTCCGACGGCGAACCGGTGACCGCGAAGGACGCGGCGTTCACCTTCAACCGGATCATCACCGACGACAAGGCGCAAGAAGCCAACGGCACCTACGTCGAAAACTTCGCGAGCGTCACCGCGCCCGACGAGCACACCCTCGTGATCACCACGAAGGCGCCGCAGGCCAGCATGACCGCGCTCGACGTGCCGATCGTGCCCGAACACGTCTGGGCCGGGATCCGCGACATGGAGGATCCCCGGACCGACTCGGTGCCGGTCGTCGGCGTCGGTGACGGGCCGTTCCTGATCACCGAGTACCGCCCGAACGAGCTGGTGCGCCTGAAAGCCAACCCCGAGTACTGGCGCGGCAAAGCCCGCTACGACGAGCTGCAGTTCATCACCTACAAAAACGCCGACGCCGCGGTGAACGCGCTGCGCAACGACGAAGTGGACCTGGTCAACCGGCTCACCTCGACCCAGTTCGACGCACTGACCGGCCAGCCGGGGATCACCACGAACAAGGCGACCGGCCGCCGCTACCGCGAGCTGCTGATGAACCCCGGCGCGCAGACACTGGCCCGCCGGCCCATCGGGGACGGGAACCCGGCACTCACCGACGTGCGGGTGCGCAGGGCGATTGCGCAGGCGATCGATCCGCGGACGCTCATCGACAAGGTCCTCGGCGGCGACGGCCGGCTCGGCGGCGGGCTGCTGCCCACGGCGTACCCGAAATACCACTGGGACCCGGCCGACGCGCAGCGTTACCGGTTCGACCCGGCCGCGGCGAACGCCGCCCTCGACGCCGCCGGCTACCTCAGGGGCGCCGACGGCAGCCGCACCGGCCGGGACGGCGCACCGCTGCGGCTGCGCTTGCTCGGCAAGGCGAGTGAGGATTTCTCCCAGCGAGCGGCCGATTATGTGGTCAGCTGGCTCGGGGCGATCGGCATCGGCGTCACGAAACAACTCGTGTCGGACAACGAGGTCGACGACCGCACCAACGCCGGCACCTACGATCTGGCCTTCTCCGGCTGGGGCACCAGTCCCGACCCGGACTACACGCTCGCGAAGCAGAGCTGCGGGGCGCTGCCGGCCACCTCCGGCAGCAGCAGTAGCGCCTCGTTCTTCTGCGACCCGCAATTCGACGCGCTGTATACGCAGGAAAGCGCGGAACTGGACCCAGCGCGGCGCGCGGACCTCGTCAAGCAGGCGCAGGCCCGCTACTACGATCAGGTGCCCAGCTTCGTCATCGACTACGACAATCCGCTGGAGGCCTACCGTTCCGACCGGTTCACCGGGTTTCCCCAGCAGCCCGCGCACACCGGCACGATCATGGAACAGAGCGGCTACTGGGGTTTCTACGGCGCCGTGCCCGCGGCACATTCCGGCGGTGGCAACGGGTTGCCGGCCGGCGCGTGGGCCGGGATCGGAGCCGCGGTGCTCGTCGTGGTCGCGATCGGCGGGGTGGCGGCAGCGCGGCGGCGGTCCTCCGCGGACGACCGGGAGTAGCCGTGACGGACACCCTCACCGGCGCCGCCCTGACCGGCGAGCGGCGCGCCCGTTATGGCACGGCCCGGTTCGTGCTGGGCAAGCTCGGCGCGGCGGTCACCAGTCTGCTGCTCGTGGTGGCGCTGGGTTTCCTGCTGTTCCGGATGATCCCCGGTGACCCGGTCGCGACGATCACCCGCGACCGGCCGACCAGTCCAGGGCAGATCGCGCAGCTGCGGGAGCGCCTGGGCGTGGACAAGCCGCTGTGGCACCAGTTTTCCGGGTACCTCGCCGATCTCGCCCGCGGTGATCTCGGCACATCGTTCGGCTACAACCGGCCGGTCGCCGACCTGATCGCGGAACGGTTCTGGCCCACCGTGCTGCTCGTCGGCACCGCGACCGTGCTCGCGGTCGCGCTCGGGCTGTGGCTCGGGGTGCGGGCGGCATGGCGCCGCGGCAGCGTGTTCGACCGCACCCACACCGGTGTCGCGCTGACGTTGTGGTCGGTGCCGCAGTTCTGGCTCGGTCTGCTGCTGCTCATCGCCACCCACGGGTTGTTCCCCAGCGGCGGCATGCGCTCACCCGGCGCCGGGCCGGGTTTCCTCGCCCAGGCCGGGACGATCGCCTACCACCTGGTGCTGCCGTGCGTGACGCTGCTGGCGGTGCTCTACGCGCAGTACATGCTGGTGATGCGTTCGTCGCTGCTGGCGGAGATGGGTGCCGACTACCTCACCACGGCACGGGCGAAAGGGCTGCGTGACGATCTGGTGCGCCGCCGCCACGCGGTGCCCAACGCGCTGCTGCCGACCGTGACGCTGGTGTTCCTGCAGTTCGGCATGGTCGTGTCCGGCACCGTGACGGTGGAGACCGTGTTCTCCTGGCCCGGGCTGGGGCTGTTGACCTACGAGGCGCTGCGCGTGCCGGATCTTCCGCTGCTGCAAGGAGTTTTCCTGGTGCTCGCCGGTTCGGTCATCGTGCTGAACCTGATCGCCGAGCTGCTCTACCGGGTGCTCGACCCGCGGGTGCGGGCCCGATGACCGCGCTCGTGTGGCAGCGCCGCCGCGCGGCCGTCATCGGCGGGTGGCGGGCGTTCGCCGCACACCGCGGGGGACTGGCCGGGCTGGGGATTCTTGCGCTCATCGTGGTGCTCGCGATCCTGGCGCCGGTGATCACCGACCCGGCCGGGCTCGATGTGACCGGCGCGCCCGGCCGTCCACTGCAGCCGCCCAGCGGCCGGTTCCCGCTCGGCACCGATATCGACGGCCGGCCGGTGCTGGTGCTGACCCTGTGGGGTGCCCGGGTGTCGTTGCTGGTGGGGTTCGCCGCGACGATCCTGTCGGTGCTGATCGGCACCATCGTCGGTATCGCGTCCGGCCACTTTGGACGGTGGGTCGCCGCGATCCTGTTGCGATTCACCGACTTCTTCCTGGTGCTGCCGTCGCTGGTGCTGGCCATCGCGCTGTCCACCGTGCTGCCGCAAGGCATCGCGACGATCATCCTCGCCGTCGGCGTCACGTCGTGGCCCACCACGGCGCGGCTCGTGCGGGCACAGACACTGACCATCGAAGCCCGCCCGTACATCGAACGCGCAAAGGCACTCGGCGGCGGACACGCCCACGTCATCGGCACACACGTGCTGCCGGGGGTGCTTCCGTTGGTACTCGCCAACACCACGCTCGTAGTCGGCAATTCGATCATCGCCGAGTCCACATTGTCCTTCCTCGGCCTGGGTGACCCGAACGCGGTGTCGTGGGGCTCGATGCTGCAGCGCGCCCTGTCCTCGGGTGCGGTCACCGGCGGCGCATGGTGGTACCTCCTCCCGCCGGGACTGGCGATCGTGGTGATCGTGCTGTGCTTCACCCTCGTCGGCCGCGCGCTGGAAAACGTCGTGAACCCCGGGCGGCGCCCGTGAATCCCTTGCTGGAATTGAGAAATCTCGGCGTCACCTACCGCACCGGCGACGGTGAGGTGACGGCCGTACGTGGCGTGAACCTGCGGCTGGAGTCGGGTGACACCCTCGGTCTGGCGGGGGAGTCGGGCTCGGGCAAGTCGACGGTCGCGATGAGCGTGCTGCGGCTGCTGCCCAAGTCCGCGCGCGTGACCGGGGACATCCTGCTGGGCGGCGAGGACGTGACGGCGATGCGCTGGGGTCGGCTGCGCGCGGTGCGGTGGGCGGAGGCGTCGGTCGTGTTCCAGGGCGCGATGCACGCGCTCAACCCCGTCCGCCGCGTCGGCACGCAGATCGCCGAGCCGATCCGGCTGCACGCGCGGAAACCGCCGTCCGAAGCCGAAATCACCGCCCGCGTGGCCGAACTGCTCGAGCAGGTGGACCTGCCGGTGTCGCGCGCCGGCGCGTACCCGCACGAGCTGTCCGGCGGGCAGCGCCAGCGCGTGATGATCGCGATGGCGCTGGCCTGCCGGCCCCAGCTGATCATCGCCGACGAACCGACCACCGCGCTGGATGTCGTCGTGCAGGCACAGGTGCTCGACCTGGTGCGCCGGCTGGTCACCGAGCAGCGGCTCGGGCTGATCATGATCAGCCACGACCTCTCCGTGCTCGCGGCGACCTGTGCCCGCATCGCCGTGCTGTACCGGGGCGAAGTCGTCGAGGAAGGGCCGGGCGCCCAGCTGCTCGCCGCACCGGAACACGACCACAGCCGGGCGCTCGCGGCCGCGTTCCCGGTGGTGGGTGACCCGGCGTCCCGCTTCGCCCCGGCCACGAGTACCCCGTTGCCGCCGGAACCGGACCGCCCGGCCGCCTCCGAGGTGCTGCTCGCCGCCCGCGATCTGCGGGTCACCTTCGGGGACATCAACGCCGTGGCCGGGGTGGACCTGCAAGTGCGGGCCGGCGAGATCGTCGCCCTCGTCGGGCAGTCCGGCTCGGGTAAGACCACGCTCGCCCGCACCCTGCTGGGCCTGCAAAAGCCGACCTCGGGCGAGGTTCTGTTCGAAGGCAGCCCGGTCACCGCGCGCGGGCTGAAGGCGTACCGGCGTCAGGTGCAGCTCGTCCTGCAGGACCCGGCGAGCGCGCTCAACCCCCGGCACACCGTGTACGAGGCCGTCGCCGAAGGACCGCGCATCCACGGCCTGCCGGGTGACGAACGACAGAGAGTCATCGAAGCGCTCGAAGCCGCTGAACTCCGTCCGGCCCGACGGTTCCTGTCCCGCCTGCCGCACGAGCTGTCCGGCGGGCAACGCCAGCGCGTCGTGATCGCCGGGGCGCTGGCGCTGCGGCCGAGCGTGCTCGTCGCGGACGAGCCGGTGGCCTCCCTGGACGCGTCGGTCCGCGGTGAGATCCTCGGGCTCCTGCTGCGCCTGCGCCGCGAACACGGGCTCGCCGCGCTTGTCATCACGCATGATCTCGGGCTGGCCTGGAACATCGCCGACCGGGTCGCGGTGATGTATCGCGGCCGGCTGGTCGAGGTCGGTACCGTCGACACGGTCCTGCTCGACCCACGGCACGACTACACGAAGGCCCTCCTCGGCGCGTTGCCGGGTGGCGCGAAATCCGCCGCCGCCGCGAATCCGCTCCAGCGCGGTGTGTAATCTCCGGAAGCGAAATGGCGACCACCACTGACCCCGCGCCGGAGGTTCCCTCCCTGGCACCCGGGGCGCCCGACGAGGCGCACCGGGTACGCGCGCGCGTACCCTCCCGGTTCCCGTATCGCACCATTTCCCTCGGGACCATCGGCAGTGTGCTGTTGCTGCTCGGCGCGCTCGGCGCGGGCGGCGTCCTGATCCGTGACCCGGTCATCGGCACCGGGCCGCTGTCGTGGGTGCGGTACGGGCACGGCCGGATGCTCGCCAACGCGGTGCTCTACACCGGGTTCGGGCTCGTGGTGTGGGCGTGGGTGCGGCTGGGCCGGTACATGCTCGCCGGGCGGATCGGCAGCCGCCCGATCCTCATCGCCGCGGCGTGCTGGATGGGCCCGCTGCTGGTGTCGCCGCCGCTGTTCACCCGCGACGTGTTCTCCTACCTCGGCCAGGGCGCGCAGCTGCTGCACGGGCTCGACCCGTACGCGCACGGCCCGGCCGAACTGAATGTGCTGCCCGACGTCGTGCAGAACGTGCACCCGGTGTGGCAGACCACGCCCGCGCCCTACGGCCCGCTGTTCCTGCTGGTCGCCAAGGGTGTCGTGGCGCTGACCGGGGACGACGTGATCGCCGGGGTGATCGTCACGCGGCTGGTACTGCTGCTCGGTCTCGGCGCGATGGTCTGGGCACTGCCGCGGCTGGTACGCCGCCTCGGCGGGAAACTGCCGATCACGCTGTGGCTCGCGGTGGCCAGCCCGATGACCGTGATCCACCTCGTCGGTGGCCCGCACAACGACCTGCTGATGCTCGGTTTCCTCACCGTCGGTGTGCTCGCCGCGCTGGAAAGCAAGCATGTGGTCGCGATCGTGCTCGTCACCCTCGGCATGCTGATCAAGCCGACGGCCGCGGTCGCGCTGCCGTTCCTGGTGTGGGTGTGGGCGAACCACCTGCCCGGGGACAACCGGGGGCGTAACTTCCTGAAGGCCGGCGCGGCCTCGGTCGGCATCTTCGGGGTCGTGTTCGTCGTCGGCACCTGGGTGTCGCTCGGCTCGTTCAACCTCGGCTGGGTCGCCGGGCTGCAGGCACCGACGCTGGTCACGAACTGGATGAACTTCCCGACCGGGATCGGGCAGCTGGCGCACACCCTGGTGCACCTGGTGATCAACGTGCCCGAGTCGCCGTTCATCAACGTCGCGCGGCTGCTCGCGGTGGCGGCACTCGGGGTGTTCGCGGTCCGGCAGTGGTGGAAGTCGCGCTTCGGCGGCAACGAGGCCGTCTTCCGGATGTCGATGACCCTGCTGGCCACCGCGATCCTCGCGCCACCGACCCTGCCCTGGTATCTCACCTGGGGTTTCGTCGTGGCGGCGGCGTTCCCGTGGCGCCGGCGGCATCTGGCGATCGTCGTCGGGGTCGCGGTGTTCCTGGTGATGGCGTACTACCCGACCGGCGAGCAGGCGCTCTACGACTGGTGGTTCGTGGTGCTGATGATCGGCGTCGGCGTGTACGCCGCCGCCTCGCTGTTGCGCCCGGACCCGCTGGGCCTTCTCGGCGCGTGGCGGCGCCAGAGCGTCGCTGAGGGCGGCGCGGTCACCTCGCCGACCAGCTCCGCCACGACCTGACCTCCGTGCGCACCACCGGTCCCTCCGGGGGATGCTCACGGTACTGGGAATACTTGGCCTGCAAGGCTTCCACCGCGCTCGGCGCGGAGGCGAGGATGCGGGCGACGCCGTCGGCGCGGACCCACCACAGGCGTGACCAGTCCTCGTCGTAGCCGTCGGCGAGGAAGCTGACCGCCGGGTTGGCGGCGATGTTGCGCAACCTCCGCAGGTTGGTGCTGCGCTTGGGTTTGTGGTCGACCGCGAACACGATCGCCCCACCGTCGAGCGCGAACGTCACGGGCACCAGATGCGGCACACCCGACGCGTCGGCGGTGGCGAGCCGGGCGACCCGGGCGGCGGCGAAGCGGGCTTTACTGATGCGACCAAAAGTAGGCGGACATCGAGCAGTCCGCAACGTTGCTGCGCAGGCCGGATCGCCGTGGCTGTGGTCGCATCAGTAACGAACGGCGCAGTAGGGTCCACAGGTCAGGACTACCCCGTCGATGGTGGCGGGCACCCCGAGCGGGACGGTGACGGAACCGGGCAGGTGCCCGAACCCGGCCTCCCACAGCACGGGCACGCCCAGCGGGCCCAGCCGCTCGGCCAGTACCGTGCGCACTTCAGCCGGGTCACCACACCCGGTCCAGGAACCGAGCACGATTCCGGTCACGTCCGCGAACCAGCCGGCGCGCAGCAGCTGGGTCAGCATCCGGTCGAGCCGGTAGGGATCCTCGGCGACGTCCTCCAGGATCGCGATCGCCCCGCGCACCGGGCGATGCTCGGGAGCACCGACGCTGGAGGCGAGCAGGCTCAGGTTCCCGCCGGTGGTGATGCCGTCGGCGGTGCCCGGGACGAGGGTGTCCCGCGCGTGGATCACGACCGGCGTCCCGGGATCGAACAGGACGCGGTGCAGGTGCGCCGCCGCGTCCTCGTCCCACAGCGAACCGCCGGGCATGGGGGAGAACAGTGTGGGCACGCCGAGGTGGGCCGCGATCGCCTGGTGCAGCGCGGTGACATCGCTGGAGCCGGTGAAGATCTTCGGCCCCGCCGCCCGCAACGCGTCCCAGTCCAGCAGGTCCAGCATCCGCTGGGTGCCGTAGCCGCCGCGCGCACAGATCACCGCGGAGACGCTCGCATCCCGCCACGCCGCCTGGAAATCGGCCGCGCGGCGCTCGTCGGTGTCGGCGAGGTAGCGCAGCGCCGGGTGCCGGTTTCCCGCGGTGGCAAACCGTTTGACGGTCAGCCCCCACGTCTCCAGCGCCGCGGTCGCCCGGTCGAGCAGGTCCGCCCGCACCGGCCCGGCCGGGGTGACCAGCGCGACCGTGTCCCCGGCGCGCAGACCCGTCACCGGTGTAGCTCCAGCTCGGGCACACCTGGCGTGGCGAACCCGAACACCTGACCGTAGAAGGAAAGTTCGGCCTCCAGCGCGGCGATGATCGTCTCCGCCTTGCGGAACCCGTGCTGCTCCCCGTCGAAGGTCAGGTAGGCGTACGGGATCCCCTTGCCACGTAACGACTTCACGAACCGGTCGGACTGCTCCGGCGGACAGATCTGGTCGTCGAGCCCCTGCAGCACCAGCACCGGCCCGGCGAGCGAATCCTCGTGCGCCAACGGGGAACGCTCGACGTAGCGGCCCCGGGTTTCCGGTAGCGGGCCGATCAGGCCGTCGAGGTATCGGGACTCGAAGTCATGGGTCTCGCCGCCGTCACCGGTCCAGCCCGCCAGATCGAGGATCGGGTACTTGATCGTGCCCGCACCGAAAACGCGCTCCGTCGTCATCGCCGCCGCGGTGGTGAACCCGCCCGCGCTCCCACCGCGGATGGCCAGCCGCGCCGGATCCGCGAGCCCTTCGGCGACCAGCGCCCGCGCGACCGTGACACAGTCCCGCACATCGACGACGCCCCATTGTTCGCGCAGCCGCTCGCGGTATTCGCGCCCGTAGCCGGTGGAACCGCCGTAGTCGACGGCCACGACGCCGATGCCGCGGCTGGTGAAGTACGCGAAATCCAGGTCCAGCACCGGGAGGTTGCGGCCGGTGGGTCCGCCGTGGACATGCACGAGATACGGCGGCAGCTCCCCGTCCGGCCCCGTGTAGTCCACATTGGACGGTGGGTACAGGAAGGCCGGGATCTGTTCGCCCTCCGGGCCGGTGAACACCCTCTCCTGCGGTACCGGCAGAAAGCGCGCCGGTGGTGCGTCCGCGCCCGCGGCGATCGTGGTGACCGCGCCGGAGGGCAGCTCCACCCGGACGACGGCGCTTTCGGAGTCCGCCCCGGCCGCGATGCCCGCGACCCCGCCGTCATGTGCGGCGATCGAGGCCGCCCACCTCAGCCCGGGTGCGACGGTGGTGACCGTGGCGGCATGCTCGTCGAGCACCGCGAGCCGCCCGGAGTCCAGCACCGCGTGCCTGCGCTCGCCGAGCGGGACGAACCAGCGTGAGCCGGTCTTCCACAGCGCCCCGCCGAGTTCCCGCGCGACGGGCGCGAGGTTCGTCGTGGTGCCGTCGAGAGTGATGCGGTGCAGGTTCCACCAGCCGTCCGGATCCGCGAGCGCCAGCAGCGCCGACGGTGACTCCCATTCCACCTGGCACACCGAGACCCCGGCGCCACCGGCGAGCACCCGATGCTGGCCGAACGTGCCGTCGAGTCGCACCTCGGCTACGCACAGTTCCGTTTCGTCCCACGGCATCGCGGGGTGGTTCCAGCCCAGCCACGCGGCATGCTGTCCGTCCGGTGACAGCTGCGGCGCGGTGAGGAAATGGTGGCTCGCGGCGAGAGATCGGATTTCGCTGTACGCGAACGCGACAAGATCGCGGCGGATGTCGGTGCGCCGCGGCCCGGTGCTCGTCTCACGGACCGCCCACACCTCACCGCCGGTGCCACGCCGCAGATCACCGAAGCGAACGCCGTGCGGTGTCGCGGGTTCCGGCGTGACGGCCGAAACGTCACCGGTGTCCAGGTCGCGGAGGTAGACCCGCTGGTCGTCCCAGTGCGTGAAGTACAGCGAGCGCCCGGCGACCAGCCACGGGCGGCCCCCGTATTCGTGCAGCCTGTTGCGCGCGTTCCACGGTGCGGGCAGCATTTCCGCGCCGTCCGCCCGAACCAGCGCAATGCGCCCACCTTCGGCCGGCCGGGCCTCGGCCCACCACACCTCGCCATCGACCACATCAAGCCACTGCGGCCCGCCCCCAGCCGCGGCAGCATCCGCCGCACTGATCGGTGACAGCCAAGTTCCATACGGTGCAGTCCGAGCCACCCGCCGCACTCTAGTCGGCATTGGCCCGCGCGAGTTGAGCGTTGGGAGCGCGCGAGTTGAGCGTTGCGTGCGGCGGGAACGTGCAACTCGCGCAGCGGGAACGTGCAACTCGCGCAGGGCCGCGTCGGGTTCCGCCGCACGCACCGCCAAGCAAGTCCGCGCAACCGGTATCCCAGGGGGGCGGATGCCGATCATGAAGCGGTGGCTTAGGGTCGAAGGTGCCATGGCTCGTGTAATCCACGTTTTCCGTCAGCCCGACCGGTTCGTCGCAGGGACCGTCGGGGAACCTGGCGACCGCACCTTTTACCTGCAGGCGTCCGAGGATGTCCGCACCATCAGCGTCACCATCGAAAAGCAGCAGGTCGCGGTTCTCGCCGAGCGGCTGGCCTCGTTGCTCGAGGAGATCGCCAGCCGGTTCGGGGCCGATGTGCCCGAGCAGGTTCCCGACAACCTGGTCGATGTCGACCCGCTGACCGTGCCGGTGGAGGAGGAGTTCCGCGTCGGCACGATGGGGCTGGGCTGGGACGCCGAAAGCAAAGCCGTCGTCGTCGAACTGCTCGCCGTCACCGAGGGCGAGGTCGACGAGACGGTCGTGCTCGACGACACCGAGGAAGGCCCCGACGCGGTGCGGGTGTTCCTGACTCCCGCGGCGGCGCGCGCGTTCGCCGAGCGGGCCGACCGGGTCGTCAACGCCGGGCGCAAACCGTGCCCGTTGTGTGGTGAGCCGCTCGACCCGGCCGGTCACATCTGCCCGCGGCAGAACGGCTACCGCCGCGAGACCGATCTGGCCGGAGACTAGTGTCCACCTCCCCGAACCCCACCGACCCCGCCGCGAAGCACCTCATCGTCCACGGCAAGCTCGACGTCGAGGGCCGCCTGGTGGACGCCTCCAACGTGACCTTGTTCTGCGCGGTCGAACTCGACGGGCTGCGCGCGAACGCGGTGTACAAACCGGTCAACGGGGAGCGACCGCTGTGGGACTTCCCCGACGGCACGCTCGCCGGCCGCGAGGTCGCGACCTACCTGCTGGCGGACGCGACCGGTCTCGGCGCGGTCCCGCCGACGGTGCTGCGTGACGGCCCGTTCGGGGTGGGCATGGTGCAGCTGTGGATCGAGACCTCCGACGACGAGTTCATCGACATCCGCGCCCCCGAGGACGTGCCACCGGGCTGGCGTGTCGTGCTCCACGCCCATGACCGGCTCGGCGAACCCGCCGTGCTCACCCACGCCGACCATCCCGGCATCCGGGACCTCGCGGTGCTCGACATCATCGCCAACAACACCGACCGCAAGGGCGGGCATGTCCTCGCCGGGACCGATGGCCGCGTCTACGGCGTGGACCACGGCATCTGCCTGCACGCCGAGCCGAAGCTGCGGACGGTCCTGTGGGGCTGGATCGGTGACGCGCTGCCGGCCGAGGCGGTGGAGAAACTGCAAGCACTGCCGGAAAAGATCTACGGTTCCCTCGGCGAGGAACTCGCCGAACACCTGACCGGCCTGGAGATCAAGGCGATCTCCGACCGCGCGGAGGCGCTGCTGGCGGCCGGGGTGTTCCCGGAGCCGGGTGACGACTGGCGTGCCATCCCGTGGCCGCTGTTCTGAACCTCGACGCCGCCGCCCGCACCCGCTTGATCGAGCGATTCGGCCCGCAGGTCACCGCGTGGTGCGACGACCTGCCGGAGCTCGTGGCGCGCCTGACCCGCCGCTGGGGCCTGCGTGCCGAACGCGCCGCGGCGGGCAACACCGCCCGGACGTTGTTGTGCCGCAACGAAAGTGGCGAGCGGGCCGTGCTGAAACTCACCCCGGACCGCGCCATCGCCGAAGCCGAGGCCAGGGCGTTGCGTGCCTGGCGGGACTGCCCGCGGGTGGTGGATGTGCTGGCGGCAGATCTGGACGCGGGCGCGATCCTGCTCGCCGGCGTCGAACCCGGCACCCCGCTCACCGAGCGCGGCTGGACACACGAGGAGATCGACGAGCTCCTGCCGCCGCTGCGCGCCGTCGCGATACCGGACGGGTTCCCGCCGCTGGCCGACCGCGTGCGGTTCATGTTCGAGCTCGCCGGCCGGGGCGCGCACGGCGTCATCGAACCGCGCCTGATGGCGGCCTCGCGTGCCGCGTCCCTCGAACTCGCCACCGGCGGCCCGCGCGCGCTCCTGCACGGTGACCTGCACCCGGCCAACGTCCTCGCCGGACACGACGGGGTCATGGTGATCGACCCGCGTCCGTGCGTCGGTGACCCGGCATTCGACGCCGTGGACTGGGTTCTGCGCGCGGACGGCGAACTCGAGGACGCGATCGCCGCGCTGCCGTCACAGGATCCGGTCCGGCTGCGCCGCTGGTCGCAAGCCCTGGCCGTGCTCGTGGCGATCCGCCCGCTCCGGGAGCAGGGACCATCGGCGACCACCGACCGGCTGCTCGCGCTCGCCGCCGCGCTGTGAACTCCCGGCGTGGCGGCGCGACGCGACGGTGAATCCGGCGCTACCGTCGCGAATCGTGCGTTCCCATTCGTATGACGACGTCTTCGCCGCGCCCCGCAAACGGAAGATCCCGGAGGTCGCCGCCGAGCCGGGGCTGGTGGTCGAAGAACCGGGCAGCGGGTTCTGCGGCGCGGTCGTCCGGCTCGAATACGGCAACGTCGTGCTCGAAGACCGGCGCGGCAAACATCGCGTCTTCCCGCTCAGCCCCGCCGGGTTCCTGCTGGAGGGCAAACCGGTGACGCTCGTGCCGCCGAAGGCCACCGCGAAACCGGCCCGCACGGTTTCGGCGTCCGGGTCGGTCAAGGTCGAAGGCCTGCGGGCACGCACCGCGCGTGACTCGCGCATCTGGGTCGAGGGCAAGCACGACGCGGAACTCGTCGAACGCGTGTGGGGTCACGACCTGCGCGTCGAAGGTGTCGTCGTCGAACCGCTCGACGGGGTGGACGTGCTCGCCGGGCGGATCGGGGAATTCGGCACCGGCCCGCATCGGCGCCTCGGGGTGCTGGTGGACCATCTCGTGTCCGGCAGCAAGGAATCCCGGCTCGTCGACGCGATCACCGACGCGAACGTGCTGGTGACCGGGCACCCCTACATCGACATCTGGCAGGCCGTGAAACCGGCGGCCGTCGGCATCCGCGAGTGGCCGGTCGTGCCGCGCGGAACGCCGTGGAAGGAAGGAATCTGCGCCGCGCTCGGCTGGGGCGAACCCTACGAAGGCTGGCAGCGGGTGCTCGGCGCGGTGTCCAGTTTCCGCGACCTGGAGACCCCGCTCATCGGCGCCGTCGAACGGTTGATCGACTTCGTGACTCTGCCGGAAGGCTGAACCGCCGCCCGGCCCCGTGAACTTTTTGCGTGTTCACTGGCTGTGAGTGCTCACGATCTGCCACGATGAGCGCATGACACCGGCGCTGATCTGGCTCATCGCCGCCGTCGTGCTCATCGCGGCCGAGGTGGTCTCCGGCGACTTCGTCCTGGTGATGCTCGGCGCCGGAGCACTGGTGGCCGCCGGGACCGCGGCGCTGACCGGCAACGCGATCATCGACGTGATCGTGTTCGCCGCCGCGTCGGGGGGTCTGATCTGGCTCGCCAGGCCCGCGCTGAAACGCCGCTTCCTGCACGGGCCGCACATCAAGACCGGCGTCGCCGCCCTCGTCGGCACGCACGGTATCGTCGTGTCCACTGTGGACGGGCACGGCGGGCGGGTGAGGCTGGGTGGCGACGTGTGGTCGGCGCGCAGCTACGTCGAGGACGAACAACTCGAACCCGGCACAAAAGTGACGGTGATCGAGATTTCCGGTGCCACGGCCGTCGTGACCCCGGAGCCGTAACCAGAAAAACCGGTAGCAACAGGAGAGATCTTGGCAACCGCAGCGATCATCGTTGTCGCAATCATCGCCTTGTTCGTGATCATCACGATCGCGAAGGCGATCATGGTGGTGCCGCAGGCGCAGTCCGCCGTCATCGAGCGGCTCGGCCGTTTCCGCACGGTGGCCTCCCCGGGCCTGAACTTCCTGGTGCCGTTCCTGGACAGAGTGCGTGCCCGCATCGATCTGCGTGAGCAGGTCGTGACGTTCCCGCCGCAGCCGGTGATCACCGAGGACAACCTGACGGTTTCGATCGACACCGTCGTCTACTTCCAGGTGACCGACTCCCGGGCCGCGGTCTACGAGATCTCGAACTACATCGTCGGTGTCGAGCAGCTGACCACGACCACGCTGCGGAACGTGGTCGGTGGTATGACCCTCGAGCAGGCCCTGACCTCGCGCGACCAGATCAACAGCCAGTTGCGCGGCGTATTGGACGAGGCCACCGGCCGGTGGGGCATCCGGGTCGCGCGTGTCGAGCTGAAAGCGATCGAGCCGCCACCGTCCATTCAGGACTCGATGGAGAAGCAGATGCGCGCGGACCGGGAGAAGCGCGCGATGATTCTCAACGCCGAAGGCCAGCGGGAAGCCGCGATCAAGACCGCCGAAGGGCAGAAGCAGTCGCAGATCCTCGCCGCGGAAGGCCAGAAGCAGGCCACGATCATGGCCGCCGAGGCGGACCGGCAGTCGCGGATCCTGCGTGCCCAGGGTGAACGCGCGGCCCGTTACCTGCAGGCGCAGGGGCAGGCGAAGGCGATCGAAAAGGTGTTCGCCGCGGTCAAGGCGGGCCGCCCGACCCCGGAAGTGCTGGCATACCAGTACTTGCAGACCCTGCCGCAGATGGCGCAGGGCGACGCGAACAAGGTGTGGCTGCTGCCCAGCGACTACGGCAACGCGCTGCAGCAGTTCGCCCGCGCGTTCGCCAAGCAGGGCGACGACGGGGTGTTCCGCTACGAGCAGCCTGTCGACGACGCGAAGCCGCCGAGCTTCGACGACGACGAGGTGTCCAGCTGGTTCGACACCTCCACCGACCCGCGGATCGCCGAAGCGGTGCGGGAGGCGGAAAAGGTCGCGCGGCAGGAAGTTCCCGGACCGCTGGGCACGCCGACGTCGTCATCCGCGGCGAACGTGCTGCGCGGAACGTCCGGGCAGCAACCGCAGGTCGCGCCGGTGGACAACCCGCCGCCCGCGCCACCCGCCGCGCCGCCGCAGGCGCAGGCGCAGCCGGAACCGCCCGCGTCGCAGACCGGCCCGCAGCCGGGACTTCCGCTGCGCCAGCCGGGTCAGCACTACGGCACGCCGCCGGGCACGCCGCCGGGCGGCCCGTACCCGCCGCAGCAGCCTCCGCAGAACCCGGGTCAGCCGCCGCGTCAGTAAGCGCTTTCACCGCAACCGCCGCTCCTCACACCGGGGAGCGGCGGTTGCCGTTTCAGCGGGCGTAGCTGGCGTGGTCGCTGATGTCCGCTCGCGACCGGTCGGTGATGAACACGGCGCATAGCACCGTGACGACGACCGAGAACACGATGTACGCCGAGATGGAGAACGGCGTTCCGGTCACGTGCAGCAGCCAGGTCGCCAGCAGCGGTGCGGGGCCACCGGCGAACACCGACGCCAGCTGGTAACCCAGGCCCGCGCCGCCGTAGCGCAGATGCGTCGGGAAACTCTCGCCGATGAACGCCGCCTGCGGCCCGTACTGCATCGCGTGCGCGATCATGGACACGATCACGATGAGGAAGATCGCGACCATCCCGCCGTCCTTCAGCACCGCGAAGTACGGGAACGCCAGCACACCGGTGAACACCGCACCGGCCAGGTAGACCCGTTTGCGGCCGACCCGGTCGGACAGCTGTGAGAAGAACGGGATCGTGAACAACTCCAGCGCGGCCGCCACCAGCACGGCATTGAGCACGAACGTCTTCGAATAGTGGTGCTCGGCCACCACATAGATCAGGACATAGCTGGTGAACAGATAGAACGGCATCTGCTCGCTGAACCGCAGCCCCGCCGAGAGCAGGATCTCGCGCCAGTGATGTTTGATCGCGTCGGTGACCGGACTGCGCGAGATCTGCTGTTTCGCCACAGCCGAGGCGAACATCGGGGTCTCCAGGATGCGCAGCCGGATCACCAGGCCGACACCGACGAGCACGAAGCTGAGCAGGAACGGGATACGCCAGCCCCACGAAGTGAACGCCTGGTCGGACAGCAGCGCCGACAGCAGCGTCATGCCACCGGTGCCCAGCACCAGCCCGACCGGCACCCCGATCTGCGCGAAACTGCCCAGCAGCCCACGCTTGCGCTGATCACCCCATTCCATCGCCAGCAGCACCGAGCCACTCCACTCGCCACCGATCGCGATGCCCTGAACCAGCCGCAGGACAACGAGAATCACCGGCGCGGCAATCCCGATCGCGCTCGCTCCAGGCAGCACCCCGACCAGCGCCGAGGCCAGCCCCATCATCAGCAACGTGACAATGAGCGTGACCTTGCGGCCGATCCGGTCACCCCAGTAGCCGAAGATCGCCGCGCCGACGGGGCGTGCGGCGAACCCGACCGCGTAGGTGGCGAAGGACTGCATCGCGCCCGCATAACTGCTGGACGCGGGAAAGAACAGCTGCGGGAAGATCAGCGCCGCGGCCGTGTTGTAGAGGAAGAAGTCATACCACTCGATGGTCGTCCCGATCGCGCTGGCGACCGCGGCGCGGCGCACCTGGGTTCGCCGTTCGGTGGCCTGGCTGTCGATGACCTTGTTCGCTTCGTTGCGTCCGAGAACCATCCTGGCCTCCAGTGACCGACATCACTATGCGAGCCACGATTGCTGAGAAACCCGACAAAGTCCAGACCCAGACGGACATTCACTGTCGGCGGGCACCTGTGGGTAAGCGTTGTCGATCACGATGGTCCGCGACATGCACCCTGGTCGCGCACTGCGTGGAACAGAACCGGCGCCGTCCGTTACGGGAGGTGTCGACGAACACGATCCCGCAGCCCTCCCGCGCACACACGCCGAGGCGGCCCGGGTCCTCGCACACCAGATGCGCCAGCCCGCCCGCGGTGTGGGCGCGTACGCGCTGCGCCGGGCCGGCGTGCTCGCTCGCGTAGTGCAGGTGCGGCGGTTTGCCGTCATGGCGCGACACGTACGGGCTGCAGGCGGATTCGGCCAGCAGCCGGTTGATCAGGTCTACGCGAATGTCCACATCGGACTCCGCGAACACCGCGCGCAGCCGGTGTGCCCATGCGCCGAGTTCGGTGGCCTCGGCGGCGGTGAGGCGGCCGAGCGCCATGCCGGCGCCGCGCAGCGCACTCGTCATCCTCGCCGCGGGCGCCGCCCCGAGATTCACCAGCTCAGCCGCGGCGAGCGCCCCCGTCCCGCCGTAAGGGTTGAAATGCACAAACTCATTACAGCACGCTGGGGGACATGAGCGAAAGTCGTTGTCCCCGTTGTGGTTGCCCGCTGGCCGAACTGCTCGCCGATTCGCTACACCGGAGCGCGGACGGGCCGGTGCGCTACTGCCGCTGCCTGTGCGGAACCTGGTTGATCGAACTCCGCGGGGTGCTCGTCGCCGCGGCGTCCCGGTCCTGAGGCGAGTGCCAGGTCTCGGCGACCAGGTCGACCGCGCTGCGGGCAGGGTCACGTGCGGCGTGGTCATACACCCGCTGCGTGGTGTCGACGCTGGCGTGCCCGACGTCCGCCTGGACGTGCGCGAGCTGCGCGCCCGCTTCCACGGCGGCGGTGACGTAGAAATGCCGCAGCGCATGCGGGTGCATCGCGGCGGCCACATCGGCCAGTTCCGGGCCGGCCGCCGCGGCGCACCGGCGCAGTAACTGCCAGATCGCCTGGCGCTGGAAACGCCGCCCGGTGCGGGTCACCAGCAGCGGCCGTTCCGTGGTGCCACCGCCCGCCAGGTGTGGCTGCACCACGGTGGTCACCGGACGAGCGGTGGCCTGCAGCGCGGCCCGGTATCCGGCGAGTGCCTCGGCAGCCGGGGCGCTCAGGTAGACCACGCGGGTCTTCCCGCCCTTGCCGAAAACCCGCAGCGCGCGACGACCGCGCGTCACGTGCAGGTCGGGTTCGTTGAGCCCGCACAGCTCACTGACCCGCAACCCGAGCGTGAACAGGGCGACGATCGCGACGGCCCGTGCGGTGTCGAGCGGGCTGGCCCCGCGCCGCGGCGCCCCGGCCGCGGCATGCAGCGCCCGGACCTGGGTGGCGGTCAAGGTGACGGTGGCCGAGGTGCTGCTCGCCGCGGTGGCGAGTCCGAGCCGGCGCCGGTCGAGGGCCGCGGGGTTCGCGGCGACCAGCTCGATGTCGGCCAGATAGGCGTAGAGCACCTTCACGGTCGCCAGCATCCGGTCGCGGGTGGCCGCCGCCGCCCCACCGGTGGTGAGGTCCGCGAGCCAGCGTTTGATCTCGGTGGAGGTGACCACGGTCGGATCGAGGCCGCGGGTGGCGCACCACCGGAACCAGTGCAGGTGGCGCAACCGGCCCCGGGCCGCGGGCGGGGGAGCGGCCCCGGCAGCCGGACGGTCTTTCGCTATCCCGACCGCCTCGGCGTAGCGAAGGACCGCGTGCACCCAGCGTTCCCCGGCGTCCTCGACCTGCCCCCAGTCCGCGATATCGGAGGCGGATACCGGCAGCCCCAGCCCCTCGGCATACGTGCGGCGGGTCTGCACATTGCCGTAGCCCAGCAGCCATTGTTCGATTGCCTGCAGCAGCGCAGCCGGGTCGGCCACCCCCGGCCACAGCTGTCCTGCTGCCTCCAGCTCGGTACTCGCCGGTGTCAGGGCATGCCCCGCCGGTTCTCTCACGGTGCCACCTTGATCACGCGCGCACTGTAGCGCGGTGCCGCATGGCGTCCGGGCGCGTGTCTCACAACCGGTCGAGTGCGTGGCGCAGCGCTCGCGTGAGCCGGTTGGCCCGTTCGTCGTCCATCGGGGGCAACTGGTTGTTGAGGTAGGCGAAGCCGAGGTGTGCGTCGCTGTCGGCGAAGGCGAGCCCGCCATTGGCGCCGTCGTGGCCGAATGAGGTGTCCGACAACAGGGGCCGGGCGGGGAAGCCGTTGAGGAGAAACCCGGTGGAGTACCGGATACCGGGTTGCGCCACGACGCCGGGCCAGCTGGTGCCGTGGGAGCGAACGGTGCACGCGTCGGTGATGCTTTCCTTGGTGAGCAAGGGAGTGCGGCCGTCGGTAGGGGTGACGGCCGCACTGTAGATGCGGGCGAGGTCGCCGGCGGCGGTGATGCCGTTCGCGGCGGGGATCTGGGCGGCGTGCAGTGCGGGTGAGTTGAAGTCCAGCGTGCTGCCCGGGTCGATGAGGCGCGCCGGCAGGAGCCCGCCGAGGGTGACCGCCCGGATGAACGTGGGCATGGCGAGCACCTTCCGCATCAGCTCGGCCGCCTGCGACGAGGTGTCCGCGGGCGCGGGGGTGATGCGGGCGACGCGGGGCTGGACGTGGTCGGGTACCCCGATCCATGCCTGTGCGGCCAGGGGCGCCGCCAGGTAGTGCTCGAGCAGTGCGCCGGGAAGCTTGCCGGTGGCGCGGCGCAGGATTTCGCCGGTGAGCCAGCCGTACGTCAGCGGGTGGTAGGCGAAGGTGGTGCCCGGGGTGAACTGGGGCCGGGTGTTCTCGATCGCCGTGATCACCGGGGTCCAGCGGGTCAGGTCGGCGAGGGTGAGCTCGGTGTCGAGGGCGACGACGCCGGCCCGGTGGCAGAACACGTCGCGGATCGTGGTGGCTTCTTTGCCGTGGGCCCCGTATTCGGGCCACAGTGTGGTGACGGGCGTGTCGAAGTCGAGCAGCCCGTCCTGCTGGGCGAGGTAGCCGCACAACGCCATGAGCCCTTTGGTCGCCGAGAACATCACGGCGAGGGTGTCACGGGTCCACGGCGCGCCGGTGGTGGCGTCGGCGAGGCCGGCGTGCAGGTCGATGACAAGGCGGCCATGGTGGTACACGGCCACGGCGGCACCGGTTTCGAGCCCGTGGTCGAAGTGGGCGCGGAAGGCGTCGGCGACGGAGCCGAATCCCTCGTCGGCGAATCCGTGCAGGTCGGTCATGGGGGCATCCATCCGCTTCGCTGGTCGTCGGATAAGGGGCCGTTACGGGCGGCGCGCCACCCACGTCGTGCGTGTGGTGCGCACGGTCAGGTCGTCGCGGTTGGCGATGTTCAGCGGTCCGTCGCCGCGAAGAAGGGTGTCGAGGGCGGCCAGATCTTCGGGCTCGGTTGCGGCGTGCTGGTACAACCTGGTCAGGCAGGCCTGTGCGTAGCGGTGGACCGCCGGTGCCGGTGGGGGCGGCAGGTCGATGGTCACGGGCCGGCGTGCTTCCAGGGCGAATCCGGCGCGCAGCAGGTGGCCGGTCCAGTCGGGTGGGGGGACGGTATTCGTGGCGGCGTGCAGGCGGGCCTCCAGTCCCGGCCGCCCGATGCCGGCGTCCTCAGGCAGGAAGCGGGGGAAGAAGTCCATCTCCGTGACCGCGAGCAACCCCCTCGGCCGCAGGCTGTAGAACGCGTGCCGCAACGCGCGGTCGGGGTCTTTGAGGTGGTGCAGGAACGCCGCGGCCCACACCAGGTCGAAAGGCTCGCCGCGCGGCCACGGCCCGTCCAGGTCAACCTCCAGCGTGCGGATCCGGTCCGCGACACCGTGCGCGAGAGCCCGTTTGACCAGGCGGTGCAGCATGGGCGCCGAGGTGTCGACGGCCGTGACCGTGGCTCGCGGGAAGTGGTCTGCCAGCGCGAGAGTGCCGGTGCCGGGACCGCTGCCCGCGTCGAGGATCCGCTCGGTGGAGCCATCGGTGAACGTGGCGAGCCGGCCCATCAGATTCGTGAGATGGGACTGCAGGACCTCGGCATCCAGCTCCAGCAGCTCTGCCATGGCGATATCGGCGGCGCTCGCGTGTGTGTTCATGGCTTCCACGCTAACGACGCCTTGTCAGCGCGTCATACACTCTTGCCTATGCGGCAAGAAGCAGCCATCGACGCCATCGTCCGCCTGCGTATCCGCAGCCTGCGCAAGGCCCGCGGCTGGTCGCTGGACAACCTCGCCGAGCGTGCCGGCATCAGCCCGTCGCAGCTCAGCCGCCTCGAGACCGGTCACCGCCGCATCGCACTGGACCAGCTGACCGCGCTCGCCGGCGCCCTGAACACCTCACTGGATCAACTGGTGGAATCCGCCAACGACGCCGACGTCGTGATCCGGCCCGAGCAGGACGAGCGCCGCGGACTGACCACCTGGCTCCTCAGCCGCGACAACGGCCCCGGCGGAATGACCGTCGCGAAAATGCGCATCACCGAACAGGCCGGCACCACGACCCCGGACGACTTCGGCGTCCACCCCGGCCGGGACTGGTTCACCGTGCTCTCCGGAACCGTCATCCTCTACCTGGGCACCCGCGTGATCCGGGTCGAAGCCGGCCAGGCCGCCGGCTTCTCCACCATGACCCCCCACACGCTGCGCGCCGACCGGGAGCCCGCGGAAATCCTGTGCATCCTCGACCACGACGGGGAACGCAACCACCTGGGCGTCGACGCCCACCGGTGACGATCAAAACCCGGATGACCGCAGTTCGTCCCTGACGACGCCCACGCAAGCCTTCGCCTGACCTGCGGTGCTGGTCTGCGAGGCTCGCCCGCGCCAGTGAGATCACCGTTCGCACCCTCGGTTACTCACCCTTTTCGGACGAGGTCCGCGACCAGTGGGGAGCGCACTGTCAGGCCAGCGCCGCAAGAGGGGAGTTGGTCACCGATGAGCGGCAAACGAGCGAAGCGAATCGCCAAGTTCATCGAGCCGTTGCGCGTGCCGCCGGGTACCCGGGTGGACCTGGCGCACGACTTCGACCCCGGCTACCGGGCCGACTTCCTCCGCAAGAAGGACGGCGTGAACCTGCTCCGCACCGGTATCAAGCTGCTGGCGGACTACCAGATGCGCCTGGCCGCTCAGGACACCTACGGGGTGCTGATGTGCCTGCAGGCCCTGGACGCGGGCGGCAAGGACGGCACCATCCGGCACGTGATGAGCGGGGTCAACCCGCAAGGAGTGCACGTCACCGGGTTCAAGGTCCCGTCGGCGGAGGAACTGGACCACGACTACCTGTGGCGCTACGCGTGCCGGTTGCCGGCACGCGGCGACATCGGGATCTTCAACCGTTCGCACTACGAGGAGGTGCTCGTGGTGCGCGTGCACCCGGAACACCTTGACCGGCAGAAGCTGCCCGGATCGGCCAGGGGGAAGGACATCTGGAAGCGGCGCTACCGCGAGATCAACGACTGGGAGCGGTATCTCACCGACAACGGGTTCGCGGTCGTCAAGATCTTCCTCAATCTCTCCAAGGAAGAACAGCGGATCCGCTTCCTCAAGCGGATCGACGTCCCCGAGCGCAACTGGAAGTTCTCCGCCGCCGATGTCCGTGAGCGCGGGCGGTGGAAGGACTACCAGTCGGCCTTCTCCGAAATGCTGTCCGCGACCAGTACCCACTGGGCTCCGTGGTATGTCGTCCCGGCCGACCACAAGTGGTTCGCCCGCATCTGCGTCGGGGCGGTGCTGGCGCACACCCTGATCGAACTGGATCCGCAGTTCCCTGCCGTGACCGAGGCGAAGCGGGCGGAACTGGCCGATGTGCGGCGTGATCTCGAGGCCGAGGCACCCAAGGGAGCGCTTCCGGACCCGTACCTGGCCGCCCATGACGGGCACGCGAAGGACCGCCGGAAGGTGCGATCGTGATGGCCGAGACAACGCAGGCGTCGCACGTCGGCGTCCCGGTGAGCAACGAGTGGTACGCGCGCTCCGCCCATGACGTCGCCACCACACTGGCCGTCGACCCCGCCGACGGGCTGAAATCGGCGACCGCGGCGGAACGCCTGCGCGCCAACGGACCCAACGCCCTGCCCGAAGAGCGCGGGAAACCGGGCTGGCGGCGGTTCCTGGAGCAGTACCGCTCCTACATGCAGATCATCCTTCTCGCGGCGGTCGTGGTCTCCGCGGTGATCGCCGAGTGGGGCACGGCTTTGCTGCTGCTGGTGCTCACGGTGCTCAACGCGGTCGTGGGACTTCGCCAGGAGGGCAAGGCCGAGAGTGCGATGAACGCGCTGAGGTCGCTGGTGAAGGCGACGGCCAGGGTGCGCCGCGACGGCGCCGTGCTGGAGCTGGCCGCCGAGGACCTCGTCGTCGGCGATGTCGTTCTTCTGTCCGCGGGCGATCAGGTCCCGGCCGACGGGCGGATCGTCGACGCGAACTCCCTGCAGATCGACGAATCGGCACTGACCGGCGAGAGCGTTCCGGTGGCGAAGGAAGCGCGCACCCTCGATGGCGCGCAGGCGAGTCCGGGCGACCAGACGAACATGGCCTTCATGAACACCCCGGTGACCCACGGGACCGGCGTCATGATCGTCACCGGGACCGGCGCGGACACCGAAGTCGGCAAGATCTCGGCCATGCTCACCGCCACGGCGCGGGAGAAGTCGCCGCTGACCAAGGAACTCGACCAGCTGACGCTGTGGATCGCGGCCGCGGCCGGCCTCACCATGATCGTGATGTTCGTGCTGGGGCGCAGCCGCGGTGACGCGTGGGACGTGTTGTTCATCAGCGCGGTCGCGCTGGCGATCGCGGCCATTCCGGAAGCTCTGCCCACGGTGACACAGACGATCCTGTCCCTCGGCGGGATCGACCTCGCCAAGCGCAACGCCATCGTCAAGGAACTCCCGTCCGTCGAGACGCTCGCGTTCACGTCGGCGATCAACTCCGACAAGACCGGCACGCTCACGATGAACCAGATGACGGCGGTCGAGATCGTGACGGCGGGTAACCGCTACACCGTCTCGGGCACCGGCTACGGCCTGGACGGCAAGATCCACCACGACGTGGGCACCTCGCCGTCCGTCGAGACCGCGATCCTCCCCTTCGTCGTGGCGAGCGACGCGCAGTTGACCGACGGCAAGGTCGTCGGCGACCCGACCGAAGGAGCCCTCGTCGTCCTCGGCCACAAGGCGGGCCTCGACATCGACGCGACACGGGAAAAGCTGCCGCGGCTGGCCACGCTCCCGTTCGACCCGACCTACAAGCTGATGGCCACGTTCAACGCCGGCACCGACGGGCACGGGCGGCGGGTCGTCCGGTGCTTCGTGAAGGGCGCCGCGCCGGCAGTGATGAGCCGGGCGTCCGCCGCCCTGTCCGACGAGGGGCAGATCCCCTGGGACACCGAAGCCCAGAACCGCGCGGTCGCGCAGATGGAGCGGATGGAACACGAGGGCCTGCGGGTCATGGCGGCCGCGGTCCGCGATCTCGACGCGGCGGACTTCGACCCCGACGGTGACCTGCTCGGCTACGTCACCGACCTGCGGGTGACCAGCCTCGTCGGCATGGTCGATCCCCCGCGCGACGAGTCGAAGGCCGCGGTCGCGAACGCCCAGGCCGCCAACATCCGGGTCCGGATGGTCACGGGCGACGACATCACCACGGGCGCGGCAATCGCCGCACAGCTCGGGATTCCCGGTTCGGCGGTCTCCGGCGCCGAGTTCGCGGCGCTGCCGGAGAACGTCCGGCTCGCGCGGATCGACGAGATCGGCGTCCTGGGCCGGGTGGCCCCCGAGCACAAGGTGCTGCTCGCCGACACGCTGAAGAAGAACGGGGACGTCGTCGCGATGACCGGTGACGGCGTCAACGACGCGCCGGCGATCAAGGCGGCCGACATCGGCATCGCGATGGGCAGTGGCACCGAGGTGGCCAAGAACGCCGGGCGGATGATCCTGTCCGACGACAACTTCGCGACGATCGTCTTCGCGGTCGAGCAGGGCCGAAAGATCTACGACAACCTGACGAAGTACATCCGCTTCGTGCTGATCCTCCTGGTCGTCTTCGTCCTGACGTTCCTGGGTGCCAGCCTGCTCAACATCGCCGCGGGTGAACCGTTCAGCCCGGCCCAGGTGCTCTGGATCCACTTCTTCGTCAACGCCGCATTCGGGTTCGCCCTCGGCTTCGACCGGGAGACGCCGGGGCTGATGCGGCGGCGCCCGCGCCCGCGTGGCGAGTCCGTGCTGACACCCGGCCTGGTCACGACGATCGGGCTCGTCGGGTTGTACATCGCCGTTTCGCTGCTCCTGCTGATCAGCTTCGGCGAAGGGGCCTTCGGCAGCCTCGATGTCAGCCGGTCCATCGCCTTCACGGCGTTCGCGGTCTGCCTGATCGTCGCCGCGCTCGAATGCCGCAGCGGCACGGAAACCGTGCTCACGACCACCACATTCGACAGCAAGCAGATGAACCGGGCACTGCTCGTCGAGGGTGTGCTGGCCGTGCTGGTCACCCAGATGGACGTCTTCAACCGGCTCCTCGGGACGACTCAGCTCAACCTGACGCAGTTCCTGCTGGCCCTCGCGCCGGCCGCCGGGCTGTTGCTGTGCTGGGAGGCGGGCAAACTCATCGCCCGGAACATGCACCGCGAGCGGGTGATCGGCTCCCGCTCGTGAGCGTAGTCGATCATTTGCGCCCGGAATTTCCGGATGCTTCGGCGACCCGCACAACATTCCATCACTTTGCGCAACGACTCGATCACTAACCGTGCCAAAATGAACTCGGCTACAAAATGAATCTTCTGTAGCTGAGTTATGTTCAAGTAAGAGTTACCACAACCCAAGTTAAGAGATATATAACTGATTAGCTAAGCTGACACTGTGGTTGAGCAGGAGTTGTCCAAGACCGACGGTGCGTCCGACGTGGCTCGATGCGGGTTTCGCCGATGCCGGGAGCCGTTACCCCCGCCAGGGCCGCGCGGAGGGCGGCCGTACGAGTTCTGTCCGGACCGGACGTGGCCGGGCGGCAAAAGCTGCAAGCAGCTCACCGCGGCGGAGCAGGCTCTGCGCGAGGCGCTGGGCGAGGACGCGGTGCCGACCGCGGCGCTACGCGAGGCGGGGGAGGCCTTCGGTAGCGCCGCCGCCGCGGTGAGCGAACCGCTGCGGGCACTGAGCAACGCGCTCGACGCCATCACCGCGCGGCTGCAGCAGGAAGTCACGGCCGCGGTGACCCGCGCGGAAACCGCGGAGCTGGCCGTCCGCGACGCCGAGCGGCAGCGGGACGCCGCCCTGGCGACGGCGACCGAAGCGCAGGAAGCGGTCCGCGACGCCGCGGTGAAAGTCGAGGAGGCTGAACAAGCCCAGGCCGTGGCGGAGACGGCGGCACAAGAGGCCGTCCACGCTCGTTCGGTGGCGCAGCTGGACCAGGCTCGGGCCGAAGCCGCCGCGGCCGCGATCGGCGAGCAAGCCGAGAAGTCCGCTGCGGACGCCGCGGCTCAGCGTGCCCGCGCTGACGACCTGGCCGGTCAGCTGTCGAGCCGTGCCGAGGAGCTGTCCGCGCGCACGGCCGAACGCGACGCCGCGCAGGCCGCACTGCAGGAATTCCAGCACCAGGCCAAAACCCTGGAACGCATCCTGACCACCCAGAAAACCGAACTCACCGGCGAGCTGGAGAACATCCAGGGGCAGCTGCGCCAGTCCGAGGTTCGCACTCAGAACCTCATCGCCGAGCACCACACCCGCGACACGGAACTGCGGACACGACTCGGCGAAGCCCACGCCGAGCTGGCTGGTGTCGGTGGCCAACTCGAGGCGGTCCGTACCCAGCTCTCGGAGTCGGCCGCCCGCCACAAGCAGCTCACCGCGCTGCTGTCACGGGTGCGCCGCCGCGCTCTGGCCGCAGCGGCGGAACCACCCACCGCCCTGCGCGACGACCTGCTGACGATCCTCCTCGACGACACTCCCGCCGCCGAAACCAGTGAGCACCAGGACTGACGACGCGGCGGGCCCGTTGATGGGTATCGTGCCGGGGTGGAGGAGATCGCGGCGTTACTGCGAGCCGCCGGGTGTGTGTTCGCCGAGGAGGAGGCCGCGCTGCTCGTCGCCGCCGCGGGGAACGAAGCCGGGTTGGACGCGCTGGTCGCACGCCGCGCCGGCGGTGAACCCCTCGAATACGTCCTGGGGTGGGCGGAGTTCCACGGCCTGCGCATCGCGGTCGAACCGGGCGTCTTCGTCCCCCGGCGCCGCACGGAATTCCTTGTGGCCCAAGCAATCCAGGTCGCCGGCCCGGCGCCCGTCGTGGTCGATCTGTGCTGTGGCACCGGCGCGATCGGCGCGGCGGTGGCCGCTGCGGTGCCGGGCGCGGAACTCTACGCGGCCGATATCGACCCGGCGGCGGTCCGGTGCGCGCGCCGCAACGTGCCGGGGCGCGTCTTCGAGGGCGACCTGTTCTCAGCGCTGCCCCGGGAGCTGCGGGGCCGCGTCACGCTGCTGCTGGCGAACGTCCCGTACGTCCCCGCCGACGCGATCGCGACCATGCCACCGGAAGCGAGGCTCTACGAACCCCGGACCGCACTCCACGGCGGTGACGACGGACTCGACGTGCTGCGCCGGGTGGCTGCCGCGGCACCCGCCTGGCTCGCACCCGGCGGTCACCTTTTCGTCGAAACGAGCGAACACCAAGCACCGGCGGCCACCGGCATCTTCGCGCGCGCAGGCCTGACTCCGGCGGTCACCACCAGCGAAGACCTGGGCGCCACCGTTCTCCGTGGCACGTCCCGGGTGAACGAGTGATCGCGCTGCGGTCGAGGTGGTGGGTGACGATCGCCTGTCGGCACCGACCACGAGGTCCGCTTCGACGGTGGAGCCGTCGGCGAAGTGCAGCTGCCGGGGGCGGCCGCGATCGATTTCCGGCTTGAACCGCTCACCGTCGGCGGGGGCGTGGAACAGGACCGTGCCGGCCGGGTCCACCTGGCGCAGCCCCTGCCCCTCAGGGCGGGCCAGCTGGGGGAACTCCCCCGCAGGTCAGGCCGCCGGGTCCTGCCCCGATGGGGCGCCGCGAGCAACCGAAGGGTCAAACCATCCTGCGTTGCGCGACTACGCCCAGAAGATGTGGCTACGTCACACCAAGCACACTCGCCCAGTTCGCCGCCGAAGCCCCCCGCGTGGCCCACACCGGTGACAACCCTCGCCACGCCCTCACCCGGGCCTGGATCACATGCACTTTCCCCGAGACCCAAACGGCGATATTGTGCTCGAGTATCGATATTTCTGGAGGTGCTCGATCGTGCGTGTGGCAACTGTGCAGGGTCGCCTGGGGTTGCAAGGCCCCACCGGGTTCGTCGACGTCGCATCGGCAAGCGGCGGTCGTTTCCAGCCCGACCCGCAAGCCGTGTTCGACGTGTGGGAGGAGTTCACCGATTGGGCGCACACCTACCTGGGGGAGTCCGATACGCCCCCGGCGCTGCCCGGTGATCTCGAGCTCGGCCCGCCCGTTCCGCGTCCCCGCCAGGTCTTCGCCATCGGCCTGAACTACGCCGAGCACGTGGGGGAGTCCGGCCTGGCGCAGCCGGACAGCCCGGCCGTGTTCACCAAGTTCCCGACGTGCCTTGCGGGCCCGGCCGAGTCCGTCCGCCTCCCCAGCGAGTCGGTCGACTGGGAGGTCGAACTCGTCGTGGCCATCGGGCGGCGCGGCGAGCGGGTCAGCGAGGAAAAGGCCTGGGAGCACGTGGCGGGTGTGACCGTCGGCCAGGACCTGTCCGAGCGCGCCGTGCAGCTGGCCGGCCCGGCGCCCCAGTTCTCGCTGGGCAAGTCCTATCCGGGCTTCGGGCCGACCGGGCCGGTGCTCGTCACCCCCGACGAACTGACCGATCCCGATGATCTCGAACTCGGCTGCCGGATCGAAAACGGGGAGACACTCCAGCTCGGCCGCACCGGCGAACTGATTTTCGGTGTGCCGGAATTGATCGCACGACTGTCCGCGGTGTGCCCACTGTTGCCGGGTGATCTCATTTTCACCGGCACCCCATCCGGCGTCGGAATGGCCAGGAAACCACCGATGTTTCTGAAACCGGGCGATGTCCTGGTCAGCTGGATCGACCAGATCGGCGAGCTGCGCAACCCTTTGGTGGCAGCAGATGCCGGCTGACACGGCCCACGGGAATCCACCGATATGGCTGCCCGATGACGCGGAAGCCCGCAGTTCCCAGCTCGGGAAGTTCTGCGAATTCATCGCGAAGAAGCACCGTGCGCCGATATCGTCCTACGCCGAGTTGCAGCAATGGTCGGTCGACAGCCGTGACGAATTCTGGCAAAGCATCTGGGACTTCTTCGACATTGCTGCCGACGGTGAGCGGCAACCGGTCCTGTCGGGCTCGACCATGCCCGGAATCCACTGGTTCCCGAACGCGTATCTGAACTACGCCGAGCATGCCCTGCGCCACGGCGCCGACGACGCCGTGGCCATGATCGGCGTCGTCGAGCCCGGCACGTCGGTCACCTACACCTGGGGACAGCTGCGCGCGCAGGTCGCATCGCTCGCGTCGTGGCTGCGACGTCGTGGCGTCATCAACGGCGACCGGGTCGTCGGGTACCTGCCCAACGGCCCCCATGCGGTGATCGGCCTGCTGGCGGCGGCATCGATCGGTGCCGTCTGGTCGGTGTGCGGGCAGGACTACTCACCGGCCGCCGCTGCCGCGCGCCTGGGGCAGCTGGAACCAACTGTCCTCATCGCCGCCGACGGCTACCACTGGAACGGCACCACCCGTGACCGCCGCGACGCGGCCGAAGAGCTGCGGCGGTCACTGCCGACACTGCGCGAGTGCGTCCACGTGCCCCACCTCGGCCTGGCCATCCGGGATGACGAGCTGTGGACGCCGTGGCAGGACACCATCGCCGACCCGGCGCCACTCCAGTTCGACCGCGTCGCCTTCGACACGCCACTGTGGGTGCTGTTCTCCTCGGGAACGACCGGGCAGCCGAAGGGAATCGTGCACGGACACGGCGGTGTGGTGCTCGAACACTGCAAACTCCTCGGCCTGCATTTCGGCCTGTCCGGCGGTGACCGGTTCACCTGGTACACCACGACCAACTGGATGATGTGGAACCTCGTGGTGTCCGGCCTGCTGACCGGGGCCACGATCGTCGTCTACGACGGCAGCCCGGTGCACCCCACGCCACGCCGGATGTTCGAGCTGGCCGCCGAGACCCGCGCCCGGATGCTCGGTGTCAGCCCCGGTTACCTGCTCGCCGCCGAGAAAGCCGGCGTGGAGGTCGGCGATCTCGATCTCGGGGCGCTCACCACCCTCGGCTCGACCGGCTCGCCACTGCCACCGCAGTCCTACTTCTGGGTGCGTGACCATCTCGGCCCGCGCGTGCAGCTCGCCTCCGGCACCGGCGGCACCGACGTGGTCAGCGGATTCGCCGGCTCCACGCCGAACACTCCGGTGTGGCCGGGGGAGATCTCCGCGGTGAACCTCGGTGTCGCACTGGAGTCCTGGGACGAC
The DNA here is from genome assembly GCF_009707865.1 of Amycolatopsis pithecellobii. Classification (GTDB taxonomy): domain Bacteria; phylum Actinomycetota; class Actinomycetes; order Mycobacteriales; family Pseudonocardiaceae; genus Amycolatopsis_E; species Amycolatopsis_E pithecellobii. Next base: position 53,685 of record NZ_WMBA01000034.1, read on the forward strand.
GACGGGCACCCGCAGGTCGGCGAAGTCGGCGAACTTGTGGTGACGCGGCCGATGCCGAGCATGCCGGTGGCCTTCTGGAACGACCCGGACGGCCGCAAATACCGCGAGGCCTACTTTTCGCGCTATCCCGGGGTGTGGCGCCACGGTGACTGGGTGACCGTCACCCCGCGCGGCAGTGTCATCGTGACCGGACGTTCGGACTCCACGCTCAACCGGCACGGGGTCCGCCTCGGCAGCGCCGAGATCTACCAGGTCGTGGAGGCCTTTCCCGAGATAGCCGAGGCGCTGGTCATCGGCGCCGAACTCGACGGCGGACGCTACTGGCTGGCCCTGTTCGTCGTGCTCGCGCCGGGCGTCGTGCTCGACACCGAGCTGGACGCCCGCCTGCGCTCGGCGATCGCATCGCAGGCCTCACCTCGCCATGTGCCCGACGACATCATCGCGCTCACCTCGTTACCGCACACCCGAACCGGCAAGAAACTCGAGATCCCCGTCAAACGGATCATCCAGGGCGTGCCACCGGCCGTGGCGGCGAGCCGCGACGCCGTCGACGACCCGGCCGCACTGACCCAGTTCGAGCGTTACGCCGGTGGCGTCCGGCAGGGGCCGAGTGACCGCGATCTTCGGCGTGACCAGCCGTGAGACCATGAACACCGACCGGCCCTGAGTTGAGATGTGGATACCGCTGTGGGAACTTCTTCTGCGCCAACCCTCACCGCCCGCGTCTACGACGCGCTGCGCGCGGACGTCCTCGCCGGGCGCCTGGCCCCGGGTTCCCGGCTGCGGCTGGTCGAACTGGCCGCCCGGTTCTCGGTGAGCCAGTCGGTCGTGCGTGAAGCATTGGCCCGGTTGTCCCAGCAGCGGCTCGTCGTCGCGTTACCCCAGCAGGGTTTCCGCGTGGCGCCGCTGAGTGTCGAGGATCTGACCCGGTTGACCGACGCGCGCAAGCAGCTCGAAGGTCTCGTCCTGCGGCTGAGTGTCGAACGTGGTGATGTGGCGTGGGAATCGGCCGTGGTGGCGGCGCATCACCAGCTGGAGCGCACCCCGATGTACACCGAGACGGGGGAGCCGAACGAGGAGTGGCTGGCGTCGCACGAGAAGTTCCACGCGGCTCTGCTGGCCGGGTGCGGCAACGTGTTGCTGACCGAGCTGGCGGAGGGCCTGCGGGAATCGGCGGCGCTCTACCGGGTGTGGTCGGTGCCGATCGGCCACGACTACGACCGTGACCTTCCCCAGGAACACCGCGAACTGCTGGCTGCTGTGCTGGACCGCGATCCTGACACCGCGGTCGAGCTGATGCACCGGCACATCCAGCACACCACCGACGTGCTGCTCTCGGTGGCCGATCAGTACTCCGCCACTTCCTGACGCCGAGTACCTGCGTCTATGGGAGAGACACGTCTGCCTACTAAATATCGATAAAAACTTGAAAAATCGCCAGATTCATCGGATTCTGGATGACAGCCACCACCGAAGGAGATACGGATGCCCCTGCACCGGCTGACCTCGATCACGATCGGCGTCCCCAACGTGGCGGAAACGGCCGCCTACTACACCGACTTCGGCCTCACCCCGCAGTCAGGCCCGGCGACGACACAGGCGTTCAGCACGGTCGAGGGTGGCGAACAGCTCCGCATCGCCCACGCCCCGACCCGCCGGCTGCTACGGCTGGGGGTCGGCGTGAGCGACCCCGATGACCTCGACCGGATCGCCGCCGGTTTGTCCCGCCTCGACGCGTCGTTCGACCGGGAGGCGTCGTCCCTGCGCACCCGGGAGCCGGGCACCGGCGTCGAAATCGTCGTCGAAATCGCCGAGCCGATCAAACAGACGTCAGCTGCGCCCGCACTGGCCAACGGGCCCGGGCGAGTGGACAGGGCGAACGAACGCGCCGACGCCACGCTGCGGGAAGGGCCGGTCAAGCCGCGGAAACTGGGCCACGTCGTGATCGGCTCGACCGACCAGGAGGCGAGCGAGAAGTTCTTCGCCGAGGGGCTGGGCTTCAAGACCAGCGACTCGGTGCGTGGCCTGGCCGCGTTCATGCGCTGCTCCACCGACCACCACAACGTGCTGGTCCAGCAGGCCCCGGTGTCGTTCCTGCATCACACATCGTGGCAGGTCGACGACGTCGACGAGGTCGGGCGCGGCGCGACGGCCATGCTCGAAGCCGACCCCGGCCGGCATGTCTGGGGCCTGGGCCGCCATCACATCGGCTCGAACTTCTTCTGGTACCTGAAAGACCCGGCGGGCAATTTCAGCGAGTACTACTCCGACCTCGACTGCGTCGTGGACGAGCAGCTGTGGCGGCCCGGCGTGTGGGAAGGCCTCAAGGGGCTCTACAGCTGGGGCCCGCCGCCACCGCCGTCCTTCCTCGAGCCCGAGGACCTCGCCGCACTGATGACCGGCGCCCATTCCGCCTGAGGAGCACAGGAAAACATGGATCTCGAACTGAAAGGCAAGGTGGCCGTCGTCGGCGGCGCCACCTCCGGCCTCGGCCTCGCCATCGCGCGGGCACTGTCCGCCGAGGGGGCTGAGGTCGTGATGGTCGGCCGGCGGGCCGAACTGCTGCGCACGGAGGCCGAGCGGATCGGCGGCCATCCGTTCACGGGGGACCTGAGCCGACGCGAGGATCGTGCGCGGCTGATCGAATCCACCGTCGAACGGTTCGGTGGTCTGGACATCCTGGTGTGGAACACCGGGGGACCGGCTGGGGGACCGGCGGCGGGTATGGCAGCCGAGCAAGCCCGGGCGACGTTCGACTCGCTCGTCGTTCCGCTGGTCGACCTGGTGGAGCGGGCGCTGCCGCACCTTCGGGCCAGTACCGCCGGGCGCATCCTCGCCGTCACCACGGGCGGGGTGAAGGAACCAACCGCCGGCATGGGGTTGTCGAACGCGATCAGGCCCGGCATCGCGGGCTACCTGAAAACGCTGTCGACGGAACTCGCGCCGGAAGGCATCACCGTGAACAACCTGGCGCCCGGCCGGATCCTCACACAGCGGTTCGACGACATCTTTCCTGACGGGCCGCCGGCCGGCCTGGAGGAGGAGATCCCGCTGGGGCGCTTCGGCCGTCCCGAGGAGATCGGCGCGGCCGCCGCTTTTCTCGCCTCGGCCTGCGCCGCCTACATCACCGGCGTCACGCTGGTGATCGACGGCGGGCTCGCCAAGGGCATCTTCTGACCAGAAACACGAACAGGAAGGCGTCATGTCACAACTTACTCTTGAGCACGCGCAGAAACTGTCCGCCGCCGCGTGCGACAAGGCCCGCGAGATCGGTGTCGCGATGACGGTCGCGATCGTCGATGCCGGGGGGCATCTGGTCAGCCTGACGCGGATGGACGGCGCGCCGTTCGTGGTCACCGAGATCGCGATCGGGAAGGCGTACACGGCAGCGTCGTTCGGCATGCCGACGAGCGACGTCGCCGAGCGGTTCGCGGACCGTGTCCAGTTCACCACGGCGATCCAGGTCGCCACCCAGGGGCGGTTCATGCTCAGCAAGGGCGGGCTGCCGATCGTCGCCGACGGCCGGACCATCGGAGGTATCGCGGCCAGCGGGGGAACCGGCGAGCAGGACGTCACCGTCGTTCAGGCCGCCCTTACTTAACATAATGTACATTATCGGCGCTTGAACCAGGAGGCTGGAAGAGGGGCCTCAGCGCAGGCGTTCGAGCTCGCGTGCGGACTCGGCGAGCTCGAACGCCATCCGCCGCAGCTCGTCGGCCGCCGCACCGTCGTCGGCGGCGGTCACGACGTCCTCCGCGGCGCAGCGCAGCTGGAACAACCGGTCCTGTAACGCCGCGAGTTCCGTGTCGGACAACACGACCGCGTCCTCCGGCAAGCCGCTGCGTTGCACGGCGGCCCGCCGCTCGTACGCTCGTTGCCGGCATGACTGCCCGCAATAGCGCCGCCGCCGTCCTTTGGCGGCGGCGTTTTCCAGCCGGCGTCCACACCAACCACAGTGCTGGGGCGCGATTTTGCGCGGGATTCCCGCCAGCAGGTCGACCGTCTTGCTCACGCGCACGACCCTAACCGGCCATTGTTCGCTCACGCGCCGGCCACGCCGATGCCGCACACTGGGTGGGGTGGACAGCACACACCCGTACCTCGCCGGCGACGTCCCCCGGGCGTTCGCCCACCGTGGCTGGCACCTGGACGAGCTCGACGGGATGGAGAACTCGCTGTCGTCGTTCCGCCGCGCCGCGGCGGAGGGTTTCCAGTACATCGAGACCGATGTGCACGCCACCTCGGACGGGGTCATTGTCGTGCATCATGACGACTCGCTCGACCGCACGACGGACTCGCACGGGGCGATCGCGGCGCAGCCGTGGTCGGCGGTCAAGAACGCGAAGGTGGGCGGGCGCGAGCCGGTCGCCCGGCTCGAGGACGTGCTCGAGGAGCTGCCCGAGGTCCGGCTCAACGTCGACGTGAAAAGCGACGATGCCGTGGTTCCGTTCGTCAAGCTCATCGAGCGGCACGGCGCGCACGAACGCGTTGCGGCAGCGGCGTTTTCGGACACGCGGCTGGCCCGGATCCGCAAGCTCGCGGGCCCGAAACTCCTCACGTCGATGGGCCCGCGTTCGGTCGCTGTCCTGTGGGCCAACGGCTGGGTTCCGTGGCTGCGCCTGGGTTTCCTGCACCGGGGCGCGATGGCGCAGGTGCCGGTCCGCCAGGGTGGGCTGCTGGTGGTGGACCGCTCGTTCGTGCGCACCGCGGGCCGGGCCGGGGTCGAGGTGCACACCTGGACCATCGACGACGAGGACGAGATGCACCACCTGTTGGAGCTGGGTGTGCACGGGATCGTCAGCGACCGCCCCGACCTGCTGCGCAAGGTGCTGCGCGAACGTGGCCAGTGGGATGGCCGGGGTTGACGCGGATCAGCGCGGGGGTTTGCCGTCCCAGGCGGCTTTCCAGGTCTTGGGGCCGAGCCGGCCGGAGTCGTTGATCGCGTTGGCGCGCTGCAGGTCCAGCACGGCCTGCTGGGTTTTGCCGTAGTAGCAGCCGGTGCCCTGGAAGCTGTAGCCGAAGGCGTTCATCCGCAGCTGGAAGCTCCGCAATGCCGGGGCGCAGTCGCCGTAGGCGTAGACGAGGCCGGGCCACGGTGGTTTCGCCGCGACCGGCGGCGGAGTGGGTGCGGGCGCCGGACGTCCGCCGATGTAGGCGGCCTCGGCGTAGCTGGGGATCCGTTTACTGCGGGCGTCGCCGTCGCCAAGCAGGCCGAGCATGCCGGCGCATTCCCATGGCTGCCAGCCGCGCATCCGGTACAGGTACAGCGCGCGGTAGTCCTGTTCGGCGGCGCTGGCCTGGTCCGGCCGGCCGGCGCCGCCGACGCTGCGCCAGGTGGGCAGGTCGAACTGGTAGGCGCCGTAGTACCCGGTACCGGTGTTGATCGTGTAGCGGTTGCTCGACTCGCACATGCGCAGTTTCAGCCAGGTCGACGCCGCGGGATCGGCGGACGCGGCGGTGCTGGTGAGCAGCTGCACGGTTCCCGCGACCAGCGCGATCAGGAGAACCCGGATGCCCACGCGTCTGAATCGGTGCTTCACCATGCGAGCACAGTAAAATTGCGCACCAATCGTCACAACTTTCACATCAAACCCAACAGAATCACATAGACCACTGTTCACGGTGGTGAGCGACACGCCCGGCATCTGCGGAACGGCCGGTCGGCGCGGGAAACGCCGGGACCTGGTGGCACTCCCCTGGGCTCGACACGCCCCGCCGGCGACCGTTCTCAAATCACCCGATCAAGGGAGGCCCGCGCTCGCGCCGCCAGAATTTTCCGGATCATCACGCACGAAGCCTTTTCCGTCACCCTGTGTTAGTGGGCCCGGTCGATCGCACGGCGAGGTTGATCCCGGTCACGGCAGGAGGGGCAAACCCGGCTCCCCGAGCCCACCCGCCTTCCGCTTTTGCCGTCATCCCGATAGCCCGACTGGGGGATAATCGCAGAAAGAGGGCCCAACCGCGTCACTAAGCGGGGCGTACGGTGTCCTCCTGGTGGAAGCTGTTTTGGAGGGGTGAGACTCGCTCGCCGAGCGCGGCGGCATCACAGGCTGGGAATTCGCGGTCGGTGAGTGTCGTTGCATAGGGTGAGCACCACCCTGGCTCTTAACCCTCGGAGCCGACTGAAAGGACGTCATCATGGCCGACCGTGTACTCCGTGGAAGCCGGCTGGGAGCGGTCAGCTACGAAACCGACCGGAACCACGATCTCGCGCCCCGGCGCACCGTGCGGTACGCGTGCCCGAAGAACCACGAGTTCGAGGTGCCCTTCTCCGACGACGCGGAGATCCCGTCCGTGTGGGAGTGCCGGCTGCACGGCAGCGAGTCCGAGATCGTCAACGGCGGGCAGCCCGAGCAGAAGAAGGTCAAGCCGCCGCGCACGCACTGGGACATGCTGCTGGAGCGGCGCTCGATCCCGGAGCTCGAAGACCTGCTGAACGAGCGTCTCGCGGAACTCAAGGGCCGCCGGACCAGCCGCTCGGCGTAGCCGCACCACGAAAACGAACAGGCCCCGCGTCCTCCCGCCGCGGGGCCTGTTGCTGTGCTACGTCGTTCTTTTCCACATGTTGGCAACTTGCGCCGCCTCAGGTTCCGCCACCCGCATCGCCACGCACGCCGTGTCTACTGTTCTTGGTTACCGGCGGATGAGGCGGCGGAGCTGGGTGAGGCGATGCTGCACGCCCCAGACGGCGACGCGGAGCATGGCTTCGCGGATGATCGAGCCGCTCATCTTGGACTCGCCGATCTCGCGTTCGGTGAAGGTGATCGGCACTTCGACGATCTCGAAACCGGAACGCAGGGTGCGCCAGGCCAGGTCGATCTGGAAGCAGTAGCCGGCCGAGGCGATCTCGTCCAGCGGCAGCTTCTCCAGCACCGCGCGGCGGTAGGCGCGGAAACCGGAGGTGTACTCGGTGATCTTGCCGCCGAGTGCGGCGCGCGAGTACAGGTTCGCGGCGCGCGAGAGGTACTCGCGGCGTTTGGGCCAGTTCACGACGCTGCCGCCGGGGACGTAACGCGAGCCGAGTACCAGGTCGGCGTCTTCGAGGGCGTCGAGGACGCGTGGCAGGTCCTCCGGCGCGTGTGAGCCGTCGGCGTCCATTTCGACGATCGTGGCGTAGTCGCGGTCCAGCCCCCACCGGAACCCGGCGATGTAGGCGGCGCCGAGGCCCGCCTTTTCGGTGCGGTGCATGACGTGGATCCGCTTGTCGTCGGCGGCCAGCTTGTCGGCGAGCTCACCGGTCCCGTCGGGGCTGCCGTCGTCGACGACGAGCGCGTGCACCTCAGGCAGGCTTTCGTGGAGCCTGCGCAGGATCGGGGTGAGGTTGTCGCGCTCGTTGTAGGTCGGGATCACCACCAGAACCGGTTCGATCGGTTGTGCTGCCCGTGGCGCCTGCGCCATCCGTGTCCTCCCTCGGCGGGAGTCCTCATCCCGCCACGGTTGCTCGCGTGTGCTCGGCGCCTGCGCGCCTGGTGCGCACCCGCAGCACGAGGCCGGCGAGCACCGCCGCCACAGCGGCGCCGACCTGGCCGTACTCCGTCCACGCACCGAGTCGATCCGACAGCGTAGTCGTGTCCCGCAACGGCACGCGCCCGACCAGGGATGCGGCGGTGAACTCGCTGGTCGACTGCATGATTGTGCCGTCGGGGGCGACGATCGCGCTGACCCCGCTGGTCGCGGAGACCACCACGGCGCGGCTGTGCTCGACGGCGCGCAGCCGCGCGATCGCCAGCTGCTGGTAGCTCATCCCGCCGCGGCCGAACCACGCGGTGTTGGTCGGCAGCACGATCAGCCGGCCGCCCTGGTCGACGCCGCCGCGGGTGACGTAGTCGTAGGCGATCTCGTAGCAGATGGGGGTGGCGACCTTCGTGCCGGCGACGTCGAGGACGGCGGGCGCGGTGCCGGGGGTCATGTCGTAGAAGCCGTTGACGAACGGGGTGACCCACTGGGCAATCGCGCGGGCGGGCACGTATTCGGAGAACGGCACCAGAGACTGCTTGGAGTACCGCTCCCCTGGCCCGGTCCTCGGGTCCCACACGACTTCGCTGTTCTGGGTCACGCCGGGGGCACCGGCCCGGAAGATGGTGCCGACGAGGGTGGGGGCGCCGAGATCGGCGACGGTCTGGTCGAGCGCCGGGTCCGCGCCCCGGAACTCGGCGACGCTTTCCGGCCAGATCACCAGGTCCGGTTGCGGCACCGCCCCGGAGTGGATCTGCTGGGCCAGCTGCGCGCTCTGCGCGAGATGGTTGGCGCGCAGCGTGTCCTGTTCGGCCATCAGCCCGATGCCGACGTCGGGCGCGTTGCCCTGGACGGTCGCGACGGTGAGGCTGCCGGTCTCGGCGGCGATGCCGATCGTGGGCCACAGCGCGAGTCCCGCGACGACCGGCACCACGACACCGGCCGCGGGCAGGATCGAGCCGCGCCACGCACGCTGACGCAGGCGGGACACCAGTGGCGGTACCGCGAAACCGGTCAGTACCACCGCGAACCCCACCAGCGGCGCGCCGCCGATCGAGGCGAGGGGCACGAAGGCGCCGTCGGGCTGGCTGAACGCGACTCTCCCCCACGGGAAACCACCGAGCGGCCACCATGCGCGCGGGGTCTCGGTGGCGATGATGATCATGCTGGTCCACACCGGGCCCCACGGCAGCCGGGCGACCACTGTGGACAGTGCGCCCGCGACGCCGAGATAGGCGGCGAGCGCGACGGACAGCCCGAGCCAGGGCCAGGGGCCGAATTCGACGCCGAGGAAGTCCTGCAGCCAGTACAGCAGCGGCAGGTTGAAGGCGACGCCGAAGGCGAACCCGTAGCCCAGCCCGCCCCACAGCCGTCGCCCGCGCAGCGCGTACGCGAACCCGGCGAAGCCGATCGGCGCGAGCCACCACAGTGGCCGGGGTGCGAACGACAGGTAGAACACGAACCCCGACGCGACAGTGAGGGCGAGGCGGAGCAGCCAGGGCCGCCATGCCCGGGGACGGTGAGGCTTCGGGGTTTCGGGGGCCAGGGACTCCGGCGCGGTTACGGCCACTTCGCGCATTCTAATGAGCCGGGGTGAACGCGTCGTAGAGAACCTCGCCGCCCCGGACCGTGCGCAGGCAGGTCGGCAGCGGCGCACCGGGCTCCAGCGGCGGCAGCGCGGGCACCCGGGAACGCGGGTCGGTGGACCAGCGCTGCACCCGCGAGTCCGGGGTGGCGACCACGAGTTCGGCGGCGTCCCAGATCGCGTAGTGCGCGGGGGCGCCCGGCACCAGGCTCCCGGTCAGGCCGTCGTTGACCCCGGCGGCGCGGTGCCCGCCGCGGGTGTGGGCGTTGAACGCCGCCCGCGCGGACAGCCCCGAGCCCGGGGTGCGGTGGTAGACCGCGGCGCGGACGCCGGCCCACGGGTCGAGTGCCGTGACCGGGCTGTCGGAGCCGAAGGCCAGTGGAATCCCTCTCGCGGCAAGGGTTGCGAACGGGTTCAGCGCGGCGGCGCGTGGCCCGAGGCGGGTGGCGTACATGTCGTTCTCGCCGCCCCACAGTGCGTCGAACTGGGGTTGCACCGAGCCGGCGACACCCCAGCCGGCGACGAGTTCGGCCTGGTCCGCGGTGATCATCTCGAGGTGTTCGAGGCGGTGCTGGGCGCCGGCGAGCGCGCGCCGGCCGACGGTTTTCTCGGCGAGCTGGAAACCACGGACGACCTCGGTGACGCCGGCGTCACCGATGACGTGGAACCCGGCCTGGAGGCCGGCTTCGGTGCAGGCGGCCAGGTGTGCGGCGATGGTGTCGGCGTCGAGGTAGCGGGTGCCGGTGGTGGCGGGCCGGTCGGTGTAGGGCTCGTGCAGCGCGGCGGTGTGCGAGCCGAGCGCGCCGTCGACGAACAGGTCCCCGGCCAGGCCGCGCAGGCCGTGGCGGCGGGCGAGCTCGAAGGCGCCGATTTCGCCCCAGTACCCGATGACCTCGGGGTGCCCGGGTTCGGCGGCCAGCTTGAGCAGGGCGGCGAGGTCGGCTTCGCCGGAGATGTCGGGGCCGGCGCATTCGTGGACGCTGACGATGCCGTGTTCGGCCGCGGCGCGCAGGAACGCCTCCTGGGCGCCGCGGCGCTGCTCGGCGGTGATCGCCGCGCGCATGGCGGCGCGGACCTCGTGGTGGGCGACGCCGGTGAGGGGGCCGTCGGCCGACCAGCCTTCGGCCGTGGCGGCTTCGGGGGCCGGGTCGGTGAGCGCGGTGGACACCAGCGCGGAGTGCACGTCGACGCGGCTGAGGTAGACCGGGACACCGGCGGCGGCCTCGTCGATTTCGGCGCGGCTGGGCAGCCGGGGGCTGGTCCAGGTGGATTCGTCCCAGCCGTGCGCGATGAGGACTTCGCCGGGGGTGACCGCGGCGCGGACGGCGGCGAGCAGGCCGGCGGCGTCACGCACGCCGGTGAGGTCGAGGCCGCTGGTGTGCAGTCCGGTCGCGGTGGCGTGCACGTGGGCGTCGACGAAGCCGGGTGCGACGAAGGCGCCGTCGAGGTCGATCACCTGCGCGCCGGGGTGCAGGGCGCGGCCGGGTCCGTCCTGCCCGACCCACACCACGGTGTCCCCGGTGACCGCCATCGCGGTCGCGTCGGGCGAGCTCGGGGAATGGATCCGCCCGCCGACCAGAAGCGTCGTTTCGTTCACGTGTCGAGTCTGCCTCATCACGTGTCACGGGAAGATTTTCGCTCTATTATCTTGTTTACCGTAGATTTTCATGTGATCAGGCCAGTAAGGAGTACAGATGACTGCGATCCAGGATGCTGTCTCATCTGCCGACACCCTTGGCCAGCCCTATGCGTATGCCAGGAAGGAGCTGGTGGAGCCGGACTGGCGGCGTTTCCCCGGCTGGCGGGACGTCACCGAGGCGCAGTGGCGGGACGCGCAATGGCAGCGGGTGCACTGCCTGCGCGACATCAGGCAGCTGCGCGCGGTGCTCGGGGATCTCGTGGGCGAGCGGTTCTTCGAGGACCTGGCCGCCGACCAGCGGGAGCGGGCGACGATGTCGATGTTGCTGCCCCCGCAGATGCTCAACACGATGGCGGCCGCGTCGACCGAGTCGTTCTACGCCGACCCGGTACGCCGGTACATGCTGCCGCTGCGCAGCGACCGTGACCCGGACTGGCCCAGTCACCCGCACTCGACGCGGGATTCCTTGCACGAGGCGGAAATGTGGGTGGTCGAGGGGCTCACCCACCGCTACCCCACCAAGGTGCTGGCCGAGCTGGTGTCCACCTGCCCGCAGTACTGCGGGCACTGCACGCGGATGGACCTGGTGGGCAACTCGACCGCGCAGGTCACCAAGCACAGGCTCGCATTGAAACCAGCTGACCGGCAGGACGCGATCATCGGCTACCTGCGGCGGACCCCGGGTGTACGTGACGTCGTGGTCTCCGGTGGTGATGTGGCGAATGTGCCGTGGCATCAGCTGGAGTCGTTCCTGATGCGGCTGCTGGACATCGAGACGGTGCGTGATGTCCGGTTGGCGACGAAGGCGCTGGCCGGGATGCCGCAGCACTGGCTGCAGCCGAAGGTCGTGGAAGGACTGGAGCGGGTCGCGGTGACGGCGCAGCGGCGCGGGGTGAACCTTGCCATCCACACGCATGTCAACCATGCCCAGTCGGTGACACCGCTGGTGGCGGAGGCGGCACGGATGGCGCTGGATGTCGGGGTGCGGGATGTGCGGAACCAGGGTGTGCTGATGCGCGGGGTGAACGCGACACCCGCCGCACTGCTGGATCTGTGTTTCGCGTTGCAGGGCGAGGCGAACATCCTGCCCTACTACTTTTATATGTGCGACATGATTCCGCACGCCGAGCACTGGCGGGTCGCGGTGTGGGAGGCGCAGGACCTGCAGCACGCGATCATGGGTTACCTGCCCGGGTATGCGACGCCGCGCATCGTGTGCGACGTGCCGTATGTCGGCAAGCGGTGGGTGCATCAGCTCGCCGAGTACGACCGGGAGCGCGGGATCTCCTACTGGACGAAGAACTACCGCACCGGGATCGAGCTCGCCGACCCGGACGCGTTGCTGCGCCGCTACCCCTACTACGACCCGATCTCCACGTTGCCGGAGACCGGGCGGATCTGGTGGGAAACCCAGCGGGGCTGACCTGCTTCGACGGGGCAGTTTCTGCGCACGATCGCCCCCTGCCGCCGTCGATCCGCAGTGGTGGCGAGGTGTGGGGAGTTACCGTCCAGTCTGGGCGGCCCGATTTCGGGGCGTCGGAACACGCTCGGCGTGATCGCGGGAAACGGGGTCGCCGGATACGTCGTTCTCGACGTCATCGCGCAGCTTCTTCCTCGGCACTACCTCGACCGACGTCAAGAACGACTTCGCGAAGCTGGACGTGGCCGGCAGGTGGGGCGACGGTCACGCCGTCGCGGTGGACGGCTCGCAGAGCGACACTTGGGACAACATCCTGGCCGAGACCTCGATCCGGTACGGCGGTTACGGCGGGATCGCGTTCCGGCACATCTCCGACACCTACATCGCGCTGTGCTCCCGGTTCATCCCGTGCGGGGTGTGGGAGGCCGTCTACATCATCGAAGGCTTGCTGCGCAACGACTCCGACATCCGTCCGGACACCATTCACGCCGACACCCAGGGCCAGTCCCTGCCGGTGTTCGGGCTCGCCGCGCTGCTCGGGTTCGACCTGCTGCCCCGCTGGGAGCCTGATCGCCACCCACTGGACCGACCTGCTGCGCACGGCTCTACCGGGCCTTCCGGGAGCTGGGTCGGGTCATCAGGACGGTGACGCTATTGCGGTACCTGTCCGAACCGCGACTGCGCGAGCAGGTCACCGCGATCACCGGCAAGGCCGAGACGTTCCACGGGTTCTCGGCCTGGCTGCGCTTCGGCGGGGAGACCATCGGCCGCAACGACCCCGACTACCAGGAGAAGGTCGGCGCGGATGTCGGCGAGCCGGTCCGCGCGGCGGCCGCCGATGATGACGGTGTTGCCGCTGATTTTCATCTGCCCGGCGCCCTTCAGTGTCCGGTGGAGTAGATGTTGATGAGGTTGCCGTCGGGGTCGCGCAGGAGCATTGACCGGTTTCCCCATGGCTGGTTGGTGGGTTCCTGGACCCAGTCGGTGACCTGGTCGCCGAGGCGGGCGCGTTCGGCGTCGACGTCGTCGACCTCGAATTCGAGGATGGCGGATCGGTTGGCGGCGGCTACGGCGGCGTTGTTGTTGAAACGCTTGACCGCCGCGCTGTTGGCCAGCGCAACGGTGCCGCCTTCGGTGTGTAGTTCGGCGTAGTTGCCGGGCCCGAAGGGGGTTACCGGCTCGGTGTTGGTGAGCGTGGAGTAGAAAGCGGTCAGGGTGGGCAGGTCGTCGGTGATGAGGCGTACTGAGGCGAGCTTCATGGCGTTCTCCTGGCTGTTTTGCGTGGAGCCGGACCGCCCGGCTCCACGAAACAGTACGCTACGGTAGCGTACTGTTTCTGTGAGGGAAAGATACGGAGATCACAACGTGGCCCGATCCGGGGACTTCGTCGACGTTCGAGTCCAGCGGTCCAAGGCGGCGGTGCTCGCCCAGACGTACGAGTTGCTGTCGGCGGGGGGCATCGGCGGTGTCAGTATCGACGAGGTGTCGCGACGCTCGGGCGTGTCCAAGACCACGATCTACCGGCACTGGCCGTCACGGGCCGCGCTGCTGGTCGAGGCGTGCTCGACGATCGGGTCGGCGCCTCCGGTTCCCGACACGGGCAGCTTCGGCGGGGATCTCGTTGCCTTGACCGAGGAGTTGGCCGAGCAGCTGCGGAGCGCCCGCTGGGCGGCGGTCTTGCCCTCCATCGTGGACGCCGCCGAGCGCGAGCCCGAGTTGGCCGGGCTCCATGCGGATCTGCATGCCCGGTTGATGGCTCCGTTCGGTGTGGTGACCGAACGCGCGCGAGCTCGCGGCGAGCTCGCCGCGGATCGTGGGCCGGCCGACGTCACCGCTGCCGTGGCCGGCCCGCTGTTTTACCGTCGCTGGTTCTCCCACGAGCCCCTTGACGCCGCGTTCGTCGCGCGTGTGGTCGAGGACGCCCTCGGCCATCTCGGCGTCCAGGCCCGTTCGACCTGACGGGCGGGCGCCGATGTCACCAGCTGCTGCGCAACGGCGTCGACATCGTCATCGTCGCCAACCTCGTGGGACACGCCACGTTGGACACAACACGCTCTTACGCACCCGGTCCTCGAAACCGACCGAGCCCGCGTCGTCGAGCACGCGCTGAGCAATGGCGAGCTGTCCAGCCGTCCCCGTGCCCTGCGCGCCGTGGCTTTGAGCACCGCGATCACCCTGCTGGTGTTCCTGACCACGGCCACCCGCCGCCACCCCACGGCGGTGTCCGCGGCGGGGTGACAATGGAGCGTGTCGCTGACCGCTGACTGTTCCTCATGTGCCGGGTTGTGTTGCGTGGCCTTGCCGTTCGCGGCGTCCGCGGATTTCGCCGCCGACAAGCCCGCGGGTACGCCATGCCCGAACCTGCGGGAGGACTTCCGGTGCGGAATCCATGCCCGGCTACGGGAAAGCGGGTTCGCCGGCTGCACGGTGTTCGACTGTTTCGGCGCCGGGCAACAGGTTTCGCAGGTCACGTTCGGTGGCCGGGATTGGCGTGGGGATCCGGAAACGGCGCGGCGGATGTTCGCGGTGTTCCCGGTCATGCGGGCACTGCACGAACTGCTGCGCTACCTCAGCGACGCGATGACTTTCCCGGCGGCGCACCCGATCCGCGCGCAGCTGCGGCGGGCGTTCGACGACGTGGAAACCCTGACCGGGCAAGGCCCGGACGAACTGCTCGCGGTGGATGTCGAGGCGCGGCGGCGTGAGGTGAACGTGCTGCTGCTGCGGGCGAGTGAGCTGGCGCGGGCACGGGTCCCTGGCCGCAAGCACAACCATCGCGGCGCCGATCTCATCGGGGCGAAGCTGCGGGGTGCCGATCTGCGCGGGGCATCGCTGCGGGGCGCCTACCTGACCGGCGCGGATCTGCGGGATGCGGACCTGCGTGCGGCGGACGTGATCGGCGCCGACTTCCGGGGCGCGGATCTGCGCGGGGCCGATCTCACGGGCAGCCTTTTCCTGACCCAGCCTCAGCTTTCCGCGGCGAACGGGGACGCCGCGACGCGGGTGACCGCTCCGCTCACGCGTCCCGCACATTGGGCTTGCGCAGGAACTTCTGGAGCCGGGTGAGCGGCCAGGTGTTGATCACGTCGTCCGCGGTGAGCCAGCCGCGTTGCGCGGTGCCGACGCCGTAACGGATCTGCGCCAGATCGCGAATGGAGTGCGCGTCGCTGTCGATGGCGAACTTCACCCCGTACCGCTTGGCGTGCAGGATGTGTTCGTCGCGCACGTCCAGGCGGTCCGGGAACGAGTTGACCTCGAGCGCGGTGCCGGTGCGGGCGCAGGCGCGGAACACCTCGTCGAAGTCGGCGTCGATCGGGGCGCGGTGCCCGATCTGGCGGCCGGTGAGGTGGCCGAGGATGTTGACGTGCGGGTTCTCGCAGGCCCGGACCAGGCGGCGGGTGGTGTCGGCGCGGGACTGGGTGAACGCCGAGTGCACCGACGCGACACAGAGATTGAAGCCGGCGAGGAACTCGGCGGGCCAGTCGACGTCGCCGTCCGGGTCGATGTTGAGTTCGGTGCCGTGCAGCAGCCGCATACCGCGGTAGGCGCGGTCGAGTTCGCGGACCCGCTCCCGCTGGGCGAGCATCTTCTCGTCGGTCATGCGCTGCATCACCAAATTGGGTGCGTGGTCGGTGATCGCGTAGTAGCGGTAGCCGCGTGCGGCGGCGGCCTCCAGCATCTCCTCCAGCGACGCGATGCCGTCGGTGAGGTCGGTGTGCGTGTGCAGGTCACCCCGCAAGTCCTTCTCCCCCACCAGATCGGGCAGTTCACCGCGCAGCGCGGCCTCGATCTCGCCGCGGTCCTCACGCAGCGGCGGCGGGATCCACGGCAGCCCGAGTCGTTCGTAGACGTCCTCCTCGGTGCGGGACACGACGAGGTCCCCGGTTTCGACGTCGAACAGGCCGTACTCGGACAGTTTCAGCTTGGCGTGCACGGCGATCTCGCGGGTGCGGATGTTGTGTGCCTGCGAGCCGGTGAAGTACTGCAGTGCCGCGCCCCAGGAGTCCGGCGGCACGACCCGCAGATCGACCTGCAGTCCCCTGGTGGTGCGGATCGACGTTTTCTTCTCCCCGCTCGCGATGACCTCGGTGACCAGGTCCAGCTCGCGGAAGGCGGCCATGAGCGGCGCGGAATCCGTTGCAGCGGCGAGGATGTCGACGTCCCCGATCGTCTCGCGGAACCGGCGCAGCGAACCCGCGTGCGTACAGCGTTCGCAACCGTCCACTGTGGACAGGCGGGCGACGATCTCCTCGGCCAGCTCCATTGCGACGTCGATCAGCACACGTCCGCCGGACGAGCGCAGCAGATCGACGCCGTGCAGGATGTTCTCCGCGGTCTTGGGCCCGAATCCCTTCAGGTCGTTGAGGCGTTCCTGGCCGATGGCGTCGACGAGCTGCTCGATCGAGGAGATGCCCAGTTCCTCATACAGCAGCATCGCCTTCTTCGGGCCCAGCGTCGGGATCTCGGTCAGGGCGCGTACTCCGGCGGGGATGCGGGCGCGGGCCTGTTCGATGACGGCGACCTGGCCGTGCTCGAGGTACTCGGCGATCTTGCCGGCGATCGAGCGCCCGACACCAGGGATGGCCTGAAGTTGCTTGAGATCGAGCGTCGCGAGGTCCTGGTGGTGCCCGGCGACCGCGCGGGCCGCCTTCTCGTAGGCCCGTGCCTTGAACGCGTCGCCGCCGGTGATCGCGAGGAGGTCGGCGTACTCCCGCAGGAGCGCCTCGACCTCCTCGTTCACCCTGGGCATGGTGTCCAGCCTAGGCAGTCGGCGCGGCCGCCGGGGTGATTCCGGCGAGTGCCCGCAGCCCGTCCTCGAGCGCGCCGGTGCTGTCGCAGTGCCGGGTCGCCGCCTCAGCCATCGCCTTCCACCGCTCGGGTTTCGCGATGAGTTCACGCACCGCGTCGCCGAGTTCGCCGTCGGTGTCGCACACGATCGCGAGCCCCGCTTCGGCCATCAGTTCGGCGTTGGCGCGGCCGTGCGCAGCGATCGGGCGGTGCATCAGGACCGGGCGGCCGCAGGCGAGGGCTTCCAGGCCGGTGGCGCCACCGGCGTTGGTGACCACGACGTCCGACGCGATCGTGTAGGCGGCCATCTGGTCGGTCCAGCCGAGTAGCCGCAGGCGCGGTTCGGCCTCGGCGAGCGGCCGAAGCCGCCGTTGCAGCGGCTCGTTGCGCCCGCACACCACCACCGGGACGACGTCGGGATGCGAGCTCAGAAGCTCTTTCGCGGCGTCCTCGACGTCCCCGAAGCCGAGCGAGCCACAGGACACGAGCGCGATGAACGCGTCCACCGGGAGGCCGAGGTGCCGGCGTGCGCTGACCCGGTCACCGGGCCGGAACGTGGCGCGCACCGGCGGCGCCGACACGGCCACTTTGGCTTCGGGCACGCATTTCAGCGCGGGCGGCACGGCCTGCTCGTGCATGACGAGGTTGAGGTCCAGGTTGCCGTAGACCCAGAACGGGTGCGGCGCGAAGTCCGACACCCACGCCCCGGTGGGGGCGTCGAGCCGGTGGTGGCGGCGCATCCAGTCCAACCCGGCCGAACCGAGCGGGTAGGTCGACAGCACCAGATCCGGCTCCAGCTCACGGATCTTGCGGGCCAGCAGCCGCCCGCACCACGCACCGACGAACCGTTTCGACGCGGCGGCGAACCAGCGGTAGCGCCACAGTGACCGGTAGAAGAACTCGTACAGCCACGGCGTGCGCTGCACGTTGGACACGTAGATCCAGCGGAACAGCGGGCCGACCCCGGCGCCCATCACGTCGAGCGTGTCGAGCCAGTCCACGGTGGCCCCGGGCCACAGCCGCTTGACCGCGTCGTCGAGCGCGCGTCCGGTCGCGTTGTGTCCCTCGCCCATGGCCGCCGAGACGACCAGCACCTTCTTCATACGGTCCCTTCCGAAGTTTCCGGAGCCGTGCGCGGCACCCCGGAGTCCAGCCCGGCCTGGGCGCGGGCGAGGTGTTCCGCTCGGCTGGCCAGCAGCATGATGCCCACCAGGATCACCGCGCCGGCCACCGCCTCCCCGGCCAGCGCCCACGTCGTGGTGTTCGCCGTCTCCCCCATCCACCACACCCCGATCCCGACCCCGACGAGCGGGTCGAGCGCGGTGATCACCGCGAGGGCCGGGGTGAGGAACTGTCCCTGCTGGAAGGTGTTCTGGCTGAGCAGGAACCCCAGCGGGCCGATGATGCACACCAGGTACAGCGTCCAGTTCTGGAACGGCTCGGCGAGACCTTCGCGGGCCTCCCCGGCGACGGCTTTCATCAGCCCGGCGGTCACGCCGTAGAGGATCCCGGTCGCCACGGCCAGGCCCAGCACCCGCACCGAGCCGTGGAACAGTACGGCCACCACGAGCGCCACGACGGTGACCGTGGCCAGGGCGAACGCCAGCGGGAGTGGTTTGGTGGTGCCGGAGAACCCGACGGAGTCACCGCTGGGGCGGGCGACGACGAGGAACGCGGCCAGCCCGGCAATGCAGATGAAGGACCCGGCGACCATGACGCGGTCGAGCGGGCGGCGTTCCAGGCGTGAGTAGATCACGTTCGCGAACACCAGAGAGGTGATCAGCAGCGGTTGCACCACCAGCAGCGGGGCGAACGCGAGCGCGACCAGTTGCAGCGCGAGCCCGGCGCCGGTGGCGACCATCCCGATCAGCCACAGCGGCCGGTGCGCGAGCCCGCGCAGCAGCCCGGGATCGAGGATCCGGCTGACCTCGACCTCCTTGGTCGCGCGTGCCTGCGCGGCGCTGGCCAGTCCCATGCAGGCCGCGCCGACGACCGCCGCGGGGACGGCCAACAGCAGCGAGGTGCCGCTCGCCGACACCATGCACCCTCCCTGTGGGGGGTCAGTCAAGTGGCTGTGAAGTTCGCTGCCGACCTTACAGAATTTCAGCCGTGGCACACGCCGGAAACGCGGGCGAGGAGTTGCTCGCCGCGGTCGAGGCAGTCGGCGCAGATCACCGAATCCCCGGGCACCCGGCGCATGCGGGGCAGCGGCTGGGCGTGACGCAACCAGGGACGGCGTTCGTCACGGTCGCAGAACTCGCACGGGATACCGGGAGCGGTCACCAGCCGCGCCAGGTTGAGCCCACCGAGGAGCCGTTCCTTGCCGTCACGGCACAGGTCCCGTCCGGCATCGAGGCACTCGCGGCAGATCGGCCCCACTGGTCCCGGCGCGCGATACCGTCCCTTGGCGCCGGGCCGGTCGCAGAACCGGCACAATGCGGTCCGCGCGTTGACCAGATTCTCGGCGTTTTCCTTGTCCTGCGCGGTTTTGACAGCCTCGGTGACGCCGATGATCTCGATGGTGTCCGCGGACATGTCCCGTGTCCTTTCCCCTTCGCCTCACACTCCCTTTGCTTGCTTCCCCCTGACCGCGCCCGCGCAAACACCCGAAAAGTCACCGTCGGGCAACGACTTCCCGGTAGCGTCCGTGCTCATGCGACGGTCGTGGGGGATTTCCTTGCCGTGGGCGCGGGCACCGCGGGCCGCGCTGTCGAGCAAACTCACCATGCTCGTCGCGGCGATGACCGCGTTGCTGTCGTGTTTTCTCGCGACCGCCGCCGTGCTGATCGCGTTCGCCGCCGGTGGTGCCGCGACGGACTACCAGGCCGCGGCAGCCTGTCCCGACACCTACGGTCCGGTGTTCTCGCGCGCGAGTTTCCCCGCGGACAAGGCATCCGCGGTGCTCGACACCGTGCGGCGCCAGGCCACCGCGCACGGGTTCACGCAGCCGGTCGCGGCGATGTACACCGGGATCGCGTTCGCCGACATCGGCCCGGCGCCGCGGCGCAAGTTCACCATCGGCTACCGCGACGGCGGGCTGGACCAGTTGCGGCAAGTGGTGCGCGGCAGCGGGCCGGGCCTGTGGGTGGGTGACGACCTGACCCGGTTCGCCCCGGTGCGGCCCGGTGACCCGGTGGCGGGCGGGCTGCTGCCACCGGTCGCCGGGGTGTACCACGCGCTGTCCGTGCCGCCGCCGCGCTGGTGGTGCTCGCAGCAGAACAACGCGACCGTCTACCCCTACGCCAACGACCCGCTCAACACGATCGCGTTCGCCAGTGATCAGCAGACCTTCGCCGATGCGGTGCGCACGCTTCACTTGCCGGCACTGGCGAACTTCACGATCTCGTTCTATCTGGACCCGCCACGCACCACGCAGCAGGCACGCGCCGATCTGGACCGCTCGCGCGAGCTGATCGCGGGCGTGGAAGCGGAGCTGGACCGGCAGGGCCTCGGCGGCAGCATCGCCGCGCAAACCCCGTTCGAGCGTTCGGCACAGCTGGCCGGGCAGGCACAGTCCAACGTGCTCGTGTCGATCCTGCCGCTGGCCGCCATCAGCGTGCTGGTGGGGTGCGGCGGGATCGCCGTCGTCGCATTGCAGTGGTATCAGCGGCGGCGACCGCAGATCCGGCTGCTCGCCGCGCGGGGCGCCGGTCCCCCGGCGCTCGGTGGTCTCGCCGTCGCCGAACTGGGATTACCGGTGCTGGGCGGAGGTGTCCTGGGGCTGGTCGGCGCCCGGTTGTCGTTGCCGCTGTACGCGCCTCCCGGTGAGGTGGCGCCGGGCCCGCAGCTGGCCGCGGCGGGTATCGCGGCCGGCGTGCTGGTGGTGTCGTTGCTCCTGCTCGTCGTGGTGACCGCGGTGCGCGCGCATCGGGAATTCCAGGTGGGCAGGCTGCCGCGGCGGCGCGGGCGGCTGCTCGTGTTGGTCCCATGGGAACTGGTCACCGCGGCGCTGGCCGTCCTCGGCTGGACGCGGCTGGCCGGCTACGGCGCGTCGTCCCGGGTGGGCACGCCGCTACCGCAGATCAACTCGCTCGCGCTGACCTATCCGGTGTTCGTGGTGCTGACCGCAGGCCTGGCCGGGGCGCGGGTGGTGTGGCTGCTGCTGCGGGCCTCGCACCGGGTGCGGTGGTGGTCGAAACCGGCGCTGCAGCTGGCGATCCGGCGCCTGGCCGGTGCCCGCGCCCCGGTCACCGGGGTGCTCGTGATCGGTGTACTCGCCATCGGGACACTGGCCGCGGGCAACGGGATCGCCGCCGGGCAGCGCACCGCGCTCGACACCAAGACCGGCATCCTCGTCGGTGCCGCGAGCCGCGTCGACGTCGAAACCCCGGTCGGGCTGGGCAGCACGCCGCTGCCCGCGCCGATCGCCGGCACCGGCACGATCATCGGGCGAACCAGCGGCACCGGCAGCGTCCTGCTCGTGGTGGACCCGGCGACCTTCACCCGTGACGCCTACCTCGGGTCGCTGCGCCAGCAGGTCACGAAACTTTTGCCACGCCTGGACAAGCCGGTCCCCGGCGGGCTGCCGGCGCTGCGGATCGGCCACCCGCCGTCGGTGGCCCTGCCGGGTGGGCTGCCGGCGGCGCTGCCGGTCGCCGACGTGCCGTCGTTCCCGGTGCTGGGCAACAGTCCCGGCTACGTCGTGTCGCGGACCGCGCTCACCCCGGCGCAGCTCGCCACGATCCCGCAGTGGAGCCTCCTGTCCACCGCGCCGCTGGACCAGGTGTCGGCGGCGATGTCGGCGGCCCGCCTCGGGCAGGTCAACCGGGTGAGCCAGGATGGCGCCCTGGACGCGCTGCCGTTCTACGTCGTGGAGTGGACGTTCTCGTTCGTCAGCCTGCTGGGCGGGGTGCTCGCCACGGTCGCGATACTGGCCCTGCTGGTCGCCGTCGAGGTGCGGCGGCGCCAGAACGCGCTCGCCGGTGCGCTCGTGTTGCGCATGGGCATGGGGGTGCGTTCCTTGTTCGGCAGTCATCTCATCGAACTCGGCGCGCTCGCGGGCCTGGCGGCCGTCGCCGGGGTGGCGTGCGGGCTCACCGTCGCCGGCCTGGCGGTGCCGCGGTTCGATCCGGTGCGCTGGCTCGCGCCGCGTTCGGCGTTGCCGGACCAGACGACGTTCGTGCTCGCCGTGGCCGCCACCGGGATCGTCGTGGTGCTACTGGCCGGCTGGCTCGCGGTGCGATCGGTGCGCACCGCCCAGACCGCGGAGCTGCTGCGTGGCTGAGGTGAGCTACGAACTCGACCGGATCGGCGTGGACTACCCCACCCCGGCCGGCCTCGTCACCGGCCTGCACGAGGTGAGCATCGCCGTGCCCGGCTCCGGGATCACCGTGTTCGCCGGACCGTCGGGCTCGGGAAAGTCGACGCTGCTGCGGGTGCTCGGCCTGTTCGAGCGGCCGGCCCGCGGCACGATGCGGTTCCAGGGAACCGAAACCGGCACCCTCACCCACCGGGGGCGGCGGGCGCTGCGCCGTGACCGGCTCGGGCTGGTATTCCAGAACCCGCCGGAAAACCTGCTGGACTACCTGACGGTCGCGGACAATCTGCATGCCGCGGCCCAGTCCGCGCGCCGTCGCTGCGAACCGGGCGACATCCTCGGCCGGCTCGGGCTCGGCGGCACCGGCTCGTGGCCCATCGCGGCACTGTCCGGCGGGCAGCAGCAGCGGCTGGCGTTCGGGTGCGCGCTCGCGCGAGGTTCGTCGGTGATCCTCGCCGACGAACCGACCTCGCAACTCGACGAGGCGTCCGCGGACCTCGTCCTGGACACCCTGCGTTCCCTCGCCGAGCAGGGTTTCGCCGTCCTGGTCGCGTCGCACGACGAGCGGCTCATCGCGCTCGGCACCCGGGTCGCGTGGCTGCGCGACGGAAAGCTGGAGGCATTCGGATGACCGCCGTGTCCGCGTCCGCGCTGCGGCGCCGCTTCCACCACCCCAGCGGTGACGTCGAAATCCTGCGCGGGCTCGACCTGTCCGTCGACGCCGGGGAGATCGTCACCGTCGCCGGGCGTTCCGGCTCGGGCAAGAGCGCACTTTTGGCCCTGCTGGGCGGGTTCGACTCCCCCGACTCGGGGCGGGTTCTGCTGGCCGGGGAACCGGTCGACGGCGCCCCGCCGTGGCACCTGTGCGCGGTGCTGCCGCAGGCGCTCGGGCTCGCCGGTGAACTGACCGTCGCGGAGAACGTGGCGTTGCCGCTGCGGTTGCGGCCCGGCACCGACGTCGTCGAGGAACGGGTCACCGCCCTGCTGGAAGAGCTCGGCATCGCGGACCTGGCCGACCGCTACCCGGCGGAGGTGTCCTTCGGGCAGCGGCAACGGGCCGCGCTCGCGCGTGCGGTCAGCGGCCGCCCGAAGGTGCTGCTGACCGACGAACCCACCGCGCATCTCGACGCCGCGAGCACCCCGGCGGTGTTGCGGCTGCTGCGCCGGTGCGCCGGTGAGGGCGCCGCGGTCGTCATCGCCACCCACGACGACGCGGTGCACGCCATCGCCGACCGCCGGGTGCGGTTGACCGGCGGGGTGCTGGCTTGATCACCTCGTAGACTCGACGGTGATGCGACGGTATCGGTGGTGGATCGGTGGGGGCGTCATCCTGTTCGTCGCGATCCTCACCGCGGTGTTCGTGTTCTCCGGCCCCGGCAACGTGCCGACCCCGAAACGGCAGGGGCCGCCCGGCACCGGTCCGCTGACGATCGTGACGCTGGGCGACAGCACCCTGTCCGGCGAAGGCGCGGGCAACTACACGCCCGAAACCAACGGCACGGGCGGCGACTGGTGCCACCGCTCCCCCAACGCCGCGGTGTTCTCGACCGCCGTCCCCGGGATCACCGCCAAGATCAACCTCGCGTGTTCCGGGGCGAACGCGGCGCAGGTCGGGCTCGGTGACGCGAAGCAGTGGACCGAACCGTCGCAGGCCGCGCAGCTGGCGAACCTGGTGAAGGACCACCGGGTCGCGGTCGTGGTGCTCGCGGTCGGCGCGAACGACGACCCGCATTTCTCCGACCTGGTCAACCAGTGCTTCCAGGCGTGGTTCCGGACCGGCAGCGCGCCGTGCAACTCCTCGATCAGCGCCACCTGGCAGGACCGGATCACCGCAATGGTGCCGAAGGTGACCTCCGCGGTGGCCGACGTCAAAACGGTGCTCGCGCGGGCGGGCTACGAACCCGGGGACTACCAGCTGGTGCTGCAGTCCTACGCGTCCCCGATCGGCCCGGACGTGCCGGTGGACCTACAGAACCTCAACGGCTGTCCATTTCGGACAGATGATCTGCGCTGGATGCGGGACTACGGTGTGCCGCAGCTGTCCGCGGGCATCGCACGCGCGGCCGCACAGACCGGCGCCCGGTTCCTGGACCTCTCGCGCGCGGGCCGCGGACACGAGGCGTGCAGCGGCGGGCCCAACCCGGGCACGGAATGGTTCAGCCGGCTCACCCTGCGGCTCAACGACCTGACCGACGCCAACCGGGCAGGCCACGCGCTGCAGGAATCGTTCCACCCCAACGCGAACGGCCACGCCCAACTCGGCCGCTGCCTCACCGAGTTCCTCACCACGGCCCTTCCCTCAGCCGCCTGCCTCGCCGGCACCGACGGCAACCTCCACGCGTCAGCCACCGTCAGCTAGGTCCGCTCACGCAGGGCCGGCTTTTGCTGCACGGCGGCGGTTCTTGTGGTGGGGGTGGGGC
>NZ_WMBA01000035.1 GCF_009707865.1 Amycolatopsis pithecellobii
CCGGGGCATCACCACATGGTCGTCGACGAGCACGTACAGTGCCGTCAGGAGGGTGTTCAGATCGTTCGTCACAAAATGATCATGGACACCCTCCACCCATGCCCAGACCCCGGGCCACTTCACATGATCTTCACGGAATCAGTCATCTAGGCGCCACGGCGGCACGGCACCCGAAGTAGATTGCCGTCCGGCTGTCCATCGAAGTCAACGCCGTCTCGGCCGGATGCGCGCTTTCGATCATTCGCCGCCTGCGTTCGCTCACATCGGTACGGCCATCACGGTGCCTCACAGCGTGTCCAAGGCCAGCGATCGGTCAGTGGTCAGGTAGGCCACCGCCATCAGCGCCGTCCGGATACGCCACTGCTCCCAGGTCATCCCGTCCGGAGCCGCCTCGACACTGAGCGCTCGGTGCATTGCCGAGGCGGTGATAGTGCGACCGATGAAGGCAAGCTCGGCGTCGGCGTCTCGAAGCCGGACCGCCCCCCTATGTGGGGTAGCTGCCTCAATGAGCTGCCGCCGCAGGGCAGCCAGGCCCTCGGCGCGCTCCTGCGGGACGGGATGCAGGCCAACCCCGAAGACCTCAGGCAGAAGGCGTCCACTCTCGGCCATCCAATCGACGACCGCCTGGGTGTAGGCGTTGATCACCGACTCCAGGTCGGCCAGCGGGTCCCGAAGTCGAGCGATGAGTCGGTCTCCGAGCCGGGTGAGCATGCGGTCCTTCACCGCGCGCAGGAGCAGCTCTCTGCTCTCGAAGCGGCGGTAAACAGTGCCGACGGCAACCTCGGCACGGGCGGCGACCGCGCCCATCGTGATCGCGTCCGCGCCAACCTCGATGAGTAAGTCCTCGGTTACGGCGAGGAGCTTGGCGCGCGTCTCGCGGCTACGCGCCTGCTGCGGAGCCCGTCCGCCGAGTGTCGTGTCTTCGGCCGTCATGATCCCCGAGGCTACCGCCGAATCACACGGTAGCGGATGAGAACAACCACAGCCTTGCCCCCGTTCTTCCCTCGACGGCAATATGTGAATGTGTGATATACATTCACATATGCTGCCCGACGACACCCGCACCAGACCGGCTGGCCACCGCCTCACCCGCCCTCAACTTGGATACCGTGCGATCGCGGGGCGTTCGGCTGGCCGCAACCGAACGTGCCACCGATCGCGGAAGCCGCAGATACGGCAAGGGTTTCGCTCTGCTCCGCGAGGCCACGGCAGTGCGACTCACGCGATTTGTCCACGGCGTCAAAGCCCTGGCCCGTTTCCAGGTACACGTCGCGCTTGCCGATGAATTGCTCGGCCGCCGCGAACTCACCCCATCATTCCCCGCCAGCGCACCGCTGCGAACGGAGCAACCGCCACCTCACCGACTGGTTGCCCGCTGGTCGCGACGTGCCCCAGGACATCGTCGAGTTCATGGACCCAGTCGGGCTCCGCCATCGTCTGCGCCTCGGCCACGTATCTCGCAGCAGGCCACAGCGCACCGAAATCGCCTGGCCCTCACCCCAGGTTGATCCCTACGCCGCCTTTCCTGATGGTGCACGGCGACCACGACCACCGCATCGGGCTCGAACACAGCCAACGGCTTCATCGGCCTCGACACGGCGTGGACGTCCCGGCGCCGCACGTCGTGCTCCCCAAAGCCGATCATCACACCCCGGTGCTGCGACCAGTCGGACTTTCGCAAAGCGCCCGCGGCCTTCCTGCAACCCTTATCCTCTGCTGAATCGAAGGGGAGCGATCGAGGCTCCTTCCACCCTGCCAGCCGGTCTCCGCTGGTGGTGCGTGCCCCGGGGCAGCATGGCCGCATCCGCAACGTCGACGCCGACATCTCCCCAAGTTGCTCTGCCCGGCAGTCGGGCTGCGCGGCCAGGCAGCGCATCGTTCGTTCGGACCGAAATACCCATTCACAGAATAGGAAGTAGTCCCGTGAGCAACATTGCCCTCTACACGTTCGGCGTGCTTGACCCCGCGGCGGATCCCGCCGCGATGGACGACTTCTCCACGCGGGGTCCGAAAATCTTCAGCGCCAGCGACGATGCCCCGGGATTCCTTGGTCGAGCCGGTGGAGACGGTGACGGGTATACGGCACATGAACCCGGCGAAGATTTCGGGCGATGGGGTATTTACCTCCTACCCCTGGGTCTTCCGGACTTCGCAGGTCACGACCCGCATGCCCACATCGCAACATTGAGCCTGTGGCGAGACGTCGAGAGCGCACGTTTGTTCGTCTACAACGGCCTGCACCGCGAGAGCCTGAAGCTCAGGTACGACTGGTTCCTCAAGGGGCCCTGGCCGGGTCACGTTCTCTGGAACATCGAGGACGACGTGGTGCCCAGCTGGTCGGACGGCGTAGCCAGACTTGAGGCGCTCGCCCGGGACGGAGAGTCCGCACAGCACTTCACCTTTGGCTCGCGATGGGGTCGAGCATGACTGGGCAGCAGGATCATCCCATCGGTGACCGAGTAGCGGCAGGGCCAGCTGCGTTCGAACTGAGCGAGGAAGGGTGTGGTCAGGTGTGCTCGTGGACTTGCGCGGGCGTGGGGGCGTTGCGCTCAACGGGGCCGGTGTCCCGGCCTGGGGCAGGCGGTAAGCGGCTGCCGGTCATCCCTTCGCCGCGGGCTGGGCGCGGCATAACGGGGCGCGCTGTGCTGGGGTCGGCGGGATCCCTCAGACGGGGCGACCGCGCCGGGTGGGGTCATGACACCCCCTGTGTCAACCTGTAGATCGAAATCAGGCCGCGACCTGCGTTTTGATGCGCTGACGGGCGCTGCGGTGCAGAGCGGGATCGTAGGGTGTGCCGTTTTGCCAGCAGCGCCATCCGTCCAGGCGCTGGAGAAGCGGCTGTTGGCGGCGAATGTGGTGATGGCCAGGCGCAGGCGCTTGTTGCAGGCCCAGCGAAACGACACGCCGCGTTGTAGCTCGGCGATCGCGTCGGGGTGGTTGAACGCCTCGCGGGCGTCGCCCCACTCGGCCAGAATCTGGGCGGCGTTGATGGTGCCCGCACGGGGAAAGGACCGGAAGACCTCGCCGTCGGGATGGGTGTTCATCTTCTCGGCAATGGAGCGGTCCAGGGCCTTGATCGCGGTGTTGAGCGCGGTAAGCATGCCGGCCTGGGCGAGCACGGCGTCCTGGATTCCTTTAGACACAACGGGATCGAGCGTGCCGACCGGGCCGAGCGCAGCCGGGCCAGCACGACGGCGGCGGGTTTCCACCCGCTTCTCGGTCAACGAGGCCGCCGAGGCGGCAGTGGGATAGCGGGTCAGGAACGCCAAGGCGATCGCGGACTCGATGTTGGCGAAGATGGCCTTGGCGCCAGGCCAGTGCGCGTCCAGCAAAGCGGCGAGCTGGTTGGTCGCCGCTATACGAGCCTCGACAAGATCACTACGGGTACGCACGACAGCGCGCAACGCCTTGGTATGACTGGACAACGGCGCGGCGGGACGCCGCCGATGAAAGCGCACTCGCAGGTAGTCGGCGATCACGTGCGCGTCGCCGGGGTCGGACTTCGCGCCGGAGAGCACTTCGGCCTCGCGCCAGGCCTTGATCGCGTTCGGCTTGACCGGCAGCACCGGATACCCGGCCTCCAGCAGCGCGTCGACGAGCCGGCCCGTCCGGGCGCTCGATCGCCGCCGGAATCTGCCCGGGCCGGGCGACCTTGCCCAGCCGGGCGGCCAGCCGCTGGAATCCAGCGGCGGTGTGCTCGATGGTGAACGCGGCGACTTTCCGGCCGGTTTGATCGAGCACGCACACGGCGTGTGTGGTGGCGGCCCAGTCGATCCAGACGAAGAACAGTGGCCCATCTTGCTGCGACAACCGTGTCGCCTTCCTGCGTGTGATTCAGGGCAGAAGCCAGGCGGAGGCGAGGGAACCGACAGCAGAGTGGTCACTAACCGGCGCTCAATGGCGCGTCCCCTTGTCATCGCTTCGCGGTTCCGGGGAAACCGGGGGCGGCAGTGTCATGAGAGCCCTCGAAGGGCGACCAACACAGGCCCTCACCCCGGCTTCCGCCTAGTTCCTACCACAAGCCCCATCGGGGGACCTGCACGACCCTCGCCGACCTGCTTGCGGGCGGCGGGCACCACTCCGATGTTGCGGCCCCGCTTCGCCCCGATCCGGTCTCGGAACGCGCCGATGGTGGTGGTCCTCGGCAAGATTTGCACCGATTCCACCGCCGTCCAGCGCACCAGTCGTGAGCCCTGCTTGGTGATCGCTCCGCGGCGCACGTGGGTGTCGGACTCGTGGGGTTTCGGGGTCAGCCCGCACCAGCACGCAAGCTTGTCCGGGCCGGTGAAACGGCGTTCGTCCCCGATCTCGGCGACCAACACCGCCGCCAGCGTCGACCCCATTCCGGGAATGGTTTGGACCGCGACGTAACCGGGATCGGAAAGACGGATGTAGCACTCCACCATTTTCGGCGTTCGAAGACGCGTGGCTGGTCATGCACGCCCAGCTCAACCCCGGCAGCGGTCCCGGGTGTCGCGTGGTACACCGTCGAGGAGCGAGCGGAGATCAGTCTCATCGCCAGCGAAGCCGGAACAGTGATCACCGCGGCCGAGGCGGACGTAGTGATTGCAGGACAACCGATCACGACGACAGTTGTGCGGCCCGGAGGGTTTGACCATGAGCATGACGATCGTCATGCGGCCGACGCCTTCTGGCACCGGCGCCACACGTCGCGATCCCGTCGATTTCCGCGGTCCGGACATCGCGGGCCAAGCCGGTCGCAGTCCGGTGGAGACCCACGTCGATGACTGTGGCGCCCCGCAACAGCACACGATGTCTTCAACGAATCCCGGGGTGGCCAGGTAGTTGTGATGGTCATCGTGCGGGAGGTGATGCTGACGAGCCAACAGGGCAAAGGATCCGCCGAGCCGGTCCGAGCATTCGTTTTGAGCCGATATAGCGAATCGCTGTGCCCTCCTCCACCTGCTTCGATGTCGGCCCGAAACTGACGCCAGTCTGCTTCGGCGGCCGGGATGTGCAGCGACGTCCGTAGTGTGCCGATGACCTGGCCAAGTGGCCGGATGCCCAGTTGACCAGGTCTTCCTTGGCGGACCAGCGCTCAACTCGCCGCTCTTTCTCAGGAAGCGAAAGAGGCAACTCCCTGACCGTGCATGTTTAGTGATGTTCGCGTATGCGGCGGATAGCAGTGCGCACTTCTTGTGTAAAGATAGTGGGTTGTTCCCAGGCAGCGAAGTGACCGCCCTTTTCCACTTCGGTGAAATGGAGCAGGTTGGGATAGCGGTTTTCAACCCAGCGGCGCGCCGGGCGGACGGGCTCGTATGGCGAGATGCTGAATGCAGCGGGCACCGTGATCGGATCATCAAGGCGTGCCGGGGACGTCCACTGTCCGCGGGCTATTTCCCAATAGAGGCGGGCGGAGGTGACTCCTGCATTGGGCAGCCAGTACAGCATGATGTTGTCGATGATCTCGTCGAGCGGCAGTGATGCTTCGGCGTCACCGGGAGTGCCCGTGGTGGCTTCGAACAGGGTGTAGATCCATGCGGCGAGCCCTACCGGGGAGTCCGCGAGTGAGTAGCCGATGGTCTGCGGTTTGGACATCTGCTGCTGGGCATAGGCAGACCCGGCTCGCCAGAACGCGTCGGCCTGCGCCAGCAAGGCCGTCTCTTCGGCCGTGGCGGCAGCCCGTTCCTCCGGGGTGGGCTGGAACGGCGCAAAGTTCAGGTGAATACCCTGCAAGCCCGCGGGTTGCAGGTTGGCGATCTCCTCCGTGACGGCCGCGCCGAGATCACCACCCTGCGCATACCACTCGCGATAGCCCAGCCGATCCATGAGCGTGATCCAGGCCCGGGCGATCCGCGTGAAGTCCCAACCGGACTCAGTGGGTGCCTCGGAAAACCCGAAGCCCGGCATACTCGGAATAACCAGATGAAACGCGTCCCGCGCGTCCCCGCCGTGGGCCTCGGGGTTGGTGAGCGGGTCGATGACGTGCCGAAATTCCAGGATCGAGCCCGGCCAGCCATGCGTCATGAGCAGAGGGACAGCGTCCCCGTGCGGTGAGCGGATATGTAGGAAGGCGATGTCCAGGCCGTCGATTTCGGCCTTGGAGTGGTTGTGGGAATTGAGGAGTTTCTCCACCCGCCGCCAGTCATAGCGAGTCTGCCAATGCTCCACAAGGTGCTGAAGCGTGGCCAACCTCGGGCCCTGACTGTGGTCCGGTGTGGTTTCCTGAGCAGGCCAACGCGTGTTATCCAGACGGCGCCGCAAATCCTGCAGATCCGCCTCGGGAATGGCAATGGGATACGAGTTAACGGGGCTGGGCATCACGCACTCCTCGAAGGACGAGCTTTTTTTGGACGGTTCGGCTAGTAGATCTCTGTGGCCGACCAGCGGTCGGCGGAGGGTATGGCGAATGAGTTGAGGGCGGGCTTCGACCGTTCAGCCCACCTTCGAGCCGGAGGTGGCCGCTGCACCGGAAGTGCCGGCCTGGACCGTTCCTGGATTCAACTGAGGTGGCTAGCGTGGCCGCCGGATAGTCGACACGGAGAACCAGGCCACCCAGGTCGAAGTGGTCCAGAAGGATGCGAAGCAACGTCGTTCCTTTACTCTCCGCTTCCGACGTGTCATCCCGTCGGCCAGCATCCTGTACATCTGTACCTGATACAACGGTATCAGGTACAGATGTACAGTTTCCGTGGCATTGGTCACTGGCGGCGAGGAGTGTTCTCAGGGTGAGTGCCGCCCATTCCGAGTTTGAAGGGCCGCTGAGGGGAGGCGAGCGCAGAGGCCCAACTGGGCCGCAAAGGTGGGCGAATCAGATGGCGAACCGCGCCAAGGCAGCTACCGGCTACTCGAGCTGGTCAACACACAAACGGTTGAACACCCGAGAACAGACGCGTGAAGGCACACGGTGGACAGATGTGGGTAAGAGAGGTCCGTGAGAATCAGCTTCCTGAAGGGCGACCGCTACGGCGCGACCAGCAGCCTGCCCGCCAACGCACGGGCCAACAGGGTTGTGATAACCGTAAAACGTCGGCTAAAGGGCGATTCGTACGTCGCCACGATGATCATCTCCTGCATCGCCATGACGGAGCTTCCTTGCCGCATGAGCAGACGATGACAGCGTTCAAGTGGCGCTCCCGGTTCGCTGTCGATCGGGTGGCCGGTTCGGATGATCAGCCACGGTCGGGCTGACGCAAAGCGGATTTGGCGCTCGATGACTTCGACCTCGGATCACCCGTGCAGGACTCGTTCACACTGTCCACCGACCCGCAGTTCGTGGACAAGGTTGTATCACGATCCGACCGACAAGGCGGTGGTGCTGTGTGTGGACAAGAAGGCTCAGATTCCGGCCCCTGGACCGGTCTCAGCCGATGTTCCCGATGGTGCCGGGCACACTCGAACGCCGGTCACGATTGACAAAGCGGTGCCCCTGACGTTGACGTGCACTTCATGTGTGCAGCTACGGCACGTACACCACCCCGCAGCTCAAGAACGCAGTAGGCACACACCGCGAAAGCGTTGGAGAAAGACATCACCGTCTGGATCGAAGACTGGAATCAGAACCCCAACCCTTCACCTGAACCAAGACCGCCGACGAGATCCTCGACTCCCCCGCCGACTACCTGACCAAGATCACAACAACTGACCCTGTTACGAATTTCTTTCTCCGGCGTGGCAAAGCCTGCGCGGACTCCGCGGCGAGCAAGCTGGTCAGTAACCTCTTGTTGATCTTGATCACAATAGGCAGACAAGAAGATCACCAGCGTCGCGAGACACACTCCGGCCTAGCGATGCTTTCGCGGTTGGGCAGAGCATCCACCACATCCCTGCTCCGATTGGCGGCGCCGGACGTTCAACCCTGAAGCCACCGCAATCACACCCGAACCCTCGCCATATTCGACGCCAAACGTCAACAGATTGGCCACGGCCTTACGCGGTGGATCTGACGCTCTCGCGGAGTCCGAACACTCGCTCGGCGGTGGCATGACTGAGGTTGCTGCGTTGGGCGGCACTCAGGGGTGTGTCGCGGAGGAAGTTGATCGTTTCTTCGGGGTCCTCGTACGGGGCGTCGATGGCGAACATGATTCTGTCCTCACCGATCGCGTCGAAAGCCAACTCGAGTACTCGTGGGTCGGTCATCCCGCTGGTCGTGATGACGAAGTTTCTTCGGAAGTACTCGCTGGGTGTGAGCTCCAGGGGACGGATGCTGCCTGCGGTACCGGCTGTGCGCGCCATGAACGCGTGTCGGTTGTTTATGCGTTTCAGCCAGTAGGGGATTCCTTCTCCCAGGTGGCCCAGGACGATCGTGAGGTCGGGGTTGCGATCGAGGACGCCGCTGAGGATGAGTCGCATGGCATGGAGGCCGGCCTCGGCCTGGTATCCCCAGATGGGGCCTTGGAGCCCGTAGCGCTCGTACTGACGCAACATGCTGGGAAATCGGGGATGCAGGTAGAGGGGCGCGTGAGCCGATTCGGCGGCGTCGAGGAGTGGCGCGAACTGGGGCTCGTCGAGGTAGTGTCCAGCGGTATGTGAGTTGATCATCAGTCCGCTCAGCCGGAGCTGACTCATGATCCGTTCGACCTCTGCGGCTGCCGCGGTGGGATCTTGTGGTGCCACGGTGCCGAGCGCACCGAAGCGGGTGGGGTGCCGGCGAACGATTTCGGCGAGGGAGTCGTTGACGGTGCGAGCCAATGGCACGGCGTCCCTCGCAGGGTAGGGCTGAACGCCTGGGGCGTTGAGACTGAGCAGCGCCATGTCCTGACCGATGGCGTCCATGGTGGCCAGGCGCGCCTCGAGATCCGTGAGCGCTGATCGCATCGGTTCTGTCGTTTCGACGACCCGCATCAAGTCGATCTCGTCACGGTCACCGGGGACGACTTCGAAAGTGTGTGCGGCGGCGAGGAACCCCTCGGTGGCGATGTGCTCTTCGACGGCGATGACACGATCACCCGGCGCGTGGTTTCCTCCGTCCTGAACACCAGTGTTCGCCGTGGTCATGCGCGCCTCCCCCCATCGACCGAAAGGGCGACTCCTGTCACGTACGACGACTCTTCCGAACACAGCCACACGGCGGCTGCGGCGATTTCCTCAGGTGCCGCGAGACGACCCAAAGGGGTAATCGACTCCTGCCGCGCGAGCATGTCGGTATCGCCGGCGACACGACTGAGCCCTGGCGTGTGAGTAAGGGACGGAGCCACCGCGTTGACCCTGATGCCGTCGGCCGCGTAATCGACGGCCGCGGTCTTGGTCAGCCCGACGACCCCGTGCTTGCTCGCCACGTAGGCCGGGGCGTGCGGGATGGAGTAAAGGCCGCCGTTGGAGGCCATGTTGACGATGGCCCCGCCGCCGGCGCGCACCATCTCGGGGATCTCATGTTTCATCGCCACGAACACACCTGTCAGATTGATCCGCAGGACGCGTTCCCAGGTCGTGACGTCGATCTGCGTCAAGTCCTGGTTGTGCGCCTGGACGCCCGCATTGTTGACCGCAAGATGCAGACCCCCGAACGCTCCGACCGTGCTCGCGATCGCGTCGCGCACCGAATCTTCGTCGGCGACATCAACACGCAGTGCGAGGGCGGTTCCGCCCTCTTCCCGGATGCTCACCGCAGTCTTCTGAGCCGATTCCTCGTCCAGATCAAGCACCGCGACCGAAACGCCACGACGCGCCAGCTGTCGCGCGGTGGCTTGGCCGATCCCACTACCGGCGCCCGTCACGAGCCCACTCCTGCCGCTCAAGCCGGTCATGACAGCGGCTTGTGGTTCGCCCACGCAACCCGATAGGGGTGCCGCGCCTGCCACTTCTGGATCACTTCGCCGGCCCCAGGTGCGGCGAAAAGGGTTCGTAACGCCGCTTCATCGGCAACGGTGAATTGGACGATCGCGGTCGCGATCATGGCGGGGATCTCGTCCTCGCCCTCCACTGCATGGTGTCGGCGCGCGGAGTAGGACTCGACAACGCCACTGTCCTGCACCGATTCACCGATATCGGTGAGGAACTGGTCGAGTTCGTCGGCGGGGATGGCGTCCGCGAACGCAACAATCATCGTGTGGTTCAACATGCGCCCATCTAATCGCCCTGGGTTCAGCCCGTCCAATACAAACCCGGCCTCGCACGATAACTTGAAGGAATGGATCTGATTGAGCTTCGCGAGCTGCGCTACTTCGTCGCCGTCGCGGAAGAGCTGCACTTCGGTCGAGCGGCGCAGCGATTGTCGGTCGCCCAGCCGGCGGTGTCGAAAACGATCCGACACATTGAGGCACGCCTTGGCACACAGGTGTTCTCCCGCACCAGCCGTAAGGTCGAGCTCACCCCCGCAGGTGCTGCACTGCTCGAGCACGGCCGGCTCGCGCTGCAGGCGGTCGACATCGCGGTGCAGAGCGCCCAGCGCGCGGGCACTCGCGAGAATCTCAGGCTCGTCCTCAAACCGGGCGGTGATGCGAATCTGCTCTCCAGCATCCTCGCCTGCTACGCGTCAGACCCCGACGCTTGCCAGGTTGAGATCATCTTCGACAGCGGTACGGAGCGGGCCGACTTTATCCGCGATGGACGTGCCGATGTGGCGCTGCTCTACGCGCCGTTCGATGACCTGACCGGGCTCGACTGCCAGACCCTCCATACCGAGGATCGGGTCGCTGTGCTACCGGCATCGCACCGGCTTGCCAACCGTCGTTCCATCCGACTCGCCGAGCTGGAGACAGATCCGTTTCCCCACTGGAAGGGCATCAAGAATCCCGGCGCCACCGGACCTGCCGTCACAAACGTTGCGGAACTGATCCCCCTTGTCGCCATCGGGCGGGTCGTCGCGGTCCTTCCCCGTTCCCTGATCTCCCCGACGCCGTCAGGATTGGCCTGTATCCCGGTGGAGGATACCGAGCCAAGCCTGATCGTCGTTGCCCGCGCAGACGGTGACGACCGGCCGACCACAACCGCGTTCGTCCGCGCCGCGCTTCGCGCTGCCACAACGGTCGACCGCACTTGAGGGAAGGCAGGCAAGTGGCCGGCGTTGCGTTCGTGACGCCGGACTCG
This sequence comes from Amycolatopsis pithecellobii, assembly GCF_009707865.1. Lineage (GTDB taxonomy): Bacteria > Actinomycetota > Actinomycetes > Mycobacteriales > Pseudonocardiaceae > Amycolatopsis_E > Amycolatopsis_E pithecellobii. The sequence goes on from NZ_WMBA01000035.1 coordinate 10,990, forward strand.
GCACCGGTATCCGGTGAGCTACGCGATCCTCCGTTTGATCACCGGTAGTCGCCCTTGGCGCCGCAAGCGGCACCCCAGCCCGTCCCTTGGTCGAGCGATCGAAGCGCCGCTGCGCGATGTCCGTTCTCACCCATCGTGTCGTTGTGACGCGACAAGCCGGAGGGGGTGGCGGTCAGGAGTCGGCGTTCGTGGCATTCGTGGTGATGCGATCGAGCATATTCTCAAGGTGATTGATGACGGCCGCCGCAAGACCGTTGCCGAGTTGGCCGTCGAGCTCCGCAACCTTCGCGTCGGCACGCTTGAACACGGCGCTGTCGAGCCCGTCGGGCAGCGGCAGCTGGAGAAGGATCCCGGAGACGCTTCGGTCCGCCGCGAGCTCGTCGATGACCGCCGCGATCGTGCGTACTCCCGCACGGCAGGGACCTGTGTTGGTCGACCATGCCGGCTTCGCGCACGGCTCGGCGCTTACTGGCCACATATACACCGCTGGCGGGGTCGTCGCCGACCAGGATCGTCGCGAGCCCCGGTTGCGGTGCGCCCGCGGCGACCCGCCGCGCCACGTCCTCCCGGACGCGCTCGCGAACACGCACGGCCAGTGCCTTGCCATCGATCCGGATCGTGTTCATTGCGGTGGCTCGGCCTGCGCGGTGAGGGTCGAGCGTTTCAGCTCCTGCGCGAATTTCCCGTACGGTGCGGCGCAGACGGTCGCGCGGATCGTGGTCTGCACATGGTGTTCCACATGCGGCTTGCGTGAACCCCCATCCGGTTCACCCCAGGTGACGAGCACCTGCGACCCGATCTCGGCGTGGTCCTCATCGAGGGAACTCACTGACATGAGGTCCCGGTCGTTGATGGTGTAAGCGCAGTACTGCGACATCCCGATCAGTTCGCCGTTCGGCGACCGGACCTCGTCGGCCTGCGGCCACCCGAAGATCGGAGTCGGCAGCTCGATGCTCTTGTACACCGGACCGTCGTCGAACTGCGATGCGTGGACCTTGACGATGTCGTCCTTGTGCCGCTTGAGGATTCGCCGCACCCGGCGCGGCACGGACCGGGCGGCCTCGAGTACCTTTCGACCGATGAAGTCGTGGTCGAACTTGACGAACCTGTCGTAGCCCAGGGCGGACGGGGTCCAGTAGTAGTCCTCGATGTTGTCGCTGCGCAGGCTTCCGCCGAGCTGCATGCGGGCCTCCCAGCTGTCGGCCGGAAGCCATTCCCGGTACGGCCGGAGCTCTTCGCCGGTGTAGATCCCGGGGAGCGGGTACGGGACCCACCCGCTCACGATCCCACTGCTGAAGTAGGTCTTCGTGCCGCCTTCGCGAAGGCCGTGCTGCGCACCGGCCTCCAGGATCGCCTGCCGGACGACCTCCAGATCCGCGTAGTCGCCGGAAATCTCGGCGCCGCCGACGCTGCCCATGCCGTGCCGGAGCACCGTTACGTCCCGGTCGGCCATGCGCACCCGCGCGGTGCGGAAGAACTTCAGCTCCGGCCAGCCGCCGTCGGTGATCTGGTCGAGAACCGCCTGCGCGGTCGGTCCTTCGAGCTGGAACCGGAACTTCGTCCGTCCGCCTGTCGGGTTGAACGGTGTGGTCGGGTCGAACGTCATCTCGACATCGAAATCCCCCGACTCGCCGTGGAAACGCACCCAGTTCAACAACGGCATCCCGCTGACGAGCTCGAACCCGGCTTCCTCGCCGTAGTAGTACAGCACGCAGTCGCCGATGTGGTGCCCTCGTGGCGTGCAGGCGAAGTACTGCTTGGCGCGGTCCGTGGCCAGATTCGAGAATGTGCACGGCGAGAGGTACTGGAGCATCCGTTTCGCATCGGGGCCGGCGATATACAGGACCGGCATGTGATGGGACTGGTTCAGCAGCAGACAGGTCTCGCGAATGGCCTGTTGCTCGTCGCGCCAGTTGGTGTATTCCGGCTGAATCAGGTTCTTGGCGGCGAAGAGATCCGTCCGCGACTGGTGAAACTGCGAGACGGTGTCGTGATAGAAGTGGTCGACCAGGTTCTCGTGGGCGTCGATCAGGTCCTGCAGGCTTTTCATGATTCCTCTTCGCACGAGTCGAGACGGGTTACCGGCCGAGAAGGCGGGCCGCAGTGCGACCCAGAACCAGGTTCTCCTGTTCGGTGGGCAGGTTCGCGTGGCGGACGAAACCGACCGGATCGTTCTCCCCAACCGGGTAGTCGGCGCCCATGACGAGGTGGTCGGCGCCGAACCGGGAAACGAGCGCTGCCAATACCGCCGGATCGTAGACACAGGTGTCGAAGTAGAGCTGTGCCAGGTACTCGCCGGGGTTCTTGCTGAGATTGCGCGCGCTGTGCGGCATGTTGTGCACGTTGCGGTCGAGACGCCCGAAGTAGTGCGGCAGGAAGCCGCCGCCGTGGGCGATGACGATCACCAGTTCCGGCATGGCTTCGAGCAGGCCGTCGTAGATCATGGACGAAAGGGCCTTCGCCTCTTCGATCGGTTGTCCGACCGAGTTCCACAAGGCGTAGTCCTGGAACCAGGGATCCGCGATGCCTTCCGGGTGCAGCAGGGCGACGATCCCCAGGTCCCGCACGGCTTCCCAGAACGGGCGCAGCGAGGCATGTCCGAGGTAGCGTCCCCCGACGTGGGAGGGCACCTGCACGACTCGTGCACCGAGGCCGCGGACACATCGCTCGAGTTCCGGGATCGCCAGTGCGAGGTCCTGCAACGGCACGGTGCAACTGCCGACGAAACGCTCCGGGTCGCGGTCCACCCAGCCGGCGATCTCGTCGTTGACACAGGCGTTCAAGGCGAGGTCCCGCTCCGGTGGCGCCCAGCTCGACCCCTGGATCACCGTGGTGGACAGTAGAACCTCGGCGTCCACGCCTGCCTTGTCCATGTCGGGCAAGTGGAGCGCGGGGTCGAGCATGCGCTTGAAGACCTCGTCGAAGCGGGAGCCGGCCGGCGGTTGCACGGTGCGCGCTCCGAAGCCGGTGTAGACGTTGTGCGCGGCTGTCTCCTCGACCACGTCCGCCACGAGGATGTGCGAATGGAAGTCGATGACGGGGTTGCTGTTCATTGCCCCTCCGATGCTTCGTCGTCGAACACGGCACCGAGTTCGCTTTTCTCCAGCCGGATCGTCTGGGCGAGCCGGTTGAACGTGTACCAATGCAGGCCGGCGAGACCGAGGGCCGGATCGCCGAGCCACGGCGCGATGGCCCGGTGCAGCCGATGAGCTGCCTGCAGCGGACTGCTCAACAGTCTTCGTAGCCCCTTTTGTTTGCGCAGGAAGGAGATCGAGGGGCCGACCCCGACCCGCATCGAGATCTCGAGCAGGCGTTTGCGGTCGACCGCGCCCGGGACGCCGGCGAACAAGGGTACGGAGATCCCCGATGTCCGCAGCTCGGAAATCCAGGCCAGGAGATGGTTCGGGTCGAAACAGATTTGCGTGACGGCGTAGTCCGCCAGCTTCGCCTTCTCGGCCAGGGCGTGGCGCAGTGTGGGAGGACTGATCAGGGGGTGGCCCTCCGGATACGCCCCGATTCCGAGACGCGCGGGCCGACGGCGGTGGTCGTTCAGCATTTCGAGAACCGGCAGCGCAGAGTCGTAGGGGCCCGCAGGCTCGGTGACGTCGCCGCCGATCACGAAGACGTCCCGGATACCGGCTTCGCCCATCTGCTCGGCCAGCTCATCGAGATGTCCGGGCCCGAGCACCTGCCGCGCCGCGAGGTGCACCACGGCGTCGTGTCCGTGCGCGGCCAGCCGGGCAGCGATCTCGACGGTCCGGTCGATGCCGTGGCGTGGCGAGCAGGTGACCGTGATCGTGACCGGTTCCGCGAGTTCGAGCGCCGCAGCGGTGGCGCCGCCGAACGGGAGGATCTCGAACCGAGACGCGCGCGGCGCGAACCTGGCGTCCATCAGAACACCACCGTCGTGTTGCCGTGCAGGAGAACCCGATCCTCGCAGTGCCAGCGCACCGCGCGCTGAAGGACGCTGCGTTCGACATCCGCGCCCGCGCGCACCAGATCGCGCGTCGTCGCCCGATGGCTGACGCGGGTGACGTCCTGTTCGATGATCGGCCCCTCGTCGAGGTCGGCCGTTGCGTAGTGCGCAGTCGCGCCGATCAGTTTCACGCCGCGTTCCTTCGCTCGCTCGTACGGACCCGCGCCGGCGAAGGCCGGGAGAAACGAATGGTGGATGTTGATCACCGGGCAGCCCACGCGCCGGAGGAAATCGTCGGAGAGAATCTGCATGTAGCGGGCCAGGATGACGAGGTCGTACCGGCCGCCGCCGAGCACGTCGAGCTGAGCCGATTCCGATGTCGCCTTCGTCGCGCGTGTCACCGGAATCTCGTGGTACGGCACGCCGAATCGGGTCACCTCGTCGCGCAGATCGCCCCAGTTGCTGACTACGGCGCCGATTTCCATCGGCAGCTCGCCGCGCGACGTGCGCCACAGCAGGTCGAGCAGGCAGTGGTCGTAACGCGAGACCATGATCGCGACCCGTTTGGGCCTTGCGGCGTCGTGGAACTCGAAGTCCGACCCGAACCGTTGCGCCACTTCGACGGCGAACTGCTCGCTCAGCTCGTCCAGCCGCGCCGACACGCCCGGAAGGTGGAAGACCACGCGGAGAAAGAACGATCCGCTTTCCGGGTTGGTGGAGTACTGATCCGACTGGACGATGTTCGCGCCGCGCTCGACGAGGAACCGCGAAACCCCGGCGACGATGCCGGGCCGGTCGGCGCATGACACGAGCAGGCGCGCGGTGTCCGTGACACCGCTGCTCGACTCCTGCGCCCTGAGGGCGGAGAGCACCGCGCCGGTCATGTCGCCCTCCGGCCAGGTTCCATTGTGGACCTCATGTCGTTTTCTCCGTTTTCCTGTCCGGAATTCCCAGAATTTCCCGGGCCTGGTCCGGGGTGGCGATCTCGCGCTGCAGGAGACCCGCGAAAGCCGCTGCCCGCTCGACCAGCTGCGCGTTGTCACGCAGGAGTTCGCCGCGCGCCCAGAACACGTTGTCCTCCATCCCGACGCGCACGTTGCAACCCATCGCCATCGCAATGGTGGTGATCGGCAGTTGCGTGCGGCCCATGGACGACACGTTGATCCGGATGTCGCGTGGATCGGCAGGCAGATCGTGGCAGCGGGACACCATGTCCTGCAGGTTGGCGGGAGTGCCGCGCATGCCACCCTGCGTCGGCGTGTTGAGCACGAGGTTCACGACGTAGGGCGGGGTCAGGATGCCTTGCTCGATGAGATGAGCGACCTCCTCGAGCATCGCGCTGTTGTAGACCTCCAGCTCGGGCCGGATGCCGCGTTCGGCCATCTCGGTGGCGAACCAGGTGATGTCGGACCGGTGGTTGGGGAAGAACACCTGCTCGCCGCGGATGAAGAAGTTGAGCAGGCCCATGTTGAGTGAGCACATCTCCGGGCCGAGCTTGACGGGCTGGATCCGTTCGGCGACGGGAAGCAGCGGACTTCCTCCCGTCGTCAGCTGCAGCACCGCGTCGGTCTCCGCGCGCAGGCGGTCGTGCACCTCGCGGAAGATCTCGACGTCCATCGTGTTCGTCCCGTCGGGATTGCGCACGTGGATGTGCAGGATCGCCGCGCCGGCAGCAGCCGCCGCGACGCCGTGGCGAACGATCTCGTCCGGCTGCTCGGGCAGGTTGGGGTTGGCCTCCTTCCCGTGGATTCCGCCGGTCAGCGCGCAGGTGATGATCACTGGTGGGTTCATCCGAGGCCTCCCGTGACGGTGGTCATGCGTAGTTGCGCCGCGAGGTCGTCCACCAGCCGCGGCAGTCCGGCCTGCGTGGTCGCGGCACCGAAGATGTAGAAGTCCGGGCGCGCGATCGTCACCTCGACAGCGCGTTCCTTGGCGTAGGTCCGGTAGGTGCCGTCGACATCGCGGGCGTCGGCGCCCACATCGGACCCGATGTGGGCGAACACGGTGCCGAGCCGCTCCAACAACGCCAGCTGCGCAGCGTCCAGCTCAGCGCGGGGGTCGCCGGCCGTGCTGACGACCTGCCACCGCCCGGCCGCGTCGAAGGCCCGGTCGAACAACTCCGTGCGGCCGTCCCGCTCGACGCGCGCCTGCAGCGACAGCTCGCCGGCGGGCGCGATGGGAGCGCCTCCCGGGTCGCGGTGGATGAGGCCGTGCCGAATCTGCGGGAAGTCCGGCATCGGCGGTAGCCAGCCTGCGCGGAACCGGGCGTCGCGCTCGCGTGCCTCGTCAGGATCCGTCGTGCACGGGACTTTCCCGGATTCCAGGGAGATCGTCGTCCAGTCGCGCACGTAGGGACGCAGCTCGGTTTCGAAGGTGTCCAGCAACCCGTCGGGAGCGAGGCCCCGCAACACGAGGTCGAGCTTCCAGCCAAGGTTCTTCGCGTCGCGCATCCCGGAGCACATGCCCTGCCCCATGAACGGCGGCATGGTGTGGGCGGCGTCGCCGATGAGAAAGGCGCGGCCGCGGCGGAAGGCACGCGCCGTGCGGGCCTCGAAGGTGTAGACGATCTGGCGGACGATCTCGATGTCGTCCGGTCCCACACCGAGTTCACCCAGCAGCCGCCACGCCATGTCCGGCTTCTCGAACTCGCCGGTCACCTCACCCGGCAGCAGCGCCCATTCCCAGCGGCGGTGGCGTTTGCCGAGCGGCAGGATCGTCACCGGGCGGCGCGGATCGCAGATCTGGCCGCAGTCGAAGTCGAATCGCAGTTCGCGCTTTTTGCGAGCGTCGACGTCGAGCCACCGCTCGTTGAACCCGAGGTCCTCGCGTTCGATGCCCAGCGCCTTGCGGACGAAACTCCCCGCACCGTCCGCACCCACGAGATACCGTCCGCGCAGCACTCGCACTTCGTCGTCGCCGTCGCGACGGGCGGTCACCGCGACGTGGTCCTCGTGCTCGACGAGCCCGACGGCCTCCCACCCCTGCAGCAGGGCCAGGGCGGGATCGGCCCGTACACGATCCGCGAGGGCGGCCTCCAGCACGGGCTGGTACTGCATGTAGTGCGAGTGATAGCCGGAGAGGCCCGCCGAACCCCAGTCGAACTCGAGCAACGTCTCGCCCGTCGCGTTCACCCACCGGTACTCGACGGTCGGGTACGAGTCGGCCAGCAACGGTCCTTCGGCGTCGAGTGATTGGAGAATGCGCACGATCTCGTGATCGACGTGACCCGCGCGGGGCAGCCCGTAGAACTGGGGGTGCCGTTCGATCGCGGTGACTCTGTGCCCGCGCTGACCGAGCACCGCGGCCATCGTCAAACCGACCGGACCGAGCCCGACCAGGATCACATCCTCGATGCCGTCGCTCATGACCGGCTCCACCCCGAGTCCAGCCGTCGGCGCAGCAGGTCGACGGCCGCCGACCACACCCGCTCGGTGTCCTCCTCCGGACGCTGATACGGACCACCGCCGGGGCCGTCCTCGAGGAGCGCACGGACGCCTGCCGGATCGGCCTCACGGAGGGCGCCCGCATCGACCAACGGTTTCCGCCCCGCGGGAATCGACACGCCGGGCAGCCGTACGAGCGGGAAGTTCTCCACCCACGAGGCGTGACTGACCTCGTCGATTCCCTTGGCCAACTCCCAGATCTCCGAGGCAATGAGCCACCCGTGGAACTGGACGTCGCAGTCCGGGTGTTCCGCCGCCCAGGCTTGGGCCTCGGCCTCGGCCGGTGCGTTGCCGCCGTGCCCGTTGACGAGCAGGATCCGACGGAACCCTTGGTTACGCAGGCTGTCGAGAATGTCGCGTACCAGGGCGAGGAACGTCGACTCGCGGAGGTCGATCGCGCCGGGGAACGCCGTGAATGTGGGGGTGGGGCCGAAGGGCACCGTGGGCAGCACCGGCACCCCCGCGGGCTCTGCCGCCTCCAACGCCGCCGCCTCGCACAGGATCGCGTCGACGCCGACCGAGAGGTAACCGTGTTGTTCGGTCGAGCCGAGCGGAACAAGCACACGGTCGTCCGTTTCCAGATAGGTCTCCAACTTCATCCAGTTGTAATCCCAGAATTTCATTGTTCGACCTCCGTGAGTCGGGGGGACGAAAGCGATTCCATCGAACCGTCGGTCCAGGCGAAAACGGTGCGGGCGCTGCGCCCGAGAACCCATTGCTTGTTGTCGTCGGACAGCGCCGGGTTGTCGTGGACGAAGCCGAGCAGTTCGGCCCAGTCGACGCCGGAATCCTCCATCGTGATGTCGCTCGCCCACATCACGCGTTCCGCGCCGAAGGCTTCGACCGCACGCAGGAATTCGCGCTGCATGCGTGCACCATCGTGGCCGAACACGCGATGCGGATGGCACCATTTCAGGTAGACACCGGGAAACGTGGCGGCGCCGAGGACTGACTCCCAGTCCTCAGGCCCGCGGGCCCCACCGCAGTGATCGAGGACGATGCGAAGCCCAGGAAAGCGCTCCTTCGTCGACCGCAGCACCTGTGGGTCCGCTCCGAACAGACACAACGGCATCGATCGTCCCTGTGCTACAGCGAGAACTCCGTCGTAGTCCCCTTTGGTGAACTGCCGCCGGTCCTCAGCGGTGAACAGCATCACCCGGACTGCGCGGCAGCCCGGGTGGTCCGCAAGCAGCGCGGCGACGGATTGTCGGCGCGGGTCGGCCATTTCGACGCGCTGCAGGAAACGGAACCGGTCGGGGTTGCGCACCACGGCCGCTTGCACGTACGGACTCAACGGCCGGAATGCGCCGCCCGGCAGCGGCACGCACGGCATGAATTGCGCCGTGTCGGTGCGGTACCAGAACTCGTCGAGGACCGCGCCGCGAATCCCGAGCCGGTCCATCGAGGCCAGCAGGCGGTGCTCGTCCATCTCGAGGGTGAGGTGAAGTTGGGCGTCGACGATGTCGGTCGGCGTGGTCATGCGCGAACCGGGGCAGGAGCGACGGTGTGGCCGACGACCGGATGCGCCTGGTACGCCTCCTCGAGGAGGGCGATTTCCTCAGCGCTCAGGTCGAGTTGCTCGGCGGCCAGCGAATCGTGCAGGTGCCCGGGTTTCGTGGCGCCGACGATCGGCGCGGTGACGCCAGGCCGGTGCAGCAGCCAGGCAAGCGCCACCTGCGCCGGCGGTACGGCCCGCTGGTCTGCCGCCGCGTTGAGCCGGTCGATCACCGGCCGGTCGAGTTCGAGCCGGTAGAACTCGTCGGCGACGGTGTCGGAACGGGCACGGGCGGAGCTGTCGCGGGCCCCGGCGAGCAGGCCGCGGGCAAGCGGGCTGAACGGAAGCACGCCGACCCCCATGTCGAGGCATTGGGGGATCATTTCCCGTTCCTCCTCCCGGTAGATGAGGTTGTAATGGTTCTGCATCGAGATCATCCGGGTTCGCGCCACCGACTGCGCTTTCGCAAACTGCCAGGCGAACAGGTTGCTTGCCCCGAGGTAGCGCGCCTTACCGGCCCGCACCACGTCGTGCAGTGCCTCCATCGTTTCCTCGATCGGGGTGTCGGGATCCCACCGGTGAATCTGATAGAGATCGACGTAGTCGGTGCCCAGGCGCGTCAGTGACGCGTCGATCGCCGCCATGATGTGCTTGCGTGAGAGACCCCACCCGTTTTCGCCGGGCATGCTCGGCATCCGCACCTTCGTGGCGAGGACGTACTCCTCCCGCATGGCGAAGAACTTCCGCAGGAGCCGTCCGGTCACGATTTCGCTCTGGCCACCGTTGTAGACATCGGCGGTGTCGAAGAAGGTGATCCCGCCGTCCACCGCGGACCGGACGATCGGTTCCGCTTCCCGCTCGTCAAGGGTCCATGGCCAGCGATCGACGGTCCAGGACTGGCCGACGTTCCTGCCGTAGCTCAACATTCCGAGGCAGATCCGGGAAACCCGGAGGCCGGAACCACCGATCTTCACGTACTCCATGGACGGCTCCTGTTTCAGTCGGCACGGTCATTGGCCAGACGCGGGTGCCGCGGCCTGATCTGCCGTCTCTGCCGGACGTGGATGCCGCAACGCGGCCACCGCAGCGCGGGCGGCAGGTGTAAGAGGCAGCGCCGTCGCCAGCACAGCGGCCGCCGCGGACACGGCCCCGAGGATGTAGAACGAGGTGACCGCCCCGCCGTGCCTGGCCAGCAATGCGCCGAACACGAGCGGACCGACGATCGCGCCGACGCGACCGATGGCCAGCGCCCAACCGAGGCCGCTGCCGCGCGACGTGACCGGATACAGCGAGGCCGCGAGGGTGTTCAGCAGCATCTGGGCGCCGAGCGTGCCGACCCCGGCCAAGGCGATCAGCAGGAACGCCGCCCAGCCCGGAGGCCGCAGCGGCACCAGGACCAGCCCGACCGTCCCCACCGCGAACAGAACCGTGACCGAGGTCTTCGGACCGCGACGGTCGGCATGGCGAGCGCCGGCCAGCGCACCGATGCCGGCGCCGAGGTTGAGCACGAGCGAGAAGGTCAACGCTGCTCCCAGCGAATACCCGACCGCCTTCATCATCGCGGGCAACCAGGTCACGATGCCGAAGACCAGGAAGTAGCCGCAGATTTCGACGAGCCACAGCACGAACGTGGACACCAGGTAGTGCCGTGCGAAGGCGCCGCGCCACGAGCCGGCCGTGCCCGAAGCCGACTTCGCAGGCTCGTCACGCAGGCCGAGGACAATCCCGAACCTGTCGGCGATGGCGCGTGCGTCCGCGATCCGCCCCCGAGCGTTCAGCCAGGTCGGTGACTCGGGCAGGTAACGCAGCATCACGGGCAGCAGGAGCAGGGGCAGCGCCCCGATCCCGAACATGACCCGCCAGCCGGCCGACCGGATGAGCAGAATGCCAAGACCGGCGGCGACGATTCCGCCGATCAGATAACCGAAGAAGGCCAACGAGTAGGTTAGGGCTTGCTTGCCGGGCCTCGCGAACTCGACGATCAGGGCGATCGCCGACGGAAACAGCGCGCCGAGGCCGACGCCGCCGAGGGCGCGGGCGATCTCGAACTGACCGGCCCCCGGGACCAGGGCGCAGGCCACCATCGACACCGAGAACAGCACCATGCTGACAAGGATGATCGCCCGTCGGCCGACCCGGTCGGCCAGCGGTCCCGAGACCAGTGCGCCGACGCCCATTCCGGTCGTGGTAAGCGATGCGATACGGCCGATGTCCACGGAGGACAGTCCCCACCCGGGCTCGGCGAGCAGAGACGGCACGACGTTTCCGTAGACCACGAGGTCGTACCCGTCGAAAAAAATGAGGAGTCCACAAAGGACTATGATCAGCGAGCTAGCCGAGCGTGCACCGCGCGTCATTGCTACGGTCATCACGGCTCCTTCCAATCGGTGAAGGATTGCGGGCCCTTTGTGGGTCCGCGGGAAAGACGAACGACGTGGCTCATGCCCCGTCGTGGGAATCGGCCATCAGGTCGGCGAGGTCTTCGGGCGCGAGGAACGACGGTGGTGGCGGCGGGCCCCATGCGTACAGACTCTTCTCGCCGGCGACCACTGCGGGCTCCCATAGCTGGTCGTCGAGAATGCAGTCGATGTCGGAGTAGTACTCGGAGAAGTTGCCTGCCGGATCGCGCAGGTACCAAAAGAAGTTCGAGCCGATGTAGTGCCTGCCCAGGCCCCAGGTGTGCCGTTCCGGATGCCCTTCGAGCATGGCGGTCGCTCCCCTGCCGATCTCGTCGACGTCGTCGACCTCCCACGACGTGTGGTGCAGGAAGCTCACCGGAGCCTGTTGCACGAGGACGTTGTGGTGTTCGGTCGAGCACCGAAGGAAGGACGCGAGGCCGGGGGCCTCGTCGCTGACCTTGAAGCCCAGTCCCTGGGTGAAGAATCGTTGCGTCGCGGCCTGATCGACGGAGCCGAAGACGACGTGGCCGAGTTTGCGCGGCCGCACCCGATCCTGCCGCTCGATCGCCGGTGCCCGGCGGTTGGGGCGAACCAGGTTTCCCGGTGAGTTGACGGGCTCCGCGTGAGTCACTTCCTGTCGCAACCGCGGGGCCACCGAAACGGTCACCACCAGACCGGTCACCGGGTCGGCGGTCCGTAGGGTGTCGCGCTCGCGGCGGCAGGAGACCTCGAGACCGCCCAGCGAGGCGGCGATCCGGGCGAGGTCGTCCGCGTCATCGACGCCGATCCCCAGCGAGAGCAGCCGGCGTCGGGGATGGGGCCGGAGCCGCAACTGCTCGCCCCCGTCAGCGGTGGCGAATCTGTGCTCAGCGCCGCGGGCGGTCGGGCGAAGCCCGAACTCCGTGTAGTAGGCGGCAGTCTCCTCGACGTTCGGCACGCCGATGGTGACGTCCGTAAGGCTGTGCAGAGCCATCAGTCGTCCCTAAGGTTGATGTTGTTCGGGGTTGGTGCCCCGGATGCCCAGGGCGATGGGGTGTGGCTGATCAGTGGTTGCCGCACGGTGGCTCGAGGAGAATGGCCGCCCCGTCGTTCCGGACGCCCTGGCTGAATTAGATCTCATGCGGGCCGTCGCTGTTCAGGGACCTGTTGGCGGGGTTGTCCACGGGGTTGACCTGCGACAACAGGAGAACGAGCGGGACGGATCGACCGCTGGGGTGGGTCGGTATCGACGTCGGCAAGGCCACCCATCACGCGTGCGTGATGGACCCGGCCGGCACAGTGGTGTTCTCGCAGAAACTCGCCAACGACCAGGCCGCGATCGAGCAGCAGGTGGTCTATGTGCCCGGCCGGGTCGTCAACCGGATGACCGGGGTGTTCCGTGGTGAGGCGAAGTCCGACGCCAAAGACGCCCGGGTGATCGCCGAAACCGCCCGCATGCGCACCGACCTCACCCCGGTCACCGCCACCGACGACCTCGTCGTCGAGCTGACCCGGCTGACCGCGCACCGCGAGGACCTGATGGCCGACTGGGTGCGTGGGGTCAACCGGTTGCGCGAGATGTTGACCGGGATCTTCCCCGCGCTGGAACGCGCCTTCGACTACTCCACCCGCAGCGCTCTCATACTGGTCACCGGTTTCCAGACACCACAAGCGATCCGCGACGCCGGAAAGTCCGGTGTGGACACTTATCTGCCTGAACACGGCGCCTGGGCCAAGGGCATCCCACGCATGGCCGCCGACGCGCTGGCCACCGCTGGGGCTCAGACACTGCGACTGCCTGGCGAGCAGACCACCGCCGCGCTGATCGCCCGCCTGGCCCAGCAGCTGCTCGATCTGGACCGGCAGACCAAGGACACCGACAAGCTGATCACCAGCCGGTTCCGGGAACACCCGCAGGCCGAGATCATCGAGTCGCTGCCCGGTCTCGGACCGATCCTGGGGGCGGAATTCCTGGTGGCCACCGGCGGTGACCTCGCTGCTTTCGCCACCTCCGGTCGACTGGCCTCCTACGCCGGGCTGGCGCCCGTGCCGCAGGACTCCGGCCGGGTCACCGGCAACCTGCGCCGGCCGAAACGCTACAACCGCAGGCTGCTGCGCGACCGCCGGAAGTTCACACCGACCGCGCCACAACCCGCTACCGCAGCGGCTTGACACGATCATGCAGATTCTCCTTGCTGTGCCGCGACCAGCCGGTGGCGCATCTCGCCGATCCCTTCGATCCGGCTCACCAGCTCGTCCCCTGGGGTCAGAAACCGTTGTGGACTCCGGGCGATGAGTTCGGGAACCGGGAAGACGAGTTCCGCGGTGCGTCCTGTTTGGACGGTCTCGCCGTTGACGGTGCAGCCCAGTTCGAGGTCGTTCCGGTCCGGCAGTGCGTCAGGCGTCACCAGCCACGGGCCGGTGGGGCCGTCCCAGTCCACGGAGTCCCCGCTCAGGACGACCTCGCCGAACGGCCCCGTCAGCGACGTGGCGAACTTGGTGAAGACCGCCGGGGACTCCGGCAGGTCGAGGCTGGCCTCCGCCGCGTGATTCTTGTAGTTGAGGCCGACCGCGAAAAGTTGCGTGGGAGCGGGAGCGGGTGGGCGGAGATCGGCCTCGTTGTAGTTGGCGGCGCCAGCTGTCGGCGCATCCGTCGCCCAGCCGGCGAACTCGTCCCAGCGCGCGTAGATGGCCTGCGAGTCGGAACCGAAGCGCTTGTCGCTCGCCTCCTCGACGCCGACCGCTCGGGAACCAGTCAGCAGAACAAGACGGCCGGCGAGATCGGCTATTCGCATGAGGGGACCTTTCGAGTGGAGTGCCGTCGATCGAACATCCTCGGCGGCACCGACTACCTAAGAGCGAACTGACGAAACAATCTCAGACCAATATTCGCTAGTCAATACTAAAAAATTTTCTTTGCCGGAGAGTGTGCTATCGTCGGCCTATGGCGAAGCGAGGGGGCGGCGAAAGCCTTGGTGTGCTCGTGTACGAGCGGTTACGTTCAGCGATCCTGAACGGAAGTGAGCTTCTGCCTGGGCAGCGGCTCAAACCCGCCGAAATCGGGGCACGCTACGACGTAAGTGTGAGCGTCGTCAGGGAGGCGCTCGGCATCCTTGCTGCCAAGGGTCTGGTGCGTATCGACCGTAACCGCGGCTTTCATGTGGTGCCGTTGTCGCTGGATGTGCTCGAGCAGCTGACCGAAGCCCGGTTGGTGACCGAGGGAGGCGCGCTCCGGCTCTCGGTCGAGCGGGGCGATGTGGCCTGGGAGTCCGCGGTCCTGGCCGCTCATCACCGACTTGCCAGCGAGCCGATCTTCCACGACGGCGATCCGCCGGTGCGCAACGAGGACTGGGCTCGCGCGCATCTGGACTTCCACCGCACGCTGATCGAAGGGTGCGACAACGCGGTCCTGCTCGATCTGGCGCTGCGATTGTCTGACACAGCCGAGCTCTACCGCGCTTGGGCGGCGGCCGGCGGCCGCGAGACGGACCGCGACGTCGAAGGCGAACACCGGGCACTGCTCGACGCGGCGCTGGCCCACGACGCCGACAAGGCGGTCAAGCTCTTCGACGACCACATCACCCGCACATGCCAGATCCTGACTGATTACGCGTCCACATTCGGCCTTGCCGACCGCAAGGCCGAGGACTGAACTCGCGAGATCGCGCAGACTGCGGTTCCCGGCGCAGGTCACGGTGGTCGCGCCTGCCGTCTTCGGCTCCCCACCCCCATCGTGGGCACAGGAATGGAGTTTCAGATGAGTCTCGAGGGAAAGACCGCAGTGGTCACCGGAGCCGCCCGGGGTATCGGGTACGCCTACTGCCGCCGACTGGCGGCCGAGGGCGCGAACGTCGTGGCTGTCGACGTGATCGACGCGACCGGAAGTCTCGACGAGTTGCCGGGTGCGGCCGAGAAACTTGCCGTGTGCTGCGACGTCAGCCAACCCGACCAGGTCGCCGACGTGGAGAAAGCTGTGACCGCCCGGTTCGGCCGATGCGACATTCTGGTCAACAACGCCGCCGTGTTCCTGCGAGCCGCCCTGGCAGACCTCACGCTGTCCGACTGGCGGCGCATCCAGACGACCAACGTCGACTCGATGTTTCTGTTCGCCAAGGCATTCGCTCCTGGCATGCGAGCCGCGGGCTGGGGACGCATCGTCAACACCGGCTCGACGATGACCCTGTCCCAGGTGCGCGGCCAACTCGCTTACATGACAAGCAAAGGCGCAGTGCACACGCTCACCAGGGCGCTGGCCAACGAATTGGGGGACGACGGCGTGACCGTTAACGCGATCGCGCCGAGCGTGGTGCCGACCGAGGGGTTCTACGCCCGGCCGCCCGGCCCGGCGGGGCTCACCAACGACGAAGAAATGGACCTCATCGTGGCCACACAGACGATCAAACGCTGGTCGACGACCGAGGACCTGGCCAACGTGCTCGCTTTCCTGGTATCTGAGAACGCCAGCTTCATGACCGGCCAGATCCTGCACGTCGACGGTGGACGCGTGCGCAGCGGCGCGTAGCTGGCCCAGGCCACGGGCCGCCACCTGGTTCGCGGCGGCGGCCCGGCCTTGACACTGCGGGGGCGGTCGTAGAACCTCGGGAGACATCAGCGCATGTGGGTGTCGAACCAGGCCAGCATCCGCTCGGGGTGCCGCTGGAAGTAGGCGTAGCCATCCCAGCGCCGCGTGGTGCCCTCGATCCAGAAGAGTTCCTTCGCGGCGGGGATGTTGTCGTACATGGCCTGGATGTCGTCCGGCCGGGTGTACACGTCGTCACGGACCTGGTACAGGAAGGTTGGGACAGTAACGCTCTTGGCCCACGGCACGGGCGAGAACTCATCGATGTGGAAGCTGGTCCGCCGGTAGATCAGCTCGTCCAAGTCGGCCAGGTGGCCAACCGGGATCTCCAGCCGCTCCAGCGCCCGCTCGAGCGCGACCCCGCTGGACAGCGGCTGCGGGGCAACCATGCAACGGACGCCCTCGAAGCTGGCCGGGTCGCGCTGCATCGCGTACATCGTGGAGTTCGCGCCGACACAGCGGCTGAACAGACCGATGGTCAGAGCGGCGGTGTCGGGCCGGCTGCGAACGTACTTCAGCGAGCCGAGCACGTCGCGGTATTCGTAACGACCGACCGTGAAAATCCCGCCGTTGGCGCTACCGCTGTGACCGTGGTTGCGCAAGTCGTAGGCCAGCACGTGATAGCCAGCGTCGTGCAGAATCCTGTAGTCCGGCACGAAATTGATCTCGAAATCGTTGCCGGTCGCTCCGGCGAAGGACTTCCAGGGCTCGAGGTGCGAGGTTAGACCGGAACGGTTGAACCAGCGCGGATGGTTGCAGATGATCAGCTTGCCGGAGCCCTCCGCGGGGATGTACCAGGCTTCGAGCGGAACACCGTCCACGGAAGGGAAAGTAACGTCCTCGTAGGCCAGTCCCGCCTCGTCGGGACGGTGGTAGATCGGCGAACGCGGCTGAATGAACCCGTCCGCCAAGGTGGTGAGGGTCTTTTCGATCTGGTCGGGGGTCATCGGCCTGTTCTCCTGACGACGAAACGGATGCTCTGCACGCCAGATTGCCTCCGCAGAAGCATCGAGTCCAACGATGTTTTCCGATAAGTTCGTTCGGTACAGGCGAATGATGGGGAGGCGCTGTGGACCTGCGTCAGCTCGAACTGTTCGTTGCCGTAGCGGAAGAGGAACATGTCACCAACGGGGCGCGGCGGGCCCACGTGACGCAATCGACCGCATCGGCAGCGGTGCACCGCCTCGAAGAGGAACTCGGCGTAAAGCTGTTCCACCGGGTCGGCCGCCGGGTCGGGTTGACCTATGCTGGCAACCTGCTTCTCGAGCGAGCCCGCGTGATGCTCGGCGAGGCCCGCCAGACTCGCGAGCAGTTCGCGCTGCTGAAAGGCCCGCTGCGCGGCCACGTTCGACTCGCGGTGCCGGTCTCGTGCGGAGACTTCGACCTGCCCGCGGCGCTGGCAGCCTTCCGGGCAGAATCCCCGCAGGTCACAATAGGCATCACGCTGGCGATGGGCCCCGTCGACGGCCGCACTGATGTGCTGCTGCACGACGAGGTCGACCTCGCCGTGATCCCCGTCAGCGGCAGGGAACCGCCACAGATCCGAATCGATCATCTGTCCCGTATGCAGGCCACACTCGCCTGCCGAGACGACGACGAATTGGCACACCGGAAAGGGGTACGACTGGCCGACGTGGCCGACCGGCCGTTCGTGGATTTTCCGCGAGACTGGGGCAACCGCCGGACAATGGACCGACTGTTCGCCAAGGCGAGGGTGCGGCGCGAGGTCGCGATCGAAGTGGCCGACACGCGCAGCGCGCAATCCCTCATCGCGGCTGGCGTCGGCATCGGGTTCCTGCCGGCGGAATGTCTAGTCGAACGACCCCGGCTCGCACCGGTGGATTTGGTGGAAAAGCCGCCATCCTTCGACGTCGGCCTTGCCTCCCGAAGCGACCGGGCACTTTCCCAAACCGCCGCGGCCCTACGGGAAGTGCTCCGCTCGTTCGCGGAGGCCCCGCCCGGTGGAGACCAGTAAGGAATATGGTCGTAACCCCGGATTCGGCACGCCCGCATGGCCAGCCGCTCGTTCAAGGGCAAGCCCGAGGGCGTTCCGCAAAATCTTTCCACCACCGTGGCGTACGCAAACAGGTTCGCCACGGCCATGCCCGCGACCGTGATCACGGGCTGCAGCGAGTTCCTGGCCGCGTGCACGGCAAACATTCCCTAGGGCCTCAGGGGAACTGTTGTGGTACGTCGTGGTCTGGCGGTCAGTAGTTGTGGCTCCAGGGCAACGCGGCCGGCAAGTCGTTCTCGATGATGCTCAACGCGCCGATCAGGACGCGGCCTGGGCCGGGAACCGGGCGGTGCTGGATTACCTGTCCGAGCACGCCGGCTACTCCCGAGTGGGCCACCACGGCGGCGCCGCGGGCCGGTTCATCGACGCGCACGACCTGGTGGTCGCGAGCTTCTTTCAGCACGACTCGCGCAATCACGACCCGCAGCTGCACATGCACAACGCGATCCTCAACCGCGTCGAGGGCAGCGACGGGCTGTGGCGCACCCTGCACGGCCGCGCCCTGTACCTGCATCGCGGTGCTGCCGCCGCAGTCGGGGAGCGCACCACGCAGGAACACCTCGTCCGGGCCCTGGGGGTGCGGTTCGCGTCACACCCGGATGGCAAGGCCCGCGAGGTGGTGGGGATTTCGCCGCAGGTTATGAAGGCTGTTCACCCGCAAGGCGCCGAGCGATCACCCGCAAGACCGCGCCGCTGGTCGAGGCGTTCGAGGCGAAGTGCGGCCGCCAGCCGAATTCGCTGGAGCTGGACCGGTTGCAACGGCAGGCCACCTTCGCCACCCGCAAGGCCAGGACCCACGACGGTGAAACCGCCGAGGCCCGGCTCGAGCGCTGGGACCGGGAGCTGCGTGCGGAGGTCGCCGACGGACTCGCCGGCGTGGCCCGCGACGTTCCGGCCCTCTCGCACGAGCAGCCCGAAGCGCCCGAATGGTCACGGGAGGTAGTGCTGAACACGGCCTTGGCCGATGTACAGTCCACCAAAGCTGGGTGGACGGCGCCGGATCTCACCCGCGCAATCAGCGACGCCCTGCCCGACCACCTCGGCGACCTCGACGGCGCCCGGCTCACACAACTACTGGATGGCCTGACCGCCGAGAGCGTGAAGCTCGCGACCCCGCTAAAACACCGACCGGCCCGGGGTCGCTGGCGCAGGACAACAGCCGCTCACAGCTCCGCAACTTTGCGCGACGAGTTGGAGTTAAGGCGTAGGCGGGGTTGAGCACTTCTCCTCCCGCAGTGAACCCCCGATCAATGTCGCTGGTTCAGCCTTCCAAAAGGGCGAGAGCGGAGGCATGGACAAATGACCGAGGACGTTGTGGATGAGACCGATGCGGTTGTCCGCGCGATCCGGGCCGTCAACATCGGTCTGCCGGCGTCGATGGTCGAAATTGCGACGGAAACGGCGGTCGAGCGCCAGAACGAACTTGGGGGAAATCCTGATTAGTCTCGGCGCGCTTCTCAAAAGCACGCCACCCAAGTAGGGCGAAAGCCTCGGCTTGTCACGCCTGCTCACACAGCAGGCGTCCAGGACCCCGTGTCGGGTGCGGCGCCGATCGACAGTCCGAGCGAGGCGGCGTCGAGGTGAGTGGGGGTCCACTGCGTTCGCGCCAGGGGCCATTCGTGTTCGTGTCGCTGCTCCGTGTCGTTGGTGAACGGCCGGCGCAGGCGAAGCAGGACTGGGGGTTCGCGGTCGATGCCGTTGTCCTCGCCTTTGAGGTAGTGGTCGAGGAATCGCTTCGGGGTTTCGATGCCTTCTTTCAGGTAGAACCATTCCTCGTGGCGATCCGGGTGGATCTCGAGGTGCTTGGGGCGAGGCGGCGTTCATGAACGCCTCGAAGTTGCCACGCTGGTGCAGCCCGAAGCCGGCCAGGCTCGCGGCGGACAGGAACGGTACGACGACCTTCGATCAGTCACCGACCGCTCCCGGTGATACGGCCCGTCCAAGGGCCGGGCAAGGATCTCCTCGACCGGTTCGCTGCGCGACGCGGCGCATTGCGCAGCATCCAGGACATCAGGCCCGGTCGCGAGCCCGTCCAACCATGGGTCGGGTGGAGGCGTCTGCGTTGCCGTGCCGGACCGACGCCACCCGCCGGTTGAACCATTCGGTGAAGACGTTGCTGGCGATACCGCCATGACGGGAAACGTCACGGTAGTAGTCCCCGGCCCCTTCCCACGGGATGATGGCCGCGAGGTGAGGCGGCTGCAGGACGGCTACCTGCCATTGGGTGATGGCGTAGTAGGAGATGTCGTTGAGGCCGGCCTTGGCGGTGCTCCATGACCGGGTGCCGGCCCACTCGATAGCCTCGGCGAAGTCGGCGATCTCGCCTGGGGAGAACACGTCCCGGCGGCCAGGTGAGCGGCCTGCGCCGCGCGAGTCCACGCGGATCACCGCGTACCCCCAAGGGCACCCAGAGTTCGGGGTCGACCGTCTCCCACGTCAAGTAGGAGCGGGTGGAGCTGGCGAGCAGGTCGGGGTAGGTCTGTTCGAGCCATTCCCACTGCGTTCGGTACGCTTCCTGGAACGGCACGCCCTTGCCGTAGGGGCCTTGGGTCATGACTACCGGTACCGGTGCAGCATCCGAGACGGCCGGCCGGAACATCGCGGTTATGCTGACTGTGTGGCTCACATCGAAGTCAGGCCGAAGGCAGCCGGGCTTGCCGCGCAGGTCAGGCGCATCGCGGCTGGAGAGCGGCGGGACAAAGCGGGTCCACTGGCCGATCTTATACTTCGTCGCGCCGACGTCCAGCATGTGACCCTTGCCGCTGTCGATACGCGTGCGAGTGAAGGTCGCGTGCTCGCCGTCACCGGCATGGACCTCATCCGAGTCGGAGCCGTCGCATTTACGCAACAGTCGACCCGCCTTGAGGCCGTTGCCGCCGGACGGATTTGGGCCTCGAGCGACCTTGGCCACGAGCCAGACTTCGACCGGCTTCTTGACAGGATATCCATGGTCGCGGGCCACCGCGCCGGATGTGCCGTGCCGATCGCCGTTGAGGGCAAGACGTGCGGCGCCGTGCTGCTGTCCTCCTCCGATTACCGCACGTCCTGGGATGCCGTCGCCCGCGTCATCACAGCAGCCGCGCCCACCATCGCTACAACGCTGGGGCTCGGTCCGGCTCCCACCCTGCGCGTGCTCGTACTGCATCAGGACATGCTCGCCGCCGAAGGCCTGGCCCGCATACTCGAGCAAGGCCTCGACGCCGAAGTCCGGCTGGTTCACGGCCCGTACGCGCCGGAGTTGCCCGAATCCTTGAACTGGGCTGACGTCGTCGTGACCGACCGCGAATCCCCGATCGTCACTAGCTCCGCCGTGGTCATCGCTCGGCACTGGTCCAAGAAACGAATCCTGGCGGCCATCGCACAAGCGAACACGAAGCCAGTGGGTAGCGCATCGGCTCCGGGCGTGGCGGCCTTGACGCCACGTGAACTCGACTTGGTGCGCGAACTGGACTCGGGGTTGTCGTACCACGAAATCGCCGATCAGCTCGGACTGACAACCGAGACGGTGCGGACCTACTCCAAGTCCCTCTATGCCAAGTTGGACGCGCACTCGCGCGGCCAAGCCGTCGTCCAAGCACGTCGCCAGGGACTGCTGTAAAGACCCCCACAAATGTGGCTGTCGGCCACCGCGGGTAAGGCCCATTCTGGAGCGATATCGCATCAGCGCGAAGATCGACTCAAAGGGGTGTCGTTCGTCTTGCCAGTCTCCAACCATCAGATCGAAAACCCGGTCATCACGTTCGATGACCGGGCTCTCGATGTGGGTTGCGCTCCCACACGCGCCAGGTACCGCGCCGCCGACACGCTGACCGACCGTCCTCGCGGCCGGCCCGCTCGCCAACGCCACGGCATCGACACCGAGAGCAACGTGAAGGCCGCGGGCTCTGGGGACGCCTGCGCCTCCGGCGCTCAGCTACAGCCCGCATCGTCATCCGACAAGCGGGTGCGCCGGGAGCTACGCGCAGTTGACAGCGTCGCGACGGCAACCCGGACTTTCATCGACCTTCGTTGATCGAAGCCATCAGCAGCCCTGCGGGTCCTGCGACGGGTGTTGTGTCCGGAGGCTGCAGCTCTCGAACGACCATGAAAGGCAGCAGAGTGAAACTCGTAAGTTACGGCAAACCAGGCGCCTACCGCGCCGGCATCTGGCTCGACAACGGCATCGCCGACCTGGAGCAGGGAATGCGACTGGCCAACCTCGAGGATCCCGTGTCCGATCTACGGCTCCTTCTGAGCCAGCAGAACTGGCGCGACAAGCTGGAGCGCGTGGCGAAAGCGGTCGACAGCATGGAGCTTCTCGACCCCACCTCCACCCGTCTCGGCGCCCCAATACCCCAACCGGGAAATGTCCTGCTTGCCGGCGCCAACACTTATTCGCACCTGCGAGAGGCCGAACCGCTCGTCGGCAAAATCAATCCGCCCAACCGGCCCATGCTTATCGGCAGATCCACCTCATCCGTATGCGGGCCACACGACGACATCGTTTTGCCCCCAGAGACCAAGAAGCTCGATTATGAGGTCGAGATTGCCGCCATCATCGGCAAACCGTGCCGGCGCATCACAGAAGACCAGGCGAACAATCATATTGCCGGTTTCTGCGTCGCCAACGACCTGTCGGCGCGCGACATACAGATCGCCGAGCACGAGGAAGTGCCACTCTTCAAATTGACCCATTATTTGGGAAAGAGCTTCGACACATTCTGTCCAATGGGTCCCGCGCTCGTTACCGGCGATGAGATCGATTGGGCGCAGCCGCTGCGAATGTGCACGACCGTCAACGACGGCGTTCGCCAAGACAGCGACACCTCCGACCTCATCTACAGCATCAGCATCCTGGTGTCCTATGCCAGCAGCATCATGACACTCAACCCAGGCGACGTGCTGTTGACCGGATCACCCGCGGGCGTCGCCAATTTCATGGAGCCACCGCAATTTCTCCAGGACGGCGACCTGGTCCGCTGCCAGATCGAGCAGATCGGGGCAATCGAGAACCGGGTTCGGCGGGAGATCATCTGACACCACGCCTGAAGGACGGTGACCGCCGACGGGAACCGCAGCTCAGATCGCCCTGCGTCTTTCCGTTTCGTTCCTCCATCCTGAAACAACCTCATATGGTCGCTCAATGAGCGGCTGCAAGACAGCGACAAGAGCAGAACAACTAGGAGGCCGAATTCCATGGCCAGTGATCAGCCGCACCCTCAAGGCGACCGCGGCACAGTGAGGTTCAACAGCATCGAATGGCCCAATAATGCGCGCGTTGCGGTTGTCTTGTCTTTCGCGCTCGAACTATGGGAGGGCGGGTCAGTCGAGACCGGTTATCACGACGGTGCCCCTGTCGAGATTTCGCAGGAGTTGCTCTCGCATGGCTATCGCGATCCCGGCGCCGCTTCATGGCAGGACTACGGCCCGCGTCGCGGCATGCCACGACTGCTCGAGATCGCCAACAGAAACAACATTCCGGTAACGGCCGTTGTGTCCGGACTGGCGGCGCACAAGTGGCCGGACCTGATGAAAGCAGTACATGCCGGCGGCCATGAGCTGTGTGCACACTCCTACGCCCAAGAGGTTCGCGCTTGGAAGCTCGATCAAGCCGGAGAACGAGACAATATCCGTCGGTGCTCCGAAGCCATCGAAGCTGCTACAGGCATCGCTCCCGTGGGCTGGATCAGCCCCAGTGCGCAGCCGAGCGTCCACACGCCTGACCTGCTCAAAGAGCAAGGTTACCAGTGGCACGGAGACTATTTGGACGATGACAGTCCCTATTTCGTCGAGACCAAGTCCGGCCCACTGGTTGCCATCCCCTATCAACTCGATCTGAACGACATCAAGGTCTACATCGGTGGCAAGCACCACCCGAGCGTTTATGTCGACTGGTTCAAGAGCAAATTTGATGCCATCTACCGAGAGAGTGCGAAGTCCGGCGGCATGGTCGGCGCCACCGCGCACGCAGCCATCTACGGTCGCCCGTTCGGTTCCTGGGCCGTCGAAGAATGCATCCAATACGCCCAAAAATACGACGACGTCTGGTTCGCCTCACGAAGGCAAATCGCTGAGTGGATCGTGGAACGCTACGGATAGAAGGGGAACGAATAGATATGCATGACGTCATAGTAGTTGGAGCAGGCTCGGCCGGTTCGGTACTTGCAATGCGTTTGTCGGAAGACCCGAACTGTCGTGTCCTCGTCATTGAGGCCGGCGACGTTCCGACAAGCGAAGATCTATTCCCGACGGCGGCGCGGTTCTCGGCCAATCGCGAGGCGACTACGGTCCCGAACCATCCAAACACCTGGTCATACGAACTGAGCATCACGTCGGACCGGCGCTGGAAGACGCCGCGCGGCAAGATCCTCGGCGGGTCGTCAGCGATCAACGGCAGCTACTTTGTCCGTGGGGTACCAGCGGATTTCGATGAATGGGCCGCATTGGGCCTCGACGGCTGGTCCTACGAAGATGTGTTGCCGTCGTTCCGCGCAATCGAGACCGATCAAGACTTCGACACTCACGCACATGGGACAGCAGGGCCCATCGAAGTACGCCGCGCCGCCAACGAGTTGCTCTCACCGCTGTCTGTCGGGTTCCTGGAAGCATGTGAGCGATCAGGATTCCCAGTGGAACCCGACAAGAATGCTGGATCGGCACCGGGGGCAGGTCTGCTTCCCGGAAATGTCACCCTAGAGGGGTTCCGCTCCCAACCAGGCGTGCGCTGCATCGTGCCACACCTGGGAAGATCCAACCTGACAGTCATGGGCAACACGCAGGTCCAGCGCATTCTCTTTGATGGACAGCGTGCTGTTGGCGTCGAAGCCGTCGGCCCTGCCGGCGACCGAACAAATTTCATGGCCGACGAAGTCGTCCTGTCCGCAGGCCCGTTCAATTCCCCGCACCTGCTGATGGTGTCCGGCGTCGGGCCAGCCGACATGCTGCGGCGAGCCGGCATTGAGATAGTTCAAGATATGCCTGGCGTTGGGCGTGATTGGTTCGACGATCCGTGCATCTGGGTGCCATACCGGCCCACCCCTGAACTGGCCATTCACCGCCAGGAGATGTTCGCACCACAAGCCGCGCTGAATTTCGACTCCGGAAATGCGCCGGCGGGTGACCTCGAAGTGATCCTCTTCGCGCAACCCATGGGCGCTCTCGGGCACGCGATGTGCGTTATTCTTCATCGCGAAGACAGTCGAGGATCGATGGAAATCGTTTCGCCCGATCCCGGAGTGCCGCTACGTCTCGCTTACAACTTTGGATCTGCCGGGCGCGATATCGAGCGACTTGCATCGGCCGTCGCAACCTGTCTGGACATCATGCACCAGTCGCCTTTCCACGACCAGATTGAAGAGATCGCGCCTCACATATCACAGTTTTACAAGGATGACACCGGACTCACAACCTGGGTACGGGACGTTTTCGGCGCGACGGCCCACACGGCCGGGTCCCTGTCGATGGGCAAGTCAACTTCGGAGTCTACGGTCGTCGACCGGAATCTTCGCGTTCATGGACTCGAGAATCTGCGGGTTGCGGACGCGTCTGTATTCCCAACACCTCTGCACCGGGGGCCATTCGCCACGACAATGATGATTGGCCAAAAAGCAGCCGGTCTCATATGTGATGGCGACGAGAAGTCGTCCCGACAATCCGCGGAAGGCTACCTTCTAGCCAGTAATGGGGGTGTGGCCGACGGGAGGTGACACTACTGGGTGGTCGATTATGTAGATCTGAGGCACGTCACGCGACGAGGAGCGCATCGCACATGAGCAAGTACATGCAGCTATGTAAAGACTGGCACGAACATCTTCAGGCAACTATCGAGAAGACAACCAACCCGCATCATCAAGCAATCTTGCGCAATTTACAGCACCATGCAGCGCTAGAGCAGCTTGGCCACAATGAGGAGCTTTTCAGTGGGCGATTCATTGTCGAGCGCCCCACCTATCACTTCAGAGGCCTCGGCTTCGACGCCCTCACGACCATGCAAGGTGACGAGGTGCGGCGCTTTTATGAACACACCATAAGCGCGGGCGTCATCGCCTTCGCGTGCGCCTACGGACCACCGCAGTGCACCTTCTTGGTCGCCGACTGGGGTCTGATGGCATTCTTTCGGGCTGCCTTCATCATGGACGGCGCACATTTCCTGGCTCAGGGGTTTGAAGTAGACGACCCTGCTGCGCGTTATATCGCGATGACGCCGGTCGCGAACCGATGGTGGTACACGCCGGAAGCGCTGCTCATCGGCGAGGATGTCTACGCCATCGACGAGATGGTGGTTACGAAGCTGTCCCCGGAGGAGGACATCACGATGGAGGAGTTTCGCGACGCGATAAGTCCATACCTGCCGGCTTAGGGAAGAGCGCAGTCGTTCGGCGTCCCGTGATGCCACGCCGAACGTCGCGCGGCGGGCAAGCGCAACTCCGTCTCATTCACCGCTCGACCGGCCGAGCGGCGTTCACAGCCGACATACTCGTTCAGGCTCATCGAGATGGTGCGAGATCTCGCGTCGAACAAACTTGCCGCCCGCCCGGCGACGCCGAGCGCGAGGAGGCGTTTCCTCGCGAGGTGCCGGCCGAACTTGGCAGCTACGGGCTGCTGAGCCTGCCCTATTCCCGGGGAGTACGGAGGCGGCGGCCAGGAATACGAGGTCTATCTGCAGGTGCTCGAGGAGATCGGAACCACGTGGGCCAGCGTGGGTGTGGGCGTGTGAGTTCACGTCGTGGACGGCGGCCGGACTAGCTGCTCCACCTCCACCACCCTCGGCGACCACTGATGCTCGAACCGCCCGGCCTCGTGCTTTCGCGCGGGCCCGAACGCACGATGACCGTCGAGCAGGCCAACCCGTTCATGGTCGGCGTCCAGGCGAACCTGGTCCTGGTCATCCTCGGCGTCGTCGGCGTCACCCTCGACCTCAGCTGTGGCAGGCGACCCTGGCCGCGCTGATCGGCAGCGGCTCTACGCCTACATCGCCTACGCCTGCCTTGGCGCTCACGCGAGATCCCTCCCCCGCCCGTTCTTGGCACCTGGCGGCGGCCGGAGCGGAAGTCGTCGAGGTGGCGAACCTGCAGGACGCGCTGACGGCACGTCTGGGTTTCACTCAGGAGAGTTTCGCGATTCGGCTTGGAGCGGAGTTGTCCGCGGTTGGCCGCAGGGAACGTGGTGAGTTGAGACCGCAGACTTGACACCATCAGGATAACTCTGAGGTGAGCAGCCGCAGGCCCTGTTCGAAGAGTTCGGTCAGATCCATTCCTGTCAGGTGATCTTGGGCTTGGGCAAGATGCGGATAGTCGCCCTTCCGGATCGCCTGGCGCAGGTTGTCGATGTCGGCGGGTAGTTCAGGGCCAGACTGGATCGCCGCCTGTTCCTCGAGGACATGGCCGGTCGCGAAGTGCAGGATCAAGAGCGCGGACTTCATCGCCGCCGGGGCGTCAAGTCCGGCCTCACGTAAGGCGCCGTTGAGAGCGTCGGCGAAGCCCAGGGTGTTCGGTCCGGTGGCGTGCGTCCCCGCGTATACCCGCGCTCCGTCGCGATAAGACAAGAGCGCTGTGCGCAGGCTTTTCGCGAGGGCCCATACCCGTTCACGCGGCTGGGGGACTCCTTCAGCCGCGTCACGGCAGCCGTTCAACATCGCCTCGGCCATGGCGGTCAGCAATGCCCGCTTGGTCGGGAAGTAGCCGTAGAGCGTGCCCACTTGGACGCCGACCGCGGTGGCCAGTTTCCGCATCGTGAGCGCGTCAAGGCCCGCTTCGTCGAGCAGCCGGAGTGCGGCTGCGGTGACGTTGGCTCGGTCGGCGGCCGGTGGTCGCCCTCGTGTGCGGGGCTGGTGCGCGGTCATGTCCCGATAGAGCCTAGCAACGCGTTTGACAGCTTCACGCTTCGCCAGGATACTGGCCGAGGTATTAAATGAACGTTGTTCGTAAATTAAAATCAAGGAGACGACCTGGTGGACACCGATGTAGTGATCAGCGGAGCTGGCCCCACGGGCCTGCTGCTCGGCACCGAACTGGCACTGGCCGGAGTGCGGGTCCGGATACTCGAACGACAGAGGACGCGGCACGGGCAGTCCCGCGCCCTCACACTGCATCCCCGCAGCATCGAGATCCTCGAACTGCGCGGCATCGCCGATCGTTTTCTCGCCCTGGGCCACACCGTCCCGAGCTGGCATTTCGCGGGCCTGTCACGGGAACTCGACTTCTCCGGACTGGACACTCGCCACGGCTACACCCTGTTCCTGGAACAGGCACGCACCGAGCAACTGCTGGAAGAACGCGCACGGGAACTCGGCGTCGAAATCTCCTACGGGCACGAAGTCGTGTCGCAGACTCAGAACGACGACGGGGTCGACGTCGCGGGCGTGGGGCCAGACGGGGACTTCCGTCTACGCGCGGCCTATCTCGTTGGCTGTGACGGGGGCCGGAGCAAGGTCCGGGAGTCCGCCGGCATCGGTTTTCCAGGATCGGACAGCACGATGAGCGCCATGCTCGGCGACTTCGCCGTCACCGACAAGGAGGAGATTGCCGCGGCCGGGCAGGTCCCCGTGCTGATCGCCCCACTGGCCGGCGGCCTGACCCGCTTCGTGCTCACCGACCCGGAGCGCATGCGCATCCCGGCGACGGAACCGGTGACCCTCAAGGAGTTCCGCGAAGCGCTGGTGGAACTGGCGGGCACGTCCTTCGGGATCGCGGAGCCACACTGGCTGTCACGTTTCGGAAACGCCACACGGCTGGCGGAGACCTACCGGGCCGGCCGGGTCTTCCTCGCCGGCGACGCGGCACACATCCACTTCCCTGCGGCGGGCCAGGGCCTCAACACAGGCCTGCAGGACGCGATGAACCTCGGATGGAAACTCGCCGGCGAGATCAACGGCTGGGCACCGCCGGGCCTGCTCGACACTTACCACGCCGAGCGGTTTCCGGTGGGAGAACTGGTCACCGACAATACCCAGGCCCAGACGCTGCTGCTAGAACTCACCCTGGTACCCGACTACCAGCGTCCAGTGATCGCGCTGCGCGGGCTGCTGGACTCCCTTCTTGATATCCCCGAGGTCAACGCCCGGCTGGCCGGTCTCGTGTCCGCGCTGGCGACGTCCTACCCGGCACCGGCCGACGACCCGCTCGTCGGTACCCGCATGCCCGACCTGTCGCTTGGTTCACCGGGCACGAGAGTCTCGGAGCTGGTGCACAGCGGCAAATTCGGCTACGTCGACTTCACCGGTGACTGCACAGCACAGGTCACCGACGGCTGGAAGAACCGGATCACAGTGGCCACGGGTGGCGATCGGCTCTGGGCCGAGGACGTCAGCGAAGTGCTTGTCCGACCGGACGGCCATATCGCGTGGGTTCGCCGCGAAAACGACCCGCCGGACGCCGCGGTCCGGGAAGCCGGGATCACGGCCTGGGCCGGTACTCCCGAGCGTGTGGCGGTGTGGCGATGACCAATCCCGAGTACCTGACGCCCGCCGGTCTTCACCATGTTCCCGGGGCCTTCACCCCCGCCGTGCTCGTCCCCGGCGCCGACCTCGTCTTCCTTTCCGGACAGGTCGCCTGGGACGAACACGGGAACCTGTCCGGAAGGGACCATCTGGCCCAGATGCGGCGGATCGCTCAGAACCTCGACACCGCTCTCGCAGCCGCCGGCTGCGGACGCGAACACATCATCAAGGAAACCGTGTACATCGTGGACTACCACCCCGAACTGCTCCCCGAACTCTTCACGGCACTGCGCCAAGGAGTGCCCGCGGCTCCGGCGAGCACCCTGGTCGGAGTCTCCGCGCTGTTCGCCCCCGGCGTGCTCGTCGAAGTCGACGTCGTCGCGAAGGTACCCGCCCGATGAGCGACTACGTCCTGGTGCACGGACCGTGGTGCGACGGCTGGGTGTGGGACCGGATCGCGGCGCGGTTGTCCGACCAAGGACACACAGTTGTCGCCCCACCCTCACCGACCCCGGCGCAGCCACCGAACACGGCTATCTCGACGCCTACCTTCCCTCACCCGGCGAATCCGCATTCGACCTGATGCCGATGCGCCGGCAGCCATTCACCGAAGCGGCTGCGTCCCACGATCCGGCCGGCCGGACGGTGCCTCCGTTCGGGCTCGACACCCTCGGCTTCACCGACCCCGACGTGGTTTCCCGGCTGCGGCCGATCGGCCTGGCCACCCACGAAGAACCCTTGCCGCCGGCCGCGGACGGCAAGCGACCACCAAGCCGCTACATCCTCTTCGGCGACCGCTCCCCCTTCACCCCCATGGCCGCCCGTGCCCTGGAACAGGGCGCAGAGTGCCTGACGGTCGCAACTGGCCACTTAGGACTGTGGACTGCGGCCACCCCGGTTTGTGCGGCCATCACCGGAAACGAAAGGCGGACGACATGACCGTCGAACTCGAACGAGCCATCACCGAGCGAGCGTGGACCGACGGCCGGTTCCGGGATCTCCTGCGCACCGACCCGAAGAAGGCGCTCGCCGAACTCGGCGTCGAGGTACCGGAGGGGGTCGAGCTGGACGTCCGCATCCAGCGGCGCGACACCCTCTACTACCTGGTTCCCCCGCTCCGAAACGAGGCACCCGCACAACCTCGCATCAACCAGATCGACCTGTGGCGAAGCGCGGACATGTTCTGCTGGATCCTGCCGGAAGAAATGAAGGTGTCCCTGCTCGCCATGCGCCGCTCGTTCCGTGAAAACACCGAGGTTCGCGATGACTCCTGACGAACTGGCCGACGAGCATTTCCGCCTGCTCACCACGGACAGTCGGGTCCGCGGCGAGTTCGTGACCGACCCCGAGTCGGCGCTCAAGCGACATTTCGGCTACCTGCCGGACGGCGACCACCACGTCGAGAGCATCGACGAACGGCCCGGCCTGATCACCATCCTCATCCCGCCGCTGCCGGCGGACCCCGGCGAAACGGACGTGGTAGTGAGCGAGGTCAGCGAACGCATCTTCGACCTCCTCCATACCGACATCGGAATCGGCGGGTATCTCATCCCCGACGTCCGCCTGACGTGGGTACTCCGGGACATGCGCTCGAACTGGCTCCGTCTGGCCGCGGAACGAGCCGGTGCTGACCAGTGACCTTCGGCGGCCCGGTGGTGATCAACCCGGGCCGCCACGCGCATGGACGTGGCCGATTCCGACGACCTGGAAGAATTCGAACACACAGATCCGCCGCATGCCACCGCCGGCTCGCCCACACCGGGGTAGCTGAAACCTCAGCCAGGTCTCTACGGCAGTAGGAGCACCTTTCCGATCGGGCCCTGGCTTTCCAGATATGCGTGCGCCTCCGCAGCCTGAGACAGCGGGAAAGTCCGGTCGATGACCGGGCTGATCTTCCTGTCGGCGAGAAGTTCCAGGCAGATTTCGTTGTCCCGGCGCCTGGCGCCACGAACACCGTGGACGTTCATTTCCTTGGCAATGAAAGTCATGATGCTCATGTCCAGGTTCCGTCCCGCGTCGAGAGGCGCGCCGAGGACGAGAACCGTACCGCCGACACGGACACAGAGCACCGAGAGCTGAAAGAAGTCGTCGCCCCCGACGCAGTCCCATACGGCGTCCACACCGAGCCCGCGGGTGAGGTCCCGGACGTGGTCGGTCATCCGCGGATCGGTCGAGTGCACGATGTGGTCGTAGCCGGCGGCCTTGAGCCGGTCATCGCGATCGGTCTTGGTGGTCGTTCCGATGACGATCGCGCCGTTGAGCTTGGCAACCTGAGCGCAGGCCGTCGCCATCGACCCGCTGGCGCCGGTGATCAGCACCGTGTCGCCCGGCCCGACCGGAGCCCGTCGCGCGCAGTTCAGTGGCGTGCTGTACGACCACATGGTCGCCGCGGCCACTTCGAAGCCGACGCCGTCGGGAATGGTCAGCACGGCGTCTTGGTGGCGCACGATGTACTCGGCGTTCCCACCGAAGATCTGATGGCCGGGGACTTCGACGTCGAGGCACAGATTGTCGTTGCCGCGCAGGCACATGGCACAGCGCCCACAGGCCGGGTGTGCCATCTGTACCACGCGATCGCCGACGTGCCACCGGTTGACGTCCGCCCCGACGGCCACGATTTCCCCCGCCGCGTCACGGCCGAGTTGGAACGGCAGCGGAAACGCGCCTCGCCCCGGAAGACTGGCCGGCAGGTGGCCGGCCCGATAACGAAGATCCCAGGCATTGGCCGACGTGGCACGAACGCGGATCAACACCTCATCCACCCCCACCACCGGCACCGGCACATCCACGTAGACCAGCACGTCAGGACCGCCGTATTCGAACAAACGCACCGCCTTCATGTTTTCTTCGACGTCTGCATCGTTTGCGGTCACCATTCACTCCTTACCGCCCGGCCCGCCTATGCTCAGTGTCAGCATTGCTGACACTGAGCATAGGCATAATGATGGCCCGGTGCAAGCGCTTCGAAAGGACCTCATGCCCCCGCGCAACCACACACCACCGGCCGAACTGCTGGTCAGCCTGCTGCGTCAGGGGGAGCGCTGGTTCACCGACCAGCTCACGGCCCGCATGGAGGATGCCGGTATCACGCCGATGACCGTGGCGCATACGCTGGTCCTGGCCCACCTGGACGAAGCCGGCGCCAGCACAGCCGAACTGGCCCGCCGCGCGGGGGTCACTCGCCAGACCATGCACCGAGCCATCCGGCAACTCACCGCCGAAGGACTGGTGTATCTCGAACCGGGCACGGGTTTTCCGCGTACCGGGCTGGTGCGTGTCACCCAAACCGGGACCGAGAGACGCCGTAAAGCCCAAGATATCCTCGCGGACCTGGAAGACGAACTCGGCGACCATCTCGGCTCGGAAACCGTCGCGATCCTCCGAAGCATCCTGAAAATGCCTTGGCCGAAGGACGCGCGGTGATCACACCACTGACCGCCTGCGCGGCTGGATCAAGCCAGCCCACTAAGAACGAGTGGTCCAATGCTTCTGGTGCGTTGCGGGATCAACCGGCTCGCCGCGACCGACCGTGTCACCAGCGAGCCGGTGCGCCGCTACGAATATGACCATCCAGGTTCGCTGATCCATGTCGATATCATTAAGTTCGGCAACATCCCCGGCGGCGGCTGGCGCTACGTCGGCAAGCAGCCGGGCTATCGCAACCGATCGGCGACGGCAGCCCGTACCGGCGAACCGCGGAGCAAGTGGCGCAATCCGATCGTCGGACGCGCCTACGTGCACACCGTTGTCGATGATCACTCACGCATCGCTTATGCCGAGATCTGCGGCGACGAGAAAACCGAGACAGCGGTTAGCGATCCCCGTCGCGGGCGCCGGCGAGCGGGTTGATCGCGTAGACCTTGCGGCCGGTGGCGCGCAGGCATTGCGGCAGCAGGCCCCGTGGGGTTTCCATGGCGACCGGGATCGGGTGTTCGGTGCTGTCGCTTTGCTGGGCCAGCAGATCGAGCAGCGCACCGAATCCGGGCTGTCATCGCTGATGCGCCGCTTGGCCACCTGGTCGCCCTTGGCATCGATCAGTGCCACGTCGTGGTGGTGTTGCTGTATGCCGGCGTCGCGATCGTCGCAGTGGTGTTCTTCGTCCTCCTTGGAGTCTCCGTGGTCCCGAGGAAGCTCGAGGACCGGCTCCAAGTGAAGGCCGGTTTCGGGCATCGCAGTCGCCAGCGCGGCGGCGACCACTGCGGCCGGTTCCACCCGAAGCCCATTCCCGAAGCACCACGCCGCCGTCTTGGATGCCGCGTATACCGTCGCACCGGGAGGTGCGAACCACGAGACCGTGGAAAGCGCCCTCGGGATGGCTCGCGCGTGACCGGCTTACCGCCCAAGGCGTCTCAGCCGGCCAGGACCGCACCGAGGCGTTCCACCGCGAGATATCCGTTGAACTGCGGATGACGGCTCGCGACGGCGATGTCGCGCCAGTACCGCTGGAGTGGGTTGGCGGTGCTGAAACCACTGACACCGTGCAGGTCGAGCATCCGTTCGATGGCGGACCGGCAGTCGCTCACTGCCTCGGCCAGCATCATCGACAGGCGAGCGCTGTCGAGTTCCGCCGGGGCGTCGCCACGCTCATCGGCCTGAGCGACCGTCATCATCGCCCGGTCCGCGCGGTCCACGAGGTGGGTGGCCTCGGCCAGCCACTGACGAGCGCCGGCCGACTCGGCCATGCTGGAATAGCTGGACATGGATGGCGCTCGCCCAGACGCGAACATCGCATCGATCACCTCGAGCGCGCCGTATGCCGCACCCACGATGGGCGCCAGCACCGCGATCGCGTAGAACGGCCGGTCCGCAGGGCTGGGCAACGACCCCGCGGTCACCCACTGGGCCGGCACGAGCACATCGTCCGCCACCAGGGTGTGACTGCCGGTGCCGCGCATACCGGGCACCTGCCAGGTCCGATCGAGGACCAGCCGGTTGGTCGGGACGTAGGCCCAGCTGTAGCTGCCGTCGATGGTCAGCGCCAGCGCGGCCCAGTCCGAGTCCTCACAGCCGGAAAGGGCCGACCACCGGCCGGTGATGCGGACACCCTCCGCCGTGCGTTGTCCTTGCGCCGTCGGGTGGCCCGATCCGCACGCGAGCGTGTCCGGCTCGGCGAAGATCTCGCCAAGCACCTCCTCATCATCGAAGTTCCTGGCCAGCAAGGTCTTCGCGGTCGCACAGGTGCCGGCGACCCACGCGGCGGACGGGCAGGCCCGGCCGAATTCGGCCAAAGAACGGGCAACCGCGGTCGTACTCGCCCAAGGACCACCGAAGGCAGCGGGTGTCCGCCAGGCGAAGACCCCGCTTCGCCTCAGCGTTTCGATGCTTTCCGGGGCCAGCCGGTCCCGCAGCTCGGTTTTTTCCGCATTCGCGCGCAGAATCCCGGTTTGCTCGGTGTTCACGGAGTTGATCACATCAGCGACTTAACCACTCCCTCGGTCCCACCGGCCATACGCCGGTGGGACCGAGGGATACGAGTTCGTGCGGGCTAGCATCTGATGGTGGACGTAATCGGCGAAGCGATGGGCACTTTGCGGGTGGGAAATCCGTATGCCCGGAAGGTCAAGGAATCCGGCTCCTGGGGTCTGCGATACGCCGCGTTCGCCGGTAGCGGGTTCCACATCGTGTCGCGTGGTCGTGGCTGGCTCATCACGCCCAGTGGCAGTCCTCGCGCCCTGAAACCGGGTGATGTGGTGCTCGTCCTTTCCGGTGCCGAGCACGGGCTCAGTCACGCGCCCAGTGCACTCGGCGACCTGCCGTGGGCGAAGTTCAGTGCCGAACCGGCCGCACCGGGGCCCGCGGATTTCGAAGCTCTCTGCGGCGCCTACCGGCTCGACCGCGGACAGGTGCACCACTACTTCACCGCGCTGCCCGAAATCATCGCCGTGTCGCCCGACTACGAGCACGACCCGCAACTGCGGGTGCTGGCTGAGCTGCTACATGCGGACACCGCCGACTCCAGGCCAGGTACCTCAGTGACCCGTCCGGCGCTGCTCGACCTGCTGGTGGTGCATGTCCTGCGCCGGTGGCTGGAGCAGAACGGCACGCCCGAGTGGCCGCAAGTCAGCGACCCGGCCGTTGTCACCGCGCTCCGCTGCATCCATGGTGACCCGCGGAAGGCGTGGACCGTCCAGCAGCTCAGCGAAACCGCCGGGCTGTCCCGGACCGTGTTCACCAGGCGCTTCATCTCCGTGCTGGGCACGTCGCCGCGCGCCTACCTGACCACCGTGCGCCTGACTCGGGGCGCCCGGCTGCTGCGCGAAACCGCAGCGCCGTTGGCGACGATCGCCCGCCAGGTCGGTTATTCCACGGAATACGCGTTCGGCGGCGCCTTCCGCCGCGTGTACGGCGTGTCTCCGGGACGTTTCCGGAAGGCCGGTCAGCAGCAGGACTGACGGCGGCTCGTCAGCCGGTGGCTCGAACACGAAGCCCGCCTCCCAACAGCCGCAAACGCCAACCGCAGCCAACGGTTCGGCATGGGCCCCGCCTGAGGCCGAGAATTCAGTCAGAACGGGACGGACACAATTGTCGGATTGGAACGGCTCTCCGGCTAGGAAACGGTCCAGTGGTCGCGCCTGTTAGTTCGTCGGGGGTTGTCAGGCTGTGGTGTCGTTGAGGTAGAGCCCGCAGGCGCAGTCGAGTGCTTCTTGTGGTGTGCCGGAGGGGTAGCCGCTGGGCAGGATCGAGTTTTCGTAGTCCTCGTGGCTGGCGCGGTAGATGGCGAACCCCCAGCTGCTGGCGGATCCGTTGTAGCGCAACCGGAACAGCGGCAGAGTGGTGCCGTCGGTGAGTTCGCCGGTGACGTAGGCGAACGCGCCGTGGTGCCGCACTTGGACTGTGGCCAGTTGGGGCCAGCGGTCCCGAGCGCGGGCCAGCAGGCGCTGACGCAGCGAGGTCTTGGTCGACTCGGGTGGGGAAGCCATGGGCACGATCCTGCCCGATACCGTCTCACTCCCATAGCCGATCTTGGAATGAGTGGGTTGGTGGCCGCGCGTAGCCCGTATGTGATCACGCTGGACCCGGCGGACCGGCAGACGCTGGAGGCACTGTCGCGCCGTGGTCGCGCCGAGCATCGCCAGGTGTTGCGGGCGCGGATCGTGCTGTTCGCCGCTGACAGGCAATGCAATGCCGATATCGCTCGCGCGCTCGGGGTTACGGTGGACACGGTTCGCAAGTGGCGCAAGCGGTTCTGCCGTGAAGGGCTGCCAGGATTGGTCGACCGGCCGCGTGATGGGCGGCCCCGGGTCTTCCCGGCCGCGGTCGTGGCCGAGGTGAAGGCGCTGGCCTGCGAGCTGCCCGCCCAGGCAGAGGCGCCGTTGGCGCGGTGGAGCTGCCCGGAGCTGGCCCGTGAAGCGGTGACTCGCGGTGTCTGCGAGCGGGTATCGGCCTCCACGGTGCGCCGGTGGCTGGCCGCGGACGCGATCAAGCCCTGGCAGCATCGCTCGTGGATCTTTCCCCGCGACCCACCGCGGTCAAGGCAGCCCGGGTGCTCGACTTGTATGCCCGCGTCTGGGAAGGCGAACCGCTGGGCGAGAACGACTTCGTCCTGAGCGCCGATGAGAAACCCGGCGTCCAAGCCCGCTACCGAAAACACCACCCCCTGCCGGCTGGTCCGCGCATCGTCCCGTTCTCCCGCCTGGTCGATCAGGTCATGACCAGCGAACCCTATGCCAGTGCCCGCCGCGTGTTCTGGATCGTGGACAACGGTGCCTCGCATCGCAACTGGCCCGCCGCAGCCCGCCTCAACGACGCGTTTTCCCATGCCCACATGATCCACTTACCAGTACACGCCTCGTGGTTGAACCAAGTGGAGATCTACTTCTCAGCTGTCCAACGAAAAGCACTCACCCCGGACGACTTCTACGACCTCAACGAGGTCGAACAACGGCTGCTGTCCTTCCACAGCCGCTACAACACCACCGCCCGCCCCTTCGGCTGGACCTTCACCCGCCACGACCTCAACCAGCTACTTACCCGGATCGGCAGGCATGACCGCCACGCACCCCAACCACTGGCAGCATGACCACACCCGACGAACTTCCAGGCGCGACCACTAGATGTTCGACCGCGAGACGCACCTGGTCCCCCGCCTGCAGCCAGCGATCGAATTTTTCCGTGCCCATCGCGAAGTGTTCGTAGAGGCAGCCGGTCGGGACGGTGCCGGAACCGAGCACATCGCCGGGACGGAGTTCTGCTCCGCGAGATGCGTAGGCGACCATCTCGGCGAACGACCAGTCCATCTGATCGAGCCAACCTTCGCTGATCAGCTTGCCGTTGACGCACGCGTTCATCCGCAGGTGAAATCCGTTTCCGGTGCGGTGCACGGCGATCTCGTCGGCTGTCACGAACAGTGGGCCGATCGTGTTGGCGCCGTCTTTGCCCTTGGCCGGTCCGAGACTCAGGCGCATCTCGTGGCGTTGCAAGCCACGAGCGCTCCAGTCGCCGTAGATGGTGTAGCCGGCGATGTGGTCCCAACCGTGGTTTGGGTTGATGTCGTGGCCGGCGCGGCCGATGACCGCTCCCACTTCGAGCTCGAAGTCGAACTGCTCTGATCCGGGGAAGATGGGCACCGGGTCGGACGGGCCCAGCACGGCTGTCGGGTTCGTGAAGGAGAAGGCAGGGATGTCGTCCATGCGGTGTGGAGCGCGATCTCGGCGGCGGCAGCCGTGTTGCGCAGATGCTGAAGGAAACAGAGAAAGTCGCGGATGGTCCGAGGCTCCAGTGGTGCGACGAGACGGGCAGCCCCCGCCGGCACCACTGCGGCCGGCGCCCGGCGTGCCGATTGCGCCGCCTCCTGCATCGCCGCTGGTCCATCGGCGATCAGTTCGAGCAACGTCGTCGTGCCGTCCAGGAGCCGGAACTCGTCGTCAACGAGCAACGCGGCGTTGGTTCGGCTGTTGTTGCCCCCGCAGAGTTGCCCACTTCACGTGCTTCCTCGCCTTCGGTGATTATCTGAGCCATGTTCGCTTGCTTGTTCCTCGGGCATAGTCTTCTCACGGCATGGCCATGCAGGTGTTGCGCTGCTCGCCGAGGCCGGTGATGGCCGCGGTGAGGACGTCACCGGGCTTGAGGTAGCGACCGTGGTGGGCGCCGTTGCCCGCAGGGGAACCGGTGAGCAGCAAATCGCCCGGGCGCAGCGCGGTGATAGAGGAAACATGCTCGATCAGCCCCGCGATGTCGAAGATCATGTCCGCGGTGGATTCGTCCTGCATGGTCTCGCCGTTGAGTCGCAACGTGAGGCGCAGGTCCATCGGATCGGCCACAAACCCAGCCGGCACTACCCACGGTCCGAGTGGCGAGAAAGTGGGCGAGTTCTTGCCGGCAAGCCAGTCCGTCCCGATCGATGGGAGGTCGGGGCGGAATACCCGGTCCCGTGTGGTCAGGTCGTTGGCGATGACGTATGCGGCCACGTGCGCCATCGCGTCCTCGCGCCGAACGTTGCGGGCCTCGTGGCCGATCACGACGCCGAGTTCGAGCTCCCAGTCGTGCCGCACGCCGATGGGCGGCAGCACGATGTCGTCGTAGGGTCCGCAGATCGCGGAAGGCAGGCCGATGAAGACGTAGGGTGTGCCGTTTTCCACCTGCTCGTCCATCATCGCCTTCGCGCGGGCGCGCGCCTCGGCTTCGGGCCGCCCAGCCTCGATCGCCGCCGCGACGGTGAGGTCGACGACATGCTTGTGGTAGTTCGCGCCGCTCTGGAAGAGCTGGCCCGGCGTGAATGGGGCGAGTACCGTCAAGTCGCCGAGCGCACGGCCAGGTCGGGCGCCGGGCAGGGCCGCGGCGAGTGTGGCCGACGCCACCGGCCACTCGGCGAGGACCGCGTCGACGGTCGGCGTGGCGGGAGTGAGGTCGGCGAGCCGGAGGACGCGGTCGTCGACGATCGCTGCGCCGAAGACAATGCCGTCAGTATCACGGAACGTGCCGAGGCCGTATTGGGTCATGGTCGCGACCCTACGGATGAGCAGAGCCGACTGGAATCAGCTGTCGCCGATGACGATCATCGATGCCGTCGATGTTGGTCAGAGGTTCGCGGCCAGCGTCGCTATGCGTTCGCGCAGCCAGTGGTGCGCAGGATCGTTATGGAATACCGGGTGCCAGTACATCGTCTCGACGAGTGGTTGCAGCGGCACCGGGGGTTCGAGGATTTTCAGTTCGCGCCGCAGTGGCGACGTGCGCACCAGGCGTTCGTGGACGAAGGCGAACAGCGAGGTGCCCGGCAGCAGGAACGGGACGAGGACAAAGCTCAACGTCGAGAGCGCGACGTTCGGCCGGATGCCCAGCCGGTCGAGCTGGATGTCGACGAAGGCCGCGCCGCCCGGCGCGGCGTTGTAGCGCACGTAGCGCAGCCGCTCGAGCTGATCGCGGTCCAGCACCTCGCCGGTGACCTCGCGGTGCTGGTTCCAGACGGCAGCGATGTAGCGGTCGGTGAACAGTGCCCGCTGCGGGAACCGCCGCAGGTCCGGGGTAGCCAATTCGCCAGGCATGATCACCAGGTCGACCTGCGCGTGGTCAAGCTCGGCCGCGGTCGCTCCACTGACCGGGGCCACGTTGACGGCGACGTGCGGCGCCTCGGCGTAAAGCCGCTCGAGTAGCGGCCGGAGCAGGATCACCGTCACATAGTCGCTGGCGACGACGGTGAAGGTGTGGGTGTCCACCGCCGCGTCGAAGTGCGGCTTCGTGACGAGCAACTGCTCGAGGCCGGTGAGCGCGACATGGACCGGTTCGACCAGCGACTGCGCCACCGGGGTCAGCTCGTGGACGCGGCCGTTGCGGACGAGCAGCGGATCGTCGAACATCCGGCGGAGCCGGGCCAAAGCCGCGCTCATCGCCGGCTGTCCGATGCCGATTGACTCGGCAGCGCGCGTGACGTGGCGGTGTTCGAGCAGCGCGTTGAGCGGCACCACCAGGTTGAGGTCCGCGCGTCGTAGGGTGGCCGAGACATCCATGCGCGCATCCTGCCAGAACACCGGCTCGTTATCGACACCGTCGATAACGAGCATCGCCAAGATTGGCTGGTTCAGGCTGTGCGACCCGTCCTAGCGTAATTCCGATGGCACCACTCCGTAACGGTGCGAGGAGGCAGCGGTGAAGGTTCTCGTAGTGGGTGGCGGCATCGGTGGCCTGGGAGCCGCGATTGCATTGGCCGACCGCGGTGTCGAAGTCGATGTCGTCGAAAAAAAGGCGAGTTTCTCCGTCTACGGCGTGGGCATCAACGTGCCCGCGAACGGCCTGCGTGCGCTGCGTTCGCTGGGGCTGCTGGATGAGGTGCTCTCGGCCGGCTTCCAGTTCGGCCATGCCGACTTCTACGACGGCGACGGCGAGTTCATCGTGCATGTGCCGAGCGCACCCGACCCAGATGTCCCGGCCAACAACGCGCTCTCGCGGGTCGACCTGCACCGCGCGCTGATCGGTGCGACGGAGCGGCGTCGCGTGAAGATCCACTACGGCACCACGGTCCAGTCCTTCAACGACCGGGGCGACCTCGTCGATGTACGACTCAGCGACGGCCGCAGCGAGCGCTACGACCTGGTCGCCGCGTTTGACGGCATCCATTCGCCCACACGGCGCCGGCTATTCGGGCCGAAGTACGACGCGACCTACACCGGGTTCGGTGTCTTCCGGATCACCCTGCCACGCCCGGCCGACATCATCGGGATCCGCGTGTACCAAGCGCCCGGAGCCAAAGCCGGTTTCTGCCCACTCAGCGCCGAGACGATGTACATGTTCCTCGTGACCGGCGATCCCGCGGGCACTGTCCACAACCCCGCGCGGTTCCAGGAGATCTTGCGCGAGCGGATGACCCGATTCGCTGACGACTCGCTGCCCGGGCAGGTCCGCGACGGCCTCGGCGCCGGCTCGGCCGCCATAGTGTGGAGCCCGATCTCCGACATCACGCTCCCACTGCCGTGGTTCCGTGGCCGGGTCGGCGTGCTCGGCGACGCCGCCCACGCCTGCGCACCGCACACGTCGCAGGGCGCAGCGATGGCGCTCGAGGACGCCGTCGTGCTGGCTGAGGAACTGACCGGGCAGGAAAGCGTCGAGGAGCGGCTCGAGCGCTTCCAGCAGCGCCGGTACCCGCGCGTGAAGCTGGTGCAGGACCTTTCCTACGCGATTCTCGCCGCCGAGATGAGTATCGACGAGACCAATCGCCGTGACGCGTACGCGGGGATGCGCAAGCACCTGCCTGCACAGTCCCAGCAGACCGACCGGATGCTCAACGCGCCGGCCTGACCCCACCCAATCGGAGGCCCTCATGACAGTCACGTCCGGCGCACCAGTCGACGTCGCCGTTCCGTCGCCGCTGGCCGAACCGCCGCTCCCGCCGCCCGCCCCCCAAAGCGGCGAAGCGCCGTCCGTACGCGCCGCCCGTTCGCCGATCACCCACCTGCGCTACGTCGCGCTCGCCACCGAGAACCTGCGTTCGACGGTCGCCTTCTACGAGGGCATCTGGGGACTTTACCCGGTCGCGAGCGACGGTGACGTCGTTTTCCTCGGTGCGGTCGGCAGCCCCGAGCCCTTCGTGATCCGGGTCCGGGCCGCGACCGAGCGGCGGACGGACATCATTGGTTTCGGGGCGCGGTCGCTCGCGGCCGTGGACGAGCTGGCCGCCACGCTCGCGCGTGACGGTGTGCGCCTGGCGTCAGAGCCAGGCGTGCTCGTCACGCCAGGCGGCGGTTACGGGTTCCGGTTCTTCGACCCGGAGGGTCGGCTGATCGAGGTGTCGGCGGAGGTCGCCGACAAGCCCTACCGCGAACTCGAGGAGCGCGAGTCTGTGCCGCAGCGGCTCAGCCACGTCGTGCTCAACAGCACCAACGTCGCCGGGGCGATGGCCTTCTACGAGAGCTACCTCGGATTACGGCTGTCGGACTGGCTCGAGGACCGAATGTGCTTCCTGCGCTGCTCGGAAAACCACCACAGCCTGGCGATCACGCATGCGCCGCACATCGGTCTGAACCACGTGTCCTTCGAGATGCGCGGGCTCGACGAGTACATGCGCGGCACCGGCCGGATGATGCGCCACGGGCACGAGCCGCTGTGGGGACCGGGCCGGCACAGCTCGGGCGACAACGTCTATTCCTACTTCGCCGCCCCGGATGACGTCGTGGTCGAGTACACGACCGCGCTGGAGCAAATCCCGGATGAGGACAGCTGGGTGCCGCGCGTGTGGCCGGCGACGCCCGACTACGCCGACCGGTGGGGCACGGCCGGTCCGGGCGAGGACCTGTTCGCCCTCTGGCACCGGACCCCGCCAGATGCCGGACTGTGGACGCCGACCCCGATCTGACCGATCACGTCCCAAGCAGCAACCCATCTTCGCTGGCCGGTCATACGAACCAATCTCGAACCGGATCGCATCGGTGACACGATCTTGGAGCTGACTCCAGCGGTGATCGTTCCGGCGCCTCGCGGCTCTGATGGCGGCCCGTCGGGCCGCGGTCGCGGACTCGTCGGACTCGTCGACGTGCCCGTCCTGGTCGATCACCACGCCGTACAGATCGCTGGCAGCGGCAGAGCCGACCAGACCATCACGCACGTCGACCAAGACGCTCGACACTGCCAGAACATGGAGAACACCTCGCCGGGGGCGACATACGTCTGCCCGTAACAGGGCTGCACTTCCGGGTTCCCGTCGAACTCGTCGAGCGAGACCGGCATGACCCCGTTTGCGAGCATCGTCGTGACGTCCGCGTCGCGGGTGATGACTTCGCGACCGCTGTTGCCCGGATATCCGCCCGCCAGGCCGTTGTTCTGGCTGATGGCTTTGCCGGCGGACGCGAGGACGAGACCGACGGGCAGCGAGGGGCCGTGCGGCGTGATCCCCACGGAAGCGCTCACGCCACCCCGGTGCCGTCCCGGACCACCGGAATCGATCTGCTTCCCAAAGCACGCCGGACACCACCCACCCGCCACCCGACTCACACAGGCGTCACCAACTTTACGGCCTCATACGTTCAGCTCTTCGCGCAAAGCACGCTTGTCGATCTTTCCGAGCGCGGTGCGCGGGAGATGGTCGCGAACCACGACCTGTTTGGGGGCCTGCACGCTGCCCAAGAGGGACTTGCACATCTGGATGATGCCGTCGCTGTCTGCCGCCTCGCCGGCGCGCATCACCACGACCGCGGTGACGCGCTCCCCCCAGTAGTCATCACGGAGGCCGACCACGGCGCATTCGAGCACGTCCGGCCGGGACAGGATCGCGGCCTCCACCTCGGCGGAGTAGACGTTGAAGCCGCCGCTGATGATCACGTCCTTCTTGCGGTCGACGATGTAGAAGTACCCGTCGTCGTCGACGTAACCGATGTCACCGGTGTGATGCCACTGGTGCTCGTGAGCCTCGGTCGTCGCGACGGTGTTGTCGAAGTAGCCTGGCGAGACGAGCCTGCCGCGCGCGACGAGTTCTCCCCGCTCACCGGTGCCGAGTAGTCGTCCGTCGTCGGCCATCACCGCGACGTGCGACTGCATAGTGGCGACGCCACAGCTGCCCAGCCGCTCAGGATGGACGCCGGCCGCGGCCTCCGCGATCACCTCCGGCGCAAGCCAGGTGAGGAGATTCGGTGCCTCGGTCTGCCCCCAACAGGACGCCAGGCACGGTCCAATACGCTTCACGCCCTCACGGAGTTTCTCCGGTGCGACCGGTGCGGCGGAGACGAGCAGCATCTGCAGGCTGCTGAGATCACGACGATCGAGGTCCGGGTGGTCCAGCATCGCGTAGTACGCGGTGGGCGGGAGGAACATGTGCGTCACGTGCTCACGCTCGATGGCGGCCAAGGTCTCCC
Organism: Amycolatopsis pithecellobii; assembly: GCF_009707865.1. Taxonomy (GTDB): domain Bacteria; phylum Actinomycetota; class Actinomycetes; order Mycobacteriales; family Pseudonocardiaceae; genus Amycolatopsis_E; species Amycolatopsis_E pithecellobii. The sequence goes on from NZ_WMBA01000035.1 coordinate 55,005, forward strand.
CCGCGTCGAAGCGCTCGTGGACGACGATTGTCGCTCCGAGGGCCGACAGCATCGCCGCGGTCATTCCGGCACCATGCGTCAACGGCGCGACCGCCAAGTTCACGAGTTTCCCGCGCTGCGGAAAGCATTGCGCGCCAGCCTCGAACGCCGTCGCGAACACCTGGTTCGTGAGGACAACGGCCTTCGAACGCCCGGTCGTTCCCCCCGTCCCCACGATGGCCGCCACCGCGTTCGGGGCGCCGAATGGATCGCCCAGATCGGGCGCGGGCTCGTCGTGTCCGAGGGCCAGGAACTGCTCGAGCGAGAGGTCGCCGGCGTTCTCCCGATCGAAGCACACGAACCGCCGCACAGGTGAGACGCGACGGATCTGCTCCACCGTCGCCGTCATCGACGAATGGTAGAAGATCCACCTCGTCCCCACGTGCCCCACCAGGTCGACGTGCGCCGCCGCCTTCTTCGTTGTGGTGAGCGGCGTCCACACGCCGCCGGCGCGCCAGAGACCGAGCATAGCGAGGAACACCAACGGATGATTCGGTGCCAGAAGACCGACGCCGTCTCCCGGGCCCATACCGTCGGCGTGCAGCGCCGCCGCGAAGCGCTCGGAGAAGGCCTTACCCTCGGCGTAGGTGTACCGAACGTCGTGTCCGGCGACGAGGTCCGCGGACGGAGACCTCAGAACGCACTTGTCGAAGTACTCGATGACCCTCATTGGCCATACCTTTCTCGTCGGCTGCGGTCCTCGCCTGCGGATTGCAGGCCCGCGACGGAGATCAGTGGCGTATGCCGCGCGATCAACGCGAAGATCTTCACGGGATTGGGACCGGCATTCATGTCACGCGGTCGACAGGATCGTCACGCAACACGCGGCTTCCTCGAGACCCATGATCCCGCCGCCGTTCTCGATCAAGCCGGTGCGCGCGCCGGTGACCTGGCGGGGCCCGGCCTCACCGCGGAGCTGCACGACGATCTCGTGCGTCATCGACACGCCTGTCGCGCCGATGGGGTGTCCTTTGGACACCAGCCCTCCGGACGTGTTGATCGGGATCGAGCCACCGAGCGCCGTCTCCTGCGCCTCTGCGAAGGCTCCACCATCGCCGACGTCGCAGAAGCGCATCATCTCGCATTGGTAGATCTCGCCGAAGGACGTCGCGTCGTGCAACTCGGCGACATCGATGTCGGCCGGAACGATCCCCGCCCGTGCGTAAGCACGATCAGCAGCCATCCGGCTGAGACCGAGATCCTCGGGACGGCGGTGAATGCCGCTCGTCATCGCCGTGCCGGCCACGCGTACCGCGCGCGCCCGGACCTGCGGCGCGCAGCCGTCGAGGAAGTCGGCCGAGCACACGAGAATCGCGGCCGCGCCGTCACCGATCGGGGCGCACATCGCGCGTGTCAACGGCGGCGACACGAGCCGGTCTTCAAGCACGTCGTCCACGGTCATCGCGAAGCGGTACTGCGCACGCTCGTTGTCGATCGCGAAGTTGTGGTTCTTGGCGGCGACCACCGCCAGTTGCCGCTCCGTCATGCCGAACCGATGCGTGTACGCGAGAGCCTGTGCGGCGTAGGTGTCCATGAACATTGACCGATCAGCCCCGGTCTGGAGGCGTCGCCCCAACGGCCGCAGCAGGTCGTTGTAGCACGCGATCGTCCGCTCCGGCGCGAAGCTGTTCTCGCCTGCTCTGAACATCTGGAACGTCTCGGCGGACGAGGCATGGGGCAAGAACGTCTTCTCCACCCCGATGGCCAGCGACAGCTCGCATTCCCCGCTACGGATGTCCTTGATCGCTCCGTGTAGGGCCATGGACCCGGTGGCACAGCCACCCTCCACGTTGACGATCGGCAATCGCCGGGCGAGCACGCCCTCCTCCTCGAGGGGCACCAAGCAGAAGTGCCCACGCGTGCTGTGCTGCCCCCAGAAGTCCATCAGCACGTTTCCGAACCACGCCGACCCGATCTCCTGCCCGATGTCCGGGACTCCCGCGTCCTCGATCGCGCCGACGACGGCGGCACGGGTGAGGTCGAGGAACGAGTCGGCCGGCTTGCGGCCGATGGTCGTTGACCAACTTCCGATGATGAAGACTTCATCCATCAGCCGCCCCCTAGACGAACAGCATGCCGTCGTCGACACTCAGCGACTGACCGGTCATGTGGGCCGATTCCGGCGACGCCAGATAGACCGCGAGATGCCCGATCTGCTCGACCGGGGTCAACCGGCGGCTCGGGACGCGGGCCATGATGCCGGCGCGAATCTCGTCCTCGGACACGCCGCGAAGCGCGGCCTGGTCGCGGAAGAGCTGGTCGACCAACTCGGTGTCGACAAGACCGGGGCAGATCGCGTTGACCGTAACCCCGGAACCTGCCCATTCGAGCGCGGTGCATCGCGTCATGCCGACGAGCCCGTGCTTGGACATGTTGTACGCGCACTGGTTGAACGACGCCCACTTGCCGGCCGTCGAGGCCACGTTGATGATGCGGCCGTAGCCGCGGTCGAGCATGCCCGGAGCGGTGGCCTGGGTCAGGTGGAGCGCGCCGTACAGGTTGACCTCCATCGTCCGGCGCACGTCCTCGATCTCGTAGTCGAGGAATCTCTTGGGGATATAGGTCGCGGCGTTGTTGACCAGGACATCGATCGGGCCGAGGGCCTCGGCGATCGACACGGCCGCCGCGAAGCACGCGTCCCGGTCGCTCACGTCCAGTACCACTGTGTGGACCTTTTGACCGTGGGCCGCGATCTGCATCGACGCCGACTCCAACGTTTCTGCCCGGGTCGCCACCACACCGACAGCGGCGCCTTCCCGGGCGAATGCGTCGGCGATACCGAGGCCAATGCCTCGGCTCCCACCCGTGACGACGGTGGTAAGGCCTGCCAGGCGCCCTCTCTGAGCTTCTCGAGGCCCGCGCATTGCGGTCGTTGGATCGGAGATCACAAGCATTGTCCCTTCAGTTGAACGCGGTCGTCGTCGGCGGCGGCCGCCTCGCCATCGCCGTACGGATCATTAACGGGCTCACCCGCCCAGCAACTCGCCGAACGCCGAGAGCACCGCCACGGCCTGTGCGTCGGCGGCTGCGGACACGCCGAGCATGGCGAACCAGCCATGGATCAGGCCGGGCCCTGGCAGGTGGCGCACCGGCACCCCGGCGACGGCGAGCCGTGCGGCGTAGGCGTCGCCCTCGTCGCGCAGCGGGTCGAACTGCGCCGTCGCGACGACGGCGGGCGGCGCGCCGGCCACGTCGGTGTCCAGCAGCGCCAGCGACGCGTCGGCCGATGTGCCCGAGCGGTACCAGCCGTTGAAAGCCTCCAGTTCAGTCCGGGTCAGGAGGTAGCCCTCGCCGTTGGCCTGCACGGACGGCTGCGATAGCGTCGGATCGGTCTGGGGGTAGAGCAACAGCTGGGCGGCCGGCGCATCGGGGGTGCCACGCACGGCCAGTGCGGCGATGGCGGCCAGGGTCGCGCCCGCGCTGTCGCCCGCGATCCCGGGCACGCGCTGAGGAAACGTGCGCGCTGACCACGCCAGTCCGGCCAGGGCGTCGTCGACGGCGGCAGGGTGGCGGTGCTCGGGCGCAAGCCGGTAGTCGACCGAGACCACGACCGCGCCGACCGCGTTGGCCACCCGCCTGCACACCGGGTCGTGCGTATCGAGGTCGCCCACGACGAACCCGCCACCGTGCAGGTAGGTGACGACCCGCCCGCGGTCGTGCGCCGGGACGTACACGCGCACCGGCAGCTCACCGGCACCGCCCGGGATCCGCTCGTCGCGCACCTCGGCGACGGTCTCCGGGACGAACTCGGGACCGCGCCGGGCCATCGTCAGCGCGCGGTGTCGCTCCCGCGTCTCCTGCGCCGTCCCGCGCACCAGCGGCATCACGCCCGCCGCGGCGACCCGCGCGAGCACCTCGGCGAACTGCGGGTCGAGCTGCGGGGCCAGCTGTGGTCCGCGCTGCGCGTCGGGCGCTGCCGCGGTGGTCAGCTGGGCGCAGAGGGCGTCGACCATGTTCGTGGCACGAGCCAGCCCGAGGTGGTCGATGTAGTCCCGCGACTCGACGATCAGCCCATCGCGGATCCGGAAGACGATGATGTTCGGCGCGGACCAGCCTCCGTCGCCGCGGTAGATGAACTCGCCGATGACGACCTCGGGGTCGGCAGTGTGGTGGACACGTATGTCCTCGATGCGAAGGCCCGGCAACCCGGCCTGCCCTGCTGCGGCGAAGTGCTGGCGAAGTGCTTCGCGGCTGAGCAACGGGGTGTCGCCGAGCGGGGCCAGCGGGTGTCGCACGTTGGTTTCTTCGGCGTAGAACCCGGCCAGTTCGTCGACCTGACTTTGGTCACCGTTCTGCAGCCGGACAGCGGCGTCGAGCATGGCACGGAATGTCTCTTCGGGGGTATGCATGATGGTTGTCCTTCTAGCCAAAGCGGATTGTTTGCACGGGATCGCCGGAGCGATCACCGGGCACCGCATAGAGGATGATGAAGGTCACCGTGAAGGTTGCCCAGATGACCATGAGGGCCAACGCCAGGCGCCGAGCGGCATATAGCCGGCTCGCGGCGAAGCGGGACGTAGTCGATCAAGTGGATCGGGGAAGAAGCTCCGCATCGGTGACAGCGGCGGTGCGCCGAGCGACAGGCGTCTACTTACGGTCCACGCTGTACCACTGGCCGTCGTCGGAGACGTTCCGGATGCCGTGCCGTCCCTGGATCTCGATAAGCGCCTCAGCGGTCAGCTCGTTGCCGGCCTTGGTGAAGGCGAGCAACTCCTCCATGCAAGCCTGAAAGTAGGTACCGGGCGAGCACACCGACAGGCCCTTGAAGGTCGGGGTGTGCGGTTTGATCGCATGCGGGACGCCCTTCGGCAGGAAGATGAACGACCCGGGCGTCAGGTCGTAGGACTTATCCCCCACGGACACGGTGATCTCGCCCTCCGTCAGGTAGAGCGACTCGTCCTCGTTTTCGTGGACGTGGCGATAAACCTCGTCGACGGCGATGGTTTGCCGGACCAGGGCGAAGCGGCCCTCGGTGTGGTCAGCGCCGGCCAGCAGTTGCATGTCGACGCCGCCGGGCAGCGGGCTATCCGAGCCCCACAGGCTGTCCTCCGGGCCGACCACAAAATCGCGGGCGGTGAAGCTCATGGTGCGACTCTCCTCGTGAGGTTTGGCGGGATTACTGATATTCTTCCGGGCCCTTAACCAGGCAACATGCGGATAGGATCGGAGCCGTCCCACTCTGCGCCGACCCGGGCAACGAGCCCGAAAAGTTCCTCTACAGCTGGACTGTGTTCCATTATCTCGGTCATGAAGCCGAGCGAAGACCTGGTGTCGAAAAAGGCGAAACGCGCGTCACCAACGAGGCCCGTGAATACAGCCTCGACTCCCTGACTGGCGTAGTGTTCGATGTCCGCATCGAGATCATCGGTCGTAGCGGCGATATGATGATGTAGGCCCATACTCGGTAGTTCGACAGTGAAGGGCGACGGCTCCTTGTCATGTTGCTCGATGAGTTCAACTTGCATCGGTCCGACCTGCGCGACGGCCACACTGATATCGGGCGTCACGGGAGATCCGCGATAAACGGCATCATCAATCCGCGAGTGCGGGAGCACGAAGAATGGGCCCACGAGGGCTTGCTCAAGCCATCTGGGGATGGCTGTCGCCAAGTCCTGAACGACCCATGCAGTCTGAAAATAGCTCCGCCGAACTGCCATTCTTGTGCCTCTGTTCTTGCTGGTCTCGAGTTGCCGTAGCGACCCCTATGTCGCGGAACGGCACACCTCGTATACGCCAACTATTCCGTGGCAGCCGGCCCGGGTCACTGGAGCAAAGCGGCCGTCTTGCCCCCCGAAACTCACGCTTTCTGTCATTGCGGGGCCGGGTGGTTTCCTCGACACGACGAAGGACCGCCAAGCGCAGTGACGGAGCGGTAGGGGCGCGCCGGGATCTGTTGCATCGGCACGGAATCTCAAGTGGTTGCCTGTGCCTGTCACGAGCCCTGGTGGACTGTTGTGAGCGCACCCGTTGCCGCTGCTTCGCAAATAGATCAACACGCCGGTTCCGGCCGCGGAGACGGCATCCACGTGCCTGTGCAGGAGTTCCTGGCAGTCGCATTCAGCGCCGAAGGTATCGCCGCGCGGGCATTCATGGTGCACCCGCACGAGCGCAGGTCTTCCCGGGATGTCGCCCAGGACGAGCGCGAGGATCTCGCGGCCGGTCATGGCGTTCGCCAAGCGCCAGTCCTTGCCGGTCGGCGAACTCGCGCAGGCGCGGGCATCCACCGTCGTCGGCGACACGGCACAGCACCGCGGCGTCGCCGACGCCCGCCAGCCGGGCCAGCTCAAGGGCGGCCTCGACATGGCATGGCCTCGCCAGCACGCCGGCGTCGTGTGCGCGGAGCGCGAACACACTGCCCGGCTGGGCGAGGTCCGCCGCGCCGGTAATGGGATCGGCGAGGACGCGGATGGTCCGCGCTCGTTCTGCGCACCAGCCCGAGCCTGGCACACGCCGAGGCAGGCATGGCAACACCGACCATCCCGGCGGATCGCCGTAGCGACCGTACCAGCGCCGTCGTGGCGAGCGCCGCTGCGAACACGAGCTCGCCCTGTCCATGACGATCCACAATGACGATGGCCTTCCCCGCAGCCAGATCGGTGCTCGCGCTCGATCGGGTCGAAGGTGCCGGCAGAATCCACACCGGTCGAAAGGCGCTCGGTCACGCCGGTTCCCACGTCGGCGACAGGTGGTGGAAACGACCCCTGAAGTACAAAAGCGGTTCTCCGGTATGCCATTCACGGGGGCTCATCTGCACCACGCGCCCGACCACCATGAAATGATCACCCGCCGGGTGCTCGGCGTGGAGGTCGCAGTCGAGCCACATCAGGCTTCCGGCAATGATGGGGCTACCGTTCGTGCTGCGCGACCACTCGACGCCTTCCCATTTGTCGGCGCCACTGCGGGCGAACTGGCTCGCCAGCTCATGTTGATCACCGGCGAGCACATTCACCGCAAACCGGCCAATGTCGCGAAGCAGCGGGTAGGACGTGGAACCGACGCCGACGCTGAACGACACCAGCGGCGGCGTGATCGACACGCTGTAGAACGACTGACACGTGAACCCTGTCGGCGTCCCGGCGGCAGTCAGTCCGGAAATCACGGTGATACCGGAGGCGTAGTGTCCCAGCGCGTCCCGGAAGGTCCGGTCGTCGAACACCGGCCTGGGCAACTCAGTCATACCGATCGCACCCCCTCGGCGAGCCGCGCGTAACGGGTGATCGTTTCCGCGTAACGAATCGCGGCCTCATCGGCAAGCTTGTCCAGCTGGTCCATTGCGGACATCATGAAGTACCAGCCCCGCCCCGGGACCTGTGCGCCCAGCTCGACCAACAACGGCGCGAGGTGCACCTCGGCGCCCATCGAGTGCGTCGCATCCGCCCGGTCAGAGCCGGGATCGCGGTCACTCCCGTCAGCCCGGCCGCAGGGTAACGGTCCAGAAAGCCCTTCAGGATGCCGGTGAACGTCGCCTTGTAGGTCGGGTTCGCGAAAACGGCCAGATGATCGGCGAGGTCGATGACCCGTACGTCAGATGACGGCCTGACAAGCTTGTTCGTCAACGCCTCTGCCACCTGCCGGGTACGCGATCGTGGTTTGGGGTTGCCGACTACGACGGTTACCTTCATCGCTCTCACTTCCGCTCTCCGTCATTGAACGAAGGAGGCGCAGTGCTGCCGCGGGGAGAGCCACGCAGACGACGTGAACCAACCAGGCGGGTTCGGCACTCGCTCCTGCTGCACCAGGATGTTGTGGCCCGGGCAGCCCGCAACGGCTCACGTTACGGCTCCATGACACGACCACGGAGTGTCCATGACATACCCGCTCCGGCACTCTCCGGTCAAGGCGGTGCCCGCCGGCAACCCGAACGCTCCGCTGCCCGGACGCCTTTCATACGAAGGGCGCGCAGAACCCGAACGAACACGGCGACATGTCCGCCTCGAACGGCTCGCCGGACACCTCGTCAAGGCTCGACAGTGGCATGACTGGCCACTGTGTACACTCACAAGCCCTTCCGAGGACTCCGCCGCGTATCGGGCACGGAAGGTATCGCCGGTGGCGGCGGGTACTGGAGACTTTCGTACTGCGGACTGCATCATCGCTTCCCTTCACATGGCTTCGACGCTCGGCTCCACACAGGAGGTTTTCCTCCGACGCGTCGCGTCGGCCGAGGAGCTCGGCCAGCTCCTTGTTCAGTCCTCCAGGTAGGTGGCGAGGATCGGCCCGGCCGCCTCGACCATGGTCATCGGCTCGACCATCATGTGCGTGGCGCCGACGGAGATGTCCCGCAGGCAGCGACCGAGCACGCTGGGATTACGGATCGAGGCGCTACCACCCCAATTGAAGGCCCAGTTCACGATGTCTCGCGCGACACCGACTACCCATGTGACAGCCTGACGCAACCGGGCGCGCTGTACATCGGATACCCCACCGGCAGCCGCCTGGGCTTCTGCCTCAGCGCATACTTCGTAGACGTAGCGGCGGGCGGCCTGCAGTAGCGCCTCGTGGGTGGCGAACTCGCGGCGGAACATGTCGTTGTCGCCGATCACCGACGGGTAGCCCGGCCGGGTCTTGACCGCTGCGATATGGGCGACCTCCTCCAGCGCGCGCCGAGCGATGCCGAGCGCCACTGGCCCGTGCCCGCCCACGGCCATGGCGACCAGCCCAAGCGAGTACACCGCTTCGCTGCGCACCGGAGTGGTGGAAAAGGTATCCATTGTGCGGGCCTCGGGCACGAACACCTCGGTCACCGAGTAATCGTCGCTGCCGGTGGCCACCATGCCCATGACGTTCCAACCGCCGAGGAACTTCACCTCGTCGCGGGGCACGAACCCCAGCCTGTGGACCGGCGAGCCGTCGACGGAAGTCTCCGGGTTGCCGTCCTCGTCATACACCGCGAAACCGGCGCCCATCCAGGACGCATGGCCGGAGCCGCTGGCGAAGCCGTACTTGCCGGTCACCCGGTACCCGCCCTCGACACGCACACCGCGGCCGACGGGCAGGAACATCCCAGCGATGATCCCCTTGTCCGGGCCGGCGAACAGCACCCGGGCACCGGCGTCGCCGAGATAGCCGGCGGCGACGCCGGTGCCGGAGACATTGGCCATCATCACCCAGCCCGTGGAACCATCGGCCCGGGCCAATTCCTCGATAACCTTGAACGTCTCGACGATTCCCAACCCGCCGCCACCCCACTCGCGGGGTACCAGCATCCAGAAGATCCGCTGTTCGCGCAGCGCCGCGACGACGGCCGGAGACACCCCACGGAGGTCCTCCATGCCATCGGCCTCGGCATTGATGATCGGTGCGATATCCCGGGCCCGGGCAACGTAATCGCCGGAGTCTCCGGCGCCGGTCTCCGGGCGGGCAAGGCCCTGGGTCATGATCGTGGCCTCCGGTCGCTCATCCAGCCGCAGTCTTCCCTCTGTATGTGTCGAAGAAAGCGAAGTCTGTGGTCATGGTGAAGTTGCATGGACTACGTCCTCGTGGTGTGCGGAATGTTCTGGCCGGGGGCGATCGCGGAGTACGGCCACCTCGTTCGCGAATAGTGTCGCGTCTCCGTCGGCCCGGGTCACTGGAGCAAAGCGGCCGTCTTGCCCCCCAGTGCGCGCGCTTTCCGTCATCGCCGCACGGATACGCGGCCGGTGCGGGGATCACGACGCCCTATGAGCCGTCGTCCACCATCGCGAAGTTGTACAGCCTCAGCGCGACCTGGACTTCGGCTCGGCGCGAGGTCAGCGGGTGGCGAAGGTATTCCTCCGCGCGGCGAAGACGATTGCGCACCGTGTGCTCGTGAAGCACCAGATCCGCTGCGGCAGCAACGATGCTCCCCTTCTCCAGGAACAACGAGACCGTGGCCCGGAGCTCTTGTTTCATTGGCGAAGTACCTCGCAGCTCGCCCAGCTCTGCCTCGACGAAGGCGCGTGCGGCCGCACGGTCGGTGAGGAAGAAGCACTCGAGTCGGACGTTGTGATAGAGCAGGATGCGCGAGGCCGCGACTCCAGCGTATGTGCGCAGCTCCTCGACGGCATTCGTCTCCTGGAAGGTGCGTCGGAAGCCCTCCAGCCCGGAGCTGGGCTCGCTGACCGATGCTGCCACCTCGAACTGCTCGAGGCAGCCCTTCACCGCCTCTCGCCAGCTCGGTGTGAGCGATCTGTTGGTGGTGAGCCAGGCCATAGTGGAGGAAATGCTGAAGGGAACCACGAGGTGGCCGGTGACGTGAAGGGCCTGCCGCAGAAGGTTGACCACCGGCCGGGCAGCCGCCTCGCTGCAGTGGGGCAGGAAGATCGCGATGTGTGTGGCGGTCATGTCGTAATGGAGGTTGACCGCGGACTCGACCGAATCTCCGCGCAGGAGGGCCCGCACCGCGTCCCTGCGCAGGTGCTCGGGCGACCCGCGCAGCTTCTCCTCTCCGAGTCGGTGCACTTCCGACGCCGGGTCTATGATCCGGTCCCGCCACTCGGCGAACATCTGAGTGAAGGCCAGGATCCCGGGGACGATCTCGCAGCCGGCAACCTTCGTCTCGTCGATCACTGCTTCCATCGCTTTCAAGCAGTCCCAGAAGACCCGGTCAGCCGCCCAGCGATACGCCCGGTGCATCTGGGTGTTCGTCACGTCGAAACGCGCCTTGATGCTCGCAGCCAGCTTCCCATGTTCAGGGTGTACCGAGGCGAAAGATGCCTCGCCGGAGACCACCGCGCGTAGCGCTTCGAGGTTCTCCTCCGCGGCCGCGAACAAGGCCGCTCGAAACTGTTCCGACTCCTCGGCGGCGCGGAAGAAACGGGGCAGCGTCAGCCGGCAGTTGCGTTGCGCAATCGCGCCGAAGTCAAGCCGGGAAACGGGAATACGTATCCAGTCCGGCAGGGTGATCGGGTCTGCCGGATCGATCTCGTGGACCAGGTCCTCATACGCGCGCACGTCCACCTCCCGAGCGCGTCGCCAGTCGACTTTGTCGTGCGAGCAACGCGGGGTCTTGTCCTTCTTCGTTGTGCCCTCGCTGCCGCGCCGGTTGACGTAGCCGATCGAGGGCCGGTGGAAGCGCATCCGGATGAAGTCGATGCGGTGCGCTCCGGCGCCGCATCGGCCTCCTCGGGGCGCCGCCGCCAGTTGGGCGCGGCCTCGTAGGCCTCGCCGAGCCAGCGTGCAACTTCGACCACTGCGGTTCGCGGTGACGTCCGCGATGAAGTCACCAGGACACTTTAGGACTCAGACCTTCTGTCCGGCAAGGGTCAGCGATAACATCACTTGGTGAGCAGGAGACCCGCCGCCGCGAGCCTGACCAGCCGGACGAACGCCACGCGGCGCACAGCTACCCGCGAGATCATCGAGTCGTTACGCCACAGCATCGCCAGCGGCGAGCTGGCACGCGGCGAGCGCCTACCCCCCGAGACCGAACTCGCCGCCCACTTCGAGGTCAGCCAGCCCACGGTGCGCGAGGCGATGCGCGCGCTGGAAGCGATGGGCCTGGTCGAGGTACGCCACGGCAGCGGCGCCTACGTCACCGGCGACCCGACCCAGTTCATCGCGACCTCCCTGCACACGCTGCTGCAGATCGACCACGTCGGCATCATCGAGGTCTTCGAAATGCGGGGAGCCCTGGCCGTCTACTCCGCCGCCCGGGCAGTTCGCTGCGCCACCGACGAGGATCTCGACCTGATCGAGCAGCAAGAGCGCCGGCTGGCCGATGTGGCCACCGAATCAGATCTCCAACACATCGCCGACGCCGCCGTCGCCTTTCAGATCAGCATGTCAGCAGCCGCCCACAACCCGCTGCTGCTGGCCATCGAAAGCGTCCTCGCCGAGTTGCTGATCCGGCTCCAGGCCGACGCCTTAGCCCAACGCGATCAGACGTTCTGGCGCGAACGGTCGCTGCATTTCTCCCGCGACCGCCATGCCCTCATCGCCAGCCTGCGTGCCCGCGACGAACAGCGCGCGATCGAGGCGATGAACAACTACCTCGACACCCAACGGAATTGGTACACCTCCGACCCCACCCTCATCGACGCCCGCCTGTCCGACCCGGAGATTTTGCGCGTGGTCCGCCCCCTGGGCTTCGAGCGGCTCGAAAGCCGATTCCGCTGATAACCGGAGGCGGTCATTACCGATAGGACTTTGCGATCAACGGTGCAACCGGTGTTGATCGATTTGGGCGAGAGGGCCTTCGGAGGTGATGGCGAACGCGTTGAAGGAGGGTTTCGGGCGCCGTGAGACGTACGGCGTCCACCGCGTACCGTCGACCGCGGCTGTGTGGCTTGGATCGCGTCGGGCGAGCTCGCCGGTGCACACCCGTACGATGGTGTCGACCGGGGTAACCCACACCTTGCCCTCCCCGATCCGACCGGTGCGGCAGGCGGCCGGACCGGCCGTCAGCGTCTGGTCCACCAGATCGTCGTCCGGCAGGATCTCGACGCGCACCTTCGCCGACAAGTCCACCGAGTACTGCGGCACGGTGTTGCTGGCCTCGTGGCTCTACTCGACGGCGATCTTGGGATCTCGAACAGGTGGTCCTCGATCCCCTTGGCGCTGATGTTCTCGCCGCCGCGGATGATGATGTCCTTCCGCCGGCCGATGATCTCGACGTAGCCATCGGAGTCGGTGCGCGCGAGGTCGCCGGTCCGGAACCAGGCGCAACTCGGCCTCGCCGATGGCCCGCCCGTCGGTCTGCGCTCGCTTGCTCACGGCGTTCGAGGAGTCGGCGGCGGTGGCAGTGGGGTACCCGGTAGACCCGTTACCCCGGCTGACCATGCACCGCAGGGTCGGGGTCCCGGCCCTGATCAGCTCCGAGGTACGTCGGCGCCGCCGCAGGCGAAGACGCGCAGCGAGCTGATGTCGTAGTCAGACAGCGTGAGGTGCCGGATGGTCCCGTGCAGGAACGGCTTCGCTGCCACGACGAAGCTGCACGCGCACTCCTTGATGATCTCCTCGACGCTCACCGCGCATTACCCCCGGAACGACGGCGGCGACGCCGAACAACGTCAACCGTGTCAGTGACCAGCAGTTCGCCGCGGGTACGGGTTCGTGTAGATGCTGTACGAGCCGCGCCGGGGGCACTCCCCCACACCAGCCAGAATCGGCCCCTCACCTGTACAAACAAGGCGACGGGCCGACCCAGTCTTCTCCGGCTGCTTCCCCCTGTTCGCCCCCGAACGGCCCCGTTCGATCCACCCGTGCGCTGCCGACTCCAGCCCAGCGATCACCTGCGCATAGATCGCGTGAAGCACCGCCACGGAGTGACCGGCCAATACGGCGCACTGAGTGGACGGGACTCCCACAGCGAGCCAGGTAGACACGCACGCGTGCCGGAGGTCGGAGGTGCGCTTACGAGCGGCGACTCGTATTCCGCCGCGGTGAGTGCTTGCTTTCGCGCCCTGTCCCAGACCCTGCCAATCGTGGATTCCGCCAGGCCTCCGCCCGTCAGACTCCGGAACAGTCGCCCGCGGTGCCGAACTTGCTGAGAGGTTCGTCCACCAACTCCGTGAGCGGCGATCCCGGCGCCACCCTTCTCTGGTCATTGCAAGCCCGCGTTCCGCTCCTCGGGACGCAACGCGGCGTAGTACATGCACGCGACCAGCGCAGGCCCGGCCGATCGGCGCGGCTGCCCCTCGACGTGTTGGGCCGCCACTCCGGCCAACAGCTTTTCGCTTGCTCGTGGTTGATGACAATGCGCTTATCGATCGCGCGAGCCATTTTCCGCGCAGTCCACTTTCGAAACCCGGTTCGCGGTCAGCGCTTTCAGCTCGACGGCGTAGTCGAGCGCGTTGTCGAGAACCGCTCGTTGGCGATTTACCGTCCTCGCTGCGGCCTGTTTGCCGTCGAGCTTGAGTGAGATCTGTTCCGGGACTTCTCGCCGAACCGCTTCGTCATTGAGCCGAGACACCGGGACTGTGTTCGCGCTCACCCACTTGAGCCCCCGCATGATTTCAGGTGGCTTCTCTGCGTCGGGCCGCTTCGTATTGAACGCCCAACGGGATCTTTGACTTGAACTCGGCTCCGTGCCAGCGGAACCGACGCTGGCCAACGTCACATGGCCGCCGTAGGCCTGACCGAGCAGGGCTGTGATTCTCCGGCACCGCCACCACCGTCGTGGACCGGTTGTGGCAGATATTCCTGCGCCGCTTCGATCTGGAGCGCACCTTCCGGTTCCTCGAACAAACCCCGGGCTGGACCAAACCTCGCATCCGCACACCCGGCGCGCGGCTGATCGATTGACCTGGCTGATCATCGCCGCCGGCACCCGGCTCCGGCTCGCCCGTGGATTGGTCACCGACCATGGCGCTTCCAGCGGGCGTTCCGAAACCCTCCCGCCCCGGCCCGGGCCGTCCCCGCAGCTCACGGAACAAGAACCGCGCCAACGTATGCCACGTCGGAAAGACCACCCAAACGAACACACCAGTCACCACGGCAACCGACCAGAAAGGTCAAACTTCAAGCTAAGATTCCGGTGGCCGCCAGCCCCATTAGACCGACTTCCTGTAGAGGTACGCTCTGGCATGACTCACAATTCCAGCCGACCGGCGCCCATCCACATTGTCGGTGCCGGTGGCTTGGGCCGCGAGGTGCTCGACGCGTTGTTCGCAGCCGGTCGCCGGCCCGGCAACCTGGTCCTGGTCGACGATCATGTCACCGCAACCGAGATCCACGAGGTACCCGTGCTCCGGCCCGAAGACACTGACGGCGGCCTGTTCGTCGTCGCGGTGGCCGATCCCGCGGTACGGCGTCGCCTTGCGCAGCGCATGCTCGACCGTGGGCTGGCTCCCACCGCGGTCGTGCATCCACGCGCGACGCTCGCCCACGACGTGCAAATCCCAGCCGGTTGCCTGGTACTCGCAAATGCCTTCGTATCCACCCGCGCCCGGTTGGCCGCACACACGCAGGTGCAGTACAACGCGACCATCGGGCACGACTCCGTTCTCCACGAGTTCGTCACTGTCCTGCCAGGGGCGAATGTCGCGGGCAACGTCGTGCTGGAGGACGACGTCACCATCGGCAGCAACGCGTGTGTCCTACAAGGACTCGTCGTGGGTGCCAGAACCTTTGTCGGCGCGGGTGCCGTGGTCACCAAGAGCCATCCCGCCGACCGCGTCCTGGTCGGGGTACCGGCCCGATGAAGTCAGCTCGGCGGTCAGGACCGCCACCGTGGCAACGGCAGCCGTAGAGGATGCCCCGCCTGTGAACCACCAGCCGAAATCGACCGCCAGCCGCGTCGGTCAGCCGGATCGACACGCCTGCGATCCATCCGGTCCCGCCTTGCGCGAAACCGCCCGCGGCGTGGGGCGCGGCACCGGAAAGGACCTGGAAACACCGCCCGAAGGGTACGCGGTCGAATCGCGCGCTCCGCAGCAAAGACGAGGAACCGGGCCACCGAGATCCGGGCTGCGAGGAAGGGCTACCGCGGGCAACCCGCGAAGCTGAGACTCACATTGAGCGCGTCGTCGCGATCGCCTTCGTCCCTGCGCACGACGATGTCCGGGGCCCGGGCGAGCTTGCGATGTGGCGCTGGACGCTCCACCCGCCGAATGTCGTCATCACGGGATCTGGACCAGATCGGACTCACCCGGTCAGCGTGTGGACTGCTCCGGAGTGCGCCGTGCTCGGGTTTCGCGGAGCGTTCGGGGCGAAGATCACGCCGGTCAGCATCGCGAAGTGGTCACCGTGGCCGGGCGACACCCACGAGACCATGTAGTGGCCGACGATCTGCCGCCTGCCCTCAGTCGTAACTGGACACAATGTTGAACACGCTCTGTGACAGCTTACCGCCCCTTTCAGTGGATGGCCGGGAAGCCGAAATAAAACTACTTCCGACAGCAACAATAATGTGGGCCAATATCGCCAGAACCTTCTTTTGCACCTACCGCTTCGTTGCAGCCTTCCTGCATCAGTCTCCATGAGCAGGTTGATCGAGTCGATTTTCTCGTCTTTGAACCGGGGAACCAGACCATAGGTGCCTTGTGCAACCCAGGTCGGGTGACCCGATCAGCCGCCGAACGATGCATTTCATTCAGGTCACCGCATAAATTGCCAAGACGACGGCAAGAAAAAGGCCAACCGCCCCGGATAACCCAACGAAGACCCAGGAAAAGATATTGCACCAACCTCGTGCAAGTGATTACGAAGCGTAATCTTCTGGCCGCAATCCCCTCCTTCTGGTGATCATGTGCCGGACTTCGACGAATCTGTGTAAAGATTTGGGCGCTCATTCCGGCCAGGTCCCAGCCGAGGAAATCGTGGACCGAATGGCCGGAGGTGAAGTGTGGCCCTGCACGACTATCTGCGGGTGGCACGGAAAAGATGGCGGATCGTCCTCTTCGGCCTGCTGGCCGGGGTTCTCGGTGCCGCCGCGATCGTATGGTCCAGCCCGCGCGAATACTCGGCGCAGGTCACCATCTACATTTCGGCCCAAACCGGGGCCGACGGCGCGGCCGCCGCGTACCAGGGCAGCCTGCTGTCCGAACAGAAGGTGAAGTCGTACACCCGGCTGCTGACCAGCAACCGGGTCGCCCAGGACGTGGTCACCCAGCTGGGCTTGGACCTCCCGGCAGAACAGGTCGCCGGCAAGATCCAAGCCGCCGCACTCCCGGACACCGTCCTGCTCACCGCATCGGCGCTGGACACTTCCCCGCAACGCGCGAAGGACATCGCCGACGCCACCGGAAACGCCTTCACCCGCATGGTCAGCCAGCTCGAACAACAGCCCGGGGTCAACCTGCCTTCGGCGGTGACTGCGCGGGTCGTCGAGCCCGCGGCACTGCCTACGACCCCGACCAGCCCCCGGCCGATGCTCGATTTCGGCCTCGGCGCACTACTGGGTCTCGTGGCCGGCTACTGCGTCGCCCTGCTACGCCAGGTGCTGGATACCACCGTGAAATCGACCGAGGAACTGCACCGGCTCACCATGGCACCGAATCTGGGCACCATCGCCCACGACCCGGACGTACCGAAGCATCCACTGACTGTGCACGACCGTCCACAATCGCCACGCGCGGAGGCCTTCCGCAAGATCCGGACGAACCTGCAGTTCATCGATGTCGACCAGCCACGCAAGACCATCGTGATCACCAGTGCGCTTCCCGAAGAGGGCAAGACGACGACCGTGTGCAATATGGCGATCGTGCTCGCCAGGGCGGCGCACCGGGTCGTGCTGGTGGAATCGGACCTGCGGCGGCCGCGGGCCACGGACTACCTCGGCCTCGAAGGCGGGGTCGGGGTGACCAGTGTGCTCTCCGGCCGGGTGCCACTGGACAAGGCGCTGCAGCCGTGGGGAAAGTCGACGTTCGATGTGCTGGCGAGCGGCCCGATCCCGCCCAATCCCAGCGAGCTGCTCGCATCTCGGCATATGGCCGGCCTGCTCGCCGAGCTGCGCGACCGGTACGACATGGTGTTGCTCGACGCCCCGCCCCTGCTCCCCGTCACCGACGCCGCCGTGCTCGGTACCATCTGCGACGGAGCGCTTCTGGTGGCGCGGTACGGCAAGACCTCCAAACACCAGATCAAGACGGCGGTGACAGCCCTCGACACGGTGTCGGTCCCGTTGCTCGGCACCGTGTTCACCATGGCACCGGATTCTGGCTCCAATTCGTATTACGAGTACTACTCCGCACCGCAGACTGAGGAAACCGACCTCACTGCCACCATGGCCGTGGACGCCGTTTCCGCAGCTCCCGCCCACCGGGCGTCGCCGCATCACGAAAACGGACGCCACGGCGACCAGGTCGCGGGCCGGCTCCCGGTCGAGGCCATGCCCCATGGGGTCGACCGCCATGCCTGAACAGTCAACGGCTGCGAACTCGGAGGAAATGGTGCCCCATCGGCACCGGCTGAGATCGGTCGTCAAGGTGGCCGCCGGGCTCTTGATTGTCTTGGCGGTCATCGCCGCGACCGGGATCTACCTGACCACTGAACACCTCGCCGGCCAGATTCGCCGCTTGCCCGGGGTGTTCTCCGGAATGAGCGACGCGGACCGGCCGCCACCAACAGCAGCGCTGAACATTCTGCTGGTCGGCAGCGACTCGCTCGCCGACGAGCCGACCACCGGCACCGCTGCCACCGCCTCCGGCCAGGAGCCTGGAGGCCAGCGCAGTGACGTGATCATGGTGCTGCACGTCGCCGCGGATCACCGGGGCGCGACGGTGGTCTCTCTTCCGCGCGACAGCTGGGTGGATGTGCCGGGACGCGGAAAGACGAAAATCAACGCAAGCTATTCCTTCGGGGGCCCACCCCTGCTCGTACGCACGGTCGAGGGCTTGACCGGCCAGCGGATCGACCATTTCGCCGTGATCGACTTCGCCGGGTTCCAGGCGCTCACTGACGCCGTCGGCGGCATCGACGTCACAGTCGACACGACGACCACGTTCGGCGCCGAGGTCCTGCATGCCGGGCCGAATCACCTCAATGGCACCGAGGCCCTGGGCTATGTCCGCCAGCGCAAGGGGCTGCCGGCCGGTGATCTCGACCGGGTTCAACGCCACCAGAACGCCTTGCGCGCGTTGCTACGTAAGGCCGCCGCCAACGGGTTTCTGGCGACTCCGGTGCAGACGTATCGATTCCTCGACGAGCTCACGCAATGGGTTACCGTCGACGACACCATGGCCACCAGCAGCCTGTGGTCGCTCGGCTGGAAGTCGCGGGACCTGAGCGCGAACGCGATTACCTTCCTGACGGCACCGGTATCCGGTCTTGGCAGGGAGGGGACCCAGTCCGTGGTCTACCTCGATCAGGACCGCAACACCGAATTATGGCGGCGCATAGCGGCCGATGACATCGACGGATACCTGCGTGCCCATCCCGGGACCGCGCTCGGCGATTCGACACGATGACGGCAAGCCGACGACTGCGCCCGGAATTCCGGATTCTATTCGTCTGCACCGGCAACCTGTTCCGATCCCCCGTCGCGGAGATAATTAGCCGGCAACTTATGCAGGAAAAGCTGGGTACGGCCGCCGCCAGTTTCACGATCACGAGCGCCGGTACCGATGCCGTCGCGGGCCGGAAGATGGATTGCCGTAGCGCTTCCATTCTCGCCGAATACGGACTGGACAGGCCGGCCGGCGAATTTCGCACGCGCAAGCTCGATGCGGCCACGGTGGCACGTGCCGATCTCGTGCTCACTGCGGAGAGAAAGCACCGTCGAGCCGTCGTCATGCTGGAACCGTCAGCACTGGCGACCGCATTTTGTTTCCGTGAATTCGTTCGTCTCCTTGGGGAGATCAGCGGTCCGTCCATTCCGGACGATCCCCTTGCCCGAGCCCAAGCCGCTGCAACGCTGGCTAGACAACAACGCGGAGCTGGTCGTTATGTACCAGCCGAAATCGACGACATTCCCGACCCGATGCCACATCCACCACACGTGCGCCAGGCATCGGTGAAATTCATCGCGGCGACGGCGCGCAGTTTTGTCAATTTTTTGAGTTCACCTCACGAGAAGCTGGGATAAGCATGGTCAAAATGGGACTCGATACGGTGAAACAAGTTCCATTGAAACCGATCGAATGCTAGCGTTGAAGACCAGAGGTTGAGCATCTCCCCGATGTCTCCCGGACCCCGAACTCCGGGGCGTTTGCGTCTGATCGAATCTCGCGAACGATCCTGACCGGCGCATATCAAGCACCCGAATACGTGGTGACTCCCCCGCGGTGCGCCTGGGCGACTGAATCGTGCGCGAAATGGCGTGCCGATCCGAGGGAGTGCAACGCTGATGGCAGCGATTTCGACAGAACGGGAATTGCGGTCGGGCAGCTCACGCTGGCTGGCGCCGGGCGCCGTCGCGCTCTTCGACGGCCTCGCCTGGGCAATCGGACTGACGGTCGCGACCTGGCTCCGGTTCGAGTTCGACTTTCACCAGATCAATCTCGACAGTCTACTGTGGACAATCTCGGTAGCGGTCGCCGTGCTCTGGAGTGCGAGCGTGACAACCTGGCTCTACTTCGGCAGGCACAAGGCCGGCAGTCTCCAGGAGGCGCTCGCCGTCGCGCGGGTAAACGCTTTCACCGGCGTGGTCGTCTTCGGTTTCGTCCTCGTCTCGGCGCCTCCGCCCGTGCCACGCTCGGTGGCGCTCACCGCGGCGCCGCTCGCATTCGCGCTGGCGCTGGGTCATCGCCTTGCTGTTCGCATCCACTCCGAGCGGAAAGCACGGCCGGACTGGTCCCGCGCACGGCGAGCCATCGTTTACGGCGCCGGAAACCGCGGGCAGGAGCTCATCCGTTCCATGCTGTCCGGTTCGGCAGGGGAAATACTGCCGGTCGCGGTTCTCGACGACGATCCGGCGCATCGGCACAGCCGGATCGCTGGTGTCGCGGTGCGCGGAACAGGCAGCGACCTCACGGCGGTCGCGAACGCGACCGGGGCCCAGTTGGTGGTGGTCGCGCTCTCCGATCCCGATCCGGAGCGAATGTGCGCTGTCCTGACCGGAGCCAGAACCGCGGGACTCGAACTCAAGACATTGCCCGCCCCGGATGATCTCCTCCGGCCTTGGGCGAACGCACACGACCTGCGTGACCTCGACCTCGCGGACCTGTTGGGACGTCAACAGGTCAACACCGATGTGGATTCGATCGCGGGCTACCTTGCCGGCGCGCGAGTGCTGGTCACCGGCGCCGGTGGCTCGATCGGGTCGGAGCTTTGCCGGCAGCTGCACCGTTTCGCCCCCGCGCAGGTGCTGATGCTCGACCGCGACGAGTCGGCGCTGCATGCCGTGCAGTTGTCCATCCACGCCCAGGCCCACCTCGATTCGCCAGAAGTGATTCTGGCGGACATCCGGGACCGCGACACCATCCGCACGGTACTGACGCAGCAACGGCCCGACGTCGTGTTCCACGCGGCTGCGCTCAAACATCTGTCGGTGCTCGAGCGTCATCCAACGGAAGCGTGGAAGACCAACGTACTGGGTACGCTCACCGTTCTCGAGGCGGCGCAGCTCGCCGGGGTCAGCCGGTTCGTGAACATCTCCACCGACAAGGCCGCCAACCCGACGAGTGTGCTGGGCCGATCCAAACGCATCGGCGAGCGGCTCGTCGCGGACGCCGCGGGCAAGACTGGCGGCACCTACCTGTCGGTCAGGTTCGGCAACGTCCTCGGCAGCCGCGGCTCCGTGCTGACCACCTTCAGCGAGCAACTGGCGGCGGGCCGCCCGGTGACCGTGACTCACCCCGACGCCACCCGGTACTTCATGACGACGCCCGAAGCCGTGCAGCTGGTGATCCAGGCGGCGGCCATCGGCTCTTCGGGCGAGGCGCTCGTGCTCGACATGGGAGAGCCCGCGCGCATCACCGACCTCGCCCAGATGCTGATGACGGTCTTCGGCAGACAATCGGAAATCGTGTTCACCGGTCTCAGCAAGGGCGAGAAGGTGCACGAAGAGCTTTTCGGCGACGGCGAGCAAGGACGGCGGCCGATCCACCCCGCCATTTCCCATATCGACGTCCCCCCGCTGGCACCGGAGACGGTCCACGCGCGTGCGTCAGAGCTCGGCTGCGCGCATGCGATGGCCGTGCTCATCGCCGAACACCCGGCGCCCGGCAGCACCGTCGGTCTGAACCCTGGATCCACTCCGCTGCCGATGAACGCAGCATGGGAAGGAAGCCACTGATGAAGATTCTCGTCACCGGCGGTGCTGGATTCATTGGTGCCAATCTCTGTCGGGCTCTGGCCGACCGGCATGACGTGATCGTGCTGGACGACCTGAGCACGGGCCGCCTCGAGAACCTCACCGGGCTCGACGTCGATGTCAGGATCGGCTCGGTAGACGACACCGAGCAGGTGGAGCGCGCCTGCCGCGGGGTCGGGACCATCGTCCATCTGGCGGCCGTGCCTTCGGTGCCCAGGTCGATCGAGGCGCCCCGGCGCAGCCACGACATCAACGTGACGGGAACGGTTTCCGTGCTCGACGTCGCCAGGGAAACCGGTGCCCACGTCATCGTGGCTTCTTCGAGTTCGGTGTACGGAAGGGATCCCGTGCTGCCGAAGACGGAGGATCTGGTGTGCCGGCCCGCGAGCCCCTACGCGGCAAGCAAGCTCGCGGCGGAATCCTATACGGCCGCCTACCAGTCCTCCTTCGGACTCGAAAGCATCGCGTTCAGGTTCTTCAACGTATTCGGGCCGTTGCAGTCGCCGGATCACGACTATGCCGCGGTGATCCCGAGGTTCGCCTCGGCGGCCTTGCGTGGCGAACCGCTGACCATCCACGGCGACGGCACGCAAACCCGAGACTTCACCTTCGTCGGCACCGTGGTGCAAGTACTGGCAGCAGCCGTGAGTCAACGGACCACTAACGAGACGCCAGTCAATCTAGCGTTCGGCACCAGCACCTCGCTCAACGACCTGGTGCGTATCTTCGAGGAAACTCTCGGTCGCTCGCTGGAGATGCGCCACCAGCCGACGCGCCGGGGCGACGTCCGCCATTCCCAGGCTTGCCCCGCCACGCTTCGCTCACTCTTTCCCGACATCCATCCCGTGCCCCTGCGCATCGGACTGCAACGGACCGTTTCCTGGCTGGAAAGCAAAACCACCGCGCTCGATCAGGAGGTTCCCGCATGACCGCCCCCTCCCCCACCAC